>CAJBDJ010000019.1 GCA_903951825.1 uncultured Pseudomonadota bacterium
GGCCTTCTTGTGCAATCGAACAACCTGCTTTCGCCGCTCGTGCAGTTGTTCCAGCGTTTGTTTTCTAGCGTTCTCTTTTTCCATCAAAATCAGACACCGAAAAACCCAATAAGTTCATATTTCATCGGGCCTTATCTATAAGGTCAAGGACGGAAAAAACCAGAAAACCCTGCTTTCTGAAGTCGAAGAGGATCGGATCATTGCCACTTTTAACGCCAAGCAGGCTGTGGATGACTTCTCGGTAGTGGTCAGTTACGCCGAGATCGCTGCCAAGAATTATTCATTGAGCGCCGGACAGTATTTCGAAGTGAAGATCGAATACAGCGACCTGACTCCGGCTCAGTTTGCCGAAAAATTGCAAGGGTTTACCGGCAGACTGGATGTGTTGTTTAAGGAATCGACTGTGCTGGAACAGGAGATCAAGAAACAGTTGGCTGGGTTGCGGTATGAATAATTCAAGAAAGACAACCCTCAGAAATGAAGTCGATTTTTTGGTTGGATTTCCATTCAAAAGTGAAGGCTACACATCCGATGGCGTAAGGCTTCTTCGTGGTGACAATATAGGCCAGGGAATATTGACTTGGAGTGATGCCAAAAAGTGGCCGACCTCACAACGCGAGGCTTTCGTACCCTACGAATTGCAGGAAGGCGACATCGTTCTCGCTATGGATCGCCCCTGGATTGACGCTGGTCTCAAATACGCTTCTGTCTCTCGATACGATTTGCCGTCCTTACTGGTTCAGCGAACGGCGCGATTGAGGGGTGGAAAAAATCTTGATACAAAATTTTTGAAGTATGTAATCGGCAGCCCTCAATTTACCAAGTACGTCAAATACATCACGACAGGTTCCCTAGTTCCACATATCAGCGGGGATCAAATCAAAGACTTTAGTGTGCATCTTCCACACTTGAACACTCAGAAAAAAATCGCTGCCGTCCTCTCCTCCCTCGACGCCAAAATTGACTGCAACAACCGTATCAATGCCGAGTTGGAGGCGATGGCCAAGACACTGTACGACTATTGGTTCGTGCAGTTCGACTTCCCCGACACCAACGGCAAACCCTATAAATCCTCCGGCGGCAAGATGGTCTACAACGCCACGCTGAAACGGGAGATTCCGGAGGGGTGGTGCGACTCAAGCGTTCTGGCCGTTGCCGATTTGCTCGGAGGTGGAACACCGACGAAAAAGAAGCCTGAATACTGGGATGGCGACATTCCATTCTTCACGCCCACCGATGCCGACGGAACCATCTTCAAATTTTCAACGGCGGATTACATCACCAAAGAAGGCCTGAAAGGCAGTAGCACTAAGCTGTTTGGCAAGCATACGGTTTTCATCACGGCACGCGGTTCCGTGGGCAGACTGGTGTTGGCGGGTGTCGACATGGCAATGAATCAATCCTGCTATGCGCTACGCGCCAAGGCCGGCATCAGTCATGTATTTCTGTTCTTTCTTGCCAAGGAATTGATCCATCACTTGCAGGTCAAGTCTTCCGGCTCGGTCTTCGATTCCATCGTCTCAAATGACATCGAACTGACCAAACTTGCTATTCCCAAAGGTGAGCTTATTGAGAAGTTTGCCGCAGTCTTTGAACTGGCTTTCGAAAAAATAGCCAACAACACCAAAGAAAACCAGCAACTCGCCCAACTCCGCGACTGGCTCCTCCCCCTGCTGATGAACGGTCAGGTTACGATTTTTCGTTAAACGTAACAGTACGAGTTGGACGCAGCTAGTTCTGGCACACTCTCGCTGTGACCAGAAATCGACCAGACAACAAAAAAGCCAACCCGCTGAGGTTGGCTTTTTCTTTTGCAGATCAACGACCTGTCTGAATTTGATGTGGAGCGGGCGATGGGAATCGAACCCACGGCTCTAGCTTGGGAAGCTAGGGTATTACCATTATACGACGCCCGCTCTGGGCTGGATTCGGCATTCTATGCGCAGATTGCGCCAGGTTCAATGAGGATGAACCGGGTTGGTGACTGGATGTCGAATTTGGCCTGATTATTTCGTTACCAGAGGAACCAAAACCATGAACCAGAAAACTTCAGTGAGCGCCCACTCACGCGGCGACGTTTGTTGCGATGCCACGCAGGGTTTTTCGCGATGAATCAGGAGCAGATCTGGAGCCAGCGTTATGGCGATGCCGGTGACGACTATTTGTTTGGCACCGCGCCAAACCGCTTTCTCGCACAGCGTCAGGCGTGTTTCGAGAACGGGCATTCGGTGCTGTCGGTGGCGGATGGCGAGGGGCGGAATTCGGTCTGGCTGGCGGCGCAGGGATTGGCGGTGACGGCCGTCGAGATTTCTCCGGTGGCGCTTGAAAAGGCGCGTCGTCTGGCAAACGGGCGTCATGTGCGAGTCGATTTCATGCTCGCCGACATGCTGGCAGCGGATTGGTCGCCGAGGGCAATGCATGAGGCTTTTGATTGGGTGGTCGGGATCTTCATCCAGTTTGTCGACCCCGCGGGGCGCTCCCGGCAGTTTGATGTGTTGAAGCAGTTGGCTGCGCCCGGCGGTCGAGTTTTGCTTCAGGGATACACGCCCAAACAATTGGAATACCGTACCGGCGGCCCGTCGGCGGTGGAAAACCTGTACACGGAAGCGATATTGCGGGCGGAATTTGCCGGCTGGGAGATCGAGGAACTCGTCGAATACGAGGATGAGATCAACGAAGGTAGTGGCCACCGGGGGCGTTCGGCGCTGATCGGGATGATCGCCCGCAAGCCGGTTCAGGAGAGCCGCGCGTATTGTCCGGCGTGAAAGAGCAGGGGAGCGAGGTTCGGGGTTTCCGTGAAGCGCTCGACGCGGCTGATGAAAACCGTGTGATCGCCGGCCGGGTGCATGGTTTCGTTGGCGACTTCAAAGCTCGCGCAGCATCCGTCAAACAAGGGGGCGCCACCGACTCCGGGGTGCCAGGGCAAGCCGGCAAAGCGGTCGATCGGCCAGGTGGCGAAACGACTCGACAGGGCTTCCTGACTGGCGGCGAGAATGTTGATCGCATGATGCGGGGCGCGGCAAAAGGCGGCGAGATTGGTCGATTTGTTGTCGAGGCACCAAAGCACCAGCGGCGGTTCGAGCGAGACGGCCGAGAAGGAATTGACGGTGAGGCCGATCGGCTGCCCGTCGGCATCGAGCGTTGTCACGATGGCGATGCCGGTGGCAAAACGTCCGAGGGCGCTGCGCAGAAGGCGAGTGTCGGTGGGCTGCTGGGTCATCGAGGCGGGGGCGCGGGGAAAACGCCGTATTATCCCGCTTCCCCTCCTGCCCGTCGAGATTGAATTGACCGATGCATCAAGCTTTTCGCGCCGCCTGATTACCTGGCAAAAGCACGCCGGCCGCCACGACCTGCCTTGGCAGAAGACGCGCGATCCTTACCGGATATGGCTTTCGGAAATCATGTTGCAGCAAACGCAGGTGACGACCGTAATTCCGTATTACGCGCGTTTTCTGGCCACCTTTCCTGATTTACCGACACTTGCGGCAGCGCCGATCGAGCGCGTGATCGAACACTGGGCGGGGCTCGGCTATTACGCGCGGGCACGCAACCTGCACCGTTGCGCGCAACAGCTTGTTGCCGACAACGCCGGCATCTGGCCCGACAACGCGGCGGCGCTTGGCGAGTTGCCGGGGATTGGCGCATCGACGGCGGCGGCGATTGCGGCCTTTGCCTTTGGGCGGCGGTCAGCGATTCTCGATGGCAACGTCAAGCGCGTCTTGTGCCGGCACTTTGCGATTGATGAATTTCCCGGCAAAGCGGCGGTTGAGCGCAAGCTCTGGGCGCTGGCCGAAGCGTTGTTGCCGGCGGCCGAAATCGAGGCCTACACGCAAGGCTTGATGGATCTCGGCGCCACCCTTTGCACGCGCAGCCGCCCACGCTGCCAAGACTGTCCTTTGAGCGAGACCTGCCTTGCCCGCGCGGCGGGGCGTCAAGCCGAACTGCCGGTGAGCCGGCCGCGGGCGACGATTCCCGAGCGCCGCAGCAGTTTTGTCCTGATCAGCGACGGACAGCGGATTTTGCTTGAAAGACGCCCGCCGAGCGGTCTCTGGGGCGGGTTGCTGGTGCCGCCCGAAGGGTCGGTCAATCAGGTGCTCGCCCGGCTGGGTTTGCACCTGCAAAGCGCGCAAGCCTTGCCGCCGCTGCGCCATGCTTTTACCCACTTTCGCCTGACGCTGGAGCCGGTGCTGTGCCGGGTTGATCCATGCCCTGCGGCGGGCGAAGCGGGTGCCGTCTGGCTTGATCTCGCCCGGGCGGCGGACGCCGGCGTACCGACGGCGATTCGCAAATTGCTTATGCGGGTTGCCAGCGCAACGGGCTAAGACCCCAGCGCTCGAAGCTTTCGGCACGCAAGATCCGCCCGTAGTGATTGCCGAATTTGCGTGCCAGATCAACCGTCACCGGCGCCACATACTGCTGGCGGCCGGTGTGATAAATCACCCGCACCACCGGCGTCAGGGTGTTTTCGGCATGAATGGCGTCGACTACCGCCAGATGGCCGCTTTCGAGCAGCACCAGGGTGCCGACCGGATAGACGCCGACGGTGCGGACAAAGGCGGCAACCAGCGCCGGATCGAATTGGTTGCCGCGCTCGTCGTAAAGCCGGGCGAGCGCCATCGAGGGCGAGATGGCCGAGCGGTAGTGGCGCTGCGAGGTCATCGCGTCGAAACTGTCGACAATCGACGCCATGCGCCCGGCGAGCGAGATGTCTTCGCCAACCATCCGGTAAGGGTAGCCGCCCCCGTCAAACCGCTCATGGTGTTCGAGAACGACGGCGACCGAGAGTTCGGGCAGTTTCGTTGTCGCCTCAAGCACCGCCAGACCCTCTTCGACATGGCTTTGCATGAGCGAGACTTCGGCGCCGGAGAGTGAGCCGGTTTTAGCGATCAGTTTGTTGTCGATGGCGGCGAGGCCGATGTCCTTGACCAGTGCGCCGAGTGCCAGCTTTTCCAGATCCGGCTCGCTGACTCCCTGCTGGCGACCGAGCGCAATGATCAGTGCGGCCGTCGCCACCGCGTGCTCGGTCGCATAGTTGTTCATCTGCTTGAGCCGGGCGAGCGGCACCAGCGCATCGGGGTTGCGCATCACCGAGGCAATCATGCGCTGCACCAGCGGTTCGAGTTGACCAGCATCGACGCTGATGCCGGCACGCGCCGCAGCGATCAGGTTGGTCACGGTTTCGCTGGCTTCGGGCAACAGCCGCGCCGCCCGCCGCCGCTCTTCGCCCAAAGATACCTTCGGCGCCAGCGCCGCCCTGATCTCGGCCAGCGACCTGTAAGTCCGCCCGGCTTCGCCGGCTGCGGGCGGCGGGTCAGGCGGAACGTCGATGCCGCGCTCGGTGTCGATGGAAACCTCGGCAATGCCATCACTGATGATGCGGGCGATGGCGGCACTGTCTTCAAGCAAAAACTGCTGCC
Source organism: uncultured Pseudomonadota bacterium (assembly GCA_903951825.1). Lineage (GTDB taxonomy): Bacteria > Pseudomonadota > Gammaproteobacteria > Burkholderiales > Rhodocyclaceae > Azonexus. The sequence continues at coordinate 5,418 of CAJBDJ010000019.1, forward strand.
GCCAGAATGAGGTTTCCAGCCAGCGGCAATGCAGTTCAGCGACGTACATTCCGGGCAGCAACTGGTGTGCGGGGATTTTGCGGATCATCGCTGAGCGGGGCTTAATTGCTTGCCGCCCGCTTGGCTGCGGCGGCCTTTTTGGCAGCCACCCGAGCCTCGTGGTCGGCGCGCTTTTTGGCTATCCGCTCGGCGTCGGCGGCCTTGCGCCGGCTGCCCTCAGCGGCCTTTTTTGCCTTGTCGGCCTCGCTGGCGGACTGCTCGTTGGTCGCCTGCTGCCGGCGTGCCGTTGTTTCCGCTTGCCGCTGCTGCAGGGTCTGCTCTTTTTGCGCGGCCTCGGCTTCGCGCTGGCGGTCGCGCTCGTTCAATTGTTCTTTTTTGATCTGGCGTTCAATCGCCAGCCCTTCGTTCTCCTGCTGCCGCGCCTCGTTGCGTTGCTGGTTATAAACTTTGCGGGCATCAATCAGGCACGAATTGACAAGAAATTTCTTGTGGCATTCGGCTTCGCTTTCGTCCAGCAATTTTTGCGCTGCCGCCTGCCGGGCGCTGCCGGCTTGCTGCAAAGCATTTGCCTGTGCCTGACGCTGCTCCCAGTCCGTCTGTGGCGGGGCAGACAGCACGCTTTGTTCGGCAATTGCGGGAGCCACCGGTAGCAGGCCGAAAATCAGGATGAGCGCAGAAGATAAAATTCGTTTTTGCATCGATGCGGGATTCTCCAAACCAGCGCGAAGGCCGGATTTACGGCGATTCTAGCAGCCCCCCGCTATAATTCGCCGGCCATGGAAGCCCGCCGATGATCGCCCTCCGCCAAGTCACTTTTGCCCGCGCCGGCCGTCCACTGGTCAGCGACGCTTCGCTTCAGCTGCACAGCGGCTGGCGGGTCGGCGTCGTCGGCGCCAACGGCTGCGGCAAATCCAGCTTGTTTGCCTTGCTGGCCGGCGAATTGCACGCCGAGTCCGGCACCGTTGAATTGCCCGCGACCTGGCAAATTGCCCGCGTCGCGCAGGAAACCCCGGCGCTCGCCGATGCGGCGCTTGAGTTCGTTCTCGACGGCGACCACCAATTGCGAGGTATCGAGCGCGAACTGGCGGCGGCCGAAGCCGCCGGCGACGGTGAGGCAATCGGCCACCTGCACGCGCGCTACGGCGAAATCGGCGGCTATTCGGCGCGCGCGCGAGTCGCCGAAGTCCTCCACGGCCTGGGCTTTGCCGACGCCGATTTTGCGCGCCCGGTGAGCGAGTTTTCCGGCGGCTGGCGGGTTCGCCTCAACCTCGCCCGCGCCCTAACCTGCCGCGCCGACTTGCTGCTCCTCGACGAGCCGACCAATCACCTCGATCTCGACGCCGTGCTCTGGCTGGAGGGCTGGCTGCGCTCGACGACGGCGACGCTATTGCTGATTTCGCACGACCGCGACTTTCTCGATGCCGTCGTCGGCCACATCCTCGCCATCGACCTGCAGCGCCTGTCGCTGACCAGCGGCGGCTATTCCGACTACGAACGGGCACGCGCCGCGCGCCTCGCCACGCAGCAATCCAGCTACCTCGCCCAGCAGCGCGAAATCGCCCACCTGAGCCGCTTCGTCGAGCGATTCAAGGCCAAGGCGAGCAAGGCGCGGCAAGCGCAAAGCCGGGTCAAAATGCTTGAGCGAATGGAAATCATCGCCGCCGCCCACGTCGATTCGCCGTTTCACTTTTCGTTTCGCCAGCCGTCCGCGCTCCCCGACCCGTTGCTCAGTATTGAAAAAGCGGCGGTCGGCTACGGCGACCACAAAATTCTCGATAACGTCACGATGATCCTGCGCCCCGGCTGCCGCATCGGCCTCCTCGGTCGCAACGGCGCCGGCAAATCGACCCTGATCAAGCTGCTGGCCGCAGCCGTCACGCCACAGGACGGCGAGCGCAAGGAAGCCAAAGCGCTCAGAATCGGCTATTTCGCGCAGCATCAGGTCGAACAACTGCGTCTCGACGAATCACCGCTGCAGCATCTGCTGCGTCTTGAACCGACGACACCGGAACAGGAATTGCGCGACTACATCGGCGGTTTCGATTTTCGCGGCGACATGGCAACCCGCGCCATCGAACCCTTCTCGGGCGGCGAAAAATCGCGCCTTGCGCTGGCGCTGCTGATCCGCAGCAAACCCAATTTGCTGTTGCTGGACGAACCGACCAACCACCTCGACCTCGACATGCGCGAGGCACTCACCTTCGCCCTCCAGGACTTTGCCGGCGGCCTCGTTGTCGTCTCGCACGACCGTCATTTGCTGCGCACCTGCGCCGATGAATTGCTGCTGGTTGGCGAGGGCAAAGTCAGTGAATTCGATGGCGATCTCGACGACTATGCGGCCTGGATGGCCAGCCGGCGGCAAGCCGAAAAAGCCGCAGAGCCGGATGCCGCCGCCGAAAAAAACGAGCGCCTGCAGCAACGCGCCGAGGCCAGAGCCAATCGCCAGTGGCTGCTCGCCCAGCGCCGTCCACTACTCAAGGAAAGCGAGCAACTGGATAAAGACCTCGCCCGATGGCACGACGAAAAAACCGCCCTCGAAGCCCGCTTCGCCGATCCTGACTTTTATCTTGTGGTCGACCGCCAAAAAAACGAGGAAATGCACCTTCTGGCGGCGACTCTCGGCGCCCGAATCGATGCCGCCGAAATGCGCTGGTTGGAAGTCCACGAAGCGCTGGAAAAATTGCCTGCCGTCGACTGAGGCGAACTTTATCCTTCACTGAGGGTCTTTTCCCGACATCCTGAGAGGTTGCCATGGGCGCATTTTCATCCCGATATTTTTTCCCGGCCGGCGTGCTGATTGCGTCCATCCTTTACTTCACCATCAACGCCGCCGGCTCCGCTGAAAAGGTAGCAAAAATGAATCCGTCAGAAACGATTGTCCTGGGTATGGGTTGCTTCTGGGGCGCCGAAAAGCGCATGGGCGAATTACCCGGTGTCGTCAATGTCGAAAGCGGCTACGCCAACGGCGAGGTTGCCGGCACTTACGAGGCGGTACTGGAGCACGAGCGCCAGGTCAAAGCCGGCAAGAGTACGCGGCGCAACCATGCCGAGGTCATCAAGGTGACTTTTGATCCGACCCAGGTCAGCCTGGAAAGCGTGCTGATCCGCTTCTGGGAGAGCCACAATCCGACGCAGGGTGACCGTCAGGGGAACGACATCGGCACTAATTACCGCAGCGCCATTTACACCGGCAGCGAGGCGCAGCAGGCGATTGCCTTGAAAACCCGCGAGGTCTATCAGGCGGCGCTGAGCAAAAACGGCTTCAAAACCATCACCACCGACATTGCGCCGCTGAAAAAATATTTCCCTGCCGAAACTTACCATCAGGATTACCTCAAGAAAAATCCCAACGGTTATTGCGGCCTCGGCGGTACCGGTGTTGCTTATCCCGGTTCGACGGCAAACCCGGCAAAGTCGATCAAGCCGCTTGATGCCGCGACGCTGAATTCAAAGCGACAGCTGATTGTCTTCGAGGCCGAGGACTGCCTCTATTGCAAGCAATTTAAGGCTGAAATCCTTGACGGCTGGAAATCTCCCGTCCCTATCGCGCGCAGCCTGAGCGTCACACCACCGGCGGGGTGGAAGCTGGACAAGGCACTTTTTGCAACCCCAACCATCGTTCTGTTTGAAAATGCCCGGGAAGTTTCACGCTACACCGGTTACAACGGCGACAAAGCGGGCTTCTGGAAATGGCTGGGCTTCCACCTTCTGACCCCGGCACAGCAAAAAATCGCTTTCGAACAAGGGACCGAAACGCCCGGCAGCGGCTCGCATCTCGACGAAAAACGTCCCGGCACCTTCGTCGACCCAATCAGCGGGGCGGCGCTTTTTCGCAGCGACACCAAATTCAACAGCGGCACCGGTTGGCCGAGCTTTTTCAACCCGCTCCCCGGTGCCCTCAGCGAACACCCGGACAACGCCTTCGGTATGCGCCGGGTCGAAGTGCGTAGCGCCAGTTCGGGGATTCATCTCGGCCACGTCTTCGATGACGGCCCGCCACCCACCGGCAAACGTTATTGCATCAACGGCAATGTCCTGAAATTTGTTCCGGACAAGGCCGACTGAGCGGCGACGTCTGACGCGCCGTCCAAATGCGACAGCAAGCGGCCAAAACCGGTCTGAAGCGAGGCTGCCTCAGGTAAAATCGCTGTTTTTCGACCGCGCCGCTGGAGTCCACCGTGCAAATTGTCTGCCTTGACCTCGAAGGGGTCCTTGTCCCTGAAATCTGGATCGAATTTGCCGCCCGTACCGGCATCCCCGAACTCAAGCGCACGACCCGCGACGAGCCGAATTACGACACCTTGATGACTTACCGTCTGAGCATCCTGCGCGAGCACAAACTCGGTTTGCCGGATATTCAAAAGGTGATCGCCGAGATGGGCCCGATGGCCGGCGCCCGCGACTTCCTCGACCAGTTGCGCGAGGCTTACCAGGTGGTCATCCTCTCCGATACCTTCTATGAATTCGCCCACCCGCTGATGCGCCAGCTCGGCTGGCCAACACTGTTCTGCCATTCGCTGGAGGCCGACACCGACGGCACGCTGGTCAATTACCACTTGCGCATGGCCGACCAGAAGCGCGAGGCGGTCAAGCGTTTCAAGGAACTCAAGTTCAAGGTCGTCGCCGCCGGTGATTCCTACAACGACACCGCCATGCTCGGCGAAGCCCACGGCGGCATCCTCTTCCACCCGCCGGAAAACGTCATCCGCGAGTTCCCGCAGTACCCGGTGGTGCTCAATTACGACGCCCTGCGTTCTGAAATCGACCGGGCTTTCGCGCGCGCCGCCTGATTTCGCAATGCACAGCAACCGTTTTTACACGCTTTCCGCCTCCTGCCCCGACCAGGTCGGCATCATCGCCCGCGTCTCCGGCTTCATCGCCGGCAACGGCGGCTGGATTCTCGAATCGAGCTTTCATTCCGATGCGCTGACCAATCGTTATTTCATGCGTATCGAAATCAAGGCTGACTCGCTGCCTTTTTTGCTGGCCGAATTTCGCGAGCGCTTCGCCAGGGAGGTCGCCGCGCCGCTGCAAATGGACTGGCACATCAACGATAGCGCCGTCCGGCGACGCGTCGTCGTGCTCGTCTCAAAACAGGAACATTGCCTCTACGACCTCCTGGCACGCTGGCAAGCGCGGGAACTCGATATCGAAATCCCCTGCGTCATTTCCAACCACGACACGTTCCGTGGCTTTGTCGAATGGCACGGCATCCCGTTCCATCACGTTCCCGTCACCACCGCCGGTAAGGCCGACGCCAACGCCGAAATCCAGCGCATCTTTGCCGATGTGCATGGCGACACGATGGTGCTGGCACGCTACATGCAAATTCTTTCGCCGGAACTCTGCGCCGCACTGGCCGGCAAGATCATCAACATTCACCACAGCTTCCTGCCCAGCTTCGCCGGCGCCAAGCCTTACCATCAGGCCTATACACGCGGCGTCAAGCTGATCGGTGCGACCTGCCATTACGTAACCAGCGAACTCGACGCCGGGCCGATTGTCGAGCAGGACGTCATCCGTATCGACCATTCCGACTCGCCGGACGACATGGTTCGCTACGGCAAGGACATCGAGAAAACCGTCTTGGCACGCGGCCTGCGCTACCACCTCGAAGACCGGGTGCTGGTGCACGGCAACAAGACGGTGGTCTTCCGCTGAGTGATCGAAATATTGTTCGTTGCCGACACCGAGCGCTTCCGCGCTCTACTACCGCTAATTAAGTAAGCCAAGCGGCAAACGGCGAAATACCGCTGAAAATTGCCAAAAAAATGGGCACCCGAAGGTGCCCAAAGGGAGAGACTACAGAGAGATCGATTAATGGTGATAAGCCGTTTCGCCGTGTGAGGTGAGATCAAGACCTTCACGCTCTTCTTCTTCCGGCACACGCAGCCCGATGACGATATCGACCAGCTTGTAAGCCACCAGCGAGACCACGCCGGACCAGACAATCACGGTGCCGACACCCCACAACTGGGCGATCACCTGAGCCGTCATGTCAAACGGTGCAACTGCATTGGCAACGTAGTCATAGACGCCCGTACCGCCAAGAGCCGGGTCGACGAAGACCCCGGTGAGGACAGCGCCGAGGATGCCGCCGACGCCATGAACGCCGAACACATCGAGCGAATCATCCGCACCGAGCAGCTTCTTGAGACCATTGACGCCCCACAAACAGACCACACCCGCCAGCGAGCCGATGACAATCGCCCCGATCACCCCGACGAACCCGGCTGCCGGCGTAATCGCCACGAGGCCGGCAACGGCACCGGAAGCGGCACCCAGCATCGACGGCTTGCCCTTGATTAGCCATTCGGCAAGCATCCAGGACAGAGCCGCACACGCTGTTGCCAACCAGGTATTGACCATCGCCAAAGCAGCGCCACCGGAAGCTTCGAGTGCCGAGCCGGCATTGAAGCCAAACCAGCCGAACCACAGCAGCGAGGCACCGATCATCGTAAAGGTCAGGGAGTGCGGTGCCATCGCCACGTTACCCAGGCCGGAACGCTTGCCCACCATGTAGGCACCGACCAAGCCGGCGATTGCCGCATTGATATGCACGACGGTACCGCCGGCAAAGTCAAGCGCGCCTTTCTGGAACAGGAAGCCAGCCGTTTTGCCAGCCGCTTCGCCAGCCGCCGCGTCGATGTAGGCATCAGGACCCGCCCAGTACCAGACCATGTGAGCCATCGGAATGTAGGACAGCGTGAACCAGATGACCATGAACGCCAGCACCGCAGCAAACTTGGCACGCTCGGCAAAGGCACCGACGATGAGGCCGCAGGTAATCGCCGCAAAGGCACCCTGGAAGATCACGAAAGCCAGCTCGGAAATGACCACACCTTTGGAAAAGGTCGCACCCACCGATTCGATGGTGACGCCCTTGAGGAACACCTTGTCGAGCACGCCAAAGAACTGGTTACCTTCCGTGAATGCCGCCGAATAGCCATAAACGACCCACAGCACACTGATCAGCGAGAAGGTCACAAAGACCTGCATCAGCACGGAAAGCATGTTTTTGGTACGCACCAGGCCACCGTAGAACAGCGCCAGTCCGGGGATCGACATCAGGATGACGAGAGCGGCACAGAGCATCACCCAGGCGTTGTCACCCTTGTTGGCGACCAGCGGCGCTGCGGCTGCCGGGGCTGCTGCTTCGGCAACCGCAGCTGCCGGCGCCGCAACAGCAGCGGCCACGGCTTCAGCGGCTACCGCTTTTTCTTCTGCCCAGGCCGGCGCAGCGAAGGCGACGGCACCGAGCAAAGACAACAATGCTAGAAAACGTTTCATGACTCGCTCCTCAAAGGGCTTCGGTACCGGTTTCACCGGTCCGGATACGAACGACTTGTTCGAGGTCGAAGATAAATATCTTGCCGTCGCCGATCTTGCCGGTACTCGCCGACTTTTCGATGGCTTCGATGATCTGGTCGATCTGCTCAGCCTTGACGGCGGCCTCGATTTTGACCTTGGGCAGGAAGTCGACGACATATTCAGCACCCCGATACAACTCGGTATGCCCTTTTTGCCGGCCGAAACCCTTCACTTCAGTGACCGTGATGCCTTGCACACCAATGGCGGACAACGCTTCACGCACTTCGTCAAGCTTGAACGGCTTGATGATGGCGGTAACGAATTTCATGGGTCAATCCTCATAAGGGTTAAGAAAATTCACGTTCCCCACCGGCGCCGGCCGGAGTACCGGTGGGGATTTTTCAAGCCAGGTTAGAAAGCTTTGGAAACCGAGAGTGCCAGCACACCTTTGCCAACGTCTTTATCAGCCCAGCGATAGGCCTCACCCGTGTTGGCTTTGGCATTGGTTCCGGTATAAGCCAAGCCGACCACGGCAATCCCGAAATCCTTGGTAGCAGCCAACTTCCAGTCAGTGTAAGAAGCTGCACCGAGATTATTGATTTGCTGACGACCCACGTGGGCAATCAGATTCAGGGTTTCATCAAACGGGTAGGTCACGGTCAAATCGGTATAGCCGGAACCTTTTGTCTTGGTATCGTTAGTCGTGCCGCCCCAGTTGAAAATGCTATTGGAAACAACATAGTTGTACTTAAGGCTAACAATCTTCCAACTACCACCGAGGTAAACTTCAGTCGTATTGGCAGTTACACCAGCTGACCCTTGGAACGCGCCCGGATAGTAGTAGCGAATGGCACCAACGTCGTAACCGAAATCACCGATGGCGTTCTTGAATCCGCCGTAGACATCGACTTCCGCATAGTTATTTTTATGAATTTGCAAATCCTTGCGATCGGCCCATTCGATCGAAGAGGCCCAGGCGCCTGCATACAAACCGCTCGAATGCGCGTAATCCACGCCCCCCTGAATCGCCGGTTGATGCTGGCTTTGGCTTATGCCACGAAAGATATAATCTGTGACCGCACCGACGTTGGCCGTAAAAGTATGCTCTGCCGGTGCAGCCGTCTGGGCATACGCCGGAACAGCGAAAACGCCCGCAAGCGTCAAAGCGATGAGTGTCTTTTTCATGGTTCTCTCCTGAAAATTAAAAATCAAGTTTTGAAAAAAGTTTGTGCAGTCCAGCATTAGCACGAGGCGTGCCAACTTGCACTTTGATACAAATCAAGCCACTTCAGCCATCTTTTGAATGGGTCGAGCACAGTGGCGCACTAAAGTCGTGCATCGAAAAGTCGTGGCGCACCACACCCGCGCCCGTCCCCGAAATGCCCGATTCGACCCTGTGTTACACTAAAAATCACGGAGGAATATTCATGCTTGACCCAAAAATACTGGAAGAACTCGCTGCCAAGATGAGCGCCCTGCTGGCCAACTCGCCGGTCAAGGACATTGAAAAAAATGCCAAGGCGGCGATGAGCGGCCTGCTCGGCAAACTTGATCTGGTCACCCGTGAAGAGTTCGATATTCAGGCGCAGGTACTGAGCCGCACCCGCGACAAGCTGAAGGCGCTCGAAGCACGCGTCGAGGCACTGGAAAAAGCCCGCACAGGGCAATAGCCATGGCGCTCGCCGTCGCATACAGCCGCGCGCTGGACGGCCTGAATGCCCCGCCGGTGATTGTTGAAGTCCATATTGCCGGCGGTTTACCCAGCCTGACACTGGTCGGTTTGCCGGATACCGAGGTCAAGGAAGCCCGCGACCGCGTGCGTGCCGCCATCGTCAATAGCGGCTTTGAATTTCCCGCCAAACGCATTACCGTCAATCTTGCCCCCGCCGACCTACCCAAGGAATCCGGGCGCTTCGATTTGCCAATTGCCCTCGGCATCCTCGCCGCCAGCGGTCAACTGCCCGGAAAAACGCTGGCGGACTACGAATTTGCCGGCGAACTCTCCCTCTCCGGCGAACTGCGTTCGATACGCGGCGCCCTGGCAATGGCGCTGCAGGCGGGCGATGGCGGAAAAACATTTGTCCTGCCGACGACCAGTGCCGGCGAGGCAGCGCTAGTCGAGAGTTGCACGGTGCTGGCCGCCAACTCATTGCTTGAGGTTTGCGCCCATCTCGCCGGGCAGTCGGCCCTGTTGCCGGCAACGACGATCAATGCCGAAAACGCGCCGGTTTTTGCCGATCTCAGCGAAGTACGCGGCCAAAGCCAGGCCAAGCGCGCGCTGGAAATTGCCGCCGCCGGGAATCACTCGCTGCTGATGATCGGCCCGCCGGGTTCCGGAAAGTCCATGCTCGCTGCCCGCCTGCCCGGCCTCATGCCGGCGCTCGACAAAGCGGCGGCGCGCAGTTCGGCCGCTGTTTTGTCACTCATCGGCCAGTTCAAGCCGGAGCATTTCGGTCGCCGCCCCTACCGTTCGCCGCATCACACCGCTTCCGCCGTAGCCCTGGTGGGCGGCGGCAACCCGCCGCGGCCGGGCGAAATCTCGCTGGCGCACATGGGCGTTTTATTTCTCGACGAACTCACCGAATTCGACCGCAAAGTATTGGAAACCCTGCGCGAGCCGCTGGAATCGGGGCGCATCCATATTGCGCGCGCCGCGCGCCAGGCCGAGTTCCCCGCCGAATTCCAGCTGGTCGCCGCGATGAATCCCTGCCCCTGCGGTTTTTCCGGTCATGCCAGTGGAAAATGCCGGTGCACGCCCGACCAGATCGCCCGATACCGTGGCAAGCTCTCGGGCCCTTTTCTTGACCGCATCGACCTACTCATCGAAGTCCCTGCCTTGCCCGCCGAAGCCCTTGCCGGGCAGGCCGACGGCGAGAGTTCGGCAACCGTTCGCAGCCGAGTCGAAAACGCGCTCGAGCGGCAACAGAGCCGTCAGCAACAAGCCAACGCCCGCCTGACACCGGCTCATGTCGCCCATTTTTGCACCCCCGATGCCGCCGGCGCTGCGCTGCTCAAGCAGGCGATGAGCCGACTCGATCTTTCGGCGCGTGCCTGGCATCGCATTCTCAAGGTTGCCCGCACCATTGCCGATCTCGCCGCCAGCCCCGAGGTGCGCGCCCCGCATGTCGCCGAGGCCATTCAATACCGGCGCCTTGCCGGTGGCTGAAAAACGCCCGGCGCCGCGCGGCATCGCCATTTTGCTCGCCTCGCTCTCGGCGCTCGGGCCGTTTTCCATCGACACTTATCTCCCATCCTTCCACGAAATTGCTGAAAAGCTGGGGGCGACGCAGATCGAAGTCCAGCAAACCCTGGCCATTTACCTGCTTTCCTTTGCCCTGATGACCCTCTGGCACGGAGCAATTTCTGACCGTTTCGGACGCCGCCGGGTGATCCTCGTTGCCGTGGCACTCTTTGCCGTCGCCTCGGCCGGCTGCGCCGCCGCCACGCAGATTCAACAACTCTGGTTCTGGCGTGCCATGCAAGGCATCACTGCCGGCGCCGGCATCGTCATCAGCCGCGCGATTGTCCGCGACCTTTTCGACGGCCCGCCAGCCCAGCGCCTGATGTCGCATATCACGATGATGTTTGCCATCGCCCCCGCCATCGCCCCGCTGATTGGCGGCTGGCTGCAAGCCTGGTTTGGCTGGCGCTCGGTTTTCATCTTCCTGGTGCTGTCGACCGCAGTCCTCTGGCTGGCCTGCTGGAAGCTGCTGCCGGAAACCCTGCCGCCTGAAAAGCGCCAGTCGCTCCATCCCAGCTACCTTGGAAAAACTTACTGGAAGGTTCTGAGCGCACCGCCTTTCCTTTTTGCCTGCGCCGCGCTGACGCTGAATTTTGGCGGATTTTTCGTTTATGTCCTCTCCGCACCGGTCTTCCTGATGACCCATCTCGGCGTCCCGGAAACCGGATTTTTATGGCTCTTTGGCCCGGCCATGGGCGGCCTCATGCTCGGCTCGTGGCTCTCCGGCCGCCTCGCCGGCAAGCTCCCGGCCAGCCGCACCATTCTCCTCGGCTACCTGGTCATGGGCAGCGCCGCGTTGTACAACCTGAGCCTCAATCTGCTCTTCCCGCCCGCGCTGCCGTGGAGCGTCACGCCGCTCTTCATCTACACCCTGGGCATGTCGCTGGCAATGCCCAGCCTGACGCTGATGGCGCTCGATCCCTTTCCTGCGCAACGCGGTCTGGCCGCCTCCTGCCAGGCCTTCTTCCAATCCGGATTCAACAGCCTGACGGCCGCGGTCATCGCCCCGCTGCTCTGGGGATCGACGCTCACCCTCGCCCTCGGCATGGCCGGCTTGCTCGGCATCGGCGGGCTGGCGGCACTGGCACATCGTAAAATTCGCCGATCAGCAGCTTATCGCCTGTAATCCGCCGTCGGCAATGCGAAATTCCATGGCAATTACACCTTGGAGACAAAGCCAGGCATTGCCCGTTTCATGAATTCATCGAAGAGCGGCACCGTGAATGAAATGTCACCATAGGCGGGGCTGTAGATCATTCCCTTCTTGATGAGCTTGGCGCGAACCGGCCCGATACTATTGACCTTGACGCCAAGACACGTGGCAATGTCTCCAGACCGACTGGCACCCGACCCCAATTCGGCCATGGCGCGCAGAAAGTTCTTTTCCCCCGGTGTCAGCCGGTCGAAGCGCACGCGGAAAAAATTCTGGTCAAGGCGGCGAACCACAGTTTCTGCGGCTGACTGCACAACCGCCAATTCAATGGGGCTGGTTTCGGCCAAATTCCATGTTTGATACCCCCACTCCTGAATGAAATAAGGATAGCCTTTGGTGAATCGGTAGGTCTCCGCAAGTGCCGTGTCCGATATCACCACCCCGGCGGCCAGTGCAGGTTCGCTGATGGCCTTGTTGGAATCGGTTTCCGAAAGTGCCCCAACGTCCGGGAAAGAAAACAGGCGTTCTGCGTAGGACTTCGATTCACCCGCCAAGCCTGGCAACACCGGCAAGCCGGCACCCAGCAAAACCACCGGCAACTGGCGCTGCTGCATCCGGTGCATGGCCATGATGACAGCGCCCAGTTCTTTCTGCGTCAGGTACTGGATTTCGTCGATCAGGATGGCCACGGCGGTTTTCTTTTCCTTGGCGGCTTCTCCCAGCGCCTCGAACAAATTGGGCAGATCGATTTCAATATCCCCGCTATCCGCCGCGCCGGTTTCCGGGTCAATGTCGAGCCCCACCTCGACCTCGCCCATCTTGACCTTCAAGCCGCCCAGAAAACTGCGCAGCACACGCAGACCACGCTTGACGCGGTCACCCGCCTGCGCCAGCCGATCCAGTTCAAAAAAGACAGTCTTGAGCGGCGCAGCAATCAAGGGGCCGAGCGCCTTGTCCTCATGGGCTTCGATCAGCACCGTGCGGTAACCCGCCTCTTGCGCCATGCGCCGTACTTCGTTGAGCAGCACGGTTTTTCCAACGCCGCGCAGCCCGGTCAACATCAAACTCTTTTCTGGCTTGCCGAGAAACACCCGCCCAAGCAGGATGCGCACTTGCTCCAGAATCGGCGCACGCCCAGCGAGTTCGGGGGGTGGTGAGCCCGCACCGGGCGAAAACGGGTTTTTGATCGGATCCATGTTCTATCAAGTTATAAACAGTTCTAGTCGAATCTTAGTATAACTTGATAGAACCCGCCACAGGCAATGGGTTCAAACCCGGAGCACCTTCATCACAGTGTCTGGCTTTGCCCACTCTGATCCGGCCTCCATCAGATGCTGCCTGCCTTGGCGCGCTTCCCCGATACAGAACGCAGGTGGCAAACCGGAAATCTGCCGCAGCAATTGGGCTGGGGTTAGCACCTCAGCCCACATTGCGGGGTCGATAGCGAAACTCCCTGGCGGCACTGGCACATCGTAAAATTCGCCGATCAGCAGTATTGGAAACTCAATGAAAATTTCTGCCTGGATCGGCGCGGCGGCCGCCGCAATCGGTAGCGCACTCCTCCCCGCCTGCGACCTGGTCAATTTGCCGGAAATCAAACCGGGCATCACCCGCGCAGCGGAAGTGCGCGCACGCCTGGGCGAACCCGGTTTCGAGCATCACAACGCCGACGGCAGCGTGACCTGGGAATACACCCGTCAGCCGGCCGGTGTTCATTGCTACATGATCACCATCGGCAGCGATCAAATTGTCACGGCCATCGAGCAGGCACTCAATCAAGCCAATTACGGCCGCGTTCGCGAGGGGGCGAGCAAGGAAGAAATCCGTCGCCTGCTCGGCGCCCCCGGATCGAAAACGGTCTACAACAACTTGCAGGAAGAAGTCTGGGAGTGGCGCATCGAGGGCGCCATCCCGATCGAAGAAAGCTATTTCATGGTGCATTTCGACACCGACAAGCAGCGCGTTAAAAAAACCTCGTCACGCGTCGCCATGCGCGGCTAACCGGCAATCGATGCCTTTGAAGCCTGGTCAATATCGTGCAAAGCAAAATGCAGTCTTGGCGAGATCAACCCCTGCGGTGGCAATATCGATGGAGTTATCCTATTGAAAAAACGTGGTCTGTCCCTATTTTTATGTTTGCAAGAAAGGTTGAAATAAATGATTAAGAGGCCTACATCTGTAACTGTCATTGCTTGGATGCTTATCGTCATTGGAGCTATCTCGGCAGTATCAACAGTGGCGATGTGAGCTTCCCCCGAAAATTAGTCTGCCAAGGGTGACCTAAAATTAGCGTCACTTTTGGAAGGCAGGAAATGAAGATACCGAAACAGGCATACACGACCGAGTTCAAGGAACTGGCGGTCAAGCGGATCAAAGATGGGCAGA
>CAJBDJ010000020.1 GCA_903951825.1 uncultured Pseudomonadota bacterium
CCTCGATCGCGTCGGCCTGCGGGCGCAGGCGGCAAAGTATCCCGGCCAGTTGTCGGGCGGCCAGCAGCAGCGCGTGGCGATTGCCCGGGCGCTGGCGATGGATCCGATTTGCATGTTGTTCGACGAGCCGACCTCGGCGCTCGATCCGGAAATGGTCAATGAGGTGCTCGACGTGATGACTGAACTGGCGCGTGAGGGCATGACCATGATGTGCGTGACGCATGAAATGGGCTTCGCCAAGCGCGTCGCGAATCGCGTCATTTTTATGGATCAGGGACGCATCGTCGAAGACGACAGCAAGGACGCCTTCTTCGCCAACCCCCGATCAGAACGCGCTCAACAGTTCCTGGCAAAAATTCTGAACCACTGAACCTCAAACCAAGATTAATAACCCCCTACAGAGAGACTACGATGAATCAACAACACACAACTGCGGTCGGCGAAACGCCGGGGCGCGAACCCCTTTCCTTTCTCAACCCGTCCGCACCCGAACCCTGGGCCAGCTTTATCGAACAAATCGACCGCGTGGCACCGCATCTGGGCAATCTGGCCGGCTGGCTCGAAACCCTCAAGCACCCGAAGCGGATTCTGATTGTCGACGTCCCCGTCCATCGTGATGACGGCTCGGTTGCCCATTACGAGGGTTATCGCGTTCAACACAATTTGTCGCGCGGGCCGGGCAAAGGGGGCGTGCGCTTTCATCCGGCAGTGACCCTCAACGAAGTGATGGCGCTTTCCGGGTGGATGACGATCAAGAACGCCGCCCTCAATCTGCCTTATGGGGGCGCCAAAGGGGGGATTCGCCTCGATCCGCGCACCCACTCGCGGGGCGAGTTGCAACGCATCACCCGTCGCTACACATCGGAAATCGGCTTCATCATCGGGCCGGACAAGGATATTCCGGCACCCGACGTCGGGACCAATGAGCAGACCATGGCCTGGATGATGGACACCTACTCGATGAATATCGGCAGCACGGCTACCGGCGTCGTCACCGGCAAGCCGATTTCGCTGGGCGGTTCGCTGGGGCGCCATGAAGCCACCGGGCGCGGCGTCTTTATCGCCGCCCGCGAAGCCGGCCAACGCAGCAACGTGCCGATTGTCGGTGCCCGCGTGGTGATTCAGGGGTTTGGCAATGTCGGCGGGATTGCCGCCCGCATGTTCCATGACGCCGGCGCCAAGGTCATTGCCGTTCAAGATCATTCGGCGACGATTGCCAACGAAGCCGGCATCGACATCCCGGCAGCACTGGCACATGCCCAGGCACACGGCGGCTTGAAGGACTTTCCCGGAGCGACGGATATTTCGGTTTCCGACTTCTGGAGTTTGCCGTCCGACTACCTGATTCCGGCCGCTCTCGAAGGCCAGATTCTGCCCGAACGTGCCCGCACGCTGAAAACCCGCATCGTCGTCGAAGGTGCCAACGGCCCAACGACACCGGCTGCTGACGACATCCTGCGCGAACGCGGCATTCTGGTCGTTCCTGATGTTCTCGCCAATGCCGGTGGCGTTACGGTATCCTATTTCGAGTGGGTACAGGATTTCTCCAACTTTTTCTGGAGTGAAGAAGAAATCAACAGCCGTCTCGAACGCATCATGGTGGGTGCTTTCGAGGCAATCTGGAAACTCGCCGAAGAGCGCCAGGTATCGCTGCGTACGGCCACTTTCATCATCGCTTGCCAGAGGGTATTGGCAGCCCGCGAACAACGCGGGCTGTATCCATAAAAGGGAGTCAGTAATGAAATCGTTGTTCAGTCTGAGTATCGGCCAGCAGTTGGCGATGGCATTTACGGTCATCGTTGGTTTGTTTGTTGTCGTCGCAGGCTGGACAACGGTTAGCCTCAACCGCGTCGATGTTGCAGCCAACCGCATTGCCACTGTCTCACTCGACAAGGCCGGACAGGTCGCCGAACTGTCCTACGCCTACGCCGGGATGCGCGAGAGTGTGCGCAACAACATCATCTTTACCGATCCGGCGGTGATGAAGACTGAAGCGGCGAGCTACGAACGCGAGAAACTCCGCTTTTTCGACGCCCTCAGCGCTCTCGAAGTCCTGGCTGCCAGCCAGGCTGACGTTGGCGAAAACGAACTCCTGCAGCGCATCCGCAAACAGGCGGCGACGGCGATCAATGCCCAGGACAAGGCGATGTTTGAGGCCATGCAGTTTCTTTCGGCAGTCGCCATGAGCATCCTTCAGCAAGATGTTTCGCCGCACATGAAGGCGCTGGGAGACAGCATCGATGAGGCGCGACTGCTGGTGCAGACGCAAAACCGTGAGCGCGCCGGCGATATCGTCGCCGAATCGGCACGTACCAGTCGGGTGGCGATGATTCTCGCGATCGTCGCGGCGCTGATCGCCGGCATCCTCGGCTTTATGCTGACGCGCGGCGTGCGCCAGCCACTCGAAGCGACGGCGCGCCTGATGGAAAGCATTGCGGCCGGCGACCTGACGCAGCGGATCGAACCCAACGGCTGCGCCGAGATTCGCCGTGTCCAGGCGGCAGCACTCAAAACCACGCAATCGCTGGGGGCGATTCTCGGCGCCATACGGCAAGAAGCCGGCCAATTGAAAAAATCGGTGGCGGCGCTTTCCGGATCGGCCGAAGAAATGCACATCAGCTCGGAGGCGCAGTCGCAGGCCAGCACGGCGATGGCCGAAACCCTGCAGGATATGTCGTTACGCATCAGCCACATTGCGGCGCTCGGCCAGGAAGCCCAGGATCGTTCCGGCAAGGCCGGCCAGCAGGCTGCCGACGGTTGCCGGACAATTCAAACCATGGTTGACGAAATTCGCCAGATTGCCGGGCTGATCACCGATTCAGCCGAAACCGCCAACAAGCTGGGACGGGAATCAGAGCGCATTTCGGCGATTACCGCCGTCATTCACGATCTCGCCGACCAAACCAACCTGCTCGCCCTCAATGCCGCCATCGAAGCGGCGCGCGCCGGTGAAAGTGGCCGCGGCTTCGCCGTCGTCGCCGACGAGGTACGCAAGCTAGCCGAAAAAACCACCACCTCGGCGAGCCAGATTGCCGCCATGGTCAGCGCCATCCAGGACGGCGCCCGTTCAATGGCCGAGCATATGCAGCGTTCGGTCGGGCGCGTCGACGACGGCCTGCGCATGGCTTGCGACGCCGGCGAATCGATGGGCGCCATTGAAGGCAGCAGCCGCCACGTCGCCGATGTCATTGAGCAAGTCTCGTCCAGCCTGCGCCAGCAAACGGCAGGCGGCGAGCAAATTGCCGCGCGGGTCGAGCGCATTACCCAGATGATTCAGGAAAACAACCGCGCAACCACCAACATGGCCAGTACGGCGCGGCAACTGGATAATCTGGCGAGCACCCTGGAGACGGGCATCGCCCGCTTTCGCACGGAGTGAGCATGAAAATTTCCCGGAATGTCCGGCGGCTACTGGCTTTCTGCATGTTGGCCGCGATTGCTGTGCCGGCGCTCCCGGCGCTCCCCGAAACCACGCTGCAGCGTATCGCCCGCACCGGCAAGATAACCGTCGGCCATCGCGAGTCGTCGATTCCTTTTTCATATCTCAATGAGCAGAAGCAACCGATCGGTTACGCCGTCGAACTTTGCCAGCGGATCGTCACCGCCATCGGCAAGCAGTTGGGGCGCGAGCTGAAAATCGACTATCGCCCGGTGAATTCGGCCAACCGCATTGACCTCGTGGCTGGCGGTGAAGTCGACATCGAGTGCGGCAGCACGACCAACAATGCCGAGCGGCGCCAGCGCGTGGCCTTCACCATTCCGCACTTCATCACCTCGACCCGCTTCATGGTCAAGTCGACCTCGTCGATTGAGGGGCACAGCGACCTCCACCGCTCAACGGTTGTGACAACGCGCGGCAGTACCGCCGAAAAGCTCTTTCGTGACCTGCAACTGATGTCCAAACTGGTCGTTGCCAGCGACCATGCGGCCGCCTTCGCCATGCTCGAAGCCGGCCAGGCCGACGCCTTCATGATGGACGACATCCTCCTCGCCAGCCTGCGTGCCGGCGCCCGCGACCCGAAGGCGTTTCGCATCCTCGAGATGTCCTATCGAATCGAATCGCTGGCCATCATGTTTGCCCGCAACGACCCCGACTTCAAGGCCGTCGTCGACAATGAAATGAAACGCCTGATTGCCGCCGGCGAGGTGCACGCCCAGTACCGCAAGTGGTTCGAGCAGCCGATTCCGCCCAATGGCATCAATTTGCGCTGGCCGATGAGCCACTTGCTGCGCAATTCCCTCCGCTTCCCGAGTGACTGGGCGCCGGATTGACGCAGAACACCCGGAGCAAAATTTGGAAGACAACTTGAACCGCTTGCTGATCAGCTTTTTTCTCGGCAGCTTGATCAGTCTGGCAACGATCACCAATCCGCTCTCGAAAATCCCGGTTTTTCTCACCCTGGCGACGGGTCTGAGCCATCATGCCGCTTCGCTGGAAGCGCGGCGCGCCTGCTTTTATGGTTTTTTGCTCTTGACCGTCGGTTTGTTTGCCGGCGTTTTCGTGCTTGAAGCCTTCGGCATTTCCTTCGGCGCCCTGCGGATTGCCGGCGGGCTGACCATCGCCCTGATCGGCTACCGGATGCTCTTCGGCAATGGCGACACTGCGCTGGTTGCCGGCAGCGGCAGTTTTGCCTTTTTCCCTCTGGCCATGCCGGGGATTGCCGGGCCCGGTGCGCTGGCCACGGTAATCGGCATATCCTCGGAAATCGCCGAACTCGGCAATGGCATCAATCGCCTGATTGCCTATGTCGCGACGGTCGCCAGCATCGCCGCCGCTTGTCTGCTGATCTGGCTGGTGCTGCGCTCGGCACGCTGGGTTTCCAGCCACCTCGGCGCGGAAGGCATCAATGTCGTCGCCCGCCTGACCGGCTTCCTGCTCATCTGTATCGGTGTGCAGTTTGTCGGCTCCGGCATTCGCAGCTTCATGGCCGGAACCTGAGCAGCTTCTGCGCAAGCGGCTCATTCCTGAACGTTAATATGCCGTTTCCGCTTCGCGCCGTCAGCCATGCCTGAAAATCTTCTTCCCCTGCCCTCGCCCGCGCGCTTCCGACCACGTCGCGTCTTGGGTTTGACCGCGCTGCTGGCGACATTCCTGCTCATTTCCTTCCTCGCCTACCGCACTTCGGAGAGCTATGGTCTTGACCGTATGCGCCGCGAATCAAGCCATCAGCTCGACATTCTGGCCGCCGCCATCGATAGCGAAGTGACCCGCCATGCCTCGATTCCCAGCGCCATCGAACTCAGCCCGGAAGTACTGACCTTGCTGCGGGCGCCGGATGAGCGCCAGGACATCCTGCAGGCCGAGGCCAACCGTTTTCTGCAAAAGCTCAACGACCGCCTCGGCGGCCCGGCCATTTTCGTCCTCGACCCCGAAGGGCGGGTAGTCGCTTCAAGTGACTGGATTTTTTCCGACAATCTGCTCGGCGCCGACCTCTCCTACATGCCCTTCTACCGCGATGCAGTGAACGGCATTCCGGCTCGCCATTACGCGGTCGACCATGTCCGCCCCGAGCCGGGCTACTACTTTGCATTGCCAATTCGTGACGAATTGCAGGAATGGAAGGTGATTGGCATTGCCGTCGTCAAATCCGGCATCCGCGAGCTGGAACGCCGCTGGCTGGGACAGGAAGCGCCCGCCCTGATTGTTGACCGCAACGGCATCGTCCTCCTCGCGTCGCCGCCGGAATGGCGCTACGCCAGCCTCGAAACCCAAAGCAAGGATGACCTCGAGCGGGTCAGTCGCGAGCAATTCGGCGGCCAGCAACTGGGCGCGATAACGCTGGATATTGCCCTCAACGGCACCGACGAGGGAACGCTGGTTCGCCTACCCAAGCACCTGCGCGGCGAAATCGGCCCGGTATCTGACGACCGCCGCTACCTGGCCTTGTCGCGCAACCTGCCGGGCACTGCCTGGCGGATTGTCGTTTTCTCCGATCGACGGCCGGTTGCCGTGCAGGCCGCGACCCATTCGGCACTCGCCGCGGCGGCCCTCGGCTGTCTGCTGCTCGGCGCCCTCTACAGCAAGCAGCGGCGGCGTCTGGCGCGGGGTCGCGAGGATGCGCGAGCGATGCTGGAACGCGCCAACCTGGCACTCGAACAAAAATTTGGCGAGCGCACGGCTGATCTGTCGGATGCGGTCGACCGGCTGCAACGCGAAGTCGCTGAACGCCAGCGCGCCGAGGAAACCCTGCGCGCCGCCCAGGGCGAACTGGTGCAGGCAGCCAAACTCGCCGTCCTCGGGCAATTGGCCGCCGGCATCACGCATGAGCTGAGTCAGCCGCTCGGGGCGATACGCACGCTCTCGGCCAATGCCATCGAATTCATGCAGCGCGGCGATTTGGTCACCGCCGGGAAAAACCTCGGCATCGTCGGCCAGTTGGCAGAACAGGCCGGAGACATCATCACGCCGCTGAAAACCTTCGCCCGCAAATCGCCCGCCGTGTCGACCGCGGTCGACGTCGGGCAGGCAGTCGATAGCGCCCTGTTCCTTTTCGAGCCGCAGTTGCGCAAGCAAAAAGTGGTGGTCGAGCGCCCCACCACCGGCAGCCCCTGGATCGCCTGGTGCGACCGCAATCGCCTGCAACAGGTTTTGGTCAATCTGATCAGCAACGCCCTCGACGCCATGGCCGACAGTGCCGAGCGCCGCCTCAGCTTTAGCGTCACGCAGGCGGCTGCGGGCGAGCTGGCGCTGGCCGTCACCGACAGCGGCCTGGGTTTAAGCGAGGAGGCACTGGAACATCTGTTCGAGCCCTTTTTCACGACCAAGCAACCGGGCGAAGGCTTGGGTCTGGGGCTGACCATTTCGCGCGACATCCTGCGCGAACTGGGCGGCGACCTTCTGGCCAGTCCGGCCGCCGGCGCCGGAGCTCGCTTCGTCATCTTGCTGCCGGCAGTGCCGGCAGCCGTTTTATCGCCGGAAGAAGGTACGCCATGAAGCCAGAGCCGTCCGTTTTGCTTGTCGAAGACGATCCCAACGTCCGCCTCGGTTGCGAACAGGCAATGCAACTGGCCGGCATTGCCGTCGAGACCGTCGCCTCGGCCGAAGAGGCGCAGCGCCGGTTGCGCCTCGGCTATCCCGCCATCGTCGTCTCCGACATGCGTCTGCCTGGCATCGACGGCATGGCGCTCCTGCGCTGGGTGGTTGAGCTCGATGCCGACCTCCCGGTGATCATCATTACCGGCCACGGTGACGTCACTCTGGCGGTCGAGGCGATGCGCATCGGCGCCTACGATTTCATGCAGAAACCGTTTTCGACCAACGCGCTGATCGATGTCGTCCGGCGCGCCCTCGAAAAACGCGCCCTTGTTCTCGAAGTCGAATCCCTGCGCCGTCGTATCGACCACTGGGATGATCTCGAAGCGCGCCTGATCGGCCGTTCACCGCAAATGGCCAAAGTCCGCCAGTTGATTCTCGATGTTGCCGGTGCTGCCGTAGACGTGCTGATCTTCGGCGAAACCGGCACCGGCAAGGAAATGGTAGCCCGCTGCCTGCACGACCTCGGGCGTGCCGCGCCGCAAAATTATGTGGCGCTCAACTGTGGCGGCATGTCCGATACCTTGCTCGACAGCGAGTTGTTCGGACACGAATCCGGCGCCTTTACCGGCGCCCAGAAGCGACGCATCGGCAAGATCGAGCACGCCAGCGGCGGCACGCTGTTTCTCGACGAAGTTGAATCGATGCCAATCAACATGCAGATCAAATTGCTGCGCGTCTTGCAGGAGCGGGTCATCGAAAGATTGGGCTCAAACCAGCAAATTCCCGTTTCCTGTCGCGTCATTGCGGCCAGCAAGGACGACCTCAAACTGCTCGCCGACCAGGGAAAGTTTCGCGCCGACCTCTATTACCGCCTCAATGTCGTGCGTATCGAATTGCCTCCGCTGCGCGAGCGGCGCGAAGACATTCCAGCGCTCTACGACGAATTTCTGCTGCACGCCGCCAAACGCTACAACCGCCCGCCGCCGCCGGTGACCTCCGACTACCTGCGGCGCCTGATGGCGCGCGACTGGCCGGGCAATATCCGCGAACTGCGCAATGCCGCCGATTGCCACGCGCTCGGCATTAACCGCGACGCCATCGCTTCCGGCAGCGGCGCCGTCCAGTCGCTCACCGAAGCGGTCGAAAATTACGAGCGCGGGCTACTCGCCGATGAATTCTCCCGCCAAAAGGGCAACATCGCGCACACCAGCGAAGCCCTGAAAATCGCCCGCACGACGTTGCACGACAAGCTGAAAAAATACGGCTTGATCTGAATGCGGCGTTCCGGCGCGCACCGCCGGGTCACCCTACGCAATTCATCGTATTGGTGACGGCCTGCGCTGTCCGTAAGCTGATGTTGCACCGCACCGATTGCGGACGGACATTTCATGATCAGAAAATTATTCCTTGCAATCCTCTGCGTCACCAGCCTGACGGCCCAGGCTGCACTTGACGCCACGCAGGTTGCCCGGCTGGCGGCCGACGATTCGAGCGACAAGGTGGCGGCGATCCGCCAGCTGACGCAAACCGCCGACCCCGACGCCGTGCGCGTTCTGAAAGCGATGGCCGAGGATAAGCTCTTTGTGGCCGCCGGGCGGGTCGTCATCATCGACGGCGAGCAAGCTTTCGACGGCGCGACCGGCACCGCGATCAAACGTAAGCGATCAATAAACCACGCACTTTCCCGCTAAGCGACAGTGGTGAAAGATGTGTCCACGTAAAACAAGGTGGACACCTATGACAGAGCAGATTTCAGAGTTGAAGCAGCGACTGGTCGTTGGCCGCAAGCAGGATGGCCGCTGCTGCTACGACCCGCAAGCCAAACGCGAATTGATCGAAGCCGCTTTTCAGCCCGGCGTTTCGGTAGCGAAACTGGCGCTGGCGTACGGCATCAACGCCAAACTCCTGCGCACCTGGATGACCAAACATCAGCGTCAATTGCGCATTTCGCGGAACGTGACCGTTGATTTCACGGCATCGTGACCGATGGGTTGATGCTGCATGGGTACGGGTTGAGTTTACCTTAAACGGTCACGCTTTTCGTGAAATCGCGGTCACGCTCTGGCGAAACGGCGGTCA
>CAJBDJ010000021.1 GCA_903951825.1 uncultured Pseudomonadota bacterium
GCGCTGTCCGTCGCCGTGGCCGTGATCGTCTGGCTCCCTTGACCCATCGCCGTGATGTCTGCTGGTATCAGCGTGTAGCTCCAGGCGCCGTTATTGACCGTCGCCGTCCGGGTGTTTCCGCCCAGACTCAGACTCAGACTCACACTCACCGTGTCGGCAGCGCAGCTGCCGCTGATCGTCACCCCAGCCGCCGCTTCGCTGGCGTTGATGATGTTATCGGTGGCAATCATGTTGATCGCCACGGTCGGGGCGGTGGTGTCGACGGTGATGCTCAGCGCCGGGCTTGGGTCTGATTCGTTGCCTGCCGCGTCGGTGAGCGTGTAGGTGAAGTTGTGAGCGCCTGCGTCCAAGGCGGTTGTCGGGGTCAGGGTTCCCGTAGCCGAGTCGTAGGTGGAGCCCACCTTCGATCCGTCCACATACAGATTGACGGTGTCGGTCAATCCCGCACCGACCAGAATGCCCGGGGTCGTGTCATCCGTGGTCGCTGCCGTACTGCTGGCACTTTGGATCGAGCCGACGTTGTCGTTGTAGCCGGTCGGCGCAGCGGCCGGGGTCGACGGGGCGGCGGTGTCGACCCTATAACTCAAATTGTTTCCTGCGCCACCATGGGTTAAGACTGCGAGGGCATTGCCCCGAAGGTCACTAATCAGACTCGAATTTAGATCCAGTGAGGTTGCGTCGGGGATACTGATACCGTCGCTATCGTTCAGGCTCGACCCTAGCGGGATGGTGTACCGAAACAGCAGGTTGCTTGAGTAACTACCGCTCACATAGTCAGCCCAGACCGGGGTGTCGCCGATCATCAGTTGGAGCCGCGGTGTGCCACCTGTCACCACAACCGTCTCACTGAAACTCACCGTCGCGGTTACCGAGTCACCTCCGTTAAGAAATCCGTTCTGAGCCCCTGTTTCAGCGGTTAAAGCTACTCCCGAGATTGTCGGCGCAATGGCGTCCACACGAATGTTGTTAACGGTGGTTACACCTACATTACCTGCATTGTCAGTGCTGGTGATCGTGGCGTTGACATTACCGCTCCCGGGCAGATAACCGCTCGGCAAATTAGCAGTCCAATTGCCTGCTAAATCCACCGTGGCCGCGAAAGCCGGGCCACTAATATTAATCTGCACGTTGGCACCAATCTCGGTGGTACCCGAGAGGACGGTGCTGGGCGTAATCCAACCCTCGGAGAAAAGATTCACCGTCGGATTGGGGGGGGTGGCGTCCACCGTAAAGGTGCCGGAAACTACGTCGCCTTCCGTGTATAGAGTTATCCCGCGACTTTGAACTTTCCAGGCGTTCTGAGCTGAGACGCTTACCACACCATCCGGAATGCCTGCTTGGGGCAGGCTCCCAGACCAATAGATTGGGGTACCGTTTAAGTCGATACTCCAAGTTCGGTCAGAGTTGATATTGGGAGTGAAAACAAGCATTGTTCCATTGCTCATGGTTAAAATTACTTTAGCCATGGATCTAGAACCTGCAAGGACACCTCGGATCACCGGCTTCCTGTTGTACGTTATACCGTCAGCGTTAGACACACCCGTGTCAGAGCCGGGATCAAGGTAAATCCGATCCCCCACAGTCTGTATGGTGAACGGCGCCCCCGCAGATAAAGCTACTGGGTTCACCCTCATCGGTGTGCTCTGGAGCATGTCGTTGTTAGCCACCCCCCCCACCGTAACGCTGGTATCGGCGACGCTCACGGGCGCACTGACGCTCGCCGCCACACTCAACAACGCCTCCCCACCGCCGCCTCCCGCACCACTCAACGCCTGCTGCTGGACAAGACTCAGGCTGTTGAAATCCGCCGGATCAAATGCCCCCTGGACTAGCGGATTGATCTGAACAAGCTGCGCCGCGCTCAGCGCTTGCAGGACGGTCTTGCCGGAGCCGTCGGTCAAGGGGTGTCTGAGATGGGTCAGCGTCAAGCCGGCGACAACCGCATTCGATAAGCGGGTGACTTGATTGGCGGCCAAAAGCTGCAGCAGGGTCACCCCCATGCCTTGGGTCTTGAGTTCCCACTCCAGTTGTTTCGCGGTGAGCCCGGCGCCATCCAGGGAACGCAATTCCGGCAGCGTCAGGCTGCCCAGTGCCTTCCGGCGCAATGCCCCGACCTGTTTGGGGGAGAGCGCCGACATAACCGCCTCGCCCGTTTCAGCAACGGAGTAGCGCAATTCACCGAGCGTCAATGCAGCGACTTGAGTTGCCGTCAGCGCCGCCACTTGGGCAGAAGTGGGGTTAATCGGGAGTGACATGGGAGTCTCCTTCAAAAAGGCGGTGACGACGGTTGGCGTGGGGGTGGGGGTGGGGGTGGGGATTGTCTTGGTATGACGATGAGCTTATTGCTTTATGGCTATGGCCTTAGCGATAAATTAGTAAACCAATTCAGTCAATATCTGTCAAGACCCGCCACAAAAATTTTTTCACCTCTTTTTTTGGTGCCTCTTGCCGTCTATTTTTTCTCCCTTGCCAGGTCAGCGTTTTGGGGACTTTCCATGTTTTCGGCATGTTTAGAAAAGGCATTACCCGAACCAAGCGTGCTGCTTGCTCAAGGTGAGTCGTTAATCGATTGGATTGCAGCGCGGCGGAAAGCGCTGAGACGTTCGCCTGCTTACGAGTGCAGTGGGGTTGCTTCGGTCAGTAGTTCGGCGATGGTGTTGTGCGGCAGTGCCGCCACAACGCCTCAAGCGTGGAAGAGCAGATGGAATAGCAGAGCTCCTCCTGTCTGGCTGAACGGCAGATAACCTAATTCCAGCTTGAGTGAAATAAAGGCAGCTTTGCGGTTTTTGCCGCCGTCGTTGCGCCAGCGCCGAACGTACTCGCTGACGCGGTTGTAGCTGCCGGTAAAGTCGAGTTGTTGCGGTTGCCCGAACAACGCCAGGGCGGTGCGCCGGTCACGCTGGGCACGCTGAGCGTCAGCTTCAGGCCATTCTTGAGGCGATCCTCGTAGGGCGTCAGGAGGATCTTCCGGCTCTTGCGCGCCTACTTCGATTCACTGCCTTGGCCAGCCCGCAATGATTGCCGGACGGTTTTCCTGACCAGTCCTGTCTGCCGACAGAGCTTTTTGATCGACAGCACGTCCCGGTAATACAACCACAGAATCTTGCACATCATGTTCATGGTGATCATCTCATTTTTTCCCGTTCAAAAAATGAGCAGACAGGTTAATCACCGGAGTCAATTTTCAGAGCGCACGACCCTCGACAAGGGGGTAATTTTGAATGTGCAGTAACACTCCTTGTCGAGCAAGCAAGCGGCAACAGCAACGGGCAAAAAACCCCGATAACAACAGGCGCGGTAGCCCGCCTCAAGTTCACTCGTCTTCGCCATCTAAATCGGTGATGCCGATCAACTGTTCCGATTCGCCGACGGGCAGCGCCTCAACCTCCTTCAACTTGCGCGTCAGCTGACGGGTACGGGTTTCGGCCTTGCTGATGCTGTTGCTGGCCTCATCGAGTTTTTTCTTGGTGTGCGCCAGCGCTTCGCCAAATTTGCCAAACTCGGTCTTGACCGCCCCGAGTACCGCCCAAACCTCGGCCGAGCGTTGCTCAATGGCCAAGGTGCGAAAGCCCATTTGCAGGCTGTTGAGCATCGCGGCCAGTGTCGTCGGACCGGCCAGGCTAATCCGCCAGTCGCGCTGCAGGGTTTCGGCCAGCCCCGGGCGGCGCAAGGCTTCGGCGTAAAGGCCTTCGATCGGCAAATAGAGCATTGCGAAATCGGTGGTGTGCGGCGGTGCCATGTATTTTTCGTGGATACTTTTCGCCTCGCTTTTCAAACGCCCTTCAATGGCGCGAGCCGCTTCCTCAACGAGCGCCGGATCGCAGCGATCCTGGGCATCAAGCAAGCGCTGGTAATCCTCAATCGGAAATTTGGCATCAATCGGTAACCAGACAACGGCACCATCGCCGCGTCCCGGCAGGCGAATGGCGAAATCGACGCGCTCGTTGCTGCCCGGCACGGTCGCCACGTTGGCAGCAAACTGATCGGCGGTCAGCACTTGTTCGAGCAATGCGGCCAATTGCACCTCGCCCCATGTCCCGCGGGTTTTGACATTGGTCAGAACGCGCTTCAGATCACCGACGCCGGCGGCCAGGGTTTGCATTTCGCCAAGACCGCGATGCACCTGCTCAAGGCGCTCGCTGACCAGCTTGAAGGATTCGCCAAGACGCTGTTCGAGCGTCGCGTGCAGTTTTTCATCGACGGTTCGGCGCATCTCTTCGAGCTTCGTTGCGTTGTCTGCCTGGATGGCGGACAAACGGCCTTCGACGGCTGTTTTCAAGCGCTCGAAACGTTCATCCAGCCCGAGGGAGAAGCGGTTCAGCTCACGCGCAAAGGCCTCAAGGCGCTCCGCCTGCAGGCTGCCGAACTGGCCGACCTGGGTGCTCAATGCCTGCGCCAGCAAACTCGACGATTGGGCGCGCTCCTCGCGGTCGCGAAACGACTCTTCAGCATCTTCGCGACGACCGCGCGCCAGTTCCTCACGTAATTCACGTTCGAGACGCGACAAGCCTTTTTCTTGCGCTTCCTGCAATTCACGCCAGCGCAAGACCTCGTCCCGGCCGCGATTAGCGCGCCACAGAACGGCGAGTTGCAGAAGAATGACGACCAGCAGGCCGCCCAGCAGCACCAGATTCACGGTTTCGTTCATGGCCATTCAGCGCAGCGAGAAGTCGGCACGACCGGCTTTCCCCTGTTCATCCTTGAGCAATTTCGGCGGCAATAGAAAAACCCGCCCCGGCGCTACCTTGCCCTGATCGATCAGCCAGAGTTGAACGGCTTCGCCGCGACTGACGGCGAGCTCCCGAAGATCGTCTGGCGTGGCTGGCACATTGGTTAACATTAGTTTTTCCATTTCTTCGAGCGGGATGTCTTTCTGGATACCGACCAGGTTACGCGGTTTCGGGAAGGCGGCCGCCTGGTAGGCACGCTTGAGGTAGACCGGGTACTCCTCGGCACTCAATTCAAACGCCTCATCGATGTCCTTGATTTCCTTCGATTTCTCGCGCTTGGCGGCACGATACATCGCCAGGCGCTTGATTCCTTCGCTATCAAGTTCGGGATCGGCACGGCCAGTGATTTCCAGTTTTAGCGAATCGCGCTCGTTGAGCGCGCGCGCCAGGGACTCCAGTTTTTTGGTCGCCGCCGTATCAAGGTCGGCGCGACCGGCAGCAAATTCGACGCTGGACAAGGCTTCGCCGCCGCCAACCATCGAGCCGAGCAACGCAAAAGGCGAGGTCACGGCCTTGACGAAGAGATTGACAATGACTTTGACGATCAATCCGCCGATGGAAAACTGCGGGTCATCAAGCGATCCGGAAATCGGCAGATTGAGGTCAATTTCACCGCGATTATTTTTCAGCAACGAAATGGCCAGATTGACCGGCAGCGTGGTTGCGACCGCGCTGTCGACCTTGTCGCCGAAGGTGAACTGGTCGATGAACAAGCGGTTATCGGCAACCAGTTGATTGTTTTCAAGGTGGTAGGCGAGATTCATCGAGAGCTTGCCTTTTTCAATGTTGTAGCCGGCATACTTTCCTGAATAAGGCGAAAACCCGACCAGATCGACACCGCTGATTTCCGCCTTGAGGTCGAGATAGGGCTTGCTCATCAGCGGATTCAATTTGGCCGCAATCGTCACTGGCGCCGACCCCGCGTAAGTGCCGCGCAGATCGAGATCGGCAAGCGAATCAGCCGCCGACGAGAGCCCGGTGACGCGCCCGCCGAGTTTGCCGACCTTGACCGAATAACTCGGCTTGACGAAGAAATCGGAAAAACTGACGGTGCCGTTTTGTAAAGTGATCTTGACAATTTTGATCGGCGGAGCCGGCGCCTTGTCGCCATCGCTTTTACCCGGCGTGACGGGCGGCGACCCCGGCAGCTTGTCGGCAGGTGGCGCCGGCAGG
The DNA here is from genome assembly GCA_903951825.1 of uncultured Pseudomonadota bacterium. Taxonomy (GTDB): domain Bacteria; phylum Pseudomonadota; class Gammaproteobacteria; order Burkholderiales; family Rhodocyclaceae; genus Azonexus. The sequence goes on from CAJBDJ010000021.1 coordinate 5,904, forward strand.
GGCGCAGCAGCGGCTTGTTCAGCCGGCTTTTTGACGATGCCCGCCAGGTTCAACTGCCCCTGGGGGTCGATGACCAGGCGCGAATAGAAATCGGTGAGCGCGATCTCGGCGACATTGATCGCCATCGGCTGCAGGCGAAAATCGATTCCCGCAAAATGAAGCGAACGCCATTTCAGGAAATCGGCATTGCTCTGGCGATCAACCGCCAGCAAATCGCCGAGCGTCAATGAGCCTTTGTAGGCCGCCTCAACCCCCTGCTTGGCGCTTGCCAGCGTTACTTCGCCGCCGCTGGACAAGATGCCGCGCTGCAGGCTGATGGTCAGCAACTCGTTCAAATAAGGTGCCAGCGGGGTGAGTGAAACCCCCTGAGTTTCCAGCTTCAGGCGGGCGGATAGCGGAACGGGCTGAACGCTGCCGGCGACTTTGAGGCTGCCGCCATGGTTGATTTTCGTCTGCAGGGCGATGCTGCCCGACTGGTTCGGCTCGCTGGAGAGGTTCTCGCCGCTCAATTTGAAGCCGTCGATGACTTGTACCGCAGGCGGTGAGGTGGTTTGATCCTCGATGCGCAAATTCAGATCATCCACCGCCAGCTTGCGCACGCTGCCGACCCAGGGGCGTTCGTCGGAAAGCTCCTGTTCGGCCTTACGCACCGACTTCAGGAGCGGCGAACTGATCCATTCGATCTTGCCCGCCTTGTTGCGCAGCAGTCGCACACGGGTGCCTGAATTGCTGACTTCGCCAACATCAACCCGATGCCCGTGGAGATCGATCCGTACATTTTTGGCCGCCATACGCTCAACGCGCATACGCTCGCCGAGATCGATCTGATAAGAAAGCTCGGCAATCTCAATCGGCGCCTGCAAGCCGCTTTCAATCTTGCCGACCTGAAGGTTGAGATTACGCACCTCGCCGGCAGTCACCGTCGGCGTCGACTCATCCTTCCAGCGCAGCAAACCATTGTTCAGACGAAATTCGCCCAAAGTCCACTCCAACCCCGTACCCGGCGTCCCGGCCGTCGCTTTGGGCACCTTGCCGGTCGCCGGCGCGGCCAGCTTGTCGGCGAGAAGCAGGAGGTTGAATTCACCCTGACGATTCACCGCCAGGCTCGCATCAAGCCCGTCAAGCGCAACGCCCTTGACCTTGAAACGCTGGTTCACCAGATCGCCACTGTCGATCTCGACATCCATTCTTTTCCAGCCCAGCAGGTGATTGCCGGAACGGTCGCCAATCTTGAGCCCGGAGAGCTGGACAGCGCCGCTCATGCTGAGGGAAAACAATTGCTCGGAGACCTCCTTGAAAATCAGCTTCAATTCGCTATCGATCGCGCCCTCAGTCAAACGCAACGGGAGCGCGGCCGGCAAATAGGGTTGCAAGGTCGCCAGATCAAAATTGTCGATGGTGATCCGCAATTCACTCTCACGGCTCTCGGTGAACGGCTTGCTGCTGCCCTCCAGGAGGATCGGCGAATCACCGAAACGAGCCGAAAAATGCGGCGTCACCGATACATCGGCCTTGTACGCCATGCTCGAAATAAATGGCAGCCGCAAATTGATCTCGCTGATGCGATGCACCTTGTTCACCGGCTGGTCGTCAAAAAGCAGACTGGCGCCAAGCAGCTGGATATTGTTGATCGAAAAGCGCGGGGTCGGTGAGGGCGGCGCAGGCTTCAGCCATTCATCGAGAAGGTCGGAAATGTCGTACTTCCCGTCAGCCAGGCGGGCAACGGCGATGCGCAAGCCGACCAGACGAATTTCATCAACCACAGGAGCCGCCTGCGCCATCGACAGGCTCGACATATTGACGAAAAGTTCGTCGAAACCCAGGGTTTCCTTGCCCCCCGCCTCTCGGACCGAAACGCCGTTGACTCTTGCCGTTAAGGCAAAGGGGTTGATCTCTATGGCATCAATCGTCACCGGGCGCTGCAATTGCGCCGACAATTCCTTGATCAGCAGGGATTTGAGCAAGGGCGGCGCAGCAAAAAAACCGAGGATGCCGATGACAATGACGATACCCGCCAGCCACTTCAACAGACGTCGGGCTGGCGGGTGATTAAATAATTTCAGGGCAATCGTTGCGGGATTGACGGAAGAAGTGTCGGATTCGGCCATGATAACCTAGCGCGTTTTTGAAATTTGGCTGGAATTTAACATAGGATAGAGCCTCGTTTTTGGAACAAGGCAAACAATCATGAAGTGGATACTTGACGACCTCCGTAGTGCGCTCGCCGAACTGAAGCGCGCCAGTACCTGGTTGGTCGTTGGCATGATTTTCCTCTTTGCCGCACTGGCCTACGCCCTTTTTCAGTTTGCGATACAAACTGATTCAGTCTTGCGCAACCTCAAATATTCGATGGCGGCCTGCCGGGAGATGACTAACGGGCCGATCATTTTTCTCTTCTGCGGGATGATTTTTTTCTTGTTCTCGGCGACCGTTACCCTCGGCGAAGCTCAACGCTATTTTCATTACCGCGAACGCAAGAACAAGCGTGAAATGGCTCAATCCATGAAACACGGCATCGGCTGGGGTATCTTTGCCGTATCGCTGGCGGCCGGCGGGTTGATTTTCTTCAACATCAACTGTCGCTGAGCCAGTCGCCAGAAAAAAACAAATGAATAAACGCTGCCGGATAGTAATCGTGGACGACAACGACATGATGCGCGGCATTCTGCGTGGCATGTTGCGCGGAGAGGAATATGAGGTGGTCGGCGAGGCGCGCAATGGCGTTGCCGCCGTTGAAATCGCCGAGCGCCTGAAGCCTGACGTGATTTGCCTGGATGTGATGATGCCGGAAAAAAACGGCATCGATGCCCTCTGCGAGATCAAGGCCGCACACCCTGAAATCGACCTCATCATGATCACCAGCAACGCCGATCCCGATACGGTGCAGCAGGCAATCGAAAATGGTGCCAGCGGTTTTATCATCAAGCCGTTCAATGCCGCCCGCGTCCTCGATGCCCTGGCTCACATCGTCGCCAGGAAAAACGCAAAACACTGATTAAAAGGCGTTTCGCCACTGGCGAATGGCCGCGAAAACGCTCACCGGGGACGAGTCGGGTGCCCCCTGCCGGCGCGCCGCCGCAATCACCTCGGGTTGAGCGCAGCGCAAGAACGGATTCGTCGCTTTTTCTTCCGCCAGCGTTGAGGGTACGCTGGGCTGGTTGGCGTCACGCACCCGTGCAACCCGCTGGATTCTCTCCTGCAGTTGCCTGTTGTTCGGCTCGACGGCCAAAGCAAAACGCAGATTGGCTTCCGTATATTCATGGGCGCAATAAACGAGTGTTTCGTCCGGCAAGGCAGCAAGGCGGCCGAGCGATTCGCTCATTTGTCCCGGTGTTCCCTCAAACAAGCGACCGCAACCCGCGCCAAACAGGGTGTCGCCGCAAAAAAGAGCACCTGGAACCGTATAGGCAAGATGCCCGAGGGTATGCCCCGGCACCGCCAGCACGCTGACCGCTTGCCCCAGAATCTCCAGGGTTTCTCCCCCCCGCAAGTCGCAGGTGCGCCCTGTGATAGACTCCGCGGCCGGCGCGAAGACCTCGGCATTCCAGTGTTCAAGCAGTGCCGGAACGCCGCCCTGGTGATCGGCGTGATGATGAGTAATCAGTATCGATTCCAGTTGCAAACCAAGCGCCCGCAAGCGTTCGCTGACCGCCAGCGGGTCGCCCGGGTCAACCACCGCGGCACGGTCACCGTCGATCAACAGCCAGATGTAGTTATCCTTGAACGCAGGAATGGGCAAAATCTCAAACATCCCCGAACTATCAAGCCAAGCCAGTCGCCTGTCAATTCCCGGTCTCGCCGGCTGGCTGACAACGGCGCAGGGACGTTACGTTATGAACTGGGAGCGCGCCCGCATCGATGAAGCGGTCGCCGACATCTTCGGTTTCAACGCTGTGCAGCTGGGTTTGCCGCAGATTGATTTGTTGCAGGCCAACCGGATCTCCTTGCGCCAGCGTGCCAACGAGTTCGGCGCAGTCGATCTGCTATGCGATTTCACCGCCCTGCCCTTTTCCGCTGCCAGCATCGACCTCGTCGTACTGCCGCATGTGCTTGAGTTTCACCGCGACCCGCACCAGATTTTGCGGGAAATCGAACGGATTTTGATTCCCGAAGGTCAAGTCATCATTCTCGGTTTTAATCCGCTCTCGCTGTGGGGCCTCAAAAACCGCTTCAACCGTCAGGGTGAGTTTCCTTGGAATGGCAGCTACATCTCGCTGCCGCGCCTCAAGGATTGGCTCAAGTTGCTCGGTTTCGAGCTCGATCGCAATCAGTTTGGCTGCTTTTCTCCCCCTTGCGAGCACGAGAAATGGCTGCGCCGCTGGGGTTTCATGGAAAGCGCCGGCGAACGCTGGTGGGGGGTTCCCGGTGCCGTTTACATGGTGCGCGCAGTCAAGCGCGTGCATGGTATGCGTCTGATCGCCCCGCAATGGAAAACGGGCAAACTGGGGGCAAAAGCGCTGCGCCCGATGGCACAAAAGGAAGGCAATGAGCACTGAAGAAAATAATGTTGAAATTTTTACCGACGGCGCCTGCAAGGGCAATCCCGGCCCCGGCGGCTGGGGGGCGATTTTGCGCCTGGGAGCGCACGAGAAGGAACTGTGGGGCGGCGAAAAGGAAACAACCAACAACCGCATGGAGCTGACCGCCGCGATACGTGCGATTGAAGCCCTCAAACGGCCGCTGAGTGGAACCATCCATACCGACTCGCAATACGTTCTGAAGGGCATCAATGAGTGGATTCATGGCTGGAAACGCAATGGCTGGAAAACCTCGGACAAAAAGCCGGTGAAAAATGCCGACCTCTGGCAGCAACTGGATGCGCAAGTCAGGCAACACCAATTGACTTGGGTGTGGGTCAAAGGTCACAGCGGCCATCCGGAAAACGAGCGCGCCGACGCGCTGGCCAATCGCGGCATTGAAGAATTGAAAGGCTGAAAATGCGACAAATAGTGCTCGACACCGAAACCACCGGCCTCGACCCGCGCCAGGGTCACCGGATTATTGAAGTCGCCTGCATCGAAATGATCAATCGCCGCCCGACCGGCCGCCATCTGCACAAATACATCAATCCGCAGCGTGAAATCGATGCCGGCGCGGCGGCGGTACACGGCATTACCCTTGATTTTCTGGCCGACAAGCCAAAATTCGCCGATATCGCTGATGAGTTGCTTGAGTTCATCAACGGTGCCGAGTTGATCATTCACAATGCGCCCTTCGACCTTGGCTTTTTGAATGCCGAGTTGCGCCGCCTGGATCGCGTTCCGGTTGAAACCTTGTGTCGCGTTACCGATACCTTGCGCATGGCCAAGGATCTCCACCCCGGCAAGCGCAACAACCTTGACGCACTCTGCGAGCGCTACGCCGTGGACAACGCGCAACGAACCCTGCACGGGGCGCTGCTCGATACGGAATTGCTCGCCGAGGTGTTTCTGGCCATGACACGCGGCCAGAATGCCCTGATGATCGAACCCGAGTTTTCGCCACAGGCACCCCGTCTCGACGGCCAACCCCGGCAGGCGCGGCAAACGCTCATCGTCCGCCGCGCCAGCGCCGATGAGCTTGAGCAGCACGCGCAGGTGCTGGCCGGTATCAATCAGGAAAGCAAAGGCGGCTGTCTCTGGCTGGCCGCAGAAACCGCCGCTCAGGCGCCCGCTGAGGGCTGATTTTCAGTCGTTTTCGGCGCTGTCTGCTGCCGCTTCTGCCAGCAGAGTGGCGCGTGCCGCGCGGCGCGCCGGGGTTTCCATGCTGATCCGCCCGAGCGCACCGCTGCGGTAGTCAATCAACAGAATCAGCGCGGCTTTTTCCAGATCCAGTTCGCCGCCGCGGCCTTTCAGCAAACACCCCCGCTTTTTGGCGATGGCTTCGATGACACTCACCGCATCAAGGCTCTCTGTCGCAAAGCCATAACGCGCCTTGAGCAAGGCCGGATAGGCCTCAAGCAAATAACCGGCAAGAAACGTCGCCACCTCTTCGTCAATATAGGCATTGACTCCCACCGCATGACTCGCCGCCAGCATCAGGCCGTCGACCGGATGAGCGATTTTTGGCCACAACATGCCCGGCGTGTCGTAAATCGTCAGCCGCGAACTGATATCGATGCGTTGCTGGCTTTTGGTCACCGCCGGCTGATCACCGACCGCCGCGACCCTTTTTTTGACCAGCGCATTCATCAAGGTTGATTTGCCGACGTTGGGAATGCCCATGATCATCAGGCGCAGCGGCTTGATCGCGTCATTGCGATGCGGCGCCAGCTTTTGGGCAAGTCCGGTAACCCGCGCCACGTCGCTGGCCTTTTTGCAGGAAATCGCCACCGCCTTGACGCCCGGCTGTCCGGCGAAATAATCGAGCCACGCCTGGGTTGCCAGCGGATCGGCCATATCGGCCTTGTTCAGCAGTTTCAGGCAAGGACGTTGGCGGAAAGCGCGCAGCTCATGAATCATCGGATTACTGGAGGCCATGGGCAAACGGGCATCAAGCACTTCGACCACGACATCGGCCATCGCCAGCGTTTCGGCCGCTTTTTTGCGCGCCTGCGTCATGTGCCCGGGGAACCATTGAATAGACATTTCTGAAACGAATCCTCAAGTTAGGCGCGTATTATCGCAGGTCGCACTGCCGGAGCACCTTTTCATGCACATTTGGGTCGATGCCGACGCCTGCCCCGTCGCCATCAAGGAAATTCTCTACCGCCTCGCCGAGCGCACCCGGCTGCCACTGACGCTGGTCGCCAACCAATGGCTGAAAACGCCGCCCTATCCGACAATCCGTGTCGTGCAGGTGGCCAAGGGGTTTGACGTTGCCGACAATTACATCGTCGAACAGGCCGTTGCCGGCGACCTGGTGATTACCGCCGACATTCCACTGGCTGCCGGCGCCATCGACAAGGGCGCCCTCGCCCTCAATCCGCGCGGCGAGTTGTACACCAAAGAAAACATCAAACAAACCCTGGACATGCGCAATTTCATGGAAACCCTGCGCAACAGCGGCGTCGAAACCGGCGGCCCGGCGGCCTTCAATCAGTCCGACCGACAGAATTTCGCCAACCAGCTTGACCGCCTGCTGGCCAAACGGAACCTGCCTAAATAACTTCCCGCGCCTCAAGGAAATTCAGGTTGGGGTATTTTTCCTTGACCATGTTCAGATAAACATTGTTGGGCGCCAGGTAAACCGGATCATCCGCACCATCGAGCGCGACATTGGCGCCATAGCGATCAGAAAGCTGACGAAGTTCGGCTGCATCGCCCGCAATCCAGCGCGCCGTCGCACAGTTGTAACTCTCGAAAATCACCTGGACGCCATACTCGTTTTCCAGACGGCTGGCGACGACATCAAACTGCAGGATGCCGACCGCCCCGAGGATCAGATCATTGCCCGAGAGGGGACGAAAGAGCTGTGTCGCCCCTTCTTCAGCAAGTTGTTGAAGACCCTTCTGCAATTGTTTGATTTTAAGTGGGTTTGCGATACGCGCCAGACGAAAAAATTCGGGTGCAAAAGAAGGGATGCCGGTAAAACGCAGGTCTTCGCCTTCGGTGAATGTCTCGCCAAGGCGAATCGTTCCGTGGTTGGGGATGCCGATGATATCGCCCGGATAAGCCTCGTCTGTCGTGCTGCGATCACGCGCCATGAAGGTGATGGCGTTGTTGACGGCCAGCATCTTGCCGCCCTGCTTGAGCTTCATGCCGCGCTCGAAGCGGCCGGAACAAACGCGCACGAAAGCAATCCGGTCACGATGCTTGGGATCCATATTGGCCTGAATCTTGAAGACGAAGCCGGAAAATTTCGGCTCGTTCGGCTGCACGTCGCGGGTCGTCGCTGAGCGGGCAATCGGTGCCGGCGAGAGCTCAACAACGGCGTCGAGCAAGCTTTGCACGCCGAAGTTATTGACCGCCGAGCCAAAAAACACTGGCGACTGTTTGCCCGACAGATAAGCCTGCGCGTCGAAAGCGTGCGAGGCACCGCGCACCAGTTCGATATCGTTGCGCAACTCGTCGGCCTGGGTACCGATCAAGGCGTCGAGACGCGGGTTGTCGAGCCCTTGAATAATCTCCGCCGTACCCTTTTCAGCCTGCGGGTCGAAGAAGGCGATGGCGTCGTCGTAAAGATGATAAACACCGCGAAAACGCTTGCCCATGCCGATTGGCCAGGTCATCGGGGCGCACTGGATGCCGAGCACCGACTCGATTTCGTCAAGGAGGTCAATCGGCTCCTTGCCTTCGCGGTCGAGTTTGTTGATGAAGGTAATGATCGGCGTGTCGCGCATACGGCACACATTCAACAGTTTGATCGTTTGCGCCTCGACGCCGTTCACCGAGTCGATGACCATGACGGCGGAGTCGACCGCCGTCAGCGTGCGATAGGTATCCTCCGAAAAATCCTCGTGCCCCGGCGTGTCGAGCAGATTGATCATGCACTCACGATAGGGAAACTGCATCACCGAAGAAGTCACCGAAATGCCGCGCTGCTTTTCCAGCTCCATCCAGTCCGAAGTCGCATGGCGGCTGGCCTTGCGCGCCCTGACCTCGCCAGCCACCTGAATCGCGCCACCGAACCAGAGCAATTTTTCGGTCAGCGTCGTCTTGCCGGCGTCAGGGTGGGAAATAATCGCAAACGTGCGACGGCGGAAGATTTCGGTTTCAAGGGGAGTCACGGCAGGCGGCATCAGTGCGAAAAGCTCATGATTATACCGTTGCCGCAGTGCAACAAACCGCCCGCAGTCGTGCCGCAAGGCAATCGGGCAGCTTCAGCCCCCCTCCCCGGCGAAATCAATGAGCTCCCAATTAAGTGCGTTGCATCATTTTTCTCATGTGACAATTTGCCGCATTTTCGCTCCGATACTTTCTCGGTAAGCTCCCCGAACTTTTTCGGGCGGTGGCATTTCCCGCTAACTCGCTCAAATAAACGGGGGTTTCATGAGCAATACAAAAATAATTCCAAATTCTACGAACGCTGTTTTTCGAAAATCTGTCGTTTCCGCGCTAGTAGCTGCTTGTTTTGGTGTTGCTTATGCGGAAGAGGCTACCCAGCTTGGTACGATTGAAGTCAGTGCGCCAGCCGACTCCGGATACGTCGTTAAATCGGTCAGTGCGGGTACGCGCACGGAAACTCCGGTTGAGAACATTCCCCAATCCATCGTCACTGTGCCGCGGGCGATGATTGAGGATCAGGGATCGAAGACCGTTTCCGACGCGCTGCGCAACGTCAGCAACGTCAACACGATAGACCAACGCGATGCCAATAACGTGGTTTTCAAGATTCGCGGGTTTACGTCGGGTACTGTCGTTGATGGGGTGGCCATGAAGGGCAGTTTCACGAATCAGGAAAGCCTGGTCAACGCCGAGCGTATCGATGTCGTCAAAGGGCCGTCAGGTGCACTCTTCGGCAGTCAAGGCATAGGCTCCTACGCAACGACAGGGGGCTTGGTCGTGATTACGACAGCTGAGCCCTCGCAGGAAATTGTTCGAAAGCTTGGTTTCAAGGTTGGCTCCTATGGCGAGAAAGGAACCAATTTCGACATCAATCAGCCGTTGGATTCGGCATGGGCTTTCCGGGTAGCCGGCGAGTGGTCTGACAGTGACAGTGAAACTGACCGTGTTTACTTGAAACGGCGTGCCCTGTTCCCGAGCCTGTCCTGGGCACCGAATGCCGATACCAAAGTTGTACTTAAATTGCGCTATCTGGAAAATGCCACGCTCGACTACAGTGCATTACCGGTCAATGGCACATTGAATACCTTGACCTATAAGCTACCGAGAAGCACCTTTATTGGAGCCGAAGGCCTTCCAGAGTCAACCAACAAATCGCAAGGTGCCAACCTGCAATGGTCGCAGAAACTGACAGACACCTGGAGTTTCTCGCTTCTGACAGCCTACAACGAAATCAAACTCGATCAACGAGGAACCTGGCTGGTCGACTCGATGAGTATGATGGGCTGTTTTGATTACGGTAGCGCGACGCCAAACGTAAACACGATGTGTGGTTTGCGGATGTGGCAACAATTGAAAACAACGACCCTCTCGCCAAGCCTGACCGGCAAGTTCCAGACTGGGGAAGCCAAACACACGCTGAATCTGGGTATCGATTACGAAAAGACACAGGACGAGGGTTTCATGGCCTACTCGAATGGTTTTGGCTCCGTCTCTTTCGCCAACGTCGATCTGACTAACCCGGTTTACCCTGCCTGGTCTGAGCCCGTGTCGCCGGCGACGCCCGATTGGCAAAACCGCTACACCTCCAAGGTCGCTTATCTTCAGGATCAGATTGACATTGGCAACTGGCATTTTCTGGGTGGTCTCCGCTATTCCGTAATCGATATAACCGACGTCATGCCGTCGTGGGGGGTCAATAACGTCAGCAGCAATTCCAAGGCCACCCCGCGGATTGGTGCTGTCTATGAAATTACGTCCAAGTTTTCGGTATTCGCTGGCTACGGTGAGGGCATGCAGGTACCCACATTTTCCAACTTTTCAAAGCCACCCAAGCCAGAAGAATCGAAGCAGACCGAAGTGGGTATTCGCCTCAAGGATTTTGCGGGAATCACAGCCACAGCGGCATGGTTTGACCTGACGCGCAAAAATGTCGCCATGGGCGATCCGACGAATCCGGGCTTTTCCGTCCAGGCCGGCAAGCAGCAATCCAAAGGGGTTGATCTCGACCTGAGATGGCAAGCAACACCGTCGTGGGTCTGGATCGCAGCCTTTACGACGCAGAAGGCAGAAATTACGGAAGATAGCAACGCCGCACTGGTGGGTAAGCAACTGTTCAATGTGCCGGAAAAGAGCGCTCGCCTGGCAACGCGCTATGACTTCCGCTCTGGCGATCTAGCCGGCCTTGGCCTGGGGCTCGGTCTGAGCCACAACTCGCAGTTGCCCGGAAATCCCACGAATACCTTCTTTACGCCGGCCACCACGGTTTGGGATGCGCAAGCTTCCTACACCATCGGTAAGGCGCGTCTGGGCTTGAACGTCTTTAATCTGACCGACAAGAAATACTACGTTCCTTCCGCTTACTTTGGCGGCAACCAAGTCATCCCGGCCGTGCCGAGGACGATCACGGCCACAGCCAATTTCGCCTTCTAGTTGGTTGATGGGCAGCCCGGATTTGCATGGGCTGCCCAAGTTATTGGAGCGTATTGATGAATCGACGTAATTTCGCGCAGTGGGCAGCGGCGCTTGGCTTGGCAAAAATACTGGGCGCTTCGGAAACTGCAGAAGCAGCTGAAAAGAAGGCGGGCGGCGGTGCGCCATCCAAAGAAACTGCGGAGCAGCATCACCTTGACGCTATAAAGCGTCATGCCGCGCTGACCGAAGGCCCTAAAGTCACTATTGGCCTGCTGGTTTATCCCGGTATGTTCCTACAGGATTTGGTCGGGCCGCTGACAGTTTTCGAGTCATTGATGAATCGCGAGATACATCTATTGTGGAAGAACCTCGATGTGGTGGCGGGTGACAAGCCGGAAACCCCGGTTCTGATACCGGTAAAGCCGACAACCACTTTCCGGGACTGCCCGGAAAAGTTGGATGTCCTCTTCGTGCCCGGCGGCGTTCCCGGTACCTTCACCATGATGGAAGACAAAGAAGTACTGGATTTTTTGGCAGAAAAAGGAAAGTCTGCACGCTTTGTCACCAGCGTCTGTACCGGCTCACTCATCCTCGGCGCTGCCGGGCTTCTGGATGGTTACAAAGCGACCTCGTATTGGGCCACTCACGATGTGCTCAAGGAATTGGGAGCGATTCCGACCAAGGGTAGAGTGGTCGTTGATCGCAATCGCGTTACTGGCGGCGGCGTAACGGCAGGTATCGATTTCGGCCTCAAAATTGCTGCTTCGCTACGCAGCCCAGACTATGCAAAAGCGATTCAGCTCTATCTGGAATATGATCCGGCACCACCATACAACTCGGGTTCTCCGGAGAAGGCACCGCCGGTTGTTCGGCAATTTCTTGATGATATGTTTGCCGGCATGAGGGAAACCGCGTTCAGCTTGGCAAAGCGCGCAAAGCAACGTTTGAGCAGCTAATCATTGCCGGGCAAGGTGATGCCCAAAGTGTCAACTCAGATTGCTGGCTTTGGCAAATCATTTAAACCGGGGGTGCGATCTTTTTGCCAATGCCTGAAAATTCTACGAATGTTGCGGTCAACCGCATTGTTGGCCTGATTTTTGTCTTCGCCCTGCATGCTGTCGCCCTTTATGGCCTGTGGCAGCATCGCCTGATCTCTTCACCGCAAGAGGTGTTGACACTCTTCGTCAATTTCATCTCCCCGCCCTCGCCGGATAGGAAGGACGAACCCAAGCGTCCGGCGCCGCCCAAACCAAAGGCTATCGAGAAGCCGCAGCACCGCCAGATCGTCGCCGAAACGCCCGTACTCGCACCCACAGAATATGTCGCGCCGCCACCGCTGCCCAAGCCTGAGCCGGTGATTGAGGCGCCATCCATGCCCTTGCCACCGGGGCCGGTCACAATGTCATCCGAACTTGCCGTCGCCTGCCCTGAGCGCTCAGCGCCCGCTTATCCGCCTCAATCAAGGCGTCTTGGGGAAACGGGCGTCGTCGTTTTGCGAGTCGAGCTCAACGAGTCCGGAAATGTTGCCCTAGCGAGGGTTGACCGCAGCAGCGGCTTCATACGCTTGGACGAAGCAGCGCTTGCAGCCGTTCGTGCCTGGCGCTGCACGCCGGCCAGGCGCAATGGTCAGGCCGTCCGGGCGCTTGCCTTGCAACCCTTCAATTTCATTCTGAACGGAAACTGATTCATGGAACAAACCGTTACAACCAGTCTGGGTTTTGCCCATTTTCTGACACAAATCGATGGTGTCGGCAAAGCTGTCATCGGAACGCTTTTGCTTCTCTCAATAGCCAGCTGGTACCTGATCGTCACGCGTGCCTTGGCCAATATCTTGGCTCAGCGCAGTGCAGATGCCTTTCTCCAGTGCTTCTGGCTTGCCGCCTCGTTATCCGAAGTCGAATCCACCTTGCGCACGCAGCCCGCTGATAATGCCTTTGCCGCCTTGCTGCAAAAATCCTTGGCGGCGCTTGCCGATAGTGGCAAAGACAATCTCGCCATGGCAGGTGGCATGGCGGAATATCTGACCCGCACACTCAATAACGAGATCGATGTCGAGGCGGCAAAGTCTGAATATGGGCTGACTGTTCTGGCGTCAGCCGGCTCCGCTGCACCCTACGTCGGACTGTTCGGCACCGTTTGGGGCATCTACCATGCCCTCGTACAGATCGGTCTTTCCGGTCAGGGGACGCTGGACAAGGTGGCCGGGCCGGTTGGTGAGGCGCTGATCATGACAGCGCTGGGTTTGGCAGTCGCGATTCCTGCCGTGCTCGCCTATAACGCCTTCAACCGCCGCAACCGGATGTGGTTGGCCCGGCTGGAGTCCTTTGCCCACGATCTGTATGTGCTTCTGACAGTTAAGGGAGGCAGTGGCAAGCAGATTTCTCCCTCCACCACGCAGCGGGGTTAAGTAATGGCACAGGGGAACTTCAATCGCTATCGCGGCAAGCTGCCAATGGCTGACATGAACGTAGTGCCGCTGGTCGATGTCATGCTGGTCTTGTTGGTGATCTTTATCGTCACCGCACCCTTGCTGACTAACGCGGTCAAGATTGACTTGCCCAAGGCATCGAGTAGCGTGAATATCACCAAGCCTGAGCACATTGAGTTCGGCATCCGCGAAAACGGCGAGCTGTTCTGGAATGGTGAGGCAGTAACGCTGGACAATCTGCCACAGCGATTTGCTGTCGAGGCATCTAGGCAACCACAGCCGGAAGTTCATATTCATGCTGACCGCTTTGTGCATTACGAGACGGTGGCCAAAGTCATGGCGTTGGCGGCAAAAGCAGGCCTGGTAAGAATTGGCTTTGTGTCGGATCCGACGCCTTAGTAAAGTGGATCCCGATTTCAAGACAGCGATTTAAGCTGTGAGCTGTCGAAAGGGAAATGCAAAATGAGTGATTTGAAGAAACAAAATATACCGACAGCGGAGTTCAAGGCGAAAGTGGCCGCGAAAACGCTGGTTTTTGGGCTGCATCCGCCATTTTCCAATGATGAATCACGCCCTGACAAGCGCTGCTCCGGATTTCACTCCTTCCGGAAGTTCGCGTCGCAGTCAATGGGGCTGTCTCAGAAAACGGAAAAATCGCACGCCAAGGATTTTTGATAATCGTTGATATATACGCCATTGGCGTATATAATACAGGTTATGGAATTCATCGAAACCCCGACATTCACCCGCCTGCTTGCCGATCTGCTGTCGGATGACGAGTATGCGGATATTCAGAATGTCTTGGTGGAGAACCCGGAACGGGGCGACATCCTCAAGGGTGGCGGTGGAATCCGTAAGCTGCGCCACGCGCTGCCTGGGCGCGGCAAGAGCGGCGGGGTTCGGGTGATCTACTACTGGCTCCGGGACGATGGACAGATTTACATGCTGCTGATCTATCCGAAGTCCAAGAAGGACGATCTGACCGACCGGGAAACCGCCTTGCTGCGCGAATTTGTGAAGGAGCTATGAAATGGAACAAGCATTGTTTGATGACCTCGTGCAAAGCCTGAAAGAAGCCAAGGCGATTTCTCGCGGGGAAGCGCCCGCCTCGCGCCGGATCAAGGTAACAACGCCGGACGTCAAGGCGGTACGTGAGCAAATCGGGCTGTCACAAAGCGAGTTTGCCCAGTTGATGCAGGTCAGCATCAAGACATTGCAAAACTGGGAGCAGCATCGCCGCAACCCGACCGGCCCTGCTGCCGCCTTGCTCAAAATCGTGCGTACTGCGCCAGACCTGGCGCTCAAGACCCTGCACGCCTGATTCTCGAAATTCACCGTTCAGCACGACTTCAAGCGAGAACTGTTTTCGAAAACATCGCAGCCACGTCGGCGCCAGAAGGAGCCGACTTCTCAGCAAGGCTTCTCGCAGACCTGTTTGCGAGAAGCCTTTTCCTTTGTGAGCCAAGCACAGCATGCCTTCGCGGCTTGTCATGCCATCAGATTAACGTGCTTCATTTTCCGTTTTCTGAGACGCCCCCTCAATCGGCTCATCCGGTAACGGCTATCGCAAGATTGCCGCAGCCGTCTCACGCGCTGCGGTCAACGCGCTAAAATGCCGGCTTTTCGCATTCCAGGGCTACGCCATGCGCTATATCTCGACTCGCGGTCACGCCGCTCCCCAGTCATTCTGCGACATTCTCCTCGCTGGCCTGGCGCCCGATGGTGGCCTCTACCTGCCGGAGCATTATCCGCAGATCAGCCGGGCGGATCTGGATGCCTGGCGCCAATTGTCTTACGCCGATCTGGCGTATGAAATTCTCAGCCGCTTTATCACCGACATTCCCGCCGCCGATCTCAAGGCGCTGGTCGCCAAAACCTATACCGCCGAGGTTTATCGCCATACGCGCAACGGCGGTGACGCTGCCCAGATCACCCCGCTGACGCGCCTCGAAGACGGCCTGTACACGCAGGAGTTGTCCAATGGCCCAACGCTCGCCTTCAAGGACATGGCGATGCAGTTGCTCGGCAATCTCTTCGAATACGTCCTTGACCAGCGTGGCGAGTCGATCAACATCCTCGGCGCGACTTCGGGCGATACCGGTTCGGCGGCCGAATACGCGATGCGCGGCAAACACAATGTCAAGGTTTTCATGCTCTCGCCGGAAGGCCGGATGAGCGCCTTTCAGCGTGCCCAGATGTACTCGCTGCAAGACCCGAACATTTTCAATATCGCCGTCAGCGGCCTCTTCGACGAGGCGCAGGATATTGTCAAGGCGGTTTCCAATGATGCTGCTTTCAAGGCCAGATACAAGATTGGCGCGGTCAATTCGATCAACTGGGCACGCGTTGCGGCGCAGATCGTTTATTACTTCCAGGGCTATTTTTTGGCCACCAGCAGCGCTGACGAGGTGGTCGACTTTGCCGTGCCTTCGGGCAATTTCGGCAATATCTGCGCCGGCCATATCGCCCGCCAGATGGGGCTGCCGATCGGGCAACTGGTGCTGGCCACCAACGAAAATGACGTCCTCGACGAGTTTTTCCGCAGCGGCGTCTATCGTCCGCGCACTGCTGCCCAAACCAGCATCACCTCCAGTCCGTCGATGGATATTTCGAAAGCCTCCAATTTCGAGCGCTTTGTTTTTGATCTGGTCGGACGCGACCCGCTGATCGTCAGCGAGTTATGGGCCAGGGTTGAGGCGGGGCAAGCCTTTGACCTGTCGGCGACGGACGACTGGAAAAACCTGCCGACATTTGGTTTCGTCTCTGGCAAAAGCACGCACGGCGACCGCATCAAGACGATCCGCCTTGCCCAGGGTCGCTACCAGGTCATGCTCGACACCCATACCGCCGACGGTTTGAAGGTGGCGCTCGAACACCGCCGCGCTGGCGTCCCGATGATCGTCCTCGAAACCGCCCAGCCGGCCAAATTTGAGGAGACGATACGCGAGGCACTTGGCAGCGAGCCGCTGCGTCCGGCGGCGATGGTCGGCATCGAAAACCTGCCGCAATTTGTGACGGTGATGGCGCCGGATGTCGAGGCGGTCAAGCAGTTCATCGCCGACCGGGTCTGACCAGGCGCCGCCGGCGCCCGCTGTCAGACGCTAAAGCGCATCGACAGGTCAAGCGCCTTGACGTCTTTGGTCAAGGCGCCGACTGAAATCCGATCCACCCCGGTCTCGGCAATTGCGCGAATGGTTTCCAGGGTGACATTGCCCGAGGCTTCGAGGAGCGCCCTGCCGGCATTGAGGCGAACGGCGGCGCGCAGCATGTCGAGGCTGAAATTGTCGAGCAGTATCATCGCCGCGCCCGCCGCCAGGGCGCTTTCAAGTTCATCCAGATTTTCGACTTCAATCTGCACGAAGCGGCAACGCTCACCCGCCGCACGTGCCACCGTCGCCGCCGCCTCCAGCGCGGCGACGATGCCGCCGGCAGCGATGATGTGGTTTTCCTTGAACAGGATGGCGTCCCACAAAGCCAGACGGTGATTGCCGCCACCGCCGCAACGCACGGCAAATTTTTGCGCAATCCGCAGACCGGGCAGGGTTTTCCGCGTATCGACGACCTCCGCCCGGGTACCGGTAATGGCATCGGCGTAGCGACGCGCCTTGCTGGCGACGGCTGAGAGCAATTGCAAAAAATTGAGCGCGCTGCGTTCGGCCGCCAGCAGCGCACGGGCATCGGCAGTAATTTTGCAAAGCAGTTGATTGGCGCTGATGCGCTCGCCATCGCTGGCCTGCCAGTCGACGACGGCTTGCGGGTCAAGTTCGCTGAGGCAGCGCTCAAACCAGGCGGTGCCGCAAAGCACGCCGGCTTCGCGCGACAGGACGCTGGCGAAAACGCGACGTTCTGGCGGAATCAGGCTGGCCGACAGATCGCCGGCACCAATGTCTTCGGCGAGGGCTGCAGCGACGTTGCGAGAGATTTCGTCGGCAAGGGGATAAGGAAAATCGGTAGGCATGGCGTCAGGAGTGGCAGTTGGCAAATAAAGTGGAGATTATTGAAGGCAAGGCGGGAATCAGGGTTGTCCATCAACCCACAGGTTGAAGCAGGCACGGGCGGCCTCGATGACTTCGCCGGCAACCAGCCCGATCGGCCCGCGCCCTTCGCTGACCAAGCGGTCAGCAGCGGCGCCGTGCAAATGAACGGCGGCCAGCAGTGCCGGCAGCGCCGGCCAGTTTTGAGCGAGCAAGGCGGTAATCAGGCCCGTCAGTACATCGCCCATGCCGGCACTGGCCATGCCGGGGTTGCCGGTGGTGTTGATCCACCAGCGACCGTCGACCGCAGCAACGACAGTGCCGCACCCTTTGAGCGCGACTTCGCAGCGATAGCGCCTGGCCAGTTCACGGGCAGCCTCGATACGGTCGCTCTGCACCTCGCGCACGGTACAGCCGAGCAGGCGACCGGCTTCGGCCGGATGCGGGGTGAGAATGACCGGCGCCAGACGGTTGTAAAGATGGCCTTCGAGACGACCGTCGGTGGCCAGAATGTTCAGCGCATCAGCATCGAGAACGAGCGGTACCGGGGCTTTGAGCGCCTGCTCAAGCAGCCGGATGGCTTCAGCGGAACGCCCGAGGCCGGGGCCGCAGGCGAGAGCGCGCAGATCGTTTTGCAGGAGACTGTCGGCGCGCTGCAGCATCAGCTCCGGCTGATGAAAATCGACGCTCGGCAATTCAGGATCGAGAAGCCCCAGATAAACCAGGCCGCTGCCCATCTTGAGCGCCGCCCGACCGGCCAGCAAGGCGGCACCGAGCATCGACTTGCTGCCGCCGAGAATGCCGGCGCTGCCAAAAATTCCTTTATGTGAATTGCGCCGGCGCGGCGTCAGGCAAGCGGCAAAGTCGGCGCGCGAAACGCTGCGGCCATCGGCTTCAAACCCGTCATCGAGGGGCAATCCCAGGCGCTCAAGGCGTATCTCGCCGCAATGATCGGGGCCGTCAGCGGTCAACAGTCCGGGTTTGCCGGCGATGAAAGTGATTGTCTGGCTTGCCTCAATGCAAATACCCGGCGTCTGGCCGGTATCGGCATTCAGTCCCGACGGACAATCGAGCGCCAGCACCGGGCAATTATCCCGAACAGCATGGCGCCTGGCGGTGGCGATCCACTGCGCGTAAATGCCTTCGGGAGCGCGCTTGAGACCAATACCAAAGATTCCGTCGATGATCAGCGCCCAGCGCCGGGCTTCTGGAATGCTGGCGAGCAGTGCGCCACCGGCAGCGCGGTAACGCTGGCAGGCCGCGGCGGCATCCGGCGGGAGTTGCTGTGGATCGGTGGCAAAGACTAGAACCACCTCGAAAAATCCCTCGCGCAGCAGGCGGGCGGCCTCAAAAGCATCGCCCCCGTTGTTGCCGGGGCCGGCCAGCACAAGAATCGGCAACTCACGCTGGACGGCAAGGGAGGCCGCCCACGCTGCGGCTGCGGCTCCGGCGCGTTGCATCAACGGCAGGTGGCGATGGGCGGCTTCGATGCGGCGGAGGGTTTGGTTGAAACAAAGTTCGCTGATCATCGCGGAATTTTAGCGCCAGAACAGCCTGCGGACAGTCGCCATGGCGCGATAATTACGGCTGTTGCGTCACGCCGTCAGAGGAAACATGGCAAGAATGGGGTTTGGGGTGCAGCGGAACTGAAAAAGCAGTTAAGCGTTTGTCATTGATGCAGGCACAGAATTCGGAGATTATCGTACGTTAATCCAACGTCATGGTGCCCGACGGTCTCTTGAGTGCCCATTGCGGCCCTATGAAATTTTCATGATCACTGACAGCTTTCAGATATTGAAGCGGTCATTTGCCAAATTCATTGTTCCGACGGATATGACCTGCTGAGCTTAGTCAATTCTTGGATGAAGATGTTACTTCTATCGTGCACCAACACACATTGGGCACAGCGCACTGATTTCCACTTCCGGACTCTCGAGACGGTGCCCGGCAGCAGCAAGGCTGTTTGACAGCGCGCTCATCACTGATTGCTCCTGCAATTCGGTGACCCCACTGCATTTCGGGCAGACCAGAAACAGACTGGGGATCTGGTGCGAAGCATGCCGGCAGGCTACGAAGAGATTCATGCGGCCGATTTTGTGCGCCAGGCCCTGCTCAATCAGAAAATCCAGTGCGCGATAGATGGTCGGTGGCGAAGCGCCGGGTCGAGCCTCCTTGATTTGAGCCAGTAGATCGTAGGCCTTGACGCCGGTCGGACTGCGGTAAAGCAGCTCCAGCACCTCGCGGCGGATCGCCGTCAGACTGGCCCCCCGCGTCCGGCAAGCGGCTTCGGCGAGATCCAGTGCAGCAGTATGGCTACCTGCAGTTGGCGGACATTGAATGTCGGGAATTGAGGAATTCATCAGTTAGCTCTTGGTGGCACAAATACAATGTTATAACATTGCATTTCTTATATCCAGAAGCCCCTATGTTAACCCGACTTGAAGGCTCGCCCATCGGCGCGAGCTTGCCACTTACCGAAGTGCTGGCCAATTTGCCGTTTGATCAGCAAGGGCTGGTCGCTGCTGTCGCGCAACAGTTCGACACCCTCGAGGTGTTGATGCTGGCCTGGATGAATCGCGCCGCCATTAATGAAACCCTTGCCACCGGCTTTGCCTGTTACTGGTCGCGAAGCCGCCAAAGTTTGTGGCGCAAGGGCGAAACATCCGGCTGCCGGCAACGTGTGATCGAAACCCGCTTCGACTGCGACGGTGACGCCCTCCTGCTACTCGTCGATCAACTCGGCGGCGCCTGCCATACCGGGCGGCGCAGTTGCTTCTATAACGCGGTCAAAGACGATCGCGTTGAAGTAATTTCGACCCCGCTTCAACTCCCCTTTCACCCGAGCCAGAAATGACCACACAACTCAACAAAACCGATCCCCGCCTGCCCGTCACTGTCCTCTCCGGCTTTCTCGGTGCCGGCAAAACCACACTGCTCAATTACATACTGAACAACCGCGAAGGCTTGCGCGTTGCCGTTATCGTCAATGACATGTCCGAGGTCAATATCGATGCCCGGCTGGTTGCCGAAGGTGGTGCCGAGTTGTCACGGGCCGAAGAAAAAATGGTCGAGATGAGCAACGGCTGCATCTGCTGCACGCTACGCGAAGACCTACTGATCGAAATCGCCCGACTGGCGAAGGAGAAACGTTTCGATTACCTGCTGATCGAATCGACCGGCATCTCCGAGCCGATGCCGGTGGCCGAGACCTTTACCTTCCGCGACGAGGACGGCACCAGCCTGTCTGACATCTCGCGGCTGGATACCATGGTCACCGTCGTCGACGGCTTCAACTTCCTGAACGACTACAGCTCGCAAGATTACATCGCCGACCGCGGCGAAAGTCTGGGTCAAGAAGATCAGCGCACGGTGGTCAATCTGCTGGTCGAACAAGTCGAATTCTGTGACGTCATTGTCCTCAACAAAACCGACCTTCTCTCACCGGAAGACGTCGCCCGCCTCGAAGCTATCCTGCAAACCCTGAATCCACGCGCGGACATCGTTCACGCCCGCTTCGGCAAGATTCCGCTGGAACGCATCCTCAATACCAATCGCTTCGATTTCGAACAGGCGGCCGATGCCCCCGGCTGGCTGCAGGAGCTGCGTGGCGAGCATATTCCGGAGACCGAGGAATACGGCATTTCCAGCTTCGTCTACCACGCCCGCCGGCCTTTCCATCCCGCGCGTTTCTATCAGTGGATCAATCAGGAATGGCCGGGCGTTATCCGCTCGAAAGGCTATTTCTGGCTGGCCTCACGCCCCGGTCTGGTCGGCGGCTGGTCACAGGCCGGCCCGGTGACCCGGCACGAACTGGGCGGTCTGTGGTGGGCTGCCGTCCCGCAGGAAGAGTGGCCGCAGGATGAAGACAACCGCCGGATCATTCTGGAACGCTGGGTCGAGCCCTATGGCGATGCCCAGCAGGAACTGGTGATGATCGGTATCGAGATGGATGAAGCCGCACTACGACTGGCCTTGGACGCCTGTCTTCTGAACGATGCCGAACTGGCGGCCGGCCCCCAAGCCTGGGTGCGCTATGAGGACCCCTTTCCGCAATGGGCCATCGAAGAAGATGAGGAGGACTGAATCGTGAGCAAGACGATCAAACTGCTGAGCGATGCCCAATTGCTGGAGGCACCGGATTCCGAGTACATGTCCGAAGTTCAGCTGGCGAGCTTCAAGCAACGCCTTCTGGATGAAGAAACTGCCTTGCGTGAGGCAGCCACAGCAACGACGCATCACTTGCAGGAAACAACAGCGGCACCGGATCCGACCGACCGGGCCAGCGCCGAGGAAGAGCACGCGCTGGAATTGCGCGTGCGTGACCGCGAAAGAAAACTGCTCAAGAAGATCGCCCAGGCACTGGCACGCATCGAGGACGGCAGCTATGGCTGGTGCGAGGAAAGCGGCGAGCCGATCGGCATTGCCCGCCTGCTCGCCCGGCCAACCGCCAGCCTCTGCCTAGAGTCGCAGGAGCGCCATGAACAACGCAAACGCCAGTTTGGCGGTTAGGACGCAAAATGTCTTCTCAGGAAATTGAACGTCGCATCCCCGTTACCCTGCTCACTGGCTTTCTTGGTGCGGGCAAGACTACCTTGCTCAACCATCTGCTCAGTCAACCGGAAATGGCGACAGCAGCCGTCTTGATCAACGAATTCGGCAGTGTTGCGGTCGACCACCATTTGGTCACCAAAATCGATGAAGACGTGATCATGCTTGACTCAGGCTGCATCTGCTGTCAACGGCGATTTAAAACTGACACAGATTTCTTTTGATCAGCGATTTAAAACTGATACACCCCAGATAGTGACTTGCGCGGCATAGGTGTCTTGGAGGGCGGGCCGCAGGCCCAACCGGAAAGATGCCTATGCCGC
>CAJBDJ010000022.1 GCA_903951825.1 uncultured Pseudomonadota bacterium
ACCGGGCTGCCGCCCTCTGCTTGCTTGAGAATGGCGATGATCTGGCTGTCTGAAAAGCGTGACGTCTTCATGTAAAACTTCCTCGGGCTGCTGTGGAGAAAATTCTACTTTTAACTGCCGCTAATTTCCGGGGGGATTACCGTTGAACAAGCCCGGTTTTGGGTTCTCTGCAAATAGTTTTTTGACGTCCAGCCCGGAGGTGGGCAGGTTGCAGCCTAAGACGAATGACGCCTACGCTCGCGCCACAAGGCGCTTGGGGGGTATTCGACTACCGCATCGAGGCCTTGTCAGACGCCCAGTTGACCGAGCATTTCAGCGACCTGATCGACATCCACTCGTGGAGTGCGGTTAAATTCGATCTCTACGGACTGAAGTTCTTCACCGTGCAACATTGGGCACAAATGGAGACAAAATGTAATCAGTGCGGAAGCAACGAGTTTCATGCCTTTTTTCCGCACGCTGCGCAAGGAGCGGGCGTTGCCGTTGATGGTGGCGTTCCCCCGCAGAAATTCTGGCATTGAGCGGCATATTCCTCGCCCTGAAGCAACTCAAATCAGCGCCGGGCCCACCGGAAAGCCAGAATTCATCAGCACCTCCCTAAGTCATTGATTTGGATGCTAATCGTCGGCGTTTGTCGGCGTGCTAGAATGTTCGTTTTGTTGCTTTGCACAATCCCGAACCCAAGACGATGATTTCCGGCCTACTCAAAAAGATTTTCGGCAGCCGCAACGACCGGCTCATTAAGCAATACTTCCAGACCGTCAAGCGCATCAATGCGTTTGAGCCGGCGCTCGAAGCGCTGAGCGACGAGCAGTTACGTGCCAAAACCGACGAATTCCGTCAGCGTCACGGCGCCGGCGAGTCTCTCGATGACCTCCTGCCGGAAGCTTTTGCGGTCGTCCGTGAAGCCGGCAAGCGCGAACTCGGTATGCGCCACTTCGATGTTCAGATGATCGGCGGCATGGTGCTGCACAACGGCAAGATTGCCGAAATGCGTACCGGTGAAGGCAAGACGCTGGTCGGGACATTGCCGGCCTATCTCAACGCCATTTCCGGCAAGGGCGTTCATGTCATTACGGTCAATGATTACCTGGCCACGCGCGACGCCGAATGGATGGGGCGTTTGCATCGTTTTCTCGGTTTGACCGTCGGTGTCAATCTCTCGCAAATGGATCACGAGGCCAAGCAGGCGGCCTATGCGGCGGATATCACCTATGGCACCAACAACGAATTCGGCTTCGATTATTTGCGTGACAACATGGTTTATACGGCCGGCGAACGCGTTCAGCGCGGGCTCAATTTTGCCATTGTCGATGAAGTGGATTCGATCCTCATCGACGAGGCGCGGACGCCGCTGATCATCTCCGGTCAAGCGGAAGACCATACCGACCTCTATTTGCGCATGAAGGATGTGGTGCCCAATCTGACGCGGGCGGTGGAAGAAAACGGCGAGGGCGATTACTGGGTTGATGAAAAAGGCCATCAGGTTCATCTCTCCGAGGCCGGTTACGAACACGCCGAGCAGTTGCTCGCCGACTACGGATTGCTCAAGGAGGGCTCCAGCCTTTACGACGCCGCCAACATCACCTTGATGCACCACTTGAACGCCGCCTTGCGCGCTTTGACACTGTTTCAGAAAGACCAGCAGTACGTCGTGCAAAACGGCGAGGTGATTATTGTTGATGAATTCACCGGCCGCTTGATGGCCGGCCGTCGTTGGTCAGACGGCTTGCACCAGGCGGTTGAAGCCAAGGAAGGCGTGCTGATCCAGGCCGAAAACCAGACGTTGGCCTCGATCACCTTCCAGAACTATTTCCGCATGTATGGCCGTCTTTCGGGAATGACCGGAACCGCCGACACCGAAGCCTACGAGTTCCACCAGATTTACGGCCTCGAAACCGTCGTCATTCCGACCCATCGTCCGATGGTGCGCAATGACATGAACGATCTGGTATACAAAACAGCCGAAGAAAAGCACGCAGCGATCATTGCCGATATCCGCGATTGTTCGGCGCGCGGGCAGCCGGTGCTGGTCGGTACCACCTCGATCGAAGCCTCCGAACTGCTTTCTGGTTTGCTCGACAAGGAAAATCTCTCGCATTCGGTGCTCAACGCCAAGCAACATGCGCGTGAGGCCGAGATCGTCATTGAGGCCGGGCGTCCGGGGCAGATCACGATCGCCACCAACATGGCCGGTCGCGGTACCGACATCGTTCTCGGTGGCAGCATTGAAAAGGCGACGTCGGCGATCAAGCATGATGAATCCATGCCGGAAGCCGAGCGCGACGCAAAAATCGCCGCCATGCGCGAAACCTGGCAAGTGCTGCACGACCAGGTACTGGCGGCCGGCGGCTTGCATATCATTGGCTCCGAGCGTCACGAATCGCGCCGTATCGACAACCAGTTGCGCGGTCGCTCCGGTCGCCAGGGAGATGCTGGTTCTTCACGCTTTTACCTGTCGCTCGACGACCCGCTGCTGCGCATTTTTGCCGGCGAACGTCTGCGTGCGATCATGGACAAGCTGAAAATGCCCGAGGGCGAGGCGATTGAACACCCGCTCGTCACTCGTTCGCTGGAGTCGGCGCAGCGCAAGGTGGAAGCGCGCAATTTCGATATCCGCAAGCAGTTGCTCGAATACGACGACGTCTCCAACGACCAGCGCAAGGTGATTTATCAGCAGCGCAACGAGTTGCTCGAAACCGACGATATTTCAGAAACCATTACCGCCATGCGCCACAGCGTTATCGGCGAGATATTCCGTGCTTGTGTGCCGGCTGACTCGGTCGAAGAACAGTGGGACATGGATGGTCTCGAGCGCATTCTGGCCAGCGAACTGCAAATTACGGCGCCGGTGGCGCAGTGGTTCCGCAGCGAGCCGACGCTCAGCGACCATGAAATTCTTGCGCGCATTCTGCAAGGCGCCGATGAGAGTTATCAGGGCAAAGTGCAGTTGGTGGGTGAAACGACCTTCCACCAGTTCGAGCGCAACGTCATGTTGCAAAGTCTTGATACGCATTGGCGCGAACACCTGTCGGCGCTCGATCATCTGCGTCAAGGCATCCACCTACGTGGTTATGCCCAGAAAAACCCCAAGCAGGAATACAAGCGCGAGGCGTTCGAGTTGTTCGAAGGCATGCTCGATCTGGTACGCAAGGAAGTCACACGTACCTTGTTCACCGTGCAGATTCGCACGCCGGAAGATGTCGAGGAAGTCGCGCCGCACGCCGATGTGCATAACCTCCAGTATCAGCACGGCGCTTCCGAAGACACGACACCGGGTGAGGCGCCGCGCACCCAGCCCGCCTCCGCTCAGCCGGCCAATGCCGTCCCCAAGGTCGGTCGTAACGATCCTTGTCCGTGCGCCAGCGGCAAGAAATACAAGCACTGTCACGGAAAACTGTCCTGATTCCCCAAGGCACCCGCGCGGTGCCTTGATGCTTTTGGAGCCACACAAATGCCTGTCAATTACGCTACCCCCGCCGCCGATCAGCTGTTTCCGGTGGCCGGCGTTCGCCTCGGTGTTGCCGAGGCAGAAATTCGCAAAAAGAATCGTCGCGACCTGACCTTGATTGCGCTCGATGCCGGCTGCACGGTCGCCGGCGTGTTTACGCAAAATCGCTTCTGCGCGGCGCCGGTTCAGTTGTGCCGCGATCATCTGGCAGCGGGCACGGAAATTCGTGCGCTGCTGATCAACACCGGGATTGCCAACGCCGGCACCGGCCAGCCGGGGCGTCAGGCAGCAGCGGCCAGTTGCCAGGCCGTGGCCGAATTGCTGGGGATTGCCGCCGAGCAGGTGCTGCCTTTTTCAACCGGCGTGATTCTGGAACCCTTGCCGGTGGATCGCCTCAAGGCCGGCCTGCCGGCAGCGCTGGCCGATCTCCAGGCCGATCGCTGGTTCGCCGCGGCGCACGCGATCATGACCACCGATACCGTTGCCAAGGCCGCGTCGCGGATGATGACGGTCAACGGTGTGAACGTGACCATTTCCGGGATCTCGAAAGGCGCCGGGATGATCCGCCCGAACATGGCGACGATGCTCGGTTTCATCGCGACCGATGCCGGTATCGCCCAGCCCTTGCTTGAGACCTTGGTCAAGGAAATGGCTGACGCCTCGTTTAACTGCATCACCGTCGATGGCGACACGTCGACCAATGATTCTTGCGTGCTGATTGCCAGCGGCCAGTCGGGCGCCGTCTTCAATACCGAAAGCGATGCTGGCTGGCTCGCAGTCAAGGCGGCCTTGATTGCCGTGGCGGTTGAATTGGCGCAGGCGATCGTGCGCGATGGCGAAGGGGCAACCAAGTTCATCACCGTTGCCGTGCAGGGCGGCCGGGACATCGCCGAATGTCGTCAGGTCGGCTACGCCATCGGCCATTCGCCGCTGGTCAAGACGGCGTTTTTTGCCTCCGACCCCAATCTCGGGCGGATACTCGCGGCGGTTGGCTATGCCGGCATTACCGATCTCGATGTCGACGGCGTCAAAGTCTGGCTTGACGACGTGCTGGTTGCCGAAAACGGCGGCCGCGCTGCGGCTTACCGGGAGGCGGACGGCGCCCGCGTGATGGCGCAGGCGGAAATGACCGTGCGCGTCGATCTCGGTCGTGGCAATGCCAGTGCCAACATTTATACCTGCGATTTTTCCTACGATTA
The DNA here is from genome assembly GCA_903951825.1 of uncultured Pseudomonadota bacterium. Lineage (GTDB taxonomy): Bacteria > Pseudomonadota > Gammaproteobacteria > Burkholderiales > Rhodocyclaceae > Azonexus. Next base: position 4,651 of record CAJBDJ010000022.1, read on the forward strand.
CGTGAAAATCAACGCCGATTACCGCTCCTGATGCCCGATATCCAACGCGACCTGACACGGACGACGCTGGCGGTTTTGTGCATCGTCAGCCTGATCGCCCTTTCGCTTTGGGTGTTGCGGCCATTTCTGGCGGCGACGGTGTGGGCGACGATGATTGTGGTAGCCACCTGGCCCCTGTTTATTGCGCTTGAGTCGCGTCTCGGGCAGCGCCGTCTGCCGGCTATCCTGCTGATGACCCTGGCCATGCTGCTGCTCCTGGTGGCGCCACTGTGGCTGGCCATCGATACCATTGCCGAACACACCGGTCAATTGACCGCCCTCGGTCAGCGCCTTGCCGCCAGTGGATTGCCGCCACCGCCGGGGTGGTTGCGGGGTTTGCCGCTGGGCGGCGAAAAACTCGCCACCAGCTGGGTGCAACTGGGCGACGCCGGAGCCCAGGGGGTGATTGCCAAAATGACGCCTTATGCTGCCGAAGCGGGGCGCTGGTTGCTTGCCCAGGCGGGTGGTTTGGGCGGCATGTTGTTGCAGTTCCTGCTGGTCATCGCCATTGCCCCCATTTTGTTTGCAAATGGCGAGGCAGCGGCACGCATGGCTCGCCGATTCGGACGGCGACTGGCCGGTGAGCGTGGCGACAAGTCGATCATTCTGGCCGGGCAGGCGATTCGCGGGGTGGCGCTGGGGGTGGGCGTCACGGCAATCATCCAAACCGTCTTGGGCGGAATCGGCCTGGCGGTGGTCGGCGTTCCCTTCGCCTCGCTGTTATCGGCGCTGATGTTGATGCTGTGCATCGCGCAAGTCGGCCCGATGCTGGTTCTCCTGCCGGCGGTGGGCTGGATGTACTGGACGGGCGATAGTGGCTGGGCGACGGTCTTGCTGATCTGGAGTCTGCTGGTTGGCACCATGGACAATTTTTTGCGCCCTGCCTTGATCAAGCGTGGTGCCGATTTGCCGCTACTGCTGATTTTTGCCGGCGTCATTGGCGGCATGATCAGCTTTGGCCTGATCGGTATCTTTGTCGGGCCGGTGGTGCTGGCCGTCACTTACACCCTGATGGAAGCCTGGATCGCTGATGCGCTGGGCGCCGCCGACGCCTGAGTTCAATAACGCGTGATTTTGCGCAGCAGCGCCTTGATCTCGCGCACCATGAAATAGTTGGGCAACAGTCGCCAGGCGGCAACCAGGCCGCCGCCCAGGAGCAGCGGATAAAACCAGCGCTGGCTGATGAAAGTCGGCATAACGAACAAGGCCAGCGCCAAGGAACCCAGCGTTTGCTGATTCAGCCAGCCACGATTGATCGCCCGTCGTTCGAGCAGATTGCCCAGCAGGCGGCGCAGGCGGTTGATCAAGGGTTCCAGTTGCATGACTTGCCGGCGCAGATTCAAGTAAGCCTGATCAGTTCGGGCGTGGGCGCGAACCTCTGCCGCCAGCGCGCTGAAACGGTCGATTTTTTCCTGCAGGCCACGGCAAACCAGATCGTCGAAAAAAGTCAGATCGGCCGCTTGACGAATGTCGGCGATGACCATGCTGCTATCGACTTGCAGCGTCTTCGTGTGCGCCTCGGCTTCGCCATTGGCCGCCGTCACCCGCTCCTGGTTACGCCGGGCCTGCTTGCGGGCTTCGGGGAGCAGGCTGTCGAGTGTCAGGAGGCCGGCGTCGGGGATGTCGGCGATGTCGCCGAGGTCGTTCAGCCACGCGCAATCGAGACTGAGGCGGGCGACTTCGGCAGCGAGGGCTGCCCGCCAGCGTGCCGTCCATGCCGGATCGTAAGTCAGCGCCAGCAGGCGGGCGTGAATTTGTTGTGGTGACGGACGCACAGGTTCGCTGCGTCCATAAACCACATCGTCGTAGCGCGCCGCAGCCTCAGCCGCCGGCTTGGCGGCAGCACGCATCCCGGCAATTGTCGTTTCCCAGGCGTTATTGAACTGCGTCAAGGCATTCTGCCAGCGTCGTTCGATATCGGCCGCTTCCGGGTTGCCGGCGGCGGCGTAGGCCGCCAGGACGCGATATTCAAAGAGCGCATTCAGCCATTGCGCCGCCTCGGCATCGTTTTTCAGGGCGCTATCGACATGCTGCAGGAGCGAGCGCAGATTCAGGCTCTCGCCGCGCCAGACGGGCGGAATGCCGGGGGCGAGATCAATGATCAGGCGCAGCAAACGGACATCGACGTGCAAGTCGCGCTGCATGTTCAGCTCGATCAGGAAGCGCACGCGATTTTGGTCTTTTAACTCGCTGCGCAGCCATTTCATCAGCAGGCCATTGTCGAGATCGGCCAGGGCTTGCTGCCAGTGGCCGGCCAGTCCGGCGGCGAGTTGCTCGGCGCTGAAGCATTCGGCGTCGCCAATCCGGTAAGGCTGGCGAGCCTGGAGATTGGCTTCCTCGCCGGGGGCGGCGGCAAGTTGCGGGTCACGCGCCAGCCAGCGCGTAATTTCCTCGGCTCCCCAGCGATTTTTCGGGTCGCGCAGCAGCAGCCCGTGCAGCAATTTCTGCAGGTCGGCATCACTGACCGCCGAGAGATTGATGCTGCGGGTGGTCAGCTGATGCAGGATGACGGCATCCGAGAGGCCGGCGAAGGGATGGGCGCCCAGAGTGATTTCAAGCAGCATCATGCCGAGCGACCACCAGTCCGCTTTCTGGTCGATGACGCCGGACAGCGTTTCCGGTGCGCCGTAGGCCAACGTGCGCGCGACGCCGGTAAAACGCAGGGTGGCGTTGTGCAGCGACGCGATGCTGAAGTCGGTGAGTACCAGATCCAGGGGCTTGCTGCTGCGCACCAGCACGTTTTCCGGTTTCAGGTCGCGATGGATCAGGCCGGCCTGATGTACCGCGCTGATTGCCGTGGCCAGTTCGCCGATGATCTCGCGCAGACCATCCGCGCTTGGCGCCTGTCTGGCGAGCAAATCGCGCAAGGAGCCGGCGCGGCAGAACTCCATCAATTCAAAGGTAAAGCCGTCGGCGAGGCCGCTCTCAAAGACCTCAACGCGATGTTCGGGGGCGATGCGGGCGATCCGCTCACCGATTTCGCGGTTGGGATGGATGCCATGCCGGTAGATTTTGGCGACCGCCTCCGCCCCGCCGCTGAGCGCTTGAACGATCAGCAACTCGGCCTCGGCACCGGTGGCGGGCAGGGCGCGAACGATGCGAAAACGCGCCTGCAGTGTGCCGGGCAGGGAAATCAGGCTGGTGATGCCGGCCGCCGTGTCGCTCAAGCCGTCGCTGCCAGCCTCAAGCGGGCGGTCGCAATAGACGCAGCGGCGGGCGGCGGGCGGATTCGCCTGAGCGCAGTCGGCGTGCGGGCAAAGGCGGGGGGCGGTGTCCTCACTGTCGAGGCTGGCCTGCGAATCGTCAGCGGCGGATGCCGACGGGGGCGGGGCTGTTTCTGCCGGACGTGCCGTCAAGTCAATGCCGCTGAGCAGGGCGCCACACACGCAACGCATCGTTTGCGGTACGTTCTCGGCGCCGCAGGTCAGACACAAACGGACGTAGTCGCCGCTCAATTCATTGCCTCCACGAGACATCGCTGAACAACAGTCCGCGCTCGCCCGCCAATTTTTCAAGCGCCGCCATATCGCCCCGATCGGGAATGCCAATGCTCCACAAGCGACCGTCGGCGACCTGAACCTGGATGCGCTTGCCAAACATTGCGGCCGGCGCGTCGAGGTAGGGCTGATAGCGCGCCACGCCCAGCGGCGATAGCGGGATCAGTTTTTGATTCGCCGAGCCGCGCCAGAGGTGGGTCAGCGGCAGGCCCTCGGCGTAAGGTTCGGGAATCAGGGCGTCGAGTTTGGCCAGCAGTTTGGCGTGGCGTTTTTGCAGCGTCGCCAGCGGGTAACCGCTGTAACAAAGAATGTCGAAATCAAGCCCCGCGCTGCTTCGCCAGTGCCGCAGCGCATCGAGCAGGGCGCCGAGGGCGGGCGCTTGATCGAAGGGCTCGCCGCCACTGATGGTGATGCCATCGAGCGCGTTTTCGCTGGTTTGCTTGCACCAGGTCAACAGCCGGGCGACGGTCATCTCGCGCCCCGGATCGCGCGCCCAGGTATCTTGCGACACACAGCCCCGGCAGCGAATCGAGCACCCTTGCAGCCAGAGGCCGAGGCGGCGGCCGGGGCCGAGAACGGTGACCGGGAAGTGCGCTTTGTTGATGGCGATTTTCACGCGGAGTTGGCGATCTTTTCTGGGTTTCGGGTGGTCGCCGGCCGCTGCGGGAAAGCCGGCGGCAATCGGCAAATATCGGCAAACATTGGCGTCAGGCCAGCGTCACGCTGACACTCACCACTTTGTCCTGTTCGTCGAAGGCGCTCACGGTGACGCTTTGTTTGCCGTCGATTTCCTGCGCAAAGAGGGCGCGGGACAGCGGGTTGATGAAATCGGCCTCGAGCTGGTTGCCGATGCCGCGACCGCCGTTGGAGAGATCGCGCCGGCAGCGCTCGAGGAGGGTATTGCGAACGCCGGGGCTCAACTTCAGTTCGAGGCGGAATTCTTCCTGCAGGCGGCGGGCGATGTTTTTCAGCATGCCGTCGAAAATCAGTTCGCTGACTTCCGGCGTGATGAAGTTGAAAACGACGATGTTGTCGCCGATGCGGTTGAGGATTTCCGGCCGCGACAGGCGGAACTTGAAGTAATCGCCGATGGCGCCGCGCACCTTCGCCTCGACGGTTTCGTAAGCGTCGCCGGGGCGCACGTTCTGGATGCGCTGGCCGCGTTCGTCTTCGACATAAATGCCGAGATTGGAAGTAAAGACGAGAATAGTTTCCGAGAAATAGGCTGTCTCGCCGCGTCCGTCGGTGAGCCGGCCGTCTTCGAGAATCTGCAGGAATTTGTCGAGAATGCGCGGATGGGCTTTTTCGATTTCATCGAATAAAACGACGGAAAACGGCTTTTCGCGCACGGCATTGGTCAGTTCGCCGCCGGCGTCGAAGCCGATGTAACCGGGCGGCGCGCCGAGCAGGCGGGCGCCGGCGTGTTCCTCGGCAAATTCGCTCATGTCGAAACGGATGTAAGCGCGTTCGTCGCCAAAAACGAGTTGCGTCAGCGTCTTGGCCAGTTCGGTTTTGCCGACGCCGGTCGGCCCGGCGAAGAATAAAACCCCGCGCGGGCGACTGCCGCCGCTGCGTGCCTGGGCGCCGGTCAGCCCCATCACCGAACGTTTGAGAATGTCGAGCGTCTTGGTCACGGCGGCGTGCTGGCCTTTGACGCGATCCTCGATAAAAGTGCTGCCGTCACGGATTTTTTCGCGCAGATAATCCTTGCGCCACGGATTGTCGAGGGCACCGACCTTGTAGCAGCGCACGGCATCGTCGATGGCGTCGATACCAAGACCCTGGCGGGTGGCCAGCTCGGTAATGTCGGAGAGGGCGCCGAGCGTCATCCCTTCGCTACCGTCGGTGAAGGATTTGACGAATTTTTCGCCGGCCGCCGCCGAGGCCGGGGCGAACCCCTCAAAGAGCGGCGCCAGCAGGCGGGCGGCAGCCTCGCGGCTCTCGTAATCCGGCTTGGCGATGATCAGGCTGGCCACGCGTTCACTGTCGAGGGCAAACCACGAGGGCAGATCCTGCGCCCGGTTGACCAGCCAGAGCACCGGGTTGAACGCCGGCAAGCCGCCGCCTTCATGCGGGACGACCGGCGCGGCGTTGATCGACAGTTTTTCGGCCGCAATAAAAAAGCGATGTTCATCCTCCGCCAGATGGTCGGGCGAGCGCGTCAGGCGCGAGGCGAAATCGAGCACCAGGGCGCAGCGGGCGGCACGCTGGGCAGTGAGGTTTTTCATCAGCTTGGCCAGGGATTCAAGACTGATGATCTGGTTGCCACCGGCCAGCCGCAGGTCAAATAGGCGTTCGGCCAGCTCGACCTGCGCCGCCTCGTTCGGATAAACCCGGATCCCATCTGCCGGATCAAACACCAGCAGACAGCGCGTGCCTTGCTGGCGTAGGGTTTCCCACAAACAGCGCAGGAGCGGCACGAGCGCCGGGCCGCCGGGCAGGGCAGTCAAGAAGCTGTCGCGAATATTGCCGGAAACGACAAATTGCGAGCGGATCGGCAGCAAACGTTCGAGGTCGCGGTTCCAGCGGGCGACGGGGATGACGGGGGGCAAAGAGGTGCTCATTGGATTTCCTGGTGACGCCGGGCGCGCTCGGGGAGGCGGCTCTCGGCTTCGGCAAAACGTGGCAATTGGTCGCGTTCAACCAGTTGAACCGGCAATTCTCCAGCTTCCAGGCGGCGGCTGACGGTCATCTGCAAACCGCGCTTGGCCAGCGCCTGCAGCAAGGCGGGGAATTCCGCGCACCAGCGATCTTCGGCGACAACGTCGCGCTGGCTGCGTTCGCTGTTGCCACCATCGACGGCGCGCACGACATTGAAATTGGCGCTGCCTGCACGCGCATTGAGGCGCATGCGAATCTGATAATCCCCCCAGCCCTGGCGACGAAAATGCACCACGCCCCCCTCGACAAACAGGGTGTCGGTGACGGCCTCCACCTGGTAGCCGAGGTCTTTCAGGGTTTGTTCGAGCACCACGGCGCTGGCCTCGCGGGCGGCCTCCTCTTCCAAAAGCTGCAGCCCACGGCGCAACTCGATACCAAGCCGTTCGGCGCGCTCGCTGTCGGGCGTCGACGCCATTTCACGACGCAGGGCGTCAAGCGGTTCCGGCAATGGCCCAAGGGTGGCAAGGCGTGCGAGCAAGCGGTCGGTACTCGGCGCTGGCGGCAGCGGCGGGGCGCTCGGCGGCGCCTCGGCGAGCGCGCTGACGAGGCCTTCCTCAAAGGCGGCCAGAGGCGCAGCCGGGTCGGCGAACAGGGATTTTTCCAGCGACAGGCTGCGGGTTTCGAGTTGCTCGATGTAAGCGGCAACTTCCTCGGGGGCAGACCCGGCCGGCCTGAGCGGCGCGGCGCTCGCCAATCCCATGGGCGCCGCCAGTTGGTTGAGCCGGGCATGGCGCTGTTCAGCCCGGTCGACCGCCGCCGCCAGGGCGTCTTGCCCGGCGGCACTGGCAGCGGATTGTGCCGCGCGATTTTGCTCGCCGCTGGCCGCATGCGCCTCATGCAGGCGGGCGGCCTCCTGATAACCGGCGCGAACGGCTTCGGCAGCGCGAATGGCCGCCGCAGCGAGCAGAATGCTCACTGGGTCGCCGCTCATCATGACAGTGGTGGGGCCGCTCATGTTGAATGCAAAAATTAGGGTCGAACCCGCATTCTGCAATATCTCGGCAGCTTTGTGCGGTTTTGGCAGGCCGTTCGCTTGATTGCCGTAATCGCCAGCGCGGGAAAACCCAAAACCTGCCGCCTCAAATGCCTGGAGCTTGGATGTGTCTCATGTGACTGAGCCAACCCGCCCGGTCGATCACTCGCCTCACCCGATGCGCCCGCCGAGGCGATGGCAATCTGCGCTTGATCTCCGCTTGAGTGAAAAACACACCCCTCGCGGCACCGCCAGAGGGCGAGGCAAATCAGCAAAACGCAGGTCTGGCAAGGGAAGGGAAGCGGGCAGCGGGAAAGGCGAAAAAAAGAGGTGAAAAAATTTTTGTGGCGGGTCTTGACAGATATTGACTGAATTGGTTTACTAATTTATCGCTAAGGCCATAGCCATAAAGCAATAAGCTCATCGTCATACCAAGACAATCCCCACCCCCACGCCAACCGTCGTCACCGCCTTTTTGAAGGAGACTCCCATGCTACTCCCGATTAACCCCACTTCTGCCCAAGTGGCGGCGCTGACGGCAGCACAAGTTGCGGCATTGACGCTCGGTGAATTGCGCGACACCGTTGCTGAAACGGGCGAGGCAGTTATGTCGGCGCTCGCCCCCAAGCAGGTCGGGGCATTGCGCCGGAAGGCACTGGGCAGTCTGACGCTGCCGGAATTGCGCTCCCTGGATGGCGCCGGGCTCACCGCGAAACAACTGGAGTGGGAACTCAAGACCCAAGGCATGGGGGTGACCCTGCT
>CAJBDJ010000023.1 GCA_903951825.1 uncultured Pseudomonadota bacterium
ACCGGGCTGCCGCCCTCTGCTTGCTTGAGAATGGCGATGATCTGGCTGTCTGAAAAGCGTGACGTCTTCATGTAAAACTTCCTCGGGCTGCTGTGGAGAAAATTCTACTTTTAACTGCCGCTAATTTCCGGGGGGATTACCAAGTGATCGGGTCGCGGCCGCAAATCGCCCCGAAGAAACAGCACTTCCTCGTGTGTTTCACGCGTCATGGTGAAAATTTACCTATATACAAATCAATAACTTAAGAGGTGTTTCTTAAGAGAGCCGGTTTTAAAGTTGCGCAAAAACATGATTCATCGCCTTGTCGTTACGCTTGTATTCTGGCCGAACTGAGAAGGAGGTATCGGTCAGGTGAAAAGAACATGCCTCGCGAATTTTAAGTAGTTTCCAGCCGACACGCTCACCACTTTCACTCCCGCCAGAGGTTTGATAACAACGAAGAATTTCATCACCGCCCTTGTCTCGGCCATAAGCGTGAGGCTCAACAATTCGCAAGTAACCGTGATAACGAAGTTCGAGAACTTTTGCTTGCTGTATAGCCTGCAACAATATGGCGTTCATAACTTGATAGTCCTAAGCTGGTTGCGAATTTTCCGGCGGTTCAATATTTCCGGCGAGACGTCCTTCATATTGATGACCGCACGATGTGCACACTCGAATGCGATATTCCTTTGAGTCGTGTACAAGCTGCCTTTGCTTATGATCGTTTTCCCAGCAACGCAAGCAGTAAGGCACGCCGATAGGTTTGCCGTTTTCATCGGCCGTGTAATACGCATCACGTTGCCGCACAAGAGAATCCTTCTTCTGAAAAGCATCTTCAAGTTCGGAAATTCTCTTGTCTTTTTCTAGCAGCGTCTCTTGTACTTCGACTAGTTCAATTTTCGCGTCTGCGAGTGAGCTTAGAAGATCGGCAAGCTTAAGCTTCAGTTCTGCTCGCTCAAGCGACAAATCGCTTTCGCGCAAGAATTTAACGATATCCGTTGCTGTTTTGAGACTACTAAGTGCTGCACCAATTGTTGCAAGATCGGGCATTGCGGACTCCTGTTGTAGGCACTAACGAATAGCGTTTGTCCGCCAACGCGGACGAGTTTGAAGAGAGCAGAAAGTCATGTCGGCGGATCAACCTCGTTGGACCGCCGGACGGGCGATGGTTATGGGGATTGTAAGGAGGTGCAGCTCGCAGTCAAGCCGGAGGATTGATGCGTTCCAGGCATAGCCGAGCACGGATTCGAGCGGGGCAAACCCGCACGCGAGCCGTTGCATGGCCACCGGGTAGTCGATTGGCGAAGCGCAGGACGAGCGCCTCTGGGAATGGCCGGACTATCCCGAGGAGAAACAGGCAGCAACGGTTTCAGGGCGGGCTGCATGGCAGCTCCCGAGCTTTTGCCCCGCTCTGCGGCAGCATGGCGGCGACCCGAAACTGTCCACCGCAATACATTGAGGTCTTCTACAAGCGAAAACGACAGCATCAGAAAAAACGGGGCGCATGAAACCCGCCTTGGGCAGACGAAAAGCCGAGGGGAGCTCATTTTTTCGGGGATATTCCACCGCGATTGACGCCCGCCGGCACTCGCCGTAAAGTCAGCAAAACTGAAGTTTCTCCTTTCTTCATTCAGCCAGCCATGAACCTTGTTCGCACCCTTACCTTGCGGCAGTTGCAAATCTTTGTCGTCGCCGCGCGCCACCTGAGTTACGCGCGTGCCGCCGAAGAACTCCACCTGACGCCGCCGGCCGTCTCGATGCAGCTCAAGCAACTCGAAGACAACGCCGGCCTGCCCTTGTTCGAGCGCCTGGGGCGCGGCGTCACGCTGACCGAAGCCGGCGAATTGCTGGTTCATCACGCGCTGCGCATCCTCGGCGAAATCAAGGACGCCGAAGCCAATCTGCACGCCCTGCTTGGCGCCGAAGTCGGACGACTTGCCGTCGGTCTGGTCAGCACGGCCAAATATTTCATGCCGCGCCTGCTCGCCCAGTTTGCTCTGGCGCATCCCGGTATCGACGTCCAGTTCAGCGTCGGCAACCGCGAAGCGCTGCTGCAAAAACTGCAGGACAACGCCATCGATCTCGCTGTCATGGGTCGCACGCCGGTAGAAATCGACGCCCGCGCCGAACCCATGGCACGCCACCCCTACGTCCTGATCGCCGCCGCCGACCACCCTCTGCGCGCCGCCCGGCGCTTTGATCTGCACGAACTGCGGCACGAAACCTTCCTGTTGCGCGAAGACGGCTCCGGCTCCCGCCTGGTCGCCGAAGAAATGTTCAAAAACCATCTTTTCACGCCAGCGAAAACCATCAGTCTCGGCAGCAACGAAACGATCAAGCAGGCGGTCATGGCTGGCATGGGCATCAGCCTGCTCTCGCTGCACACCCTGCCGCTGGAGCTGAAAACCGGGGAAATCTGCCTTCTCGACAGCATCGGCACGCCCATTGAACGCACCTGGTATGTCGTCCACATGAACAACAAGCGCCTGCTGCCGGCCGGCGTCAAATTTCGCGAATTTCTGCTCAGCCAGGCGGCGCCCGGACTGCAAGCCGAATATGGCGGCTACCTGCCGACGCTCAAGTAATATTCAGGCGCGATCAGCCGCCCGCCGCTGCATCGCAACACACCACTGACTGACCGACTACCCGCCATGCACCCACGCCTGATGATTGCCGACCTCCAGGAGCACCCGCTCCGCGCTCCCCTGAACAACGAGTTTCACGCCCGCCCGCCGCTACCGCTGATCGGCGCGACGCTGGTTTCCCATCTCGCTTTCAAACACGGCGCCCCGCTTTCGACCAGTGAACGCGCCCATATCACCCAGCTGAGCCAGGCGCACACCGCCGTCTCGATCGACAGCAGCGATGCCCACCTGCTGCTCGAAACCACCAGCTTTCGCCTGCGTTGGGAGCTGCACACCGAATTCTCCAGTTACACCTTTTTCAAACCGCTGGTCAGCGGCGAAGTGCTTGACCCCGAGGCCACCGCCTTCGACGCCGTCGACCCCGCCTGGCTGGGGGCGATTCCCGGCAAACTGATCGTCGCCTGCCACATCGAACTCCGCGCCACCGATGAAGTCAGCCCCGAATCGATCCTTGCCGAACTCGGGCCGAACGGACGGCCGATGGTCGCCGCCAGGGTGGCCGACAACGCGGCCTGGGTCTTTAGCGACCTCAAGGTCAACAATGGCTTTTCGCGCTTTCTCGTACTCAATGGCGGCATGACCCAGCGCCAGACCGGACGCACCGTGCAGCGTCTGGTCGACATCGAAACCTACCGCATCATGGCGCTGCTCGGCCTGCCCATCGCCAAGGAAGTCGGCCAATGGCTCTACAAAAGCGAAAAACAACTGGCGGCCTTGATGGATCGCATCGGCCAGGCCAAAACGCCGGAAGACGAGCGCCACATACTCGCTGCCCTGTCGCTGCTCGCCGCCGAGGTCGAACACTCCATCGCCCGCACCACCTTCCGCTTCGGCGCCGCCCGTGCCTATCACGGCCTCGTCACGCAACGCATCGAAGAACTGCGCGAGACCCGCATCCGCGGCTTGCTGACGTTTGACGAATTCATGCAACGCCGCCTGCAACCGGCGATGGCCACCTGCGCGGCGATTGGCCGCCGCCAGGAAGAACTCTCCGGGCGTGTCGCCCGCAACAGCCAGTTGCTGCGCACCCGCGTCGACATCGAACTCGAACGCCAGAACCAGGAACTGCTCGGCCAGATGAACCAGCGCGCCAAACTGCAACTGCGCCTGCAGGAAACCGTCGAGGGGCTCTCGATCGTTGTCCTCACCTATTACGGCTCGCAACTGGTGAACTATCTGGCCAAAGGCAGCAAAGGACTGCACCACCTCGACAGCGACGTCATCACTGCCCTATCGATCCCCCTCATCGCCGGCCTGCTCGCCTGGGCAACGCGCCGGATGCGCAAAAAACTCGCCACCGAAGCCGCCAAAGTCACGGCCTGAGCCGCCTCTGGCAGCATTGAATGCCGCCTCGACGTAACGAAAATGAACCCATGACAGATACCCCCGGGATTGATCCGGTTGTAATATTCATAGCTCATTTCACGGGGGAGATTTCATGACCAACACGTCCACATTACGTACCAAGATTCTCGGCGCTTTCGTGCTGGCGCTGAGCGTTGTCATCGGCAGTGCGAGTCTCAGCGGCTACGGACTGCTCGCGGCTATCGACAGTTATCGGGGTGACGTTGCCCAACTTAATGCTGCGCAGGCAACCGTCCTGCGTATTGAAAGCCACTTCAAGATTCAGGTTCAGGAGTGGAAAAACGTCCTCCTGCGCGGCAAAGACCCGGAAAAACTGGCCAAACACTGGAAAGGCTTCGAAAAAGAGGAAGCCAACGTCGCCGAAGACGCCCGCAGCCTCCAGTCCACCTTGCCGGCCGGCCACGTCAAGGAGATGCTCGGCGAGTTTGCCGCCGCCCACCAACAACTCGGCGCCGCGTACCGCAAGGGACTTGCCGCCTTCAAGGAGGCGGAGGCCGATTCGGCGGTCGGCGACAAGGCGGTTGCCGGGATCGACCGGGCGCCAACCGAAACCCTGCGCAAGCTCGTCGATGAAATCGACGCCCTCGCCAGCCAGGCCGGCGCGGCGGCTGACAGCCAGGCAAAAACGAGCCTGTTCACCGCGCTCATCGCCGTCTCCCTGGCCATCGCCGGGGGCATGATCATGTTTGCCGTAATTATCCAGAAGAGCATCATCAGCCCGGCCAGCGCCCTCGTCAGCGAATTGCAAACCCTCACTGCCGGCGACCTCGGCAAGCGCATCGATGTCGATGCTTCAGGCGAAATCGGCCAGCTGGCCAGCGGTATCGAAGCCTTGCGGCAACAACTGCTGCAGATCATCGGCCAGGCCAAGCAGTCGTCCACCTCGGTGTATTCGTGTACCGGCGAACTGGAAAATTCGGCGAACGAAATCATGACTCGCGCCAACCGCACCAGCGATACCGCCACCTCGCTAGCGGCGGCGATGGAGGAGATGCTTCTGAGTGTCGAGCAGGTGGCCGACAGCACGAATCATGTCGTAAGCGAGGCGCTGGATGCCGAAAAGCATGTTTCTTTCAGCCGCGACGTGGTGCAAAGGCTGCTCGACGAGGTCAACGGAATTCAGCAGAATCTCGACGCAACCTCGGCCGCCGTTGCCGAATTTGTCCAGAGCTCCCGCAACATTGCGGCCTTGACCCAGAACGTCAAGGAAATTGCCGACCAGACCAATCTACTGGCGCTCAATGCCGCCATCGAAGCGGCGCGCGCCGGCGAGCAAGGGCGCGGCTTTGCTGTGGTTGCCGATGAAGTGCGCAAACTGGCCGAGAAATCGGCGCAGTCGGCGAACCAGATTGATGCCGTCACCCATCAACTTGAGGCCGGCACGCTGACGGTCGAGCGGACGATTCTCGAAGGCAATGCACGGATAGCCGCCAGCGCCGCGCAGAGCAGCGAGGTATCGACGGCGCTTGAGCAGGCGATTACCGGCGTTCGCTCCGCCACGCGCAGCGTCGAACATATTGCGGCGGCCATTCGCGAACAGCGCAGCACGATCAACAATGTCGCTGCCCAAGCCGAGGATCTGGCGCGCATGGCTGAGGAAAACGCCGCGACGGTCACGCAAATTCAGGGGAATGCGGCGCAAATGAGCAATTTTGCCGCTTATTTGCAGGACTCGCTGTCCACATTCAGGGTTTGAGCATTCCGCAATCCAATCCTTGATGACTATGGCGGTTTGCTCGGGCGTTGAACCAGTCCTCTATAATCCGCGTCTTTGCCATCAGGAAATCTGCCGTGACCACTCCGCTCTTCCAGTCCTCGATTACCAGCCTGCCCCTGCTCTCCAGAGGCAAAGTGCGCGACATTTATGCGGTCGACGCCGACAAACTGCTGATCATCACGACCGACCGCCTTTCCGCCTTCGATGTCATCCTGCCCGACCCGATTCCGCGCAAAGGCGAAGTACTGACGGCGATTGCCGACTTCTGGTTCGCCAGACTCGGCGACATCGTCCCCAATCAACTCACCGGGATTGATCCGGAGAGCGTTGTCGCCGACAACGAGCGGGCGCAGGTACGCGCTCGCGGCATCGTCGTCAAACGCCTGAAGCCGCTGCCGATTGAAGCCGTCGTACGCGGTTACGTGATCGGCTCCGGCTGGAAGGACTACCAGCAAACCGGGGCGATTTGCGGTATCGCCCTGCCGGCCGGCCTCAAGATGGCACAAAAGCTGCCGGCACCGATCTTTACCCCGGCAACCAAGGCGGAAGTCGGCGACCACGACGAAAACGTCTCCTACGAACAAGCCGCCGCCAACTGCGATGCGGCGCTTGCCGAAGCGCTGCAAGGCACTGGCAAGCGTGGCGCCCAGCTTTGCGCCGAAGCGCGTGACGCCTCGCTCCGCCTTTACCAGGAGGCCGCCGTCTATGCGGCAACGCGCGGCATCATCATCGCCGACACCAAGTTCGAATTCGGCATCGACGCCGCCGGCACCCTGCATTTAATCGACGAAGCGCTGACCCCCGATTCTTCACGCTTCTGGCCGGCCAGCGATTACCGCGAAGGCAGCAACCCGCCTTCCTACGACAAGCAGTTCGTCCGCGACTATCTCGAAACCCTCGACTGGGGCAAAGTCGCCCCCGGCCCCACCCTGCCCGCCGATGTCATCGCCCGAACCAGCGCCAAATACATCGAGGCGTATGAAAAACTCACCGGCAAGACGCTGTAACGGTTCCTGGCCACCTTGGAGGCACAATGAAAATTGAGTCAGTCCGTCTTCGAAATTTTCGTGCCTTCCAGGAGTTAAAGCTCGATAACCTGCCGTCGCTGGCCTTTTTTATTGGCAAAAACGGCGCCGGCAAGTCAACCTTGTTTAAAGTTTTCGGCTTTCTCAAGGATGCACTTGAAAACAATGTACGAACTGCCTTGCAAAGGGAGGGCGGGTTCCGCGAATGGGTTTCTCGAGGACATGAAACCGAGCCCATTGAAGTCGAAATCCAGTTTCGTCTGGAAATCACCCAAGTTGAACGCCTTGTGACCTACCTGCTCGTCATCGCCGAAGAAAATGGCAAACCATTCATTGCCCGCGAGGTGCTTCGATACAAGCGGGGACGCTACGGATCACCCTATCACTTCATGGACTTTTCGCGCGGGCAGGGCTACGCGGTCAATAACGAGGATGATTTCTCCAAAGAGGAAGAGGCACTGCAGCGTGAAAACCTTTCTCTGGATAGTCCCGATGTGCTTGCTATCAAAGGTATCGGCCAGTTTCAACGCTTCAAGGCAGCCAATGCATTTCGCAACCTGATCGAAAACTGGCACGTCTCGGATTTTCACATTTCGGCTGCGCGTAACCGAGCGCAGTCGGGGGTGGCTCAACATTTGTCAATCTCAGGTGACAACTTGCCGCTTGTCACCCAGCATATTTACGAAAACCATCCCGATGTCTTTGCGAGCATTTTGCGCAAGATGCAAGAACGAGTACCGGGCGTCGACGAAGTCACCGCAGAGCAAACCAGCGATGGTTTCGTCGTCCTGCGCTTTAAGGATGGCGCATTCAGCAGCCCTTTCATTTCTCGGAACGTATCCGATGGCACCATCAAGATGTTTGCCTACCTGGTTCTTCTGCACGACCCTCGCCCCCACCCTTTCCTGTGTATTGAAGAACCAGAAAACCAGCTTTATCCTGGCTTGCTTCACGAGCTGACTGAAGAGTTGCGCGATTATGCCCGGCGCGGTGGCCAGGTTTTTGTTTCCACGCACTCACCGGATATTCTCGATGCGGCCAGACTGGATGAGGTTTATGTGCTGGAAAAGCGAGCGGGAGCAACCCGGGCATTCCGCGCTGCTGATGACAACCAGGTTCGTGCTTTGGCTGAAGCAGGCGATCTGCTAGGGTCGCTTTGGAATCAGGGTTTTTTGCAAACACGACAAGATCAATGACTCAACTTGTGTTCTTGCTTGAAGAGTTGTCAGCGAAAGAATTCCTCGATCGTTTGCTGCCACGCCTTCTTCCTGATGGCATCGATTTTTTGACGATTCCGCACCGGGGGAAACACGACTTGGTCAAGTCCATTCCAATCAAACTCAAAGCCTGGCAGCGCCAGGATGCGCGCTTTGTCATCCTGCACGATCAAGATAGCAACGATTGTCTGACGCTCAAGCAACGACTGTCGAGTTTGTGCCAACGAGCAGCACCACATCGCCCGGCTCTGGTTCGCATCAGTTGCAGGGAACTTGAAGCTTGGTACTGGGGTGATCTGGCAGGGGTTGAAAAAGCCTATCCGAACTCCAGGCTCACCTATTTGGCGAGCAAAGCCACCTACCGTCATCCAGACACAGTCGGGCATCCGGCTGACGAAATCAAGAAGCACGTGCCCGAATTCGAGAAGGTCAGTGGTGCCAGAAAAATTGCTCCGCATCTTTCCATCAACCAAAACCGCTCAGCGAGTTTCAACGCCTTTATCAGCGGCGTCAGGAAATTTTGCCAGCCCCAACTCTGACCCATTCAATGACAACAACCAATCCCCTCCTCGATTTCACCGATCTGCCGCGTTTCGATACGCTGCAGCCCGCTCACGTCAAACCGGCCATCGAATCCCTTCTGGCGGCGGCGCGCGCCTTGGTCGAGCAGCTGACTGCCGACAGCACCCCCGCCACCTGGAACGATTTTGCCGAGCCGCTGGCGAGCGGTCTCGAACCGCTTGGCCGTGCCTGGGGCGTTGTCGGGCACATGCACTCAGTCAATGACCTTCCCGCCTGGCGCGCGGCCTACAACGACATGCTGCCGGAGGTCTCGCGCTTTTATGCCGAACTCGGGCAAAACCTCACAATCTTCAACAAGTACAAGGCGCTGCGTTCCAGCGCCGAATTCGACACCCTGAGCAGCGCGAAAAAAAGGGTCGTGGACAACGAAATGCGCGATTTCCGCCTGAGCGGCGCCGAATTGCCGGAAGATCAAAAACCGCGATTTCAGGCAATCATGGAAGAAATCTCGCAACTTTCGGCCAAGTTTTCCGAAAACCTGCTTGATGCGACCAACGCTTTTGCTGAAGTCATCACCGACCCCGCCCTGCTGGCCGGTCTTCCCGATGATGCGCTTGAAGCGGCCAAAGCCGCAGCCGCAGCCGCACGCGCCGGCGTCGACGGCTGGCGCTTCAGCTTGCATGCCCCCTCCTACGGCCCGCTTATGCAATACGCCGACAATCGCCCGCTACGCGCCCGCTTCTATCGCGCCTACGCGACCCGCGCCGCCGAGTTCACAGATGGCAGCAACCAGCCCGAGTGGGACAACACCCCGCTCATCAAGCGCATGCTCGAACTGCGTATCGAAGATGCGCAGATGCTCGGCTTCAACAACTTCGCCGAAGTTTCGCTGTCCGCCAAAATGGCCGACAGTCCGGCGCAAGTCCTCGCCTTCCTGCGCGAACTGGCGGCCAAAGCCAGGCCGTTTGCCGAAAAGGACATCACCGAGTTGCGCGCCTTTGCCAGAGACGAACTCGGAATCGCCGATTTTCAGCCATGGGATGCCGCTTACGTTTCCGAAAAGCTGCTGCAAAAGCGTTACGCCTTCTCCGAGCAGGAAGTCAAACAATACTTCACCGAACCCAAGGTGCTCGGCGGCCTGTTTCAGGTCATCGAACGCCTCTTCAATGTCAAGGTCAAGCCTGATACGGCGCCAGTCTGGCACGACGATGTGCGTTTTTACCGCCTCGAAACGCCAGCCGGTGACCTCGTCGGCCAGTTCTACCTCGACCTCTACGCCCGCGAAACCAAGCGCGGCGGTGCCTGGATGGACGAGGCGCGCGCCCGTCGCCGTCTCGCTAACGGCATTCAGAAGCCGGTGGCCTACCTCAACTGCAATTTTTCGCGTCCGCCGGGGATGGTGGACGGCAAAATGCGGCCGGCGACCTTTACCCACGATGAGGTCATGACTCTTTTTCATGAAACCGGCCACGGCCTCCACCACCTGCTGACGCGCGGCGAAGACCTCGGCGTATCCGGCATTCATGGCGTCGAGTGGGATGCCGTCGAATTGCCCTCACAGTTCATGGAAAACTACTGCTGGGAGTGGCGCGTCATCAAAGAAATGAGTGCTCACGTCGACACCGGCGCCCCCTTGCCGCGCGAGTTGTTCGACAAAATGCTGGCCGCCAGAAACTTCCAGAGCGGCATGATGGCGCTGCGCCAGATCGAGTTCTCGCTGTTCGACATGCTGATCCATGCCGATTTCGACCCGCAATCCGGGGTGACCGTACTGGACATTCTCAACGCGGTACGCGCCGAGGTGGCCGTACTGATACCGCCCGAGTGGCATCGCTTCCCGAACAGTTTTTCGCATATTTTCGGCGGCGGTTACGGTGCCGGCTACTTCAGCTACAAATGGGCCGAAGTCCTGTCGGCGGACGCCTACGCCGCCTTCGAAGAGGCCGGCGACCCGTTCGATGCGGTGGTCGGCAAGCGTTTTCTCGACGAAATCCTCGCCGTCGGCGGCACGCGCCCGGCGCTGGAATCATTCATCGCCTTCCGCGGCCGTCCGCCGTCAGTAGATGCGCTGCTGCGCCACAATGGCATGCATGCAGTCTGATCCCGTGAGAGCCTTCATGCGCCCCCTCATTGTCGTCGGCCTGCTTGTTGCCAGCATCAGCGCCAGCTTTGGCGCGAGTGCCGCGGCCTACCGCTGGGTCGACCCGGTCAGCGGCCGTACCGTCATCAGCGATACGCCGCCGCCCCGTCTCACCCGTGAGGTCAGCAAAACCAGCGATCCTTCCAGCAACCCCGAGGGCTATAGCTACGGTGCGCGCAAAGCGGCTGAAAACTTCCCGGTAACGCTCTACACGTTGGCTGAATGCCTTGCTGAATGCACCCAGGCGCGTGAGCAACTTAATCGGCGCGGCGTTCCTTTCACCGAAAAAATACTGCAGTCCGAGGATGACAGGGCGGTACTAAAAGCCTTGGTCGGCGATGTCTTTGTGCCGTCACTCAAGGTCGGCCGGCAACATTTGCGCGGCTTTGAGGCGTCGGCCTACGACAATCTGCTCGACCTCGCCGGATACCCTAAAACGGCTCTGCCCGGCAGCAAACCTTCAGGCGGCCTGCCGCCGTCAGGCAAGGAAGAACGGCGCTGAGGCAGCGACTGGCGGCTTCAATCGGCCGGATCATCTTCCTCGCTGGCCTGCAGCCACCAGATCAAATCGTTGCCCTGGAGATAGGTCGGAATCATCTGGTGATGCTGCCACTTGAAGACGGGGCCAAACGGAATGTAGCGAGCCAGCACATCGCCATTCGCGGCGACGCCAAAAAAGGGCAAGCCAAGGCGGATTGATTCACGTATTTGTTGGTTGGTCATGGCCAAGCCTCCTGATCAGTGCACAGGCCACAGATTACTCTCGCGTGCCAACAATAAACATGCACCACGCAGCAACCGGGTCAGCCAATACAATTCACGCACTACCTTTTTGAATCTGGAGCCTCGATGAAAATTGCCTCGTGGAACGTCAACTCACTGAAAGTTCGTCTGCCGCATCTGCTCGACTGGTTGCACGAGCAGCAACCCGATGCCCTCTGCCTGCAGGAACTCAAGCTTGAGGACAACCATTTTCCGCGCGCCGAGATTGAGGCCGTCGGTTATCACGCCGCTTTTTACGGGCAGAAAACCTATAACGGCGTTGCCTTGCTGGCACGCCAGCCGATTGATGATTTGTGTTTTGGCAATCCGCATTTCGCCGATGAGCAAAAACGTCTGATTGCCGGAACGATAGGCGACGTCCGGGTCATTTGCGCCTACATGCCGAATGGTCAGGCGGTGGGCAGCGACAAATACGACTACAAACTGCGCTGGCTCGCCGGCCTGTTGCGCTGGCTCAAGGATGAAATGGCGGCGCATCCGCGCCTCGCCCTGGGCGGCGATTACAACATCGCCCCGGCTGACGGCGACGTCCATGACCCACGTGCCTGGGGTGAGGGCATTCTGTGCTCGCCGCCCGAACGCCAAGCCTTCAGGCAAATGCTGGAGCTCGGTCTGAGCGACAGCTTCCGCCTCTTTGAGCAGCCGGAAAAATCTTTTTCCTGGTGGGATTACCGGATGCTGGGCTTCCAGAAAAATCTCGGCTTGCGCATCGATCACATTCTCCTCAGCCCGCCGCTGGCAGCAAGGTGCACGGCAGCCGGCATCGACCGGGCGCCGCGCAAACTGGAACGGCCATCCGACCATGCGCCGGTATGGGCGATTGTCGAGTGAGCACCATGCCCGGCACGCTCAAACGCGACACGCTGCTCAATTTGTATCCGGTGCTCGCCGCCATGCCGGCGACACAGCTTGATACGCTTCTGCCGTCGGTGATGAACCTTCCCGCCGGCAGCGAAATTTTCAGCGAGGGGCAGCCGTGCCAAGGCTTCCCCTTGCTTCTTGAAGGCCGCATCAAAGTGATCAAGCAGGCCGGCAACGGGCGGGAAATGCTGCTCTATCGCGTGACGCCAGGCGGCTCCTGCATCATCAGCTCAAGCTGCCTGCTCAGCCATACCGCCTACAACGCGCGTGGCATCGCCGAAACAGGACTGACCCTGCTGGCCCTGCCGATTCCCGTTTTCTCGACACTGATCGTCGACAGCCCACCATTTCGCGATTTCGTCTTTCACCTGTTTGCCGAGCGTATCGGCGAATTGATGCAACTGGTCGAGGAAGTCGCCTTCAACCGTCTCGATCAACGTCTGGCCAAATTGATTCTGGCGCGCAATACGCCGGTGATGACGGTCACTCATCAGCAACTGGCCGACGAACTCGGCAGCGTCCGCGAAATTGTCAGCCGCCTGCTTAAAGGCTTTGCCGACCAAGGTCTCGTCACCCTCGGCCGCGAACAGCTGAGCGTGAGCAATCGCGAGGGATTGCAAAAATTTGCCGCTAAGTGACTGAAGTTACATACCCGGCGCGGCGGCTTCGCTAAAGTGCGCGCTGCACTCCCTTCTTTAACCCGCAATTAACCCGTAACGGAGAACACACCATGACACCCAATGTTGGCGGTATCGACAAAATCCTTCGCATCGTCGTAGGCGCCGGCTTGATCGGCGCCACCGCAGCCGGCCTTCTGCCCGTCTGGGGTTACATCGGCCTCATCCCCCTGGCCACCGGCCTGATGGGTTGGTGCCCGGCCTACCCGCTACTCGGCATCAACAGCTGCCCGAACAAAAAAGACTGAAGCAACATAAAGCTTCTCAAGCTTTTTGCACGAGGCGGACATGGTGACCTGAACCGCCTTTATTGTTTGTTTGCCCGTCGGCTCACCAGAAGAAGCGACGCACTCAAAATCAAAACGCAAGATTATTCGGGAAAAAGCGGCCAACTGGCCGCCTGGTCGGCGGAACGGTCAATTAGTTCGTCGCACTCAGCTTTTGCTCGATGCGATCGAGCGATATTGCGCCGGGCACGCGCTCGCCATCGGCGAAAAATATTGTCGGCGTGCCGCTGATATTCAGTTTGCGGCCAAAATCACGATTTTTATCAATCGCCGCCGTGTTGCAGTCCTCTTTGCCGGTTGGCGCCTTGCCTTCAACCATCCAGTCGTTCCAGCTCTTGGCGCGGTCGCTGGCGCACCATATCTGACGGGACTTTTTCAGCGAGTCCTCCGACAAAATAGGGAGCAGGAAGGTGTACACCGTGACGTTTTCAAGGCGCTGAAGGTCTTTTGCCAAACGCTTGCAATAGCCGCAATTGGGGTCTTCAAAAGTCGCCAGAACCCGCTTGCCATTCCCCCGCACCTGCTTGATCGCGCGCTCAAAAGGCAATTCGCTGAACTTGATCGCCGTCAGTTTGCGCATTCGCTCTTCGGTCGTGTTCTTCATCGTCTTGGCGTCGATCAACTGCCCACCGGCGATGAAAGCCGTCATTTTTTCGTCGGTGTAGAAAATGTTGCCCTCCATGTACACCTCGTACAACCCCAAATAACCGGACTTGGTGACGCTCTCTACCTTAGCGCCGAGCTTGGCTTCCATGGCCTTACGCACCTCCGTCTCATCGGCGTGCGCGACGACCACAAAAGCCAGAGGCAGGGCGAGGGCTAACAACTTCTTGATCATCAGGTCAAACTCCTAATTGGCTCCCAGCGCGTAACGCACCAGGAAATTCTTGATAAGCGAGATTCGGTTGGTCAAATTGAGGCCGAGGTTGCGCAAGGGGCGCAAGCCCGGCGTCTGATTGGCAAAAAGTTGGCGCAAGGCATCCGTGGTGCTTTGCATGAGAAGGGTTTCTTCGCGACGAGCCCGTTGATAGCCCCGGAGAAAACGCACATCACCCAGATCGTGCCAGGGCTGACGAGCCGCCAGCAACTCGCCAAGGACACGGGCATCCTGAAAACCCAGGTTGATCCCGTGTCCCGACAACGGGTGAATTCCATGTGCGGCGTCACCGATCAGCGCCAGACGGGGAGCCACCACGTGCGGCACCCGCATCAGGCGCAAGGGGAAGGCCAGCGGCGACGTCAGCACGCTCAGGCGTCCGAGCTGGTGCGCCCCGGCCTCGGCAACCCGTTCGCCAAATTCAGGCGCCGGGAGTTGGCACAGTTCGTCAGCATTGGCATCCGGCGTAGACCAGACAACGGAAATGCGATTCCCCGGCAATGGCAGGTACGCAACAACGCCATCATCACGGAACCACTGATAGGCAATATTGCGATGCGGCTTCTCGCAGGAAAAATTGGCCACCACGCCTTTTTCGCCGTAGGGCGTATTGAGCGCAACCAGCCCCGCCGCCTGGCGCACCCAGGAGTCGCGCCCATCGGCAGCGACCAATAATGGTGCCGTCAGGAGCGATGCGTCATCCAGTGTCAGCTGCGCCGAAGTTGAAGTGAGTGTCAGCGCAACCGGCTGGGTCGGGCAAAAGAGTGTCAAATTACTCTGGCGCTTGGCTGACTCCCAAAATTCGGCAGACATCAACGATGACTCGATAATCCAGCCAAGCTCCGAAACTCCCGCCTGGTAGGCGGAAAATTCCAGCTGGCCACCAGCATCCCCACGCACCTGCATACCGCGAATCGGCGCTACGCGTTCACGGTCGAGGTGCTTCCAGGCACCGATCTGGTCAAGAAACCCGGCACTGGCCGGGCTGATCGCATAGATCCGCGAATCCCAGTCGGCAGACCGAGCCGGGCTATGGCTTTCGACCAGCGCAATACGCAAGCGGCTGTCGCGCAATGCTAGCGCCAAGCTGGTACCGGCGAGGCCGCCCCCGACAATAATGAGATCGAATTCCTGCATGGCAGGGATTATGTCACTACGCCCGACGTGCCCGACGAATCAGCCGGACACGACCGGAGGCTTGTTCGAGCGCGGACGGCGATTATTATTGTTGTTGCGCGGACGATGTTTTTTTACCGGCTGACCGGCGCCGCCGGCTGGCCGACTCTGACCGGCACCGGAATGTCCGCTGCTGGTGCCTGGTTCCTGACCAGCGGCAAGGCGATTGCCGGGAGCCAGTTGAATCTCCAGCTCGATGATTTCATCCCACTGCTCATCGGAACGGTCGCGTTCGGGTACCGAAAGCAACTCACGCAAACGGCGGCGGTTATCGAGCCCCGGCGTTGCAGGTGGTTGAACGTGCACGGGGGCAGGCGACGACGGCTGGGCAACCGGCGAATCGCTTGAAGGGGTGTCTTCGGGAGTTTGTGTAGTCATTAGCAATTAAAAAGCGGAGCCCGCGATTCGCGCGAGCCCCGCAATAGTTGGAACAGCTTATTTCTTTTTGGCGGCTTTGGCGGCGGGCTTTTTCGGCGCAACAGCAGCCCTGAATGCGCTGCCGGCGGTAAATTTCGGTACGGTAGTTGCCGAGATATTCAGGATCGCACCTGTTTTCGGGTTTTTGCCTGTACGTGCAGCACGATTAGCCGACTTGAATGTGCCAAAACCAATCAGCGTCACTGAGTCACCGGCGGCGACGGTTTGAACAACTGCACCGATGATGGCAGACAACGCCTTTTCAGCAGCGGCTTTGGGAATACCAGCTTCTTTTGCAGCAACTTCGACCAGCTCGGATTTGTTCATCTAAGTGCCTCCTGTTACTTATAGTGTTAATAAGGAAACTGGCCGTGGACACGGCAGCGAAGCCAAAATAGCATAAGTTATTGAATTAGTGTTGGCTCGAGCAAGCCCACCTTCGGTCTGCAGTATGGATTTTGGGGGGTTTGGGGCACAAATCACGACACTTTTCTCGCCCACCGGGGTGCCCGCGGAGCCGATCAAAATATTGCGGCGAGCACTTGAAAGACCTGCTACCCGCCTCATCTATGTTGGAGAAATATCGTAGCAATACGTTTTCTCGGTTACGTTCATCGAATCGAATAGCACTTGGCTATCGTGCTTATGGCCTCAATCAATTAGACCGCTATTGCAGGGCGCTCTACCATCGCTTCACTGTCACATCTCAACCAAGGAGAAAACCCGATGTCCATCGTCAATACCCAAGTCAAGCCGTTCAAAACCACTGCCTTCAGCAATGGCAAATTCGTCCCGGTCAGCGATGCTGACATCAAGGGAAAATGGTCTGTGTTCTTCTTCTATCCAGCCGACTTCACCTTCGTTTGCCCGACCGAATTGGGTGATCTGGCCGATCTTTATCCGGAATTCCAGAAGCTCGGCGTTGAGTGTTATTCGGTATCTACCGACACGCACTTCACCCACAAGGCCTGGCACGATGCCTCCGAGACGATCAAAAAAATCAACTATCCGATGCTCGGCGATCCAACCGGCGCGATCACCCGCAACTTTGACGTGATGATCGAAGAAGAGGGTCTGGCGCTACGCGGCACCTTCGTTGTCAATCCGGATGGCGTTATTAAGGTAGCTGAAATTCACGATCTCGGGATCGGCCGCGATGCCAAAGAACTGTTGCGCAAGGTTCAGGCTGCTCAGTACGTTGCCTCCCACCCGGGTGAAGTTTGCCCGGCCAAATGGACGCCGGGTGATGCCACGCTGGCACCGTCGCTGGATCTGGTCGGCAAAATCTAGGCAATTTTTCGTGTCACCCGCCACCCTTCGGGGTGGCGGGGATTTCAATGGACTATCGCGGCGCACCGCGATAGTCCATTGAAATTCAAAAAAAGGGAGAACCGTATGCTTGACGCAACCATCAAGGCCCAACTCAAGGGCTACTTAGAGCGCCTGCAACGCCCGATCGAACTCGTTGCGTCGGTGGATGACAGCGAGCGTGGCCGCGAGATGCGGGCATTGATCAACGAAATTGCCGAACTCTCGGACAAGATCAGCACCCGCGAAGATGGCGGCAACGAAATGCGCCCTTCCTTTGCAATTGCCGTTCCCGGCGAGGCGCCGCGTATCCGCTTTGCCGGCATTCCGATGGGGCATGAGTTCACCTCGCTGGTGCTTGCCCTGCTGCAGACCGGCGGTCACCCGCCAAAGGTGGCGGCAGATGTTATTGAGCAGATCAAGGGATTGCGTGGCAACTTCACCTTCGAGACCTTTATTTCACTTTCTTGCCACAACTGCCCGGATGTCGTTCAGGCACTCAACCTGATGGCGGTTCTGAATCCCGCTTTCAGCAGCACGATGATCGACGGTGCGCTGTTTCAGGACGAAGTCGACAAACGCCGGATCATGGCGGTGCCAACGGTATTTCTGAATGGTCAGGAATTCGGCCAGGGACGCATGACGATCGAGGAAATCCTTGCCAAACTCGATAGTGGCGCGGCGGCACGCGCCAGCGAACAAATTTCGACCAAGGAAGCCTTTGACGTACTCGTCGTCGGCGGCGGCCCGGCCGGCGCCGCAGCGGCCATCTACGCGGCACGCAAGGGAATACGGACAGGCGTTCTTGCCGAGCGTTTCGGCGGTCAGGTGATGGACACGCTGGGTATCGAAAATTTTATTTCGGTCAAGGAAACCGAGGGGCCGAAGCTGGTTACTGCGCTCGAACAACACGTTCGTGATTACGACGTCGATATCATCAATTTGCAGCGGGCAACGAAGCTCATTCCAGCCAGCGACGGCAATCCGCTGATCGAGATTCACCTTGAAAGCGGTGCCGCGCTCAAGTCAAAATCGGTGATTCTCGCGACCGGTGCACGCTGGCGCGAAATGAAAGTGCCGGGCGAAGCGGAATACAAGGCCAAGGGCGTCTGCTTCTGCCCGCATTGCGACGGCCCGCTGTTCAAGGGCAAGCGCGTGGCGGTGATTGGCGGTGGCAACTCGGGCGTCGAGGCGGCGATTGATCTCGCCGGCATCGTCGCCCACGTCACGCTGCTCGAATTTGCCGACACCTTGCGTGCCGACGCCGTTTTGCAGAGAAAACTCTACAGCTTGCCCAACGTCACGGTCATCAAGAGCGCACTGACCACCGAAGTCACCGGTGATGGCCAGAAAGTGAATGGGATTACCTACCAGGATCGCAGCAGCGAGGCTGTGAAACATATTGAACTGGAAGGCATCTTCGTGCAGATCGGCCTCCTGCCCAATACTGACTGGCTGAAGGGCACGCTTGACCTGACCCGCTTCGGTGAAATCGAAATTGATGCCAAGGGGCAGACTTCGCTACCCGGCGTTTTTGCCGCCGGCGACTGCACCACGGTGCCCTACAAACAGATCATCATCGCCATGGGTGCCGGCGCCACGGCCTCGCTGAGCGCATTTGACCACCTGATCCGCAACTGATGTCAGGCGGCGGCGAGTCGCCACAACGAGGTGATTTCCGCAGCGCGCGCCGCATGTAACGGATCGCCGGCGTTTTTTGCCTTTGGATGAGTCGGGCGCGTGTCGATGCGCCCGACGACCACCAAACCGCTCTCTTTGATCATCGTCAACAATGCTGTGCGGGTGCGCAGGCCGAGATGTTCGGCAAGGTCGGAAAGAATCAGCCAGCCTTCGCCGCCCGCCGTCAAATGCGCGGCCAAGCCCGCCAAAAAGCCGCGCAACATACGCGAATCGGGATCGTAGACAGCATACTCCAGCGGCGAACTCGGCTGCCCGGGCAGCCAGGGCGGGTTGCAAACTACCAGCGACGCCCGCCCGGGCGGAAACAAATCGGCCTTGAGAATCCTGATGTTTGCGGTCAATGCCGCTTTTTGCAAATTTTCACCGGCGCAACGCAGGGCACGCTCATCCTGATCCGTCGCCACCAGCGCCGGTATCCCGCGGTGCGCCAACAGCGCGGCGAGGATTCCCGAACCCGTACCAATATCAAAAGCCAGGGTGCAATCCGCCGGTAAAGGCGCCGCCGCAACGAGATCGACATAATCACCGCGCAGCGGCGAGAAAACACCGAAATGCGGATAAATCCGCCCCTCAAGCGCCGGCACCGGAATCCCTTTTTTGCGCCACTCGTGGGCGCTGATCACGGCCAGCAATTCACGCAAGGACACCAGCGAATCGGCCATACCAGCTCCGTAAGCCTCGCTGCACGCCTGTTTCACATCCTGCGCCCGGCGCAAGGGGATTGAATAATCAGCCGCCAGCGGCACCAACAGCAAGCCGAGCAAGCTGGCACGCCGTGCCTGCACCCGGCGCTGCTGCGCAAAAGAGGCCGCCGCACCGGCCGGTCGCTTGTCGGGACATGGCAGGCGATCCACACGCGTCGTCAGCGTCAGCAATAATCTGCGCGCATTCTGCCAATCGCCGCGCCAGAGTATTGCCGTACCGGCCTCGATCAAACGCCAGGCGGCATCGACACCGAGCCGGTCATTACCGATGACAATCGTCTGATGCGGGGCGACGCCCGCTTCTGAACGCCAATCGGCGCTCTGCCGGAGACCGGCCTCAAGCCATTCGATACGTTGATTCATCTTGCCCATCCATCGGTTGGAAAGCCGGCCGATAAGCCGGGTTTTGTGCCACTTCTCACGAAGTGCGGCAATCATTCCTCTAGGCCTGCCATCACTGACAGGCTCAAGCAGCCTACCCGGAAGCAGCGCGGGCCACGCCCAAGCTTCCCTATTTGGCCTTGCTCCGGATGGGGTTTGCCGTGCCGTCCGCCGTTACCGTGGACGCGGTGAGCTCTTACCTCGCCGTTTCACCCTTACCTGATCTTCTTGCGAAGCCATCGGCGGTCTGCTCTCTGTTGCACTTTCCGTTGCCTTGGGTCGCCCGACTTGCGTCTTGCGACTTATAGCACCCAGCCGTTAACTGGCATCCTGCCCTGTGGAGCCCGGACTTTCCTCCCCGTGCTGACGCACGCAGCGATTGCCTGACCGACTTTCCAGCACGGATTATACGCCGCCGACCCACCTGCCAAGCCAATGCCGGATTCGCGAACTGACGGCAGGCGTTGGCGCTGACAATCCGGTGTCGCGGCTAATCGAATTTCCGTAGCGAGAGACTGACCGAAAGTTGTGCGCCGAGCCAGCCGAGCAGCGCACCGGCAGCCGTCAGCACGCCCGTCTCAAGCAAGCCGGGGCGGCGCAGGCTGAAACTGCCGCCATAAAGTGCGGCCAGGTCGGCAACCGGCGCGGCCAGCAAGTGCAGGCCTGCACCCACCAACAAAGCGGCCAGCAAGCCCCCAAGCCCACCCTGCAGCGCCCCAAAATAATAAAAGGGGCGACGAATGAAGGCGTCGGTGGCGCCGATCATGCGCGCCACTTCAATTTCCATTGCCTGAGCCATGACTTGCAGGCGGATGGTGTTGAAAGTTACCAGGATGAGGCCGGCGGCAAAAATCCCGGCGAGCATCCACAAAGCCAGCTTGCCGAGCTTGAGAAAGGCATCAAAACGCTTGACCCAGGCGGAATCGAGCTGAACATGCGCGACCTTGGGCCAGCCGGCAATTTCCTTGCGCATGATTTCCAGCGCCTCGGGTTCGGTGTTTGCGGGTTCGACGATGAAAGCATCGGGGAGCGGATTGCGCGGCAGGCTGGCGACAATTTCGGCCATCCCTTCACTTTTCTGCAGGCGCTTGAGGGCATCCTCACGGGGGACAAACTTCCATTTCCCGGCGGCCGCCGAGCGCAGTCGGCTCTCGATGTCGGCGACCTCTTTTTTGCTCGCATCGAGGCTCAGAAACAGGCTGATTTGCTGGACACCGGAGGCGTTGCGGCCGAGTTCGCGCAGATTGTCGAGTAGCGCATAACCAGCTGCCGGCAAAGTCAGCGCAATGCCGATAACGAGCAGCGAGAGAAAAGTGGTGAGCGGCGTTGCCAGCAAGCGCCTGAAGGCCGAGGCTAATGCTGCATGGTGTTGGGCAAGCCAGGCGCTCATGGCAACCGGCCGTGGTCGAGATGGAGCACATTCGGGCAATAACGGGCAACCCAGCTCTGGTCGTGAGTAGCGATGACCACGGTGACGCCGACCTGATGGAAAGCGGCAAAAATTTCGAGAATCTCCGTCGCCGATTCGCTATCGAGATTGCCGGTCGGCTCATCGGCGATCAATACCGTCGGCCGATTGACGACGGCCCGGGCAATCGCCAGACGTTGTTGCTCGCCGCCGGAGAGGGCGATCGGCCGGGCTTTTTCGCGCTGCAGCAAGCCGACTTTATCAAGCGCCGCCTGGGCGCGACGAATGGACTCACGACGCGGCAAACCGATAATTTGTAGCGGCAGAAGAACATTGTCGAGAACGCTGCGATCGAACAGCAGCTTTTGATCCTGAAACACCATGCCAAAATTGCGCCGCAGATAAGGGAGCGCGCTGCGTCTCAAGGCCGAAAGATTTTGCCCATTGACGATCAGACTGCCGGAAGTCGGTCGCTCAATTGAGGCGATCAGCTTGACCAGGGTTGTTTTGCCGGCACCAGAATGGCCGGTAATGAAGACCAGTTGCCCGGCCGCAATCCGGAAGTCAATTCCTTTGAGCGCCTCAAATCCGCCCGGATAACGCTTGCTGAGATCACTGGCGACGATCATTCAAAGAGCGCATCCACAAAGTCCCGAGCCGAGAAGGGACGCAGATCGTCGATCTTTTCGCCGACCCCGATGAAGCGAACCGGTTTCGGGCATTGCCGGGCAATCGCCGCAACGACGCCGCCGCGAGCGGTGCCATCGAGTTTGGTCAGGATCAGACCGCTGACCTGAATTGCCTTGTCGAAAGCGCGTACTTGCTGCAACGCGTTCTGACCGATGTTAGCGTCGAGAACGAGCAGGGTTTCGTGCGGGCCGTCCGGCTCGATTTTTTTGATCACGCGGCGCACCTTGGCGATTTCTTCCATCAGGTGCAACTGCGTCGGCAAGCGACCGGCGGTATCGGCCAGAACAATGTCGATACCGCGCGCACGGGCAGCCGAAATCGCATCGAAAACCACCGCCGCCGGATCGCCGTTGTCCTGCGCGATGACCGTCACGTTGTTGCGCTCACCCCAGGTTTCCAGTTGCTCGCGAGCCGCCGCGCGGAAGGTGTCGCCAGCAGCAAGCAGAACACTCTTGCCCTGATTTTGGTAATACTTGGCAAGTTTGCCGATTGACGTGGTTTTGCCGGCACCGTTAACACCGGCAATCATGATCACAAACGGCTTGTGGCCGCTGACATCGAGCGCTTGCTCGAGCGGTTGCAGGATTGCCAGCAGCGCATCGGCGAGAGCTTTCTGGATCGCCTCCGGGGTGTCCAGCTTGTCGCGCCGGGCTGCTTTCTTCAATTCGTCGAGCAAATGCTGGGTCGCCTCGATGCCGCAGTCGCTGGTCAGCAACAGCGCTTCCAGTGCTTCAAGCAGTTCGTCATCGACCTTACCGCGCGAAAAAATCGCTTTAAGCTTGCCGCCCCACTGCGCCCGCGTTCGCGCCAGCCCCTTGAACAGGCGCTCGCGCCAGGACGGCGCGGCGGTCGTTTCGGGCGGAGAATCGGTGCGGGTATCAGCGCTGGTATCGCTGGCGGATTTTTTCAGGAAACTGAACATCGGGATTGGAGTCTCAAACCGTGCTGACAGGCGGGCGAGTAGTCGTTAAGATGCCGCCCGGATTAGTGCAAAATGAGACGCCGATTCTAGCAGAAGCCCCCACAGAAAGCCCCTTTCCCCCATGCGCACCCGCTACTTCATTGCAATTTTGCTGGCTCCCTGGCTGTTGACCGCAGCCCTTGCCAACCCTTATGAAACCACGCTCAGCAATGGCCTGCGCGTCATTGTCAAGGAAGACCGGCGGGCGCCGACCGCCGTCCAGATGGTCTGGTACCGCATCGGCAGCATGGATGAAGTCGATGGTGCCTCCGGGGTCGCCCACGTCCTCGAACACATGATGTTCAAGGGGACGCCGAGCGTTGGTGCCGGCGAGTTCAACCAGCGCGTCGCCGCCGCCGGCGGGCGTGACAATGCCTTCACCAGTCGTGATTACACTGCCTATTTCCAGCAGGTGCCGAAAGAAAAGCTGGAGGAAATGATGCAGCTTGAAGCCGACCGAATGCGTCACCTCAACGTTGACGCCAAGGAATTCGCGCAAGAAATCAAAGTCGTCATGGAAGAACGCCGGCTGCGCACTGATGACAACCCGCAAGCCAAGCTGTTCGAGCAAATGAACGCCGTGGCCTTTCAGGCGCATCCCTATCGGCGACCGATCATCGGCTGGATGAACGACCTCGAAACGATGACCGCCGCCGATGCCAAAGCCTGGTACGACACCTGGTACGTACCCAACAATGCCACCCTGATCCTGACCGGCGACATCGACCACCAGCACGCCTTTGCCCTCGCCGAAAAGTATTACGGGGTTCTCGACAGCCGCCCGCTGCCTGCCCGCAAGCCACTCGCCGAACCGCCGCAGGAGGGAATGCGGCGCGTCAATGTCAAGGCGCCCGCCGAGTTGCCGGTGCTGATCATGGGCTTCAAGGCACCGATCCTGCGCGATGTTGACAAGGACAGCGACCCCTACGCCCTCGAAATGCTCAGCGCCGTGCTTGACGGCCACGACGCGGCGCGCTTCAACAAGCATCTGGTACGCGAGCAGAAAGTCGCCCTTTCAGTCGGTATCAGCTACGACGCCACCGCGCGCGGGCCGGGCATGATCTATCTGCACGGCAGTCCGGCCGAAGGCAGAACGGTGGCCGAACTGGAAGCCGCTTTGCGCGGCGAAATCGCCCGCGTCCAGAAGGAAGGCGTCAGCCTGCCGGAACTCAAGCGAGCGAAGGCGCAGTTACTCGCCAGCCAGGTCTATAAACTCGATTCGATGTTCGGCCAGGCGATGGAAATCGGCCAGACCGAGGCGGTCGGCATCTCTTACCGGAAACTTGATCGCATACTGGAAAAGCTGCAAAAGGTGAGCGCCTCCGACGTTCAGGCGGTGGCCAGTAAATATTTTGGCGACGACACCCTGACCGTCGGCGTTCTCGACCCCCAGCCACTCGACGGCAAGCCCCGCCGTCCGGCGATTGCCACCCGTCACTGAAAAAATCATCATGAAAAAGCTGCTGACCGCAACATGCGCCATTCTGCTGACCCAAAGCGTACTCGCCGGTGTCAAGATCGAGCACTGGATATCTCCCTCGGGTGCGCGGGTTTATTTCGTCGAAAGCCGCGTCCTGCCAATCCTTGATGTGCAAGTCGATTTCGCCGCCGGTTCGATGTTCGATCCTGCCGGCAAGTCCGGTCTCGCCGCCTTGACCCGCAGCACGCTCGACCTCGGTGCCGGCAACCGCGACGAAAGCGCGATTGCCGAACAACTCGCCGACGTCGGCGCCAACCTCGGCGGCGGTGCCGATACCGACCGCGCCAGCGTCGCCCTGCGTACCCTCTCGGCACGCGACAAACGTGACCCGGCGCTGGACATCCTGCGCAACGTAATTCAGCGCCCAAAATTTGCTGCCGCTGTTGTTGAGCGCGAACAGGGTCGCACCATCAGCGCCCTGAAAGACGCCATGACCCGCCCCGAAGCAATCGCCGGCAAAGCTTTCTGGGCCGCGCTCTACCCCGCGCATCCCTATGGTCAACAGGCAACACCGGAATCGCTCAGCGCGCTCAGCCGTGACGACCTGCAGGCTTTCCATGCCCGCTATTACACGGCGAACAATGCCAACATCACGCTGGTCGGTGACCTCTCACGCAGCGAAGCCGAGAAAATTGCCGAAAGCCTCGTCGCCCATCTCGCCGTGGGTGAACCCGCCGCCCTCCCGCCGCCGCCTGCCACTGCCCCCGGAGCCACAGTAAAGCTGGCTCACCCGGCCAGCCAAGCGCACATTTCGATCGGCATGGCCGCCATCGAACGCGGCGACCCGGACTTCTTCCCGCTCACCGTCGGTAATTACACCTTGGGCGGTGGCGGCTTCGTTTCGCGCCTGATGAAAGAAGTCCGCGACAAACGTGGCTATGCCTACAGCGTTTATAGCTATTTTGCCCCGCTCAGGCACAACGGCCCGTTTCAGATCGGCCTGCAAACCAAGCGTTCGCAAGCCGCTGAGGCAATCAAGCTGGCTCGCGACGTACTCGACGGCTTCATCAAGGAAGGCCCCAGCGAAGAGGAACTGGCCGCCGCCAAGGCCAACCTGACCGGCAGTTTTCCGCTGCGCCTCGACAGCAACGCCAAGATTCTTGCCAACGTCAGCCTGATCGGCTTTTACAGCTTGCCGCTCGATTACCTCGACCACTACCAGGCGAAAGTGCAAGCGGTGAGCGCCGAAGACGTCAAGCAAGCCTTTGCCCGGCACCTGCGCCCGGCCGAGCTGATTACCGTGACGGTGGCCGCCGATTGAACTCGGTGCGCATCATCGGCGGCCAATACCGGCGCCGCGTGCTGAAATTCCCGGACAGCGAAGGCTTGCGTCCGACCCCGGATCGCGTCCGCGAAACTCTCTTTAACTGGCTCGGCCAGCAGCTCGACGGAAAGCACTGTCTGGATCTTTTCGCCGGCAGCGGGGCGCTCGGCTTCGAAGCGGCCTCGCGCGGCGCGACCAAAGTGGTGATGGTCGAGCACGCCGCCAAAGCCCTGGTTGCCCTGCAGGCCAATGCCGAAATGCTTGCCGATCCGCCGGCGCTGGAGATCAGGCGCGCGGATGCGCTACAATATTTGTTGTCCACCAAGATGAACTTTGACCTCATCTTCCTCGATCCGCCGTTTAACAAAGGCTGGCTGGATCGCCTGGAGCCCCTTTTAAGCAGGGTTTCAAAGGATGATGCGGTGCTTTATGTTGAAGCAGAAAAATCACTCGACCGGCTCGGTGTCTGGCAAACCACACGCCGCGGCCGGGCGGGAGAAGTTCATTTTCACTTGATGCAACGAGAACAGCTTGAAACTTGACCATCGCATAGCGATCTACCCCGGCACCTTCGACCCGATCACCCGCGGGCACGAAGACTTGGTGCGGCGAGCCTCGAATCTCTTTGACAAGTTGATTCTGGCAATTGCCGAAAGCCCGTCCAAACGTCCGCTGCTCAATCTGGCCGAGCGCGTTGATCTCGCCCATGAAATTCTTGGCGATATCAAAAATGTCGAAATCGTCGGCTTCAACACCCTGCTCATGAGCTTCGTCCATGATCGTGGCGCCAAGGTGATTCTGCGCGGCCTGCGCGCCGTCTCCGATTTTGAATACGAATTTCAGATGGCCGGGATGAACCGCAGCGTCTACCCGGAGGTCGAAACCCTGTTCCTGACGCCGGGCGAACAACACATGTTCATCTCCGCCACCATGGTCAGGGAAATCGCGCGCCTTGGCGGCGATGTCAGCAAATTTGTACAACCTTGTGTCGAAAAACGCCTGCGGGCTAATTTTTAGCCATTTAATAGAGGAAAAACAGCTATGTCTTTAATCATCACCGACGAGTGCATCAATTGCGACGTCTGCGAGCCCGAGTGTCCTAACGAGGCGATTTCTCAGGGCGCAGAAATCTATGAAATCGATCCCGGAAAATGCACCGAGTGCGTCGGTCACTATGACGAACCGCAATGCGTCCAGGTCTGCCCGGTAGACTGCATCCCCAAAGACCCGGCTCATGTTGAAAGCGAGGACGGTCTCTGGATTAAGTACGAGAAACTGACCGGCAACAAGCGCCCCTAAGCCTTTCTGCCCGTTCAAAAGCCCGCTTTGGCGGGCTTTTGTTTTTAACCGCTGACGCCGGGACTCAGGCTGCCTGCTGCCATGTTGCCGCTGCCGGCAACAGGAGTAGACGCATCCCCGAAGTTGTCGCTTCCAGTTCCTGAATTTGTTGCAGCAAGTGTTTCTCGACCAGCACCAGTTCGGCAATGCGATCTTCCAGCGTGTCGGTAGCCTGATGGATTCGCTTGATGCTTTCCAGGCGCCGCTTCAGCTGAATCTGATGCTCGCGCACCTGGGTTTCCATCGGCGCCATGATCGCGCGTAGCCAGGTTTCGACATCTTTGTTGGCTTTCTCGAAGAAACGGCGAACCTGCATCGCCACTTCTTCAAAAAATTTCTGCATGAGATGTTTTTTATCCGTGGTCAGCAGACTCACCATTGAACCCAGATGCTCATTGCACCAGTTTTCCAGGCGATTCAGCTCCTTCTCGTAACGCAACAGCGAAAAAGTCGTCGGCGAACCGAGACGAAGGCCGTGTTCAACGGCGAATTTCTTGTAAACCGCGTCCATCATCGCCAGAATTTCGTTGATTTCACGGGTTGATCTGGTCAGCGAATCGCGGGTTTGCGCGAAGAAAGCCGACATCGAGTCGGCCAAGGTCTTGGAAAAAGTCGCTTCGAGCATCGTTTCGCGCGTCTTGCCGGTGAGCTGCCGCAAGCCATCCAGCCCGAGGTGACCAAAGAGGTTGTTGGTCAGCGTCGAAAAGACGCTGCGCACGGCGTAATAGCGCTGCAGGCCGGACTCGAATTCTTCTTTTTCGGCACGCACCTTGCCCATCATGTATTCGACAACCCCCTTGTTTTTCCCGCGCAATTCGGTCAATTCGGTCAGTTGCTCGCGCAAGCCGGCAAGGCGGGACTCAAGCAGGCCGTGCATACGCAGGCTGACATCGCCGAATTCGCTTGCGGTATTGTCGCGAACGATGTCCTGCTTGGCCGGGATCAGTTCGTCAGTCAGCGCCGCTTCCAGTTGCGGCAGGCGGCTTCTGACCAACAACTCGGGATCGCTGTTGATTTTGGCAACCAGGCCTTTCTGAGCCGAAACCGGGTAAACCTGCGCCGGAGGAAGGTTGAGTATTTCGGCGCAGCTCGCCGCCTGACGCTGAATTTCGGCATCAATTTCGGCCGGCGTTTTCAGATCGTCCCACTGGCCGTCAATTTTGTTCATCACCACCATGCGACCGCGCTTGTGCGCCCCGCCATCGCCGATATGCGCTTTCCAGATTGTCAAATCCGACTGCGTGACGCCGGTATCGGCGGCGAGAACGAAAAGAACGGCATGGGCGTTGGGCAATAGCGACAGCGTCAACTCCGGTTCGGCGCCAATCGCATTGAGACCTGGCGTGTCGAGAATAACCAGTCCCTGCTTGAGCAGCGGATGGGGGAAGTTGATCAGGGCATGACGCCAGCGAGGAATCTCGACCAGGCCATCCTCACCAACGCGGTAGAGATCAAGGTCATCTCCGCCCACCTCAAAACCCAGACGCCCCGCTTCGTCGGGAGCCACCCGGATCGTTTCGCTGACATGGCGCAGCGCATCCTGCATTGCGTCGGGCACCTCCATGTTCAACGAGATAAATGTCCATTCGTCGGCAAAACGCTTGTATTCAGTCACCCCGGAATTCGATGCGCGGGTTTGAATCGGCAGCAACTCGATGCACGGCGGCTTGCTTTCGTCGTACAGCAATTCCGTCGGACACATGGTGGTGCGGCCAGCCGACGAGGGCAACATGCGACTGCCGTACTCGGCAAAGAAGATGGCGTTGATCAATTCGGACTTGCCACGCGAAAACTCGGCGACAAATGCCACATTGAGTCGATCCTCGCGCAGGCGATCAAGCAGTTGCGTCAAACGCAGATCAATTTGTGCATCGGAGAGTTCGTTGTCGGCAAGCCAAAGTTTGAACTGGCCGATGGCCGAGGAAAGATCCCCGCGCCATTTTGTGTAAGCAGTGAATTGTTTTGCGATGCTCATAAGCCGAACCCGTGCCCCGATAAGCCTTTAATTTAGCACGAAAACAGGGACTTGCCGCCGCGGCTCAGTGCTGGCATCGCGGGCAGTAGAAGGACGAGCGACCGCCCTGGCGAATCTGTTTGACCACCCCGTCACAGCGTTGGCAGGGTAGACCGGCGCGGTCATAAACCGCCACATCAACCTGAAAACAGCCCGCCCCGCCATCGCTATGCACATAATCGCGAATACTGCTGCCGCCGGCGGCTATCGCGTCCGACAGGGTTTCTCGAATCGCCGGCACGAGCCGGCCGTAACGTTGGCGACTGATGCGATTGGCGGCGCGCAGGGGCGAAATGCCGGCGCGAAACAAGCTTTCCGAGGCGTAAATGTTGCCGACACCGACCAGCAAATGGCTGTCCATCAACAGCGGCTTGATCGCTCCGCCGCGTCGTCGCGTCGCGGCAAACAGCCAATCCGCCGTAAATTGCGCCTCCAGCGGCTCAATCCCCATGACACTCAGCAGCGGGTGCGGCGGCGCTTGGTGTGCTTGCCAGAGAATCACGCCAAAACGGCGCGGATCGCCGAAACGCAGGGTGCGGCCGGCAAACAGAAAGTCGACATGGTCGTGTTTTCCCGGTGCCGCGCCGGCATCAACAAAACGCAGATTGCCGGACATCCCCAAATGAATGATCAGGCAGCCATCCTCTTCGCCACCGCAACAATCGAGCAAAAGATATTTCCCGCGGCGCCGCACCGCACGCACCTGCTGCCCGGCCAAATGACGATCCAGCGCCGGCGGAATCGGCAAGCGCAGGCGCGCCGTGCGCACCTCCGCGCCCAGCAGGTAGCGCCCCTCGACTTCGGGCTGCAAGCCGCGCCGGCAGACTTCAACTTCAGGCAATTCTGGCATCGCTTGTTCCTCCGGCCATTCCCCAATAACATCGCAAACCAAACGGATTTTATGCGCTCCAATGCGCAACCCATGACTGAAAGCAGCAAATGCCCATCAAACTGATTGCCGCCGCATTGATCTTCGCCTTCACCGGCAGCAGTCAAGCGCAGACGCCACCCGGCAAAGGCGGCAGCGTGCCGAAGCCGCTTGTCAAGCCACAGACCGACAACGGCGACACGCTGGGACGCACCGTTTTTCAGGCACTCCTCGGCGACATCGCCCTGCAGCGCGGCAATGTCAGCATCGCTGTCAGCGCCTGGAGCGACCTCGCACAACGCACACGCGACCCGAAGGTTCTCGCCCGCGCCACCGAAGTCGCCGCCATCGCCCGCCAGTACGATCTGGCGCTCGAACTCAACAAATGGTGGCTTGAAGTCGAACCGGCTTCCCTCCGGGCGCAGCAGGTGCATTCCGCATTGCTGGCAAGCGCCAACCGCCTTGATGAACTGGCCCCGCAATTAGCTGCGGCGCTCGCCGGCGACCCGGCCAATCTGCCAGCCAATCTGCTGCACCTCAACCGCCTGCTGGCTCGACATGAAGACAAAAAAGCCGTCCTCAATCTGGTTGAAACACTGGCAACTCCTTACGACAACATCCCGGAAGCGCATTTCGCAACGGGACAGGCAGCCGCCGTCGCCGGCGACCCTTTGCGCGCCCGAACCGAATTCGACAAGGCGCTGGCGTTGCGCCCCGATTGGGAAATCGCCGCCCTTGCACGCGCCCAAAATCAGGCGCGGCAATCGAATGAAAGCGCGATTGCCGGCCTCAAGGATTTTGTCGACCGCTACCCGCAAGCCGGCGACGCTCGCCTGGCGCTGGCGCGTCTGCTGCTGGCGGAAAAAAACACCGCCGAGGCGCGTAAACACTTTGACCGTTTGATCGAAGACTACCCGAACAATCCCGAGGTGATTTACCCGGTCGCCATGCTCGCCTTGCAAAACGGCGATCTCGCCAAGGGACGGGGGCAACTTGAGAAGCTTCTGCAAACCACGTTTCCCGACAAAAGCGCCCTGCATTACTTCCTCGGCCAGATCGAAGAGGAGGATAAAAAAATACCCGCCGCGCTTGAGCACTATCGCCAGGTAACGCCCGGCGAGCATTACATCCCGGCTCGTTCGCGCAGCGCAAAAATTCTCCTGACACAAGGCCGGAACGACGAAGCGCGTCAACTCATCGACACAACGCGCACGGCCAACGACCAGGAGCGCCGCCAGCTGATCCTCGCTGAAAGTCAGCTTCTGCGTGAATTCGGGCGCCATGATGAAGCCTATGCCCTACTCAAGAAGGTTTTGCTCGCCGCTCCCGACGACATCGATCTGCTCTACGAAGCCGCCCTGACCGCCGAGCGCCGCGGCGATACCAACGGACTTGAAAGGCACCTCAAGCACTTGCTCAAACGCAAACCGGATCACGCCCATGCACTCAATGCGCTCGGCTATTCGCTGGCCGAACGCAACACCCGCCTCGACGAGGCGCAAAACTATCTCACCCAGGCACTGGCGCTGGCGCCGGAAGACCCCTTCATCATGGACAGCATGGGCTGGCTGCTCTTCCGCCAGGGCAAACTGCAGCAAGCCCTGAGCGCCCTCGAAGCCGCCTACAAAATCAGGCCTGATCCGGAAATCGCCGCCCATCTTGGCGAAGTCCTGTGGGCACTGCAGCGCCACGACGAAGCGCGCGCCATCCTGCAAAATGCGGCGGCAAGCAATCCCGACAATGAAGTGCTTGCCGGCACGATCAAGAAACTCCTGCCTTGAAGCGGATTCTCTCTGCCGGCTTCGTCCTCCTGCTCCTGACCGCCTGCGCCGGAGTACCGCGAGAACAGCCCCTGGCACGCGATCAGCTTGAAGACTTCGTCCTTGAGGCACGCTTTTCACTGCGCGTCAGCCAGCCGGGCAAGGCACCGCAAAGCGCCGGCGGACGCTTGAGCTGGCAGCAAAAAGGCGCTGGCGGGCGGATTCTCTTGTCCAGCCCGCTGGGCTTTGCGCTGGCCGAGATCACCAGCGAACCCGGCCATGCCACCCTGCGCACAGCCAATGGAGAGGTTCGCGAATCGGACAATCCCGAACGCCTGATCGAAGACATGACCGGGCAGAGACTTCCCGTTCAGCGCATCCCTGACTGGCTGCTTGGGCGCGCCGGCAACCAGGCAACAATGACGCACGATCCGGCGGGGCGCCCACAACAACTTGACGAGGCCGGCTGGCAAGTCGATTATCACTACGAAGATTCTGCCGTCGACGCCTTGCCCAGCCGCCTGACGATCAAACACGGCAGTGACCTCGAGTTGCGTCTGCGTATCGAAACCTGGAGCGTCGCCCGATGAGCATCTGGAACTGGCAGAGCAACTGGCCGGCACCGGCCAAGCTGAACCTTTTCCTGCATGTGGTCGGGCGGCGCGCCGATGGCTATCACCTGCTGCAAACGGTTTTTCGCTTCATTGATCGCGCCGACCGCCTCCGCTTCGCACCGCGCAGCGACGGCCAGATCGTGCTCGCCACGCCAATTCCCGGCGTCGCCGAGGACGCCGACCTGACCGTCCGCGCGGCGCGTTTGCTGCAACAAACCAGTGGATACCGACACGGCGCGACGATTTACCTCAGCAAAATCCTGCCGCTCGGCGGCGGTCTCGGCGGTGGCAGTTCGGACGCGGCCACCGTATTGATCGCCTTGAACCACCTCTGGCAAACCGGCCTGGCCCGCAGTGAGCTGGAAAAACTCGGGCTGACGCTGGGCGCCGATGTGCCGGTTTTCATTCATGGCCGCAACACTTTTGCCGAGGGCGTAGGCGAATCCTTCAGCGACCTCACGTTGGCCGCAGCAACCTATCTCGTGCTCCATCCACCGGTCAACGTCCCCACCGCAGTCATTTTTGGCGCCCCCGAACTCAAGCGCGACAGCCCCCGCCTGACGCCCGCCGACTGGCCCCACGACCACCCCCGCAACGATCTCGAAGCCGTTGCCTGCGCCCGTTTCCCGCTGGTTACCGAGCATCTCGGCTGGCTCCGGCAGCACGCCCCGCACGCCCTGATGAGTGGCTCAGGCGCCTGCGTTTTTGCCACCTTCGAGCAGCGCGCCGAAGCGCTGGCGGTGCTCAGGAAAATCCCCGCCGGGATCAAGGGATGGATCGCCGACGGCCTGCCTTCGCATCCCCTGAGCGATTTATAAAAAGCTGGATTTTCAGCGAGGTGTCCTGTATTATTCGCGCCTCGTTTGCACGCGAACCCGTGTAAGCGAACCCGTTGGGGAGTCGCCAAGTTGGTCAAGGCACCGGATTTTGATTCCGGCATTCGAAGGTTCGAATCCTTCTTCCCCAGCCAGTATCCTTCGGGCAGGTCACAAGCCTGCCCGATTTACATTGCAGTGGGCAAAACTTGCACCGCCCAAAGGATGAAAGCATGGCCTACAACAGCTTGATGGTCTTTACCGGCAACGCCAACCCGAAACTGGCGACCGACGTTGCCACCGAACTCAACGTCGAGCTCGGGCGTGCCAAAGTCGGCCGTTTTTCCGATGGCGAAGTCAGCGTTGAACTGCAGGAGCATGTCCGCGGACGCGACATATTTGTTCTGCAATCGACCTGCGCACCGACCAACGATAACCTGATGGAACTGCTGGTTATCGTCGATGCCCTCAAGCGCGCCTCGGCCGGTCGCATCACCGCCACCATCCCGTATTTCGGCTACGCCCGCCAGGATCGCCGCTCGCGTTCCTCGCGCGTGCCGATCGCCGCCAAGCTGGTCGCCAACATGCTCGCCGCCTCCGGGGTCGACCGCGTGTTGACCATGGATTTGCACGCCGAACAGATTCAGGGCTTTTTCGACATTCCGGTCGACAACATCTACTCGCTGCCGATTCTGCTCGACGACATCCTCAAGCAGCACTACGAAAACCCGATGGTCGTTTCCCCCGACCACGGCGGCGTCGTCCGCGCCCGTTCATTGGCCAAACGACTGGAGTGCGACCTGGCGATCATCGACAAGCGCCGCCCGAAAGCCAACGTCGCCGAGGTCATGAACATCATTGGTGAAGTTGACGGCCGCACCTGCATCATCATGGATGACATGGTCGACACCGCCGGCACCCTGTGCAAGGCAGCGACGGCACTCAAGGCCAACGGCGCCAAGCAGGTCGTGGCCTATTGCACGCACCCGGTGCTCTCCGGGCCGGCGGTCGAGCGCGTCAATACCTCCGACCTCGATGCCCTGGTCGTCACCGACACCATTCCCCTACGTGACCAAGCCGCCAGTTCATCGCGCATCCGTCAGCTTTCCGTCGCCGAACTGATGGCCGAAACCATACGCCGCATCAGCAACGACGACTCCGTCTCGTCACTGTTCATCGATTAAATACGGGAGCCGGCCACATGGGGAGGGAATCAACCAGCCCGACCCACACTGACCTGTCCCCATTCACCGCTTTTTCAACCTTCCTGTTCTGGTCGCGGAACGGGAAAAACTCTGGAGTAACACCATGCAATTTGAAATCAACGCGCAAGTGCGCACGCTGCAGGGATCGGGTGCGAGCCGCCGCCTGCGTGCCGCTGGCAAAGTACCGTGCATCATCTACGGTGGCGAAGCCGCCCCGCAGGCGATCGAAGTCGATCACAACACGCTGTTGCTCAATCTGAAAAAAGAGGCTTTCCATTCCTCCATCCTGACCGTCGCCATCGACGGCAAGAAGCAACAGGTTCTGCTGCGTGACACGCAAGTTCACGCCTACAAGCCACTCGTTCTGCACGTCGATTTCCAGCGTGTCGATGCCACCCACGAACTACACGTCAAAGTGCCGCTCCACTTCATCAACCAAGACATCGCGCCGGGCGTCAAACTGAATGGCGGCCTCGTCAATCACGTCATGACCGAACTCGATGTGCATTGCCTGGCCAACGACCTGCCGGCTTTCATCGAAATCGACCTCGCTGCGCTCAAGGTTGGCGACAGCATCCACCTCTCCCAGGTCAAGCTGCCCAAGGGCGTCAAACTGGTTCAGCACACCAGCGACGACCCTGTCGTTGTCGGCATCGTCAGCAAGGGTGGCGTCTCTGAAGCCGCCGCCGAAGGCGAAGCGGCTGCCGAGTAAATTTCGGCACATGGTTGTGATGGCCGCCGCTGGCATTTCGCCGCCGGCGGCTTTTTCATTTAGTCCGAAATGACCCTTCCTCGCCTCATCGTTGGCCTTGGTAATCCAGGGTTGGAATACGAAGCTACCCGCCACAACGTCGGGTTCTGGTTTGTCGACCATCTGGCGGAGAGGTTGAAGACCACGCTCACCCCGCAAGCGAAATTCCATGGCAAGGCCGGGCGCGCTGGCGATATTTGGCTGCTCGAACCCACCACTTTCATGAATCGCTCGGGGCAAGCCGTTGCGGCATTGGCCAATTTTTACAAGATTTCTCCCGAAGAAATTCTCGTCATTCACGACGAACTCGACCTGCCGCCGGGCGGCATCCGTCTCAAACAGGGTGGCGGCAATGGCGGTCACAACGGCCTGAAAGACATTCAGGACAAACTCGGCAGCGCCGATTTTTGGCGCTTGCGCCTCGGTATCGGCCACCCGCGCACGCTCGGTCTGGCTCAGGAAGTGGTCGATTTCGTGCTGCACCGGCCACGCAAGGAAGAACTGCCGGAGATCGAACACGCCCTCGCCCGTTGCCTGCTGGCCTGGC
Organism: uncultured Pseudomonadota bacterium; assembly: GCA_903951825.1. Classification (GTDB taxonomy): domain Bacteria; phylum Pseudomonadota; class Gammaproteobacteria; order Burkholderiales; family Rhodocyclaceae; genus Azonexus. Next base: position 35,501 of record CAJBDJ010000023.1, read on the forward strand.
CCAAACTCGCCGCCGGTGATGCTGCCGGCGCTCAACAACAGTTGCACGGCAAAGCCGTTTAATTGTCAATTTCCAGGAAAAACCCATGTCTTTGAAATGCGGCATCGTCGGCCTGCCCAACGTCGGCAAATCCACCCTCTTCAATGCGCTGACCAAGTCGGGCATCGCGGCGGAAAACTACCCTTTCTGCACCATCGAACCGAATGTCGGCATCGTTGAAGTGCCTGACCCACGCATGGCGCGCCTGGCGGCCATCGTCAAGCCGCAAAAGATTCAGCCGGCGATTGTTGAATTCGTCGATATCGCCGGCCTGGTTGCCGGTGCCTCGAAAGGTGAAGGGCTCGGCAATCAGTTCCTCGCCAACATCCGTGAAACCGATGCCATTGTTCATGTCGTGCGCTGCTTTGCCGACGACAACGTCATCCACGTTGCCGGCGGCGTTGATCCGCTGCGTGACATTGAAGTCATCGATACCGAGTTGGCGCTCGCCGACATGGCCTCCGTCGAGAAGGCGCTCAACCGTTACCGCCGCCCGGCCAGCTCGGGCGACAAGGAAGCCAAGGCGCTGGTTGCCGTGCTGGAAAAATGCTTTGCCCAGCTCGATCAGGCCAAGGCGGTACGCGGCCTTGATTTGTCGAAGGAAGAGTTGGCGCTGATCAAGCCTTTCTGCATGATTACCGGCAAGCCCGTACTGTATGTTGCCAACGTGGCCGAAAACGGTTTTGAAAACAATCCGTTGCTCGATGCCGTGCGCGCCCATGCAGCGACCGAGAAAGCGGAGGTCGTTTCCGTCTGCGCGGCCATCGAAGCCGAAATTGCCGATCTTGATGATGAAGAAAAAGAGATGTTTCTCGCCGACCTCGGCCTCACGGAACCCGGCCTCGACCGCCTGATTCACGCCGGCTACAAGTTGCTCGGCCTGGCCACCTACTTCACCGCCGGCGTCAAGGAAGTCCGCGCCTGGACGATCCACCAGGGCGACACCGCACCGCAGGCGGCCGGCGTCATCCACAGCGATTTCGAGCGTGGTTTCATCCGCGCCCAGACCATTGCTTTTGACGACTTCATCGCCTACAAGGGCGAAGCCGGCGCCAAAGAGGCCGGCAAGATGCGCGCCGAAGGCAAGGAGTACATCGTCAAGGATGGCGATGTACTTAACTTCCTGTTCAACGTCTGAGCCAATTCATTGCTCTCTAGCTGATCGCTCGCAGTCACACCTGCTTTTCAGGCAATGTAAAAGCCATTAATATGGCTCTTAATTGATTTTTGTGACGTTTAGGATCTTCTAAGTGGTTTTTTATTTATCGACTCCTGCTGAGATCCTGCACGCCCTCGGGGTACGTCTACGGGAGCAGCGGCTTGCCCAGTCACTAACGCAGCGCGAATTAGCGCAGATGGCCGGATTGTCGCTCGGTGCGCTGCGCAAGCTGGAGACCGACGGCCAGTGCTCGCTGGAAACGCTGGTTCGCGTGGCGCAGGCGCTCGGGCTGCTGGATGCACTGGAAGATATCTTTGTCCTCAAACGGCAATCCATCGCCCAGATGGAACAGGTTGAGGTCGTTAGTCGACGCCAGCGCGCCCCGCGCAAGAAAACGCCATGAAACAACTCACCGTGCATTATTGCGGCTGGGGTGAAAACTGGCCGCTGGGGCGGCTTGCTGATGACGGTCAAACCCTGCTCTTTGAATATTCCCCCGAGGCCCTGGCCCAGGGTTTGGAATTGTCACCGCTGCACCTCAAGCTACGTGCCGATGCCTACGGGAGCTTTGCGGCCCACCTGCATCGTCTCCCGGGTCTGATCGCCGACAGCCTTCCCGATGGCTGGGGTTTGTTGCTGATGGATCGCCTGTTTCGTCAACATGGCGTGCGTCATCCTGGGCCGCTGGATCGGCTGGCCTTCATTGGTGAGCGTGCCATGGGCGCTTTGCGCTTTGTTCCGGCGAGCGAAACCGGCGCCCAGGAACCCGACTGGTCTTTGCTAGTGCTGGCCGAACAAAGCCGGCGCGTCCTGGCTGGCGAGGCGGGTGCCGCCCTACGCGAACTCGCGCTCACTGGCGGCTCGCCGCAAGGCGCCCGACCCAAGGCATTGGTGCAGTACGACGCAGCCACCGGGCAAGTCAGCACCCGTCCTGATGCGCCCGGCAGTCCCTGGCTGGTCAAGTTTCCGGCGCAGAACGAACACAAGGAGGTCTGCGTCATTGAGCAGATCTACGCTGAGTTGGCTCGGGATTGCGGACTGGATGTGCCCGAAAGCCGTTGGTTTGACCTTGCTCCCGAACTGGCCGCATTTGGTGTCGCACGCTTCGACCGAGAAGGTGGCCAACGCGTCCCGGTACACAGTCTGGCTGGATTGCTGCATGTGGATTTTCGCCTACCCGGCGCCACCGACTACACCGCCTTCCTGCGGGCCACCCGTTTCCTGACGCGCGACGAGCGCGAAGTGGAGAAAGCCTACGCACGCGCCGTCTTCAATGTGCTCTTCCACAACCGGGATGACCATCCCAAGAACTTTGCTTGGCGCCTCGGGCGTGACCGGCGCTGGCGTCTGGCGCCCGCCTTCGATTTGACCTTCAGCGAAGGCCCGATGGGTCAGCACCACCTGGACGTGTGCGGCGAAGGCGCCGCCATCGAACGCCGGCATCTGTTGCGTCTGGCGAAGGAGGGGGGCATCTCGACGAAAGAGGCTGAGGAGGTCATCGACCGGATGTTGCTGCAGGCAACATCACTGGCTGAACGGTTTGAGCGTGTTCAGATTAGGCGGCCTATGGCACAGGAGATAAAATCGGCCATTGACGCCTGTTGTCGGCGCCTGGAGCGCTGAATCCGGGAATGCCGCAATTGCCCCAGATTGCAATTGAACGTACTCAGCAGTGAGTTTTTTTGAGCACAAAAATGAGTACGTTTTTTAAGGGGTAGATTGGCGATGATTTTTATCAATGACTTACAAGCGCAATCGTACTTTAACCTCTGACGCGCCGACCCCTCGCGCTCGGCTCGACACAAGACCCCGGAGATCATCGTGAAGCGCTTCGGCCAGCTAGCAGGGCAACGTGCAACGAGGTGGCTGCGGATAGTTGTTTTTGCCATGCGCACGCCCCTGCTTTTACTTCTGTATCTCGCCAGCCTGAGTTTTGGCGCCCGCGCCGATGGCTTGCCGGCGAACGTCATGCGGGCGCTCAAGGTGGCGCAGATTCCCGCGGCCAGTGTTGCGATTGTCGTTCAGCCGGTCGACGCGGGACGCCCGATGGTCGCCCACAATGCGACGTTGCCGATGAATCCGGCATCGGTGATCAAGCTGCTGACCACCTATGCCGCCCTCGACCTGCTCGGCCCGGCGTGGACCTGGAAGACGACGGCGTGGGTAGACGGCGTTGCGGTCAACGGTGTCTTGAATGGCAATTTGACGCTCAAGGGCAGCGGCGATCCACGCTTTGCCATCGAGCATCTGAGCAGCCTGCTACGCCAGTTACGGGTGCGCGGCATACAGCACATTACCGGCGACGTTATTCTCGATCGCAACATCTTCAGCGTCCCCGACAGCGACCCCGGCGCTTTTGATGATAAGCCGATGCGCCCCTACAACGTCGGCCCGGACGGACTCCTGATCAACTTCCGCGCCTTGCGTTTCAGCATTCTGGCCGACAGCAGCAAGCCGCAGGTGCTGATGGAAACGCCGAGCGCAGGGTTGCGCGTCGATAATCAGTTGCGTGCAGCAGAAGGCTCCTGTGCGGCGAACTGGAGAAATTCGATCAGTATTCGCCTGATCCCTGAGCGCGAAGGCAATCGCCTTGAATTTTCCGGCACCTACAGTGCCGCGTGCGGCGAGAAGCCACTCAGCCTCTCGCCCTTGCCGGCCGACACCCAGGCCGGCGGCCTGATTCGGGCACTATGGAGCGAGCTCGGCGGCAGCATTGGCGGCCAGGTGCGCGGCGGGGTGCTGGTTGGCGGCGCCCGGCAAATTGCCGAGCATGAGTCGCCGCCACTGGCTGATGCCGTGCGCGACATCAACAAATTCAGCAACAACGTCATGGCGCGGCAGGCTTTTCTGTCGCTCGGAAACGAAACGGCGCCGGCCAGCGCCGAGCGCGCCAAGCAGCGCCTGAACGAGTGGCTCAACCGGCGCCACCTGTACTTTAGCGAACTGGTGCTCGACAACGGTTCCGGCCTCTCGCGCAGCGAGCGGATGAGCGCCGGCAGCATCAACCTGCTGCTGCTCGATGCCTGGAAGAGCCCGGTCATGCCGGAATTCGTCTCCAGCCTGCCGATCGTCGGAATTGACGGGACGATGAAAAAACGTCTCAAAGAGGCCGATGCCGCCGGTCGCGCCCACATCAAGACCGGCACCCTCGATGGCGTTAAAAGTGCCGCCGGCTATGCCCTCGATGCCGAGGGGCGACGTTACGCCGTCACTTTTCTGATTAATCATCCCAATGCCCAAGCCGGCAGCACGGCGATTGATGCGCTGATCAACTGGGTGGCGCAGCGCCGCTCCGGCGAGCCGGCGCCGATTCTCGCCAACGAATAAGCGATTCGCCGCCGGCCGGCGCGGCCTAATTGACCGGGCGCGCCCCGGCCAGCGCCAGCCAGCCGCGAATCACCCGGTAACCGACCCAGAGGCCGAGGATGGCGATCAACATCCAGGCAATTGGAATGCCGATGATGGTGATGACAAACAGGCCATAAACAATCAGCCATAAAAAGGTGAACCAGAAGGTGCGAATCTGCCAGCGAAAATGGCTTTCCAGCCAGGTGCCGTTGACATCGCCGCGCTTGAGGTAATTGAGAAACACCGCAAGCAGCGAGGGCAAGCCAAAAACAAAGCCGCCGGCGACCGTCGCTGCCGAGGTAACGCCAATCAAAACGGCGAAGGCGTGCAGGCCGTAAATGATGTGCGTAAGCTGCACCAGCGCCGGGCGAACACCTTGACCGCCAGGAACGGGAGTGGAAATGGGATCTTGCATACCTTAAACCTCCGAAAGAATTTTCTGCATCAGCCACGCCTGGCCGGCTGCCGGGTCGAGCATATAGGGCGCGAAGCCGGCGCGTTGGTAAGTGGCCATGGCCGGCCGGTTGTTGGACAACACTTCCAGCGTAAGTTTGCAGCAAGCGAGTTGGCGGGCACGCGCTTCGGCCCAGGCGAGCAGCGCCCTGGCGATACCGCGACCGCGCCACTCGGCACGCACCACAATATCGTGGATATTGAGCAAAGGGCGCGCCGCGAAGGTGGAAAAGCCGGCGAAACAGTCGATCAGCCCGACCGCTTCGCCATCGAGCCAGGCCAGCGCACCATGAAATCCCGGCACCTGCTGAATCGTTCGCAGCAGATTGACCTTCGCGTAATCGGAAAGACCCTCGCCACCGCCCATCGGGTCGTTGGCATAGTGATCGAGAAGGTTCAGCCAGCTCGCTGCCTGTGCCGTGTCCGACAGGTCGAGCGGAAGCACCCGCAGGCTCACAGGCCGAGCGCCTGCCACATGGCATCAACCCGCTTCTTGACGCCGTCGTCCATGACAATCGGCCGCCCCCATTCGCGCGTCGTTTCGCCCGCCCACTTGTTCGTCGCATCAAGCCCCATCTTCGAGCCGAGGCCGGCCACCGGGCTGGCGAAATCGAGGTAATCAATCGGCGTGTGGTCGACCAGTGTCGTGTCGCGCGTCGCATCCATGCGCGTCGTCATCGCCCAGACCACCTCCTTCCAGTCGCGGATATCAATATCCTCATCCACAACGATGATCGTCTTGGTGTACATGAACTGGCGCAGGAAGCTCCAGATGCCGAACATGATGCGCTTGGCGTGGCCGGGGTATTGCTTCTTGATGCTGACGATGGCCATGCGATACGAACAGCCTTCCGGCGGCAGGTAGAAATCGACGATTTCCGGATACTGCTTCTGCAGCAGCGGGACGAAGACTTCATTGAGCGCGACGCCGAGAATCGCCGGCTCGTCGGGCGGCTTGCCGGTGTAAGTGCTGTGATAGATCGGGTTTTTGCGCATCGAAATGCGCTCGACCGTAAATACCGGAAACTCCGCCTGTTCGTTGTAGTAGCCGGTATGGTCACCGTACGGGCCTTCGAGCGCCATTTCGCCGGGATGGATTACCCCTTCGAGAACGATTTCGGCGCTGGCGGGTACTTGCAGTGCCGATCCCAGACAGCGCACCAATTCGGTTTTGGCGCCGCGCAGCAGGCCGGCAAACTGGTATTCGGACAGCGAATCCGGCACTGGCGTCACGGCGCCGAGAATGGTTGCCGGATCGCAACCGAGCACCACGGCCAGCGGGAATGGCTGCCCCGGATTGGCCAGTTGGTGATCGCGAAAATCCAGCGCCCCGCCGCGATGCGCCAGCCAGCGCATGATCAGCTTGTTCGCCCCTAGCACCTGCTGGCGGTAGATGCCGAGGTTTTGGCGGTTCTTGTGCGGGCCTTTGGTGACGACCAGCCCCCAGGTGATCAGCGGCGCCACATCACCCGGCCAGCAATGCTGGATCGGCAGACGCGACAAATCGACCGCCGCGCCCTCCCAGACGATTTCCTGACAGGCTGCGGTGAACACCATTTTCGGTGCCATATTCAACACCTGCTTGAGAATCGGCAGCTTGTCCCAGGCGTCTTTCAAGCCCTTGGGTGGCTCCGGCTCCTTCAGATAGGCGAGCAGCTTGCCAACTTCGCGCAAGGCCTGCACCGACGACTCGCCCATCCCGAGCGCGACGCGCTGCGGCGTTCCGAAAAGATTGGCGAGCACCGGAATCGTATGGCGCCGCCCGCCACTGTGCGGTGCCTCAAAAAGCAGTGCCGGGCCGGCTGCACGCAACACACGGTCGCAGATTTCGGTCATTTCAAGATGGGTGTCGACCGCCACGGCAACCCGCTTCAATTCGCCGATTTTTTCAAGTTGTGCGATGAAATCGCGCAGATCGTGATATTTCATCGGCCTATCCCGGCGACTTTTTGATGGGCAAACGGGGAATTACCGCGTCCGATAAGAAAAATGGCAGGCGACACAAGCGCCGGTCAGATTGGGCAGCAAGGCCAGCGCCTTGTCCCGGTCACCGCTGGCGGCGACGCTGGCAAACTCGCTTGCCGCCTTGTGGCTATCCATGCCGATGCCGTGCATGGCCGGCGGCATGTGCGGGCCGGGGCGGGCATCGACGGGCTTGTTGCGGTGCTTGCCTTGCGCCGCTACGCCGAACTCGGCCTCGGCGACCAGACCGGCCTCCTTGACTTTGCCTTGCGCCAGCAGTGTCAGCACTTCGTTGAGCCCGACCAGGTTGCCGAGCATTTCCTGACGCAGCGATTCCTGCGCGGCCGGCGGCAAGCTGGCCAACTGGCGCGTATCTTCGGCGAAAGCGCTGGCCGACAGGAGAGCGAATACAAAAAACAGGATTTTCATCAAAAGCCCTTTCCGGAAAGCAGGAAATCGAGCGCAATCCCGACAAAAATCGCCAACCCGACATAATTGTTATGCAAAAACGCCTTGAAACATGACATCCGGTCACGTTGACGTATCCACGTGTAATGCAGCCCCATGAGCGCGGCAGCCAGCAACAAGCCGGCAAAATAAATCAGACCGAATTGGCGGGAGTAACCGATGGCCGCGAGGATGATCAGAAAAATCAGGTTACAGCTCATTATCGCCAGCAGATCAAAGCGGCCAAAGGTAATCGCCGACGTCTTGATGCCGATTTTCAGGTCGTCCTCACGGTCGACCATCGCGTATTCCGTGTCGTAGGCCACCGCCCAGAAGACATTGGCCAGCAGCAACCACCAGGCTTCTGCCGGCAACGCGCCGAGCTGCGCCGCATAGGCCATGGGAATGCCGAAGCCGAAAGCGATGCCGAGGTAGGCTTGCGGGATGGACAGAAAGCGTTTGGTATAGGGATAGCTGACCGCAAGAAAAATCGCCGGCAGCGTCAGCCACAGCAAAAGGCGGTTGTCGAGCATGACAACCAGCGTCAGGGCAGACAGCGAAAGGATCGCAAAAAGCACCAACGCCTCCCTGCCGGTGACACTGCCGGCAGTCAGCGGGCGGTCTTGGGTGCGTTCGACATGGCGATCAAAATCGCGATCGGCGTAATCGTTGATGACGCAACCGGCAGAGCGCATCAAGATCGCACCAACGGCAAAGACCCAGACCACCAGCCAGTCCGGCTGGCCGTTTGACGACAACCACAAGCCCCAGGCCGTCGGCCAGAAAAGCAACAAGATGCCGATCGGCTTATCGAGCCGCATCAGCTTTTCGTAAAGATCGATTTTTTCTTTGAGTGAGCGCCAGTTCATGCGCCGATTTTACCGTGCATTCCCGTCCGGCGAAGCGTGCCGTGGTCAAGCGCCAAAAACCCGCGGTTTTGCCCGCCTGGCGGACAATAAATCCCGTGTGGTGGGCGACGATCCGCAACCGTCGTCCCCTCGCCTCCGGACGCCGCCCATACCGAAAAAAGCATTCCCGCTTTACCGGGGAAAACCGCCTTGATCTTCAGAAAGAAATAAGCCGAATCGCGGAAGCCATAGACCATCTGCTTGATGACCTTCATCTTGTTACTAACGCCTTCGAGCATGCTTGAATTCATACTGAACCAAAAATTGGAGATATTAATTGGAGATATTTCATGGCAATAACACTTGAATACGCATTACTTTCCGGAGCCGCCTATCGGTCCACGAGAACACCGATAAACCGCTTCCCTGTACCAAATGCTTACCGATGGGGGGAAATTCTTTACCTTAATTTGCCTGACAGTGGCTTCAAAGCGATAGCACTCCAAAAAGGCACCGAAATCGTCATTTCCTTCGCCGGCACTGCCGATCTCTGGAAGCTCGCCCGGCATCGTAGTAACCTGCCGCCGGCCGCTAACGCCTCAACTTTTACCCACGCCAGGAGCGCCGCATGAGCCGTCGAGACAGGGGACACAAGATTTTGCGCAGTCTGGGATTGCTATTGATATTGACCGGGGGGATCGGCATGAATGCCGAGGCAGGATTATTCGGTATGGGCGGCAGCAGCTGGAAAGAAGAAGTGCGCTTGCACGATGGGCAAAAAATCGTCGTTGAACGCTCGCAAACCTATGGCGGGCGCAGCGAACCCGGGCAATCAGGCGCCGGGCCGATCAAGGAACATCGCATCCAGTTTACGCTGCCGGGTACCCGGCAAAACATCACCTGGGCAAGCGAATACAGTCAGAAAGCCGGACGCACCCATTTCAACTTGCTGGCGGTGCATGTTCTCGACGGCGTCGCGTATGTAGTCGCCGAACCCAATTTGTGCCTTGCTTACAACGACTGGGGGCGTCCCAATCCGCCGTATGTTTTTTTCAGATACGACGGCCATGCCTGGCAGCGTATTCCGCTGGAACAGCTGCCACTGGAATTCAAAACCATCAATGTCGCTCACAACACCCTGGGTCGGGACGCAGAGGAGTTAGTGCGCATCGGGTTGGTATCCACCGACAAAATCAAGGAAATGAACCGTTCCAGCAATCCGGTTTATCGGGAGATTCTGCGCGAGGCGTTGACTGCTGGGTTACCGGAGTGCGAAACACTTATTTGGTATAAGTGTGGATGGGGATCACCCAGTGAAATCAACCGTAAGCATTTTGAAAATACCTGTAAATAACCTATTTGAACCAAAAATTGGAGATATTTCATGGCAACAACACTTGAATACGCATTACTTTCCGGAGCCGCCTATCGGTCCACGAGAGCACCGATAAACCACTTCCCTGTACCAAATGCTTACGGATGGGTGGAAATTCTTTACCGTAATTTGCCTGACAGTGGCTTCGAAGCGATAGCCCTCCAAAAAGGCAACGAAATCGTCATTTCCTTCGCCGGCACCTATGACAAGAGCGGGGCAGACATTGTTGCCGACGTGGGTTTGGCGACCGGGTTAGGGTCGGCGCAGTTGTTGCAGGCGGCCGAATACTATCTGCAAATCAAGGCGGCCAATCCGAACGCGACGATCAGCCTCACCGGTCACAGTCTCGGGGGCGGCTTGGCCGCACTAGTCGGGGTGTTTTTTGGCGTCAACGCCACCACCTTCGACCAGGCGCCCTTTGCGCTCACTGCCCTCTCTCAGGCCAGCGCCCTCAGAAACTACCTCGCCGGCAAACTCGACAGCCATGGCGCACGGCTATACAGCGACAACCTGCTCCTGCCATTAACCCACTACATCGAACAAAAAGAAGCCGTTGGCGCATCGCCGACGCTCATACCCAATGCCGGTCTGATCACCAACATCAACGTCCAGGGCGAATTTCTCTCCGGGGGCGTGTGGCAACTGCCCAACCGCATCGGCACCACGACCGAAGACATCGCCAACAATGCGCCGGGCGCCGCCGCCGGCGATTTACACGCCCAAGCCTTGCTGGCGGCATTTCTGCTCAGCCGCCAAACGGCGCCCTCCAGCGAACAGACCTTGAGCAAAGTCACCTACAAACTCCCTGATCTGATGGCCATACTGTTCGATACACGCCTGTTTGCGCATCGCACCGATGAGCCCAACGATGACGAACACAAGAGCTTGATCGATCACCTGGTGCGCCACGAAGTCGGCCTACAAGGCTCCATCCCCGCCGACCAGATGCTCACCCGCTTCACCGCCGATCTCTGGAAGCTCGCCCAGGAAGGCGGGATGACGATGAATGACCAGAACCCGGGCAATGCCGACCTGCACCAGGTGAGCAACGCCCTGATCGCCTTTGCGATGCAGATGTACTACAACACCAGCGCCGTCGCCGTCGATCGCGAGCACACGCTGTTTAGCGACATCAGCGGCGGCTCGGGGGGCATCCACTTCGACTTTCAAGACGTCGCCACCAGCCTCGGCGCAGCCAAAGGCTATGGCCTCTACTTCGAGGGCTACCTCAAAAGCACCGACTTCAACGACGCGGAGCGCACCCTGATCCGCGCCGCCCTCGCCACCCTGCGCGACTGGTACGTCCAGGCCGGCAGCGGCGGGATGAACGCCCACGACAGCGAAGACCGTGGCGCCTTCATGCTCGGCGGCAGCGGCAGCGACCAACTCACCGGCGGCAGCGACAACGACCTGCTCGTGGGCAACGCCGGCAGCGACAACCTCGACGGCGGCGAAGGGGACGACACGCTGCTCGGTGGCACCGGCAGTGACACCCTGAGCGGCGGCGAAGGATCGGACACCCTGCTCGGCGGCGACGGCAGCGACACCTACCAGATCCACAGCGGCGACGGCAGCGACACGGTGATCGACAGCGACGGTAACGGCACGATCAAATGGAACGACCAGGTCATCCGCGGCGATCAGGGACTCAGCGCGGGGGAATGGCTGCAGGTCGGCAGCCAGGCCTGGCAAGACCGCACCCGTGACATCAATTACACCCTGGTTACCGAAATCGGCGGCAAATACACCCTGGTGATCGAAGATGACGGCGAGCGCCTGCTGATCAAAGACTGGTCGGCCGGCGAACTCGGTATTACCCTCGGCGCCGGCACCCCGGTCAGCCCGCCAACGCCAGCCAATACGTTCTACGGCGATCGGGCGCCGATCGACTTCGACCCGGCCCAATCCGGCGTTCAAACCCGAACCGACGACCTCGGCAATGTCATCACCAATCCAACCCAGGTTGAAACAGACCGTGCCGACCGGATCAACGACAGCGCCGCCAACGACCTCGTCCAGAGCGGCGGGGGCGACGACTGGATCGACCTCTTCCGCGGCGGTGACGACCTGGCTCAGGGCGGTGCGGGGAACGATTTCATCGAATACCGGGCTGGCGGCAAGGCGCAACTTGAAGGCAATGCCGGTGCCGATCTGTTGTTGGGTCGAGGGGGGCGGGACACCCTCTACGGCGGCGACCTGATCACGCTCGATGCCGCGCTTGCCCAGGGCGAAACCACTGCGGCGGCGGGCGGCCATGGCGAACTGCTTTACGGCGATGGCGAGAGCGACATCCTGATCGGCAGTGCCACCGGCGATTTTCTGATCGGCGGAACCGGTGACGACGTGATCGTTGGCGGCGGGGGTGATGACAACATCTACGGGGATACACAGATGATTCAGGTCAGAACCGACTGGCGTGTCGAGCGTCGCATCACCCCGTACCCTGAATACACCCTCTACGCGCTCGATGCCTTCAATGTCAGCCTCAATCTTACGGTAGGCAACGGAGCCGATGTGATCTACGGCGGTGCCGGCGATGACTGGATATTCGCAGACGCTGGTAACGATGTGGTATTCGGCGGTAGCGGCGCCGATACGATTTTTGGGGGGAGTGGACACAATCTGATTGACGGCGGGGAGGGCAACGACGACCTGATTGGCGGCACCGGGGACGACTTGATTATGGGTGGTGCCGGCGATGACCGAATTATGGGTAGCGACTATCCGGGAACAGAATTGGGCCGCGACACCCTGGATGGCGGCACCGGCAATGATGGGTTGAATGGCATGGAAGGAGACGACGTCCTGATCGGTGGCGGAGGTAACGATACGCTGTTTGGTCAGGGCGGCGCCGACCATCTCGACGGCGGCGACGGCGATGACGAACTGCAAGGCGGCGAGGACGATGACGTCCTGATTGGTGGGGTTGGTAACGATATGCTTTTGGGTGATGGCGGCACCGACAACCTCGACGGTGGCGAGGGGGCTGACGAACTGCAAGGCGGTGAGGGCGATGATGCCCTGATTGGCGGAATCGGCAACGACACCTTGTTTGGCGAGGGGGGCGCCGACAACCTCGACAGTGGCGTGGGTGATGACGAACTGCAAGGCGGCGAGGGCGATGACGTCCTGAATAGCGGCGCCGGGAACGATACGTTGTTCGGTGATGACGGCAATGATGCCCTGAGTGGCGGTGTCGGCAACGACACACTGTTCGGTGCGGGCGGCGCTGACCATCTCGACGGTGAAGATGGCAACGACCAGCTTCAAGGCGGCAATGGCAACGACACCCTGAACGGTAGCTCGGGCAACGACACCTTGTTCGGTGATGGCGGAGGTGATGTATTAAATGGTGGCGAGGGTGATGACGCTCTTGAGGGGGATGACGGTAACGATACGCTCGATGGAGGAGCGGGAAATGACGAGCTCTGGGGTGGCACCGGGCATGACGTCCTGAACGGCGGTGCCGGGAACGATACGCTGGTTGGTGGCGATGGGAACGACACCCTCGACGGTGGCGCGGGAAATGACCTGCTTGGGGGAGGCACGGGCAACAACACCTATCTCTTTGGCAAAGGCGATGGTCAAGACACGATCAGTAGTTATGACGCCACAGCCGGCCATCTCAACACCCTGCAATTCAAAGCTGGCGTTGCAACCTCGGAGGTGGTACTCCAGAGGGTCCGCAGCAGCTTCTGGGGCTGGAGTGGCAATTTGGCGCTGGAAGTCTCCATTGCCGGGATCACCGACAAGGTCACCATCGTCGACTTCTTTGACCAAACCAGCCCGGTACAGCAGTTCAGATTTGCCGATGGGACGATGTGGAATACAGCGGCGATCCTGACACAGTTGTTCACAGGAACCAGCGCCGACGACACCATCACCGGCACCAACGGCGACGACGTGATCAGTGGCCACGCTGGCGACGACAGCCTCATGGGGGAGGGTGGCGACGACACCCTCGATGGCGGCGTTGGCAATGACACTTTGTTCGGCGACGCGGGCAACAACGTGTACCTGTTCGGCAGGGGTGATGGTCAGGACACGATCAGTGACAGGTACGTTGTCACGACGGGCACTCTCAACACCCTGCAATTCAAGGCGGGCGTTTCCCCGTCGGAAGTCGTGCTTGGTTATACCCTACGCTCTACTAACGGGGGCTGGACTACCACTTCGTTTCTCAAGGTTTCGATTGCCGGCACTACCGACGAGATCGTCGTGCCCAATTTTTTCTTCAATGGCGACCCGACCAATCCCTACAACACGGTACAGCAGTTCAGATTTGCCGACGGCACGGTGTGGAATACCGCGGAAATCCTGGCTCACTACTTCGCGGGCACAAGCGCCGACGAATACATCCGCGGCTTCAATGCCGCCGACGTGATCAGCGGCCAGGCAGGTGCCGACACGCTCCACGGGGGTAGCGGCAACGACACCCTCAGTGGGGGAGCCGGAGACGATGAGCTCTATGGCAACGACGGTGATGACACGCTCGACGGCGGCGCGGGCAACGACAAACTGGACGGCTGGACGGGCAACAACGTCTATCTCTTCGGCAAGGGCGACGGGCAGGACAAAGTCACTCCCGTGTACGACACCACGGCCGGCAAGCTCAATACCCTGCAGTTCAAGGCTGGCGTGGCGACCTCGGAGGTGGTTGTAACCGGATCCTACGGATCCCTGGTGCTCTCCATCGCCGGCACCACCGACCAGATCACAATCATCGACTTCTTCCGCTACGCCGACGACGCGACCAACCCCAAGAACACGGTGCAGCAAATTTGTTTTGCCGACGGCACGGTGTGGAATACAGCGGAAATCCTGGCTCACTACTTCGCGGGCACAAGCGCCGACGACTACATCAGCGGTCTCAATGCCGCCGACGTGATCAGCGGCCAGGCAGGTGCCGACACGCTCTTCGGGGATGGCGGCAACGACACCCTCAATGGGGGAGCCGGAGACGATGAGCTCTATGGCAACAAAGGTGATGACACGCTCGACGGCGGGGCGGGCAACGATACACTGGAGGGCGGGACGGGCAGCAACGTCTATCTCTTCGGCAAGGGCGACGGGCAGGACATTGTCAATTATGTGTACGAAACCACTGGGGGCAAACTCAGCACGTTGCAGTTCAAGGCCGGCGTGTTGCCTTCGGAAATCGTTGCCAAGCGGGTCTACGAGAATGGCTACCAAAGTCTGGAGTTGTCGATTGCCGGCACCCCCGACCAGATCACGGTGCGCCACTTCTTCAAGGGTGATGACCCGGCCAACGTGTATAACCCTGTCCAGCAAATCCGCTTTGCCGACGGCACGGTGTGGAACATCGCCGCCATCTTGTCCAGAGCCTTCACGGGGACGGCGGCCGCCGACAACATTACCGGCACCACCGCTGCCGACGTGATCAACGGACAGGCTGGCGACGACAGCCTCAGCGGCAACGCTGGCGACGACAGCCTCAGCGGCAACGCCGGCAACGACACCTTGGATGGCGGCACCGGCAACGACACGCTTGATGGCGGGGCGGGTGCCGACACTTATCTCTTCGCCGTCGGCTCAGGCGTCGATCACCTCAGCGAGTACTACAACGCCGGCAACATAGTACGTTTCACCAATGTCGCCTCCACCGCGCTGACGGCACTGGAGCGGCAGGGCGGCGACCTGGTCATCTCATATGGTGTGGCCGATCAACTGACGGTGCAGGACTACTTCGACTACACCTCTTACAAAATCGAGCAGTTCGAGTTCAGCGACAGCGTGACCTGGGACGAGGCCGCCATCAAGGCGCGTGTCATCACCCGCGGCGACGCCAGCGCCAACAGCATCACCGGCTACAACGGCGGCAGCAATCGCATCTACGGCCTCGATGGCAACGACACCCTCACCGGGGGCGCGCAAGGCGATTTCCTCGACGGGGGCAGCGGGCTCGATCGCATGGTCGGCGGTTTGGGCAACGACACCTATGTCGTCGATGACGTCGGCGACATCGTGATCGAAGCGGCCAATGCCGGCAGCGACCTGATTCAATCCAGCCTCACGCTCACCCTGACGGGCAACATCGAGAACCTCACCCTGACGGGGACGGCCGCCATCAACGGCACCGGCAATGCGCTGAACAACGTGCTGACCGGCAACGCCGCCAACAATACCTTGAACGGCGTGGCCGGCGCCGACACCTTGATCGGCGGCGAAGGCGACGACACCTACTTTGTCGATGATGTCGGCGACGTGGTGACTGAAGCGGCCAATCCCGGCACCGACCTCGTTAAGTCGAGCATCACGTTCACCCTGGCTGCCAACGTCGACAACCTGACCCTGATAGGAGCGGCGGCAATCAACGGCACCGGCAACAGCCTCGACAACGTGCTGACCGGCAATAACGCCAGCAACACCCTCGATGGCGGTATCGGTAACGACACCCTGATCGGCGCTGGCGGTAACGACACCTACCTGTTCGCCGTCGGCTCGGGCGTTGATCACCTCGTCGATCTCGACTACACCCCCGGCAACAGCGACCGGGTGAGCTTTGCCAATGTCGCCTCCACCGCGCTGCGCTCGCTGGCGCGCCAGGGTAACGACTTGGTGATTCAGTACGGCAGCAGCGACCAGCTAACCGTCGGTGACTACTTCAAGCCCAACCATGTCGGCTACAAGGTCGAGCGGTTCGAGTTCAGCGACGCGGTGGCCTGGGATGAGGCGGCCATCAAATCGCGCGTCGTCACCAACGGCGACGCTAGCGCCAACAGCATCACCGGCTACAACAACGGGACGAATCGCATCTACGGTCTGGGTGGCAACGACACCCTCGCCGGGGGGGCGTTGGCTGACCTGATCGACGGCGGTATCGGCGACGACAGCCTCAGCGGCAACGCCGGCGACGACACCCTGACCGGTGGCACCGGCAACGACACCCTGATCGGCGCTGGCGGTAATGACACCTACCTGTTCGCTGTCGGGGCGGGCGTTGATCGCCTCGTCGATCTCGACTACACCGCCGGCAACAGCGACCGCGTCCGTTTCTCCAACGTCGCCTCCACCGCGCTGCGCTCCCTGGAGCGCCAGGGCAACGACCTGGTGATCCAGTACGGCAGCAGCGACCAGCTAACCGTCGGTGACTACTTCAAGCCCAACTATGCCGGCTACAAGGTCGAGTGGTTCGAGTTCAGCGACGCGGTGGCCTGGGATGAGGCGGCCATCAAATCGCGCGTCATCACCAACGGCGACGCCAGCGCCAACAGCATCACCGGCTACAACGACGGTACCAACCGCATCTACGGCCTGGGCGGCAACGACACCCTCGCCGGGGGGGTGTTGGCTGATCTGATCGACGGCGGTATCGGCGACGACAGCCTCAGCGGCAACGCTGGGGCAGACACCTTGAACGGCGGTGCCGGCAACGACTCGCTCGATGGCGGTGCCGGTGACGACATACTGAACGGGGGTGCCGGGGTGGATACGCTAATCGGCGGCTGGGGCAACGACACCTACGTTGTCGACAGCGCCGGCGACGTAGTCACCGAAGCGGCCTATGCCGGTACGGATCTCGTTCAGTCGAGTGTCAACCACACCCTAGCGGCCAATGTCGAGAATCTGACTTTGACCGGCACAGCGGCGATCAACGGCACTGGCAATACGCTGAACAACGTGCTGACCGGTAACGCCGCCGGCAATACGCTGAACGGCGGGGTGGGTGCCGATACCTTGATTGGTGGGCTGGGCAACGACACCTATGTCGTCGACAACGCTGGCGACGTGGTGACTGAAGCGGCCAATGCCGGTACGGATCTCGTTCAGTCGAGTGTCACGCTCACGTTGGCAGCCAACGTCGAGAACCTCACTTTGACGGGGACGGCAGCCATCAACGGCACCGGCAATACGCTGAACAACGTGCTGACGGGCAACGCTGCCAGCAATACGTTGAACGGCGGCGCCGGCGACGACACGCTCAATGGCGGGACGGGTATCGATACGCTGATTGGTGGGCTGGGCAACGACACCTATCTCGTTGATAACGTCGGCGACGTGGTGACCGAAGCGGCCAATGCGGGTACGGACACCGTTCAGTCGAGTATCACGCTCACCCTGGCGGCGAACGTCGAGAACCTCACTTTGACGGGAACAACCGCCATCAACGGCACTGGCAATACGCTGAATAACGTACTGACGGGCAACGCTGCCAGCAATACGTTGAACGGCGGCGCCGGCGACGACACGCTCAATGGCGGGGCGGGTATCGATACTTTGATTGGTGGGCTGGGCAACGACACTTATGTCGTCGACAACGTCGGCGACGTGGTGACTGAAGCGGCCAATGCAGGTACGGACACCGTTCAGTCGAGTGTCACGCTCACCCTGGCGGCGAACGTCGAGAACCTCACTTTGACGGGAACGGCAGCCATCAACGGCACTGGCAACACGCTAAACAACGTGCTGACGGGTAACGCGGCCAGCAATACGTTGAACGGCGGGGCGGGGGCAGACACCCTGAACGGGGGCGCCGGAGCCGATACCTTGAACGGTGGCGCAGGCAACGATACCTACCTGTTCGGCCGCGGTGCCGGGGCGGACGTGATCAGCGACTAC
>CAJBDJ010000024.1 GCA_903951825.1 uncultured Pseudomonadota bacterium
GCAAAAGCCCAAAATGACCGGTTGTAGTACCGCAGTCCTTCACCTTCTCGCACCGACACGACAGTGAATCGATGAACAGCAGGAAAACGGGATCAGGAATGAAACGATAAAACTTCAGAACACTTGCAGAGAATGGGGAAGACCTTGTAGCTGGAAATGAGCCGACTGAGCGGCAGTAGCCGCGAAGGTCGGCTCTACTGGATGTTGAACGAAGCCGCTACGCGGAGAAGCCGCCCGGCAGTTGGTGCTGACTTATCCTGCATCTTGGTTCCTTCGTTGTTAAGGAGCCGATTTTGCAATACTTGGCGAGGATAAACCAGCATGACCATGGAACTTCCGCCGGCTTTCGCCCGGCAGTACGACAGCCATCTCAAGCACCTGAAGTTGAAGGGCTGGTGCTGAAAATCGGCACTTCGCCGCTGGATCGCGGCGGCATGCAAAACACCTTGCGCCCAGTGTCCGCGAGACTGCGGGCTAAAAAAAGATCACCCACGCATCACGATCGCGGCGCGGAGTCGCCACCGTTTTCCTTGGTAAACAGTACCGCGGCCTTGACCCTGGACGACAGATTCAGCTTGGTCAGGATGTGCCGGACGTGTTGTTTGACCGTGTCGTAGCTGATTGAGAGGTTTTGGGCAATGACCTTGTTGCTCTCGCCACGCGCCAGCAACTGAATGATTTCGCGCTCACGCTCGGTCAGCAGCTTGAGTGAATTCTTCGGCTCCTGATCGGAGTGTTCGCCGCGCAGCAGGTCAATCATTTTGACTGTCATTGCCGGCGCGACGACCAGTTCGCCGGCGGCTACGCGGCGGATCGAATCGACGACGTCTTCGGGAGCCATGTCTTTCAGCAAATAACCGCGGACACCGGCACGAATGGCGTTGGCGAGATCGACTTCGGAGTCGCTCATGGTCAGCATGACGACAGGAATCGTGCAGCCCTCGCTGCGCAACTGGGTGATGATGGTGATGCCGTCGAGCGGTTTCATGCGCAAATCGATGATCAGCAGATCCGGCTTGGCCTGGCAGAGGGTGCGTAATTCGTCGATGCTGTCGGTGGCGCCGAGGACGGAAAAATCGTAACAGTTGGCGAGAAGTTCGCTGAGGCCGCGACGACATAAACACTGGTCATCGACCAGTATCACCTTGAGTTTTTCAGTCAATTGTCTCTCTCCAGTCAAGTGTCGGCTCGGGGAAGAACAATTGAACCTGTGTTCCTTGTCCTGCCGCACTTTTTACTTTTATGTTGCCGCTGATTCTCTGCGCTCGCTCGCGCATTATAAGCATTCCATAATGTCCTTCGACGGGGGTGAAGGTTTGAGCGCCGACGCCATTGTCTTCAATCGTGAAAACATAGTAGCCGTGAGCCATGTCGACAAAGAGACGGGCATTCTTGGCGCCCGAGTGGCGGGCGATATTGTTCAATGCCTCGCGCACGATGTTGAACACCTGAATTTCGAATTCAAACGGCAGGGCGAGATCGACGATGCGATTCTGGAATTCCAGCGCAATCGCGTTGCGTTCGCGAAATTCGTCAACCAGGACGCCCAGCGACGCAGCCAGCCCCCCGCTGCTCAATTCGGAACGAAAGTCGGCGATTAGTTCGCGCACGGCCTTCTGTGCCATGCCCAGTGCGTCGTCGAGATCGTCGGCGTAGTGCAGCGCGGCTTCGGATTTTCCCTGGCGAACGGTCTCTGCTACCAGGCTGGTGCGCATCCGGGCAAAGGTCAGCGTTTGCGCCAGCGAGTCGTGAATATCGTTGGCGATTTCGCGGCGGGCGGCGAGGCGGGCAGCGCGGTAGGACTCGCGATTGATGCGGGTGTGCTCGATGACAGCGCCCATCATCTCGGCAAAGGCGGCAACCATATTCATGACCTTGCTGGATGCTTCGCGTGGCGCGTCGAAAAACAACGTCAAAATGCCCAGGGGAACGCCCGGCTGGTTGGGCGATTCGAGCGGCGCAGCGAGCAGCGACTGCAAGCGACAGCGCGCATAGCGACAGTGCTCGCGTGAGTCGCAGGTGCTGAGGTCGGAGGCACGAGCCCGCTGCCCGAAAGTGGCAATGTCAATGGCCTCGCAATCGAGTTCGACAAAGCTCTCGGCGGCATCCTGAAATGTTTTCGACAAGCCCGCTGAACTGATGATTTGCAGCGTATGGCCGTCCGGGGCGAGCAGGCGAACGACGCCGGCGGTGGCGGCAAGGGCGCCGATGTGGCTCTCGAGCAGCGTAGCCAGAAGCGATTTGAGTTCTCCCGCCTGCGGGGCGACCACTTCCTCGCTGACACCGCCACCCGCTCCCGCGTCGTCGGTGGGTAAAAAAACGGGGTCACGCTCCCAGGAAAAAATTCGCTCGGAAAGCGCAAGGGGTGCAATCGCTATTGTGCTCCGCAATTTGATCGCTCTTTTATTAGAAAACGTCCATAGACTAAGGCGCTTTCCGTGAAACATCAACCAAGCGACAACAGGCTTATACCCAAGAGGGTTATACCGCCGCTCACCCGATGTAGCTATAGACACTCGCCGGCTCGATTGCGCCTAATAGGAGCGCATGAAAAAGCTCGCGCTGTGGCGATTTTCCTGAAGTTTGCACGCGTGACATCCACCTCAGACAAGATAAAACCATGTCCTCACCGATCCACGATCCGCTCGCGCCGCCGCTGCCGGATGCCGAGACGCAAGTCAAAACTACCACCTGCTATATGTGCGCCTGCCGCTGCGGCATTCGTGTTCATTTGCGCAATGGTGAAGTTCGCTACATCGAAGGTAATCCGGATCATCCGCTGAACAAGGGGGTGATCTGTGCCAAGGGCGGTTCCGGCATCATGAAGCAGTATTCGCCTGCACGCCTGACCAAGCCGCTGCGGCGCAAGGCCGGAAGCGAGCGGGGAGCCAACCAGTTCGAGGAAATCAGCTGGGACGAAACTTTCGCCATCCTGGAGCAGCGTCTCGCCCATTTGCGCGCTACCGACCCGAAGAAATTTGCCCTGTTCACCGGTCGCGATCAGATGCAGGCGCTGACCGGCCTCTTTGCCCGTCAGTTCGGAACCCCCAATTATGCGGCGCACGGTGGTTTCTGCTCGGTCAACATGGCGGCCGGAATGATCTATACGATCGGCGGATCGTTCTGGGAGTTCGGCGGCCCGGATCTCGAGCGGGCCAACCTGTTCTTCATGATTGGAACGGCCGAAGACCACCATTCCAACCCGCTGAAGACGCAGATTGGCGACTTCAAGCGCAATGGCGGACGTTTTGTCGCCATCAACCCGGTGCGCAGCGGTTACGCGGCGATTGCCGACGAATGGATTCCGATCAAGCCAGGGACGGATGGCGCCTTGATCTTGGCGATCATTCGCGAAATCATCGCCCTTGGCCTTTATGACCGTGAGTTTCTGGCGCGCTACACCAACTCCGGTCAATTGGTGAATCAGGACGGGGCGAGCAACGACTTCGGGATGATGCTGCGCAAAGCCGATGGCGACGTACTCAATCCGTTGCGTCCGCACAATTTCTACTGGTGGGATCGCCTCAGCAATCAGCCGGTTGCCGACCACACGCAGGGTGCCGATCCGTCACTTCTCGGCAGTTTTGTGATGCCCGACGGAACGCCGGCCAAACCGGCCTTCCAGTTGCTCAAGGAGCGCGTCGCCGAGTGCACGCCGGACTGGGCTGAGGCGATTACCGGCATTCCGGCGGCGACGATCAAACGCCTCGCGCATGAAATGGGAATCACCGCGCGTGATCGCAAGATTGAACTGCCGATTCCCTGGACTGACTGGTGGGGTGAAGAACATCAGAGCGTCACCGGCAATCCGGTTGCTTTCCACGCCATGCGCGGACTGGCGGCGCACTCCAACGGGTTTCAGACGATTCGTTCGCTGGCGATTTTGATGTCCTTGCTCGGGACAATTGATCGCCCCGGCGGGTTTCGCCACAAAGCGCCCTATCCGCGGGCGATTCCACCCAATGTGCGGCCGCCGAAAGGCGCTGCGGCGGTACAGCCGAACACGCCGCTGGGCGGCGCCCCGCTCGGCTGGGTCGAAACGCCGGACGACCTTTTTGTCGATGGCGAGGGGCAACCCTTGCGCATCGACAAGGCCTTCTCGTGGGAACACCCGATGTCCTCGCACGGCATGATGCACAACGTCATCACCAATGCCTGGCGCGGCGACCCTTATCCGATTGATACCTTGATGCTGTTCATGGCCAATATGGCGTGGAATTCGAGCATGAACACCAGCGAAGTCCGCAAGATGCTGTGCGACAAGAACGCGGACGGCGGTTACAAGATTCCGTTCATTGTCGTTTGCGACGCCTTTCAGTCCGAAACAACGGCCTTCGGCGACCTGATCCTGCCCGATACGACGTATCTGGAACGCCACGACTGCATGTCGATACTGGATCGGCCGATCTCGGAATACGACGGCCCGGTGGATTCGGTGCGCGTGCCGGTGCTGCCGCCAACGGGCGATTGCAAGCCCTTCCAGGAAGTGCTGGTCGAACTGGCCGGACGCTTGAAGCTACCGGCATTCACGACGGCCGACGGCGGCCGCAAGTTCAGGAATTACCCGGATTTTGTCGTCAATTACGAAACCGCCCCCGGCTCCGGGATCGGTTTTCTGGCCGGCTGGCGGGGCAAGGATGGCGAAAAGGCGATGCGCGGCGAGCCGAATCCGAAGCAGTGGGAAATGTACGAAAAGAACGGTTGTTTCTTCCAGTACCATCTGCCGCCCTCCAGTCAGTACATGCGCAACTGGAACAAGGGTTACATGGAATGGGCGCAGCAAACCGGGATGCGGCGTGACAACGACCCGATCATCATCCACATTTATTCCGAGTTATTGCAGGCTTTCCGCCTGGCGGCGCAGGGCAAGCGCCCGGGCAAGCAGCCGCCGGCCGAGTTGCGGGAGCGGGTGGCGACCTATTTCGACCCGCTGCCGATCTGGTACGCGCCGCTCGAAGATGCACAAAGCGATTTGACCAACTATCCCCTGAATGCCATCACCCAGCGGCCGATGGCGATGTATCACTCGTGGGATTCGCAGAACGCCTGGCTGCGACAGATTCATGCCCACAACCTGCTGCATGTCAATTCACGCACCGCCAAAGCGGCCGGCATCGAAGACGGTGGCTGGATGTGGGTCGAATCGCAGTGGGGCAAGGTGCGCTGCCTGTGTCGCCACTCCGAGTCGGTTGAGCCGGGCACGGTGTGGACGTGGAACGCGATCGGCAAAGCCTCCGGTGCTTGGCATCTCTCGGAGGATGCCAATGAGTCGCAAAAGGGCTTCCTGCTCAATCATCTGATTTCCGAAGAGCTGCCCGCCAATGCCGCCGGCAAGCGCTTCTCCAATTCCGATCCGATTACCGGCCAGGCCGGCTGGTACGACGTGCGCGTGCGGATTTATCCGGCTGCCGCCGATGAGGCAGCGGTCAGTTCGCCGCAATTCGCACCGCTGCAGGCGCTACCCGGCATGGTCAAGGAGGTTCCCGCCTGGCGCGGCTGGTTCGCCGGAAAGAAAGGAGACGGCCAATGACCCAACTGGCGCTCGTTATCGACTTGAATGTTTGTGTCGGCTGCCATGCCTGCGTGACCAACTGCAAACAATGGAACACCTCCGGCGCCGCCGGATCGCTGTCTGATCTTGATCCTTACGGCGCGGATCCGAACGGAACCTTCTTCAATCGCGTGCAAACCTTCGAGGTCGGTGAGTATCCGCAAACCGAAACCGTTCACTTCCCCAAATCCTGCCTGCATTGCGAGGATCCGCCATGCGTCCCGGTCTGCCCGACCGGCGCCTCGTACAAGCGCAAGTCGGACGGCATCGTCCTCGTCGACTACGACAAATGTATCGGTTGCAAATATTGTTCGTGGGCGTGTCCTTACGGTGTGCGCGAGCTCGACGAAAAGCGCCAGGTGATGACCAAATGCACGCTTTGCGTCGATCGCATTTATGACCAAAGTCTGCCGCCCGAACGTCGCCAGCCTTCCTGCGTTCTCGCCTGTCCGCCGGGTGCCCGCTTGTTCGGCGATGTTCACGATCCGCAATCCGCCGTCTCGGTGGCCATCCGCGAGCGCGGCGGCTATGCCTTGATGCCGGAGGCGGCGACCCGTCCGTCCAATCACTATTTGCCGCGCAAGAAAACCACCCTCAATTTGCGTGACGAGGCGCTTTACCGCTCCGACAACCCCCAGCGGATCGACGGTGCGCCGTTCGAGCCGAATCTGCCACCTATTGCTGAAGAGCTTTAACCATGCATCCCGCGCTATCCGTGCTGTTATTGACCACCCTGATCGGTGCCGGCCAGGGCTTGTTTATTGCGCTCTTCGTAAGCGAGTTGCTGGCGGCGGGAACGCTGAGTCCGAGCTTTTTCGTCGGCGGCAGCGCGCTGGTGGTCGTCTTCTGCATTCTCGGTCTGATCGCTTCCTTTTTTCACCTCGGGCATCCTGAGCGCGCCTGGCGGGCGGCGGCGATGTGGCGCTCCTCGTGGCTGTCACGCGAAGTGATTGCCCTGCCGGCCTTCATGGGGGTCGCCGCGCTTTATGGCCTCGCCCATTGGAGCGGCGCAACGTACACGCTGGCACTCGGCGTGCTGGGAACGCTGCTGTCGATTGTCCTTTTCGTTTGTACCGCCATGATTTATGCGGCGGTCAAGGTGCTCAAGGAATGGGCGCATCCATTGACTGTCGTTAATTTCACCTTGCTCGGCTGCGCTTCGGGTGCCTGCCTGGCGACCAGCTACGCGGTTTTTGCCGCACCGGCGCTGGTCGTTCCGCTCTCGCAGGCCGCCTTTTCGCTGATTGCCCTGTCGCTGGTGACGCGTGGCGCGGCGCTGCTGCGTAACGCAACGCTTAAGCCGGCGAGCACCCTGCAAAGCGCCCTCGGGATTCGTCATCCGCACATCGTCCAGAAATCGCAGGGGGCGATGGGCGGCTCATTCAATACCCGCGAATTTTTTCATGGCAAGAGCCCCTCTTTCGTGCGCGGCGTGCTCACCCTGCTGCTCTTTGGCGGGTTCGTGTTGCCGCTGATTCTGGTGTTGACCGCCCCGGCGCTGGCCTTTGTCGTTCACTACGGCGGACTGCTGGCGGAGCGCTGGTATTTCTTTGCCGAGGCGCAGCACCCGCAAAATCTTTATTACCAGACGGTTTCCTGATGTTCGTCGGCGTGCTGTCTGCCTCCATTCGCGTGCTCAAAGCCAACGCCGTGGTGCTCTGGCTGGCGGTGTCTTTTTGTGCTGCCAGTGCTTTTGCCGCAGATGCGCTTCCGGTCACCAGCGCCATGCCCTGGTGGGTTTTGCCGCTGGGTTTGTTCATCACCAGTTTTTTGCTGGGCATTGTCGCTGTCCCGTCGGGCGTCGGAGGCGGCGTGCTCTTTGTGCCGATCGTTGGCGGATTTTTCCCTTTTCACCTCGACTTCGTCCGCGGTGCCGGCCTGCTGGTCGCC
Source organism: uncultured Pseudomonadota bacterium (assembly GCA_903951825.1). Taxonomy (GTDB): domain Bacteria; phylum Pseudomonadota; class Gammaproteobacteria; order Burkholderiales; family Rhodocyclaceae; genus Azonexus. Next base: position 7,442 of record CAJBDJ010000024.1, read on the forward strand.
CTGGCCAGCGCCCTGGCGGCCGGCCCTTCGTTGCTGCGCGGCGGCTTGGCTGATCTGCGCCTGGCTTTGCCGATGGCCGTTCTCGCCTCGGCCAGTGCCATCGGTGGCGCAATGGTCGGCCTGGCGATTCCCGCCAATCTGGTGCAGATTGCCCTCGGCACGACGATACTCGGGATCGTCACCTTGATGGCGATGGCCAAAAAATCGGAGTTTCCCGACGTCCCGGTTCCCGATCGTCTGGCCGTCGCCTTGTCGATGAACGGCATTTTTCACGATGCAGCACGCGCCCAGAATATCAACTGGCAGGTGCACCGTACCGGCACCGGGCTGCTTCTCTTTCTCGGCATCGGCTTCCTGGCCGGCCTGTTCGGCATGGGTGCCGGCTGGGCCAATGTGCCGGTTCTCAATCTGCTGATGGGGGCGCCGCTCAAAGTATCGGCGGGTACCTCCAGTTTTATCCTCACACTCGTTGACTCCTCTGCCGCCTGGATTTACCTCAACAAGGGCGCCGTGCTGGCGATTGTGACGGTTCCTTCGGTGATCGGCATGATGCTCGGAGCGACAATTGGCGCTCGTTTGCTGCATGTTCTGAAAGCCTCGGTCGTGCGCAAGATGGTAATCTCGCTGCTCTTGTTTGCGGGAATACGCGCCTTGCTCAAGGGACTCGGTATCTGGATCTGATGATGGACAGCAAAAACAGTCATATTTCGCTTGAGCAACTGCGCTATGCGCGCTTCTTGCAATGGGGCTCGCGCTGCGGATTGCTGGTGCTGGTGCTCAGCTTTCTCGGTTATGTCTCCGGTGTCATTCCACCGCATGTGCCGCTCGACGAGTTGCAGACCATCTGGGGCTTGCCATTGTCCGAATATCTTGCCCGAACCCACACGCCAACAGGCTGGAACTGGCTGCAGCTGGCGACCAGGGGCGACATGGCCAACCTGGTCGGTATCGCCATCCTTTGCGCCAGTTCGCTGGTTTGCCTGCTGGTGGTGATTCCGGTGTATGCGCGGCGTGGCGACCGGATTTTTGTTGTTCTTTGCATTCTTGCCATCCTTGTACAAGTTCTCGCCGCCTCCGGCATTCTCAACGTCGGGCACTAGGAATCCGCATGGCCAATCCGTACCCCTTCAGTCGTGTCCTGCTGGCCACCGAACTCACCGAGTTCGATGCCGGCGCCGAGCGGATTGCTTTCGCCATGGCGCAGCGCTGCGGCGTGCCTCTGCGGGTGGTGGTGCCGCTGCTGAGCAACCCCGAGTTCGAGGCTGACATGCCCGAGCTGGCCTTGCGCGCCGAAGAAGAAGCGGCGCAGCGCATCGGTGCCTTGCGTTCGCGCGCGGCGACGGCCAATGTCGTGCTCGATGTGTGCGTTCGTCGCGGTGCCGAAGCCCATCCCGAAATCGTCGCCGAAGCCAAAGCTGCGCAAACCGATCTGATCGTTTTGCGGCGTCGCGGACGACAGGGGTTTTTGGCCAGAATCCTCGTTGGCGAGATGGTCAGCAAGGTGATTCGCGATGTTTCCTGCTGCGTACTGCTGGTGCCGCGCGCCGCGCAATTCTGGACACAGGGCATAGTCGCCGCGGTCGCCGACGCCGGCACCGCGCCAAAGATTGCCAAAACAGCGGGCTTGATTGCGGCTATTTGCGATTTGCCGCTGACCGTCTTGAGCGTTGCCGGAAGCGCCGCGGCACAAGCAGAAATGCAGCGCATCAACGACGCTGCGCTGGCGAGCGCCGCCGGCGCAACGGCGCAAGGGCAGGTTGTTGTTGGCCGTCCGGCAGAACAAGTGGTCGCTGCCGCCGTGGCGCTCAAGGCCGATCTGATGGTGCTCGGACGCCAGCGTTACCAGCTGTTTCCGCTCGCGCGCTCCGGGGTCATGCAGGATATTGCCGGATCGGTTGACATGCCGACGCTGGTTGTTCCGGCCTGAGGCGCTTCGGTGGATGCGGCGCGAGAATATAAGCTTTCGCTGAAAATAACCCTATGGGGTTATCAACTTCACCCGTCAAGGCTATGGACGAAATCGGCGGGCAGGTTCTTAATTCCCCGTTGGGAATCTGATCAGCGAGCTTGTTTTTGATGCACCGTTTACCAATTATGGGAGAAATAAATCATGAATTTCGATAAAGAATTTGACGCCAGTGGCCTCTCTTGCCCCCTGCCCATCGTCAAGACCAAAAAATCGCTGGCCGACATGGCGAGCGGCCAGGTGCTCAAAGTCACCGCCACTGATTGCGGCGCCGTCAAGGACATGCAGGCATTTGCCGACCAGACGGGCAATACCCTGCTGTCGTCGACGGAAGAAGGCGGCAAATACATTTTCTTCATGCAGAAAAAGTAGGCATCACCTGAATTATCGAGTCGAGGGGACACCATGACCAAAAAAATGGCGATTATCGCCACCAAAGGCACGCTGGATATGGCGTATCCGCCGTTCATCTTGGCCTCAACTGCCGCCGCGCTGGGTTACGACGTGCAGATTTTCTTCACGTTTTACGGCTTGCAACTGCTGCGCAAGGATCTCTCAAACGTGATGATCAGTCCGTTGGCCAATCCGGCAATGCCGATGCCGGTGCCAATGCCGGTGATGGTGCAGATGCTGCCCGGCATGGAGAGCATGGCGACGATGATGATGAAGCAAAAGCTGAAGAAGCACGGCGTCGCCACGCTCGAAGAATTGCGCAGCCTTTGCCTTGAAGCCGATGTCAAGTTCGTCGCCTGCCAGATGACCGTCGATCTCTTCGAGTTCGACAAGAGCGAATTCATCTCCGAGGTGGAATATGGCGGCGCCGCGATGTTCTTCGGTTTTGCCGGCGAGACGGATATTTGTCTGTTTGTGTAAATGCGTGGACGTTGCGGTGCCTTGGATGCCAATGTTTTTTGGCCAAATTGATGAAACAAAGCGGGGGAAACAAAACATGAAATTAACCAAACTCACACTGGCGCTGATTGCCGCCAATCTGCTGGCCATCCCGGCCGCCCATGCCACCAACGGGTATTTTGCCCACGGCTACGGCGTCAAGTCGCAAGGCATGGCCGGCGTCGGCATTGCACTGCCGCAAGACGGACTCGCCGCCGCGACCAATCCGGCAGGCACGGCGCTGGTCGGTAACCGGCTCGATCTGGGAGTCACGTATTTCCGCCCGTCGCGTGGCGCCGACATCAACGGCAGTGGCATTCCCACCTTCAATGGCAGTCACGACGGCGACAATACAGATACCTATTAACCCGGCAAATCGATAGATCATTATATGAAACGTCAATCTGTATGATTTTTTAAGGAATTTCTTAGATCAAACCGCCCTATAGAATTGCCGGGTTAATATTTCATTCCGGAATTCGGCTACACCCGGCAGATTTCTTCACAAATCGGCATCGGCCTCGCCATCTATGGCAACGGCGGCATGGCGACCGACTACGCAACCAGTCCGTTCAACTCATTCAGTCCGACGGGGCCGGTCGGATCGGCGGGTGTCGATCTCTCTCAACTGTTCATTTCGCCGTCGCTGGCTTACAGAGTCAATGAAAACCACGCACTGGGCATCGCCGTTAATCTTGCCTACCAGCGTTTCCGCGCGGACGGCATCCAGCCGTTTACCGGCTACAGCCAGTCGCCGAACGACATGACCAACCGCGGCTACGACTCTTCGACCGGCTGGGGCGTTCGCCTCGGTTACACGGGACAAATCATGCCGGACGTGACTGTCGGCCTGACCTGGGCTTCCAAAACTTACATGGGCAAGTTTGACAAATACAAAGGCTTGTTCGCCGAGCAAGGCGGTTTCGGCATTCCCTCCAACTATGGGGTGGGCGTCGCCTGGAAAGCGACCGGCAACCTGACCGTCGCTGCCGATCTTCAGCGCATTTTGTACAGCGACGTCAAATCTGTCGGCGCCACCTTTGATATCAACAAGTTGATGGCGGGTAATTTCTATGGCAGCGACGGCGGCCCCGGCTTTGGCTGGAAGGATGTCACGGTCGGCAAGCTCGGGGTGAGCTACACCACCGGCGACTGGACCTTGCGCAGCGGCTACAGCTATGTCACCCAGCCGGTTCAGGAAAGTCAGACTTTCATGAATATTCTCGCGCCGGGCGTTGTTCAACAGCACATCAGTTTCGGTGCGACCTGGGCGCAAGGCAAAACCGGCGAGTTGAGCGTCGGCTACACACACGCCTTCAAGAAAACAGTCAAAGGCTCCGGCTCGATTCCCCAGGGTTTTGGTGGCGGCGAGGCCGATGTTCATCTGAGCGAAGACATCCTTGGCGTGGCATACGGCTGGAAATTCTGAGCCGCTTCGTTTAGCCCCGCCCAGTAATCAAACCCGCTCAGCTGAGCGGATATGATGAAATGCGCAGACCGATCCCCACCAGAAACAAGCTGAGTGGGGATTTTTGTTTTTGGACGCCCTCACCTCCAGAGCCTCCGCACTCGAATTGAATAAATGATTCATCATAACCCCATCAAAAACTCGTTAACCTTCAACGGCTTATGACACCCCCTTGTAAACCTTCAAGAAATCCCGTCTACTCTCGTCTTTTGGGCAGCGCAAAAGATGGCGA
>CAJBDJ010000025.1 GCA_903951825.1 uncultured Pseudomonadota bacterium
AACCATGTTTCCTTAATACTTCGATTTCCATATACACCTCGTTCGTGATCACCGGCGCCTCAAATCCGCCGATCTTCTCTCAACTCGGTGTATCAACTTTCAATCGCTGGCCTGTATCAATTTACATCCGCTGCTGACATCTGCTGCACCGTGCGCGGCGACCTGACGCGCAGCCTGACTGAGTTGTTCATGCGTTGCATGCGCCGCGAGTTGAAGCCGATCAGCCGAGTCATCATCGAAACCACCGGACTGGCCGATCCGGCGCCGGTGATCTACACACTGATGGAAGACTTCTTCGTTGCAGATCGTTTCCGAATTGATGGTGTGGTGACTGTGGTCGATGCAACGCATCTCATGCAACAACTGTCGGCGCATGCCGAACCGGTCAAGCAAATCGCCATGGCTGACCGCCTTCTGCTTAGCAAGTGCGACCTGGCGACGCCAGAACAACTGGCCAACGTTAGCCGCACCCTGACTCGCCTCAACCCCTCCGCTGCGCAGATTTTCGTCCGTCATGGCGAAGTAGCGGTCGCCTCGCTCACCCACTGCGGCCTGTACGACCCGGGCAGCAAAACGCCTGATGTCGCCGGCTGGCTGGCCGAGGAAAAGGTGCGCGAGGAGCAGCGCAAGACGCATGGACATCATCACCATGAGCACGATGTCAACCGCCACGACGCGCATGTCTACAGCTTTGCCCTGACTTTTGACCAGCCGCTGCAATGGGTCTTCTTTGCCGATGCCGTCGCCACGCTGCTCGACACCATGGGTGACCGCATTCTGCGCATCAAGGGGCTGCTAAATGTCGTTGGTGACACCAAGCCACGCGTCGTCCAGTGCGTACAACATGTCATGTATCCCTATTTGCCACTCGATGACTGGCCGGCCGAAGCCCCTTACAACGACCGGCGCAGCCGTCTCGTCTTCATCGTCCGCGATCTGCCGCAGTCGATGATCGAACAGGCTTTCGCCATGTTCTGCGACGCCCGCGATGTCGGGGAGATAGCGAAGACGTGCTGATCCGTAAGTTGTTCAAGTTCGAGAACGCCCACATCGTGCGCGGCTGCAGCACGCGGCGTTGCTCGCACTCGATCCATGGTCACTCCTACAAGGTCGAATTGTTGCTCGAAGCCCATGCGCTTGACCAAGGCCAGATGGTCTATGACTTCGGTCTGCTGAAGCACGGCCCGCGCACGCTGATTGATGCCTTCGACCATGCCGTCGCTATCTGGTTGGACGATGACCCGGACTACATCGCCGCCTGCCAGCGCCTTTCCGAACGCTGGATACGGATTCCCGTCTCGCCCAGTGCCGAGCAATTCTCACGGCTCTTTTTCGTGCTGATCGACCGTCTGCTCGACCTCACCGAAATGGGCAATGGCGAGGCCGATGTGCGCCTGCATTCCGTCATCGTCCACGAAACCGAAACCGGCTACGCCCAATGCTTCCGCCAGGATGCGGTCAACCCGAAAATGGGCATGATTTTGCTGGAAGACATTGAATTTTCCCCCGCCATCCGCGACGACTGGCCCGATCCCGGGTTGTTCGACAAGCTCAAGCGCGGTGAGCGCACGGCCAATCCCATCCGAGTCTGAATTATGATCCGCAAGAACCCGTGCGGCGACCTGCCGCAAATCCACGAATCCGCCTACGTCGATCAGACCGCCATCATCTGCGGCAAGGTCATCATCGAGGAAAACGTCTTTGTCGGCCCCTACGCAGTGATCCGTGCCGACGAGGTGAACGCCAACGGCGACCTCGAGCCGATCCGCATTCGTGCCCACTCCAACATCCAGGACGGCGTCGTCATCCATTCCAAATCCGGCGCCCTGGTCGACATCGGCGAACACACCTCGATTGCCCATCGCTCCATCGTCCACGGCCCCTGTGTAGTCGGCAACAACGTCTTCATCGGCTTCAACAGTGTGCTGTTCAACTGCACCGTCGGCGATGGCAGCGTCGTTCGCCACAACGCGGTCGTCGATGGTGCCGATCTGCCGGCGGGTTTCTACGTACCATCCACCGAGCGCATCGGCCCGCGCACCGACCTCGCCGCCATGCCCCGCGTCACGGCACAGGCCACGGAATTTTCGGAGGACGTCGTGCGCACCAATCACGAGTTGGTGCAGGGCTACAAACGCCTGCAGAACGAATTTTGAGTCGCGCCACATGAGTTCGGCCACTCAACGTCTTGGCAGCATCGACCGACTGCGCGGCGCCGTCATGGTGCTGATGCTGGTCGACCACGTGCGCGAGTTTTTCTATCTCCATCTGCAGGTCGGCGATCCGATGAGCATTGCCTCAACGCCGCCGGAACTGTTTTTCACACGCCTGACCAGCCATGTCTGCGCACCGGTTTTCGTCCTGCTGACCGGCCTGGGGGCCTGGCTTTACGGCAGCGGGCGCAGCTTGCAGGAGACGGCTGCCTATCTGGCCAAGCGCGGGCTGTTGTTGATCGTGCTGGAACTGACCGTGGTCGGCTTTGCCTGGTCGTTCAGCTTCACACCGAAGATGATCTATCTGCAGGTGATCTGGGCAATCGGCCTGGCCATGCTGGCGCTTTCGGCTTTGCTCTGGCTGCCGCGTGCGGGTCAAATTTTGCTCGTGGCTTTGCTCGTCTTCGGCCACAACGCGCTTGATGCCGTGCATTTCGCCAACGGCGAGGCGGGATTCATTCCGTGGGCCATCCTGCACGACCGCAGCGTCATCGAACTAGGTGGCGGCATCGCGGCTCGCACCTCTTACCCCGTCCTGCCGTGGATCGGCATCATCCTGTTCGGCTACCTGCTCGGGCCACTGTATGCGCGTGAAGCATCGGTGGAGACAAGGCAACGCCGACTGCTTGCGATGGGCATGGCAGCCCTGGGTGCCTTCGTCGTTTTCCGTCTACTCAACGTCTATGGCGACCATGCCTGGCTGGCCGGGAACACGATATTGGCGAGCCTGATGTCTTTCCTCAACATCACCAAGTACCCGCCGTCACTCCATTTCATCCTGCTCACCCTCGGCATCGGCCTGCTCGCCCTGGCCGGAATGGAGCGCACGCAGGGCGGGCGAATGCTGGCCCTGATCGGGCGCGTGCCGATGTTTTTCTACATCGCTCACCTCTACATGCTGCACCTGATTTATCTGCTGCTCGCCGCGTACTACGGCCCCAACCAGGGAGATCGCTTCGGCTTTTCCCAGGTCTGGATGATCTGGGCCATGGCCTTGCCTGTACTTGTCAGCCTTTACCTCCCCTGCCGCTGGTTTGGCCGGCTCAAGCAGGAAGGCCGGCAGGGCTGGATGCGCTATTTCTGATTTCTTTTTCTTTTGACGTTTCGGACCCATCATGAAAATCAAAGCACTGACCCTCGCCGTCACCGCGGCATTCGCCACTGCCTCGCATGGCGCGCCCTCGGGAGAATCCACCATCACGCTCGGTGAGGTGACTGTACGCACTGCCCAGGGCGGCCCGCTGCTGACGACGAACATCCTCACTTCGGTCGACGTCATGGCCGGCGACAAAATCGAAGACAAGCAGGTCATGAACAGTTGGGAATTGCTTGGCCAGATGCCGGGTATCCAGCTCACCGAAACCCGCATGGGTGCCGAATCCGGCAAGGCGACCTTGCGCGCCTTCAACGGCGAGGGCTACATCAACGGCATCAAGGTCTTGATCGACGGCATCCCGAGCAACGTCAATAGCGGCAATCAGCGTTTCATCGACATGATCTTCCCGCTTGAGATCGACTACATCGAGGTCGTGCGTGGCACCAACGATCCGCGTTATGGGCTGCACAACATCGGCGGCAACATCAACTTCGGCACGCGTCAGGGTGGCAACTACACGGAAGGTCGGCTGACCTACGGCAGCTTCAATACGCGCGAACTCCAGGCCGCGTTCGGCCGCGAGTCGGGCGGCTTTGCCCAGAACTACTTCATCGCCAAGCAGGACTCGGACGGCTATCGCGATCATTCAAAGTCAGAGAAATACTCGCTGGGTGGCAAATGGTTCTACACCACCGACGATCAGCGCCTGAAAGTGGGCCTGACGGCGCGCCTCTATGAACACGATGCCGAAGAGCCCGGTTACCTGACCACGACAGAAATGGCGGTTAGCCGCACGCAGTCCCCGGCAAAAAACGCCAACGACGGCAGCGAACGCGACATGAAGCAGGTTGCCGCCCATGCCGACTGGCAGATTCGTGACGACCTGCTGTTCAGCAACAAGCTGTATTTCAATGAGTACAAAGAAGATCGCAAGATCACCTTCACCAGTTATGCCGTCGGCAATGCGCCTAGGCAGCGTCGCCAGTGGGACGAAACGCAGACCGGGTTGATCAGCACCCTGACCTGGCAAGCTAACAAAATGCTGACCCTGGACGGCGGCATCAATTTTGAACATCAGGAAAACGAATATCGTCGCTATCGCTTCAACTACAGCGTTCCCACCGATTTCTCCGCCACCCCGGCGCGCGTGCAGAACAACGACAACTACACGTTCAACAACTTTGGCGCCTATGTTCAGGCCATCATCAAGCCGATCGACGCCCTGAAGATCATTCCTGCCTTCCGGGTGGACCGGTTTAACGGCCACACCCATTTGAACAGCAGCGGCGCCACGGCCCCCTTGCAGGACTATGGCTGGATCAGCCAGCCCAAGCTGAGCGCCGTCTATAACCTGACAGCAAACACCAACGTGTACGCCAATTGGGGTAGAACTTTCCAGGTACTGACCGGTTCCCGCGAACCCGCCTATCTGACCACTGGCCAGACTGCCTTTAACCCGTCGATCAATACCGGCAAGGAGATCGGCGTGAAGTTCAAGCCCATCGCCGGCACTGAAGCCCGAATTGCGCTCTGGCAGCAAGATGCGACGGACGAAGTGGCGAACATGCCGAGCACCGGAACGACGGTCAGCCTCGGCCAGACCCGGCGCCGGGGCGTGGATTTTCAGGTATCGAGCCGGGTCACTGACAAGCTGACACTGTGGTTCTCGCATGCCCAGCAGGAGGCGAAGGTCGTCAGCGCCTACACCTCGGGCGGCATTTCCCTGGCCGGCAAGGAAGTGTTTTCGACGCCTCGCACCATCACCAACCTGGGCGCCGAATACCAGGCCGACGCCAACTGGCGTTTCGGCGTGCAGGGCCGGGCGCAGGGTGATTACTACATCGACGATCTCAACGCCAAGGGCAAGTACGGCGGCTTTGCCGTGCTCGATGCCAGCGTGCGCTACGCCCTGTCGGCCACCACCAGCATTGACCTTCAGCTTAAGAACCTGACCGACCACAAGTACGAATACGTCTGGTATGACAACTTCTTCTGGGGTGGAGCCGACCAGCCGATGTTCTCGCCGGCGCCGGGGCGTTCGGGCTACCTGTCGCTTAACGTCAAGATGTAGTTGCGGACGACAGCCATGCCCAGCCTGCTGCGGCATGGCGATTTCATTTTTGGCCGATTTTTCCGGTTGACCGTAGCAATAGGAATTTTCCGATGAACGCCCCGTTACCCCGCCACGCACCCCGCTGTTGCGCCATCGCCGACGAACCGCTCGGCCTGACACGCATCTTCGATCCGGAAATCCAGCTTGCCCAGTGGCGACGGCCCGCCGACCCGGTCATCGCCGACTGGCTGGCTGCACACGCTGGTGATCTGGGCAGCGGCTCGCGCCAGGTACTCACGCCGGGGCAACGGCCCGATCTCGGCCGCCTGCCATCAGGTGACGGGCGCGATGCGCTGGCCGCCGACATCGCCCTACAGGCCGAGATACTCGGCGAATTGCTCGATGCAGCGAGCATCGGCTTTCGCCTGGAAGTCGTCGGCCAGGCAATGTGCCCGCGCCTGCATGTCGACCGCGTCGGTATTCGGCTGTTATGCACCTATCGCGGCCCGGGAACGGAATGGGTGGAGGAAGCTTCGGTGGATCGCCGCTTCCTCGGCGCCGCCTCATGTGGCCTGCCGGATGAGGAGTCCGGCCTGTTGTTGGCCGGACATCGGATCGAGGCCATTCCACCCTTCGCCGTCGCGCTGCTCAAGGGCAGCCTGTGGCAAGGCAATGGCGGGCGGGGCATCGTCCATCGCTCGCCGGCTGTCGCTGTCGAGCAGGCACCACGGGTCTTGCTGGCGATGGATGCCGGCTGGTGATCAAACGGGAGGAGCCCATGAAACATTTCATTTTTAGCCTATTTTTCGGGTTGACCGTGGCAATCGCCCAAGCCGCCCCGGCCCACGTCCACGGCGAGGCCCGCCTGGAAATCAGCGTCGACCGTGAGCAACTGGTCATCACGCTGGAGAGCCCGCTCGACAGCCTGCTCGGTTTTGAGCATTTGCCCCGTGATGCCGGCGAACGGCAAGCAGTCGAAGGCATGGCCGCAAAACTGAAAGAGGTCGGCAAAGTCTTGGTGCCGAGCGCCGCCGCGCAGTGCACATCGACCGGCATCGAACTGGAATCGCCGGCACTCGGCGGCAAGTCCGAGCCCGGCGGCCACAATGATCTCGACGCCCGCTACACCTGGCGCTGCGCAAAACCCGAAGCCCTGCGCGACGTGGCAACCGGTCTGTTTACCGATTTTCCCAGGCTGCGCCGCATTACCGTCGAATTCGCCGGTCAACAGGGCCAGCGTGCCGGGCGACTCGATGCCCGCAACCCGCGTTTCAGCTGGTGAGCATGAGCCATCCTGCCATCGCCATCTCGAACCTGGCCTTCCGCTGGCGGCCGGCCGACGCCTTCTGTCTGGAGCTGGCCAATGCCACGGTCGACGCCGGAAAAAGCCTGTTTTTGCATGGCCCGAGCGGCAGCGGCAAGAGCACGCTGCTCAACCTGATCGGCGGCGTGCTGCTGCCGGCGCGCGGCTCGGTCAGCCTGCTCGGCCAGCCGCTGGGCGAGCTGTCGGCCACTCGGCGCGACGCCTTCCGCGCCGATCACCTCGGTTTCATCTTCCAGCAGTTCAACCTGATTCCCTACCTGTCGGTGCTCGACAACGTGCTGCTGCCATGCCGCTTTTCTGCCCGGCGGGCCAAGCGCGTCAGTGAACCGGAGGGCGAAGCCCGGCGCCTGCTGGCGGCACTCGACCTCGACCCGGCCTTGCTCGGTAGGCCAGCGGCTGAATTGTCCGTGGGCCAGCAGCAGCGGGTGGCGGCGGCGCGGGCCCTGATCGGCCAGCCGGAAATCCTCATTGCCGACGAGCCGACCTCGGCCCTCGACGCCGAGCGTCAGGCCGCCTTCGTCGAACTGCTGCTGAGCGAAGCCGGACGGGCCGGCAGCGCCGTCGTCTTCGTCAGCCACGATCTGCGGCTGGCAACGCATTTCGACCATAGCCTGGCGCTCGCCGCATGAAACCGCTGCTCCACATCGCCTTGAAAAGCGCCTGGAACCGCCGGCTGACGCTCGGCCTGACCTTGCTCGCCATCGCCTTGTCCGTGACCCTGCTGCTCTCGGTCGAGCGCATTCGCCAGGCGGCGCGCGACGGTTTCGCCCAGTCGGTCTCCGGCACCGACCTCATCGTCGGCGCCCGCGGCAGCCCGCTGCAACTGGTACTCTACGCCGTCTTCAATATTGGCGAGGCCAGCAACAATGTCGACTGGCAGAGCTATCAGGCCATCGCCGCCAATCCGGTCGTGGCATGGAGCGTGCCGCTGGCGCTCGGCGACTCCCATCGCGGCTTCCCGGTACTCGGCACGACGCCAGCCTACTTTGAACACTATCGCTACGGTGACCGCCAGCCGCTGCGTTTCACCAGCGGGCAGGCCTTCAATGGCCTGTTTGAAGCCGTGCTCGGCGCCGAGGTCGCGGCGAAACTCGGTTACCAACTCGGCGACCGCCTCACCCTCAGCCACGGCAGCGGCCCCTTGCCCGGCCTTGAGCATGAGGACAAGCCTTTCACTGTGGTTGGCATCCTGGCACCGACCGGCACGCCGGTGGACCGCCGGGTGCAGGTCAGCCTCGCCGCCATCGAGGCCATCCACCTCGACTGGCAGGGCGGCGCGCCGATTCCCGGCCTGGCAATCCCGGCCGAAATCGTCAGTAAATTCGACCTGCAACCGAAGACCATCACCGCCTTCCTGCTCGGACTGCATCAGCGCAGCGCCGTCTTCCGGCTGCAGCGCAAGATTTCCGAGTTCCGTGGCGAGCCGCTACTCGCCGTAATGCCCGGGGTCGCCCTCGACCAGTTGTGGCAAACGGTCGGCATCGTCGAAAAGGCCTTGCTCGGCATTTCCTGGCTGGTCTTCGCCGTCGGGCTAAGCGGGCTGGCAGCAGTGATGCTCGCCAGCCTCAACGAGCGTCGGCGCGAACTGGCCGTACTGCGCTCGGTCGGCGCCGGGCCGCGCCACATCGTATTCCTGCTGGTGATCGAAAGCCTGTTAGTCACGCTGCTGGGCGTGCTGCTCAGTGTGGCGGCAGTGAGTGTCGCCGCTTGGCTCGGTGGCCCCTGGCTGGCCGCCTGGTTTGGCCTGTCGACGCTGCCGCTGGCCGTTTCGCCCGGCGAACTGCGCCTGCTCGCCGGCATTTTTGCCGCCGCGTTGCTGGTCAGTCTGTGGCCGGCCTGGCGCGCTTACCGGCTGTCGCTGGCCGACGGCCTGATTCCCCGTTTATGAAAGTTTGCCCACGATGCGCCTTTTGATTCCCCTCCTGCTCCTCGCCTTGCTCGGCCCCGCCGTAGCGGCGGACTATCGCGTCGGTGAGCGCCTGACACCGCGCAAGACAACGCCCGCACTCAACTATCGCGAGATCGAATGGGATGAGTTGATCCCGAAAGGCTGGGACCCGATGGCCGCCTTCAAGGGGCTGAACATGAGCCGACTCAAGGACAGCGATCCCAAAGCCATCGAAGCGCTGGAAAGGATGAAAGCGGCTTGGGCTGAGGCGCCGGTCGAACCTTCGCTCGACGGCAAACGGGTCAAGCTGGCCGGCTTCGTCGTGCCGCTTGAGCGCAAGGGGGACGCCGTGCTCGAACTGCTGCTTGTGCCTTACTTTGGCGCCTGTATCCATACTCCGCCACCACCGGCCAACCAGATCGTGCATGTCGTACTGAAAACGCCGGCGGAAGGTATGAAAATGATGGATGCATTCTGGGTCAGCGGCACGCTGAGCCTGCAGCACGGCGACAGCAGCCTGGGCATCTATGGTTACCGGATGACAGGTGATCGACTTGATGCTTACGGCTTACCGAAAGGCGTGAAATGAATACCTTGACGATGATTGTTCTGGCCACCTTGCTCGGCGGATTGCTCAGCATGGTGGCGGCTGCCGGGCTGGCTTTTCGACTCTCCCGGAAGGCGACCGCAACACTAGTGGCTTTCGCGGCCGGGGTGATGCTTTCCTCAGCCTTGCTTGAAATCCTGCCCGAGGCATTCGCTTCTTTGCCGCAGCAAATGGATGCAGCGGAACATGCCAGCCATGCCCACGACGCCCCTACCGCCACCCTGTTTGCCGTATTGCTCGCCGGTTTGCTCGGTTTTTTCGCGCTCGAACGCCTCGCCCTTTGGCGCCACTCGCACGCAGGTTGCGATGCGTCCGCAGGCGAACATCAGGCTGAAGTAGCCGCCCCATTAATCCTGATCGGCGATGCCTTTCACAATTTCGTCGATGGTCTGTTGATCGCTGCCGCATTCCTGGCCGACCCAATGCTGGGTGTAACAACGACACTGGCCGTAGTCGCCCACGAAATTCCGCAGGAGCTGGGTGATTTCGTCCTCCTGCTCAATGCCGGCTGGTGCAAGCGCAACGCCTTTCTGGCCAATGCCGCTTCCAGCCTGACCTCGGTCCTTGGTGGTCTGCTCGGCTACTTTGCGCTGGATGGCGCTGAGCATGTCCTACCCTATGTCCTAACCATCGCCGCGGCCAGTTTCATCTACATCGCGGTGGCCGATCTGCTGCCTTTGCTGCATCGCCAGCGCAACAGTTTTGCCATGCAATCAGCCTTGATCGGGGTGGGGGTGATGGTGGTTCCACTGGTTGGGCAGTGGGTGCACTAAATTTTGGGAACCACTCGCGCAACGAATAGCTGAGTTTGGGTTTGATGCCGAGGTACGGCACGTTTCGGAGCTGTTACCGGTCAATCAGATGAGCCATTCTTATTGATACTGAGTGTCTCTTGCTGGCCGAATGCTGCCGATCATAGCGAAATGATAAATGACTTCGCCAAAATTTGATCAGTTGCAGCGTCTCCCGCTACAGGCAGCTTGTTCAAACCAGCACTTCCAGCCCCTTGCGTTCAATCACTGAAAGCAATCGTGCCGCAGCCCCACTGGGTTTTTTATCTCCGTTTTCCCACTTCTGAACGGTAGAGATACTGGCGTTGAGGTAGGCAGCAAAGACGGCCTGACTGATGTGCAGGCTCTCCCGCAAGCGCCGGATCATTTCTGCCGTGTAGGCCGGCGGTGGCAGGCACTGTGCTTCAAAGTCACGCAATGTTTGCTTGTTCACTGCACCGATGTCATGCAAACCACGCATCGTTTCCAGGGCTTCGTTAATCATTCGGCTCATGCTGCACCTCCATCAATGCGTTGGCTTTCAACGCGGTTTCAATCTGATCGTTACTGAGCACGACCAATGTGCTCGCGAGGGTCTGGTAAATCCCCAGCTCGCGCTGGGTGATGTTGTCGCGATCTTTCTTCTCAAACCCGAAAAGAAAGTACAACGTACCAGCGAACCGTGTGGCCAGCAAAGTGCGCGTGCTACCGCTTTTGCCTCGTCCAGGTAGCGCCACCCTTTGCTTGAACAGGTTGCTACCCAGATCCGCATCGATCAGCCCGCGTTCAATATCTGAAACGGCCTTCAACAAAGCGGTGTCGGTGACGCCAGCTTTCCCAGCCCAACGATCAAATACCCGTGTCTTGAAAACTCTCATGGCTCATTATATCACTTGGTGCAACACCAAAGTCAATGGCCGACGCTACTCTGGCGTTGATCTGGCCAATGTGAATAGCCAAATTGGTTGCGGACAATTTCAAGACCCTCGGATATAGCGAGCTGAATGTTGAAGGGCTCGGCATCATTGTCGCCGACCTTGCCGCGCAATATAAATCTGAGGCCT
Source organism: uncultured Pseudomonadota bacterium (assembly GCA_903951825.1). GTDB lineage: Bacteria > Pseudomonadota > Gammaproteobacteria > Burkholderiales > Rhodocyclaceae > Azonexus. The sequence goes on from CAJBDJ010000025.1 coordinate 11,016, forward strand.
TTCGCGGTGAAACCATGGTCATCGAGATGGTCGCCGGCGACTTCAACAACTACGGTTGTGATTTGCTCTGGCGCCTGTCTGAGCGGGTATCCGGCCGCGAAGTCGGGCGCGGCAAGCACGGCATCGTTTTCTTCGACTATGGCTTGCGCAAGGCGGCGCCGGTGCCGGCGGCCTTCATCGCCAGGGCGAGCGCTTGAACAGGTCGATGAAGGCGATGTGCGAAATCGGGAAAAAAAGCTTGACGGTTTCGCGTCGATATAACTAAGATTATCGATATGAACTCCGATTACTCCAAAGCACTGCCGTCCGAATGGAAAGAAATGTCGCGGATTTTCGTTGCCCTCGGCGACGAGCATCGGCAGCGCATGTTGTTGTTGTTTGAGCCGGGCGAGCGGCTGAATGTCGGGCAAATTGCCGACGTATCGACATTGGCCAGATCAACGGTCTCGCACCACCTGAAAATCCTGCATGAATCCGGCGTCCTCGCTTCCGAGAAAATCGGCAAGGAAGTCTGGTTCTGGATCAACCGCGACGCCCTGACAACCTCGCTGGGCAACGTACTCGACTATTTAAGGAAAAACGCTTGATGCGCAAATTACTGCGGCCGCTGTTGCGCGGCCTGGCTCGCTTGTTGTTTCGTCTGGATGTCCAACTGGGCGAAGCCAATTTTTCTCATCGGCACCTGCTCATCGTCGCCAACCATGAATCTTTTCTTGACGGCCTGCTGATTGGCCTTTTCCTGCCGATTGACCCGGTCTTTGTGGTGCATACCGGGATTGCCCGGCACTGGTATTTCCGCCTTCTGTTATCGCAGGTCGATTATCTGGCTGTCGATCCGAGTAGCCCGATGGCCATGAAAAAGGTGATCCGCCTGATCGAATCGGGGCGGCCGGTGGTTATTTTCCCCGAGGGACGAATCACGCTCACCGGTTCAATGATGAAGGTCTACGACGGCCCGGCGTTTGTCGCGGCGAAGACCGCCGCAACGGTAATTCCGGTGCGCCTCGATGGTGCCGCCCGCAGCTACTTCTCACGCCTTTCCGGGCAATACCCGAAAACGCTGTTCCCGAAAATCCGCCTCAGCGTATTGCCCGCTCGCCACTTCCCGATGCCGCAAGCAGCGACCGCGAAACTGCGCCGCCGCAAGTCTGGCGAGGCAATGCGCAGGCTGATGCAGGAAATGATTTTTGCTTCGCGTCCGCAGCAAACCCTCTATTCCGCTCTGTGCGATGCCAGCGAGATTTTCGGTCGCCGCCGTCGCTTGCTCGAAGACGTCAAGCAGATCGAATACTCGTACAACGATTTGTTGAAAATGTCCCTGATCCTCGGCCGCCAGATCGAGCGGCTGACCTTGCCCGACGAGAAAGTCGGCTTGCTGTTGCCCAACCTGGTGCCGACGCTGGGGCTGATCTTCGGCTTGAGCGCTCGCCGGCGAGTACCGGCAATGCTCAATTATTCGGCCGGCAGCGAGGCTATGCAGGCGGCCTGCGATGCGGCCGAAGTGCGTTGCGTCGTCACTTCGCGCGCCTTCATCGAACAGGCCAAACTTGCCGACAAGCTGGCCGGGATGCAGCGGGTGCAATTCGTTTATCTGGAAGATATCCGGGCGCAAATCAGCTTCACCGACAAACTTTGGCTGATCGCTTACGCCCAGCACTTCCCCCGTCGCTTTGAATTGCCGGGCACGCCGGAAGACGCCGCCGTCGTCTTGTTCACCTCCGGCTCCGAGGGCAAGCCGAAGGGCGTCGTCCTGCCGCACCGGGCGATTCTCGCCAATATTGCCCAGATTCGCGCAGTAATCGATTTTTCGGTCAACGACAAGGTGCTCAACGCCCTGCCCATTTTTCACAGCTTCGGCCTGACGGCGGGCGCCCTGCTGCCAGTGCTGACCGGTGCCAACCTCTTTCTTTATCCCTCGCCGCTGCACTACCGGATCATTCCCGAACTCGCCTACGATCGTAGTTGCACCGTGCTCTTCGGCACATCAACCTTCCTCGCCAATTACGCCAAATTTGCCCACCCTTACGATTTCTATCGTCTGCGCTACGTGGTGGCCGGTGCCGAAAAGCTGTCGGAAAGCGTGCGCAACCTGTGGTTTGAAAAATTTGGCGTGCGCATCTTCGAGGGCTACGGCGCCACTGAAACCGCTCCGGTGCTTGCGGTGAATACCCCGATGGCCTACAAGACCGGTACGGTCGGCAACCTGCTGCCAGGCATCGAGCATCGCCTGCTGGCGGTGCCCGGCATCGATGCCGGCGGCGTCCTGCATGTGCGCGGACCGAATTTGATGTCCGGCTATCTCAAGGCCGACCAGCCGGGTGTTCTGCAACCGCCGGTTTCCGATGTCGGCGAAGGCTGGTACGAAACAGGCGATGTCGTCGAGTTCGACGACGACGGTTTTATCCGCATCATCGGCCGGGTCAAGCGTTTTGCCAAGATCGCCGGCGAGATGATCAGCCTTGAGGTGGTTGAAAAACTGGCGACGGCAACGTCGCCCCAGCTGCTCCACGCCGCCTCCAGCCAGCCCGATGCCAGCAAGGGTGAGGCGCTGGTTCTATTCACCACCGATCCAGGGCTGTCGCGCGACATGCTGATCGCCACGGCGCGTGCCACGGGCGTGCCGGAACTGGCCGTGCCGCGCAAGATACATTTAGTCCCCGCCCTGCCCTTGCTGGGCACCGGCAAGATCGATTACGTCACCCTGAAGCGTCTGGCCGCGGAGATTCTCTGATGCCGTCCGCGCTTTCACGTCGCCGCTTCCTTTTTTTACTTGGGGCGGCCGCCCTGTCGACTGGCGGCGTGAGCCTGGCCAAGCCGGCGTTAATCAATCCCTGTCGCGTGGCGATTCCCGCCGCCTTGCTCGACAGTCCCTGGCTGGCCGGCGTCTGGCAAGGGATTGATCCGGCTCAGCTCTGGGATTGTCATGTACATCTGGCCGGCCTGGGTGATGGCGGCAGCGGCATCGTTGTCGGGCCGCAATTGTCGTCGGCCATGCATCCCCTGCACTATGCCCAGCGCCTGTTCTACATGAATGCCGGCTGCGCTCACGATGCACCGGGCAAAGTCGATCAGGCTTACGTCGCCCGTCTGCTCAACCTGTGTGACGCCATGCCGGCAGGGTTCAAGGTGATGCTTTTTGCCTTCGAGAATTTTTACGATGGCGGGGGAAAGGCCCATCCAGAGCATTCCGCTTTTCATGTACCCAATGCCTGGGCAGCCAAGCTCGCGCATGACTTTCCGGAGCGTTTCGAGTGGGTGGCCTCGATCCATCCTTATCGAAACGCGGCAGTCGACGATCTGCAAGCGGCAATTTCCAACGGCGCCCGCGCCGTTAAATGGCTGCCCGCGGCCATGGGCATGGATCCAGCCGCGCCGCGTTGCGATGCTTTCTACCGGGTGCTGGCGGTAAGCGGCACACCGTTGATTGTTCATTGCGGTGAAGAAAAAGCAGTCAAGGGGGGCGATTCGCAGGCGTTCGGCAATCCGCTACGCCTGCGCCGTGCGCTCGATGCCGGTGTCCGGGTGGTCGTCGCCCACTGCGCTTCGCTCGGCACGGACGTTGACCTGGATCAAGGCGAACACGCCCCGCAGCGCAGCAGCTTCGAGCTATTTCTCCGCTTGAATGGCGAGGAGCGTGCCAAGGGGCGGCTGTATGGCGACATCTCGGCAATCACTCAGCGCAACCGCAAGCCGGCGATCATTCGCCAGCTTCTTGAACGCATCGATCTGCACGAACGGCTGTTGCACGGCTCCGACTACCCGTTGCCCGGCATCCTGCCGCTGACGTCCCTATCGGCGCTGGTGAAGGCCGGACTGCTGGCGGCGGGAGCCGTTAGTGATCTTGAAATGCTCCGCCAGCACAATCCCCTGCTTTTCGATTTTTCGCTCAAACGTCTGCTGACCTGGCAGGGACACTCCTTTTCTCCGGCGGTTTTCCAGACCCGCCACCTTTTTGCTGCGAGCCACACATGAGCGGTCAATTCGGACTCCTGAAAACCCGTCGTTTCGGCCCCTTTTTCGGCACGCAATTTCTCGGTGCCCTCAACGACAATCTGTTCAAGAATGCGCTGGTCGTCCTGCTGACCTTCCAGACGGCGCAATGGACAACCCTCAAGGCCGAACTGCTGGCCAATCTGGCCGCCGGCATCTTCATTTTGCCCTTCTTCCTGTTTTCGGCGACCGCCGGGCAACTGGCCGACAAATACGACAAGGCAATGCTGGCGCGCCTCGTCAAGGTGCTCGAAATGCTGATCATGGGTGTTGCCGCCCTCGGTTTTGCGCTGCACAGTCTGACTTTATTGATGGTGGCGCTGTTCCTGCTCGGCCTGCACTCGACCTTGTTCGGGCCGGTCAAGTACGCGATCCTGCCGCAACATCTGCGGCGCGATGAGCTGATCGGCGGCAATGCGCTGATCGAAGCAGGTACCTTCGTCGCCATTCTGGCCGGTACGCTGGCCGGCGGGCTGCTCGCCGGTTCCGTCGCCCACCCGACGTGGATTGCGGCTGCCGGCTTGCTCATCGCCGGCGCCGGCTACCTGGGCAGTCGCGGCATTCCCCCGGCGCCGGCACCGGCACCGAATCTCGTCATCAGTCTCAACCCGCTGACCGAAACCTGGCGCAATCTCAAGTTCGCGCGCCAAAACCGCACGGTCTTCCTCTCCATTCTCGGAATTTCCTGGTTCTGGTTGTATGGCGCCCTGTTTCTTGCCCAATTTCCCGCCTATGCCAAGAACGTGATGGGCGGCGGCGAATCATCAGTGACGCTGTTGCTCGCCACTTTTACTATCGGCATCGGTATCGGCTCGATGCTCTGCGAGCGGATGTCGGGCAAAAACGTTGAAATCGGCCTGGTGCCTTTTGGCTCGATTGGTCTGACACTGTTCGGGCTCGACCTGTATTTCGCTTCGCCGGTCGCTCTCGTCGGCACGACACCGCACGAACTGCTGGCCTTGCTCAGTCTGCCGGCGATCTGGCGCGTGCTGTTCGATTTGATGATGCTCGGGCTGTTCGGCGGATTCTTTATCGTGCCGCTCTATGCGCTGGTTCAACTGCGCAGTTCGGACGAGCACCGGGCGCGCATCATTGCCGCCAATAACATCGTCAACGCCCTGTTTATGGTCGTTGGCGCCTTGCTGGCGGGGGCGGCACTCGGCGCCGGACTGTCGATCCCGGCCTTGTTCGGTATCGCCGCATTACTCAATGCGCTGGTGGCGATTTACATCTATCGCCTGGTGCCGGAGTTCCTCATCCGCTTCATCGCCTGGCTGCTGATCAAGGCGGCCTACCGGTTGCGCACGGAAGGAGCCGGGCAAATTCCGGCTGAGGGTGCGGCGCTGCTCGTTTGCAACCATGTCAGCTTCGTCGATTCGCTGATCATCATGAGCGCCTCGCCGCGCCCGGTGCGCTTTGTGATGGACCATCGCATCTTTCGCCTGCCGCTGCTCAGCTATATTTTTCGTCATGGCCGGGCGATTCCCATTGCTGCGGCCAAAGACGATCCGTTGCTGATGGAAAGCGCCTTTGCCGACATTTCCACGGCACTGAAGGACGGCGAACTGGTAGCGATTTTTCCTGAAGGCGGACTGACGCCGGACGGCGAACTGCAAGCCTTCCGGCCGGGGATCACGCGAATCCTCGCCAGCGACCCTGTAGCGGTCGTGCCGATGGCCTTGTCCGGACTCTGGGGTAGCTATTTTTCGCGAATCGACGGTGCAGCCATGAAGACGCCTTTCCGGCGCGGCTGGTTTTCACGGATTTCCCTGCGTGTCGGCACCCCGCTGGCCGCCGAGTCCGCTCATCCTGAAACCCTGCAACGCCATGTCGCAGAGCTGCGCGGTCGGGAGCGATGAGCGACAGCCAATAACCCCGGCAAACTCGGCTATGATTAAAAACGTCCATGATGAAAGTCACCAATGAACCCCAGCCCTCTCAATGACAGCGATCTTGATCGTCTGGAAATACTTCTCGACAGCGATATTTTTGAAGGCGATGCCATGCGTCTGGATGAAATCCAGGCCATGCTCTGCGCCGTTATCAGCGGCCCGGTGCCGGTCAGCCCCGCCATCTGGCTGCCGGAAGCCTTGGGCAAAGGGTTGAGTCACGGGAAGGATCCGGCATTGCTGGAGACGCTCGAATTACTGATGCGTTTCAACAACGATATCGCCGCCTCACTGCTCGACGATCAAACCATTGCACCGGTACTTTACCCAGTCGACGACAAGGCTGAAAACTATGACTACTCGGCCTGGGCCGATACCTATATTTATGGCGCCGGCTTGGGCGGCAACTGGTTTGAGCTGGCCGGCAAACACGCCGAAGACCTCTCCGAGCTACTTGAACCGATGTTCATGCTCAACGGAATGCTCAAGGAAGATGCCGAAAAAAGTGGGGAACGCTGGTTTTCACCGGCCGAAGAGGCGCGCCTGATCGCCGACATTCAGGAAAACCTGCCGCTGATTGTTCAGTCCTTATACAACTTCTGGCGCAACAAGCGCGGTGCGGCGGCGATCAGACGTGACACGCCAAAATCGGGGCGCAATGATCCATGCCCTTGCGGCAGCGGCCGAAAATTCAAGCAATGTTGCGGCCGGGCGGACAAATTGAATTGAATTTGCGACGCCAGCACGCTGGCGTTTGCAGGCTGGCGGCGTCAAACGGTGCCTCGGAAAAAACCCGGACAACCAGAGCGATACGCTCCCGTTCGCCCGGCGAAATGCCAGCCAGATGCTCGAACCATTTTTGAACTGTTTCCATGTTGTCGTCGCCTCCTGAAAATTTCGTTCCGCAAAGACGGCAAAGCATTACTACGCTTGCCATCAGGAGCAGAATACACAAATACTGTATTAATGTACAGTATTTGTGTAATTTCAGTGTCCAGCTCTTGCCAGTGCCTGGCGAATTCGCGCTATGGTCGCTTCAACTGGTGCTTTGCGCGAAACTTCAAGACCCAGATCGCGGGCGATGGCATTGACTTTGGCCGGGTTGAGCGGAACGCCGCCACGATCAATGGCGTCAATTAAGCGCCTGGCCTGCGTCACTTCTGTCGCCTGCACGACTTTGACCGAGAAGCGCACCTTCAGCCAGTGAATGATTTTTTTGCCGGGCAACACCATAAGCGCTCGAACCATCAAAAAAACACAAGAATACATTGGTGGCCGCCAGAACTGGCTTGGCTGCGCACGATTACCATGCCGCAAGTCGTGCTACGCAAAGGCCGCCGTCAAGCGCCGGCACGCAGGGCCGCCAACGGTGGTGCCTGAAGCAGCTGGCGAATTGCCAGCCAGCCGACCGCGGTCGCCAGCAATGCGCCGAGGCCGCCGGCGGCAGCGGGCAACCAGAGGTTGAGCGGCAGTTCCATCTGAAAAACCTGCCGCGCCAGCAGTTGCCCGAGCACGCTGGCGCCCAGCGCCGCGATCAGCCCGGCGATTGTCCCGATGACCAGTAACTCGGCCAGCAAGGACTGGCGCAATTGCTGACGGCGGGCACCGAGAGCGCGCAGCAGCGACAACTCGTAACGCCGTTCGTCAAAAGCGGTCAGCAGCGCCGAATAGAGAACAACACCGCCGGCCAGCAGCGTGAACAGAAAAATGAACTGCACCGCCCGCGCCACCTGATCGGTCACCGCTTGCACTTGCTGGAGCAGCGCCCCGGTATCAATCAATGTCAAATTGGCAAACTGCGCCAATAACTCACGACCCAGGTCGGCCTTGTCCGGCGGCAGGTAAAAGCTGGTGATATAGCTGGCCGGTGCCTGCTCAAGCACCCCCGGCGGCATCAAAACAAAGAAATTGACACGCATTGAACTCCAGTCCAGCTTGCGCAAATTGCTCACCGTCACCGCCGTTTCCTTGCCGGCAATCGTAAACACCAGCGTCTCGCCAAGCTCGATCCCCAAGGTTTTCGCCAGCCCCTCCTCGACCGAAGCGAGTCCCTGTCCGTGCGCCGTTGCCGCGAACCACTCACCACGGCTGATGCGGTTACCCGGCGGCAAGGCAGCGCGCCAGGAAAGATTGAATTCACGCTCAATCAGACGCCGGGCGCGTTCGTCGTCAGGAAAATCGGCGGCACTGACGCGCCGCTCACCGATCCGCGTCAAGCGTCCGCGCACCATCGGTGACAATTCGGCAGCAATCCCGGCATCCGCCAGAAACGTAGCAATCGCCGCACGCTGCGGTGCCTGGATGTTGATGACAAAGCGATTCGGCACCTCCGGCGGCGCCGCCTTTTGCCAGGCATCGATCAATTCGACGCGCGTCACCGTCAACAACAGCATGGCCATCAAGCCAATCGCCAGCGCGGCAATCTGCAGCGTGCTGGAGGCGCGATGTCGCCCTAAATTGGCGATTCCCTGACGCCAGCCCAAGCCGCCGAGATTCTTGACACTTGCCGCAGCAACGACGGCGAGGCGTGCCAAGCCCCAGAAAATCAGCGCCGCCAGGGCAAAACCGGCAGCCGCCATGGCGCCCAGACGAAAATCGCCGGCGACCCACAAGATCAGGCCGCCCAGCATCAGCACGCCGAGAAAATGGCCGCTCAGCAAAGTTGCACGCGGCGCCCCGAGTTCGCGCCGAAAGACCCGCAAGGTCGGTACGCTGGCCAGTTGCAACAAGGGCGGAAAGGCAAAACCAAAGAGCAAGACGAGGGCAACAACCGCCCCTTGAAGCAGCGGCAATCCGCCCGACCAGGGCAATTGCAAAGCCAGTAACTGAGCAAGCCAGCTGACCAGCACATAATGCGCGGCAAACCCGGTCAGGCTGCCAAGCAACGCTGCCATCAGCGCCAGAAAGAGAAAAATCACCGTATGCAGGCGTATCAATCCTCCCTGTGTGACTCCCAGGCAGCGCATCAACGCGCACGCATCGAGATGGCGCTGCAGGTAGCGACGACTGGCCAGCGCGACGGCAACCGCCGCGAGGATGACGGTCAGTAACGTTGCGAGGCCCAAAAATCGTTGTGCTCGATCCAGCGCCGCGCGGATTTCCGGCCGCGCGTTGCTGCTGTCCTCGACCTGCTCGCCCCGTTGCAAGCGCCCGTCCAGCCAGGCTCGGTAATCCCTGACCGCGGCCGGCTCGCCGGCCAGCAACAAGCGATAGGTCACCCGCGAACCGGTTTGCAGCAAACCGCTGTCGGCGACATCATCGAGATGCATCATCAAACGCGGGGCCAGGGCAAAGAAATTGACCCCGCGATCCGGCTCAAGCATCAAAATCGCTGTTACCGGCAAGGTTTTGCGGCCAACGCTGACCTGCCCGCCGGGAGCAATTTGCAGGGCACCCGACAAGCGCTCGTCGAGCCAGACACTGCCGGCCGCCGGCCCGCCATTGACCGGCTTGCCCGCTTCATTGGCACGGCTTGCCGCAGCCAGCTTGCCGCGCAGCGGATAGCTGCTGCTGACGGCCTTGATGTCAGCCAGTTGCGGCTGCCCCCCGGCCATGACCATGCTCGGAAAACTCAAGGTTTCGGCGACCAGCAGACGACGATCCCGCGCCTCCTTCAACACCGCCGGGTTCCACGGATGATCGGCCGTCAGGACGAGATCGCCGCCCATCATTTGCTGCGCTTCGCGTTCCAGCGCCAGACGCACGCGGTCGGCGAAAAAGCCGACCGCGGTCACTGCCGCGACGGCGATGACCAGTGCGGCAAAAAGCATGCGCAGCTCTCCGGAGCGCAACTCCCTGCCCAACAAGCGCCAGGCTAGGCGCAGCACGGAAACCCCTGCCGAACGCTGCCGCAGACCGCCGCCGGCAGCGCGATGCCGGCGGCCGGCGAGAAGCGATGAAGGGAATGCTTCATCTCAGAGCAGATCCCGTACACGCGCCACCGCCTCTTCAACCCGCTTGACGGCGATGATCTCCAGACCGGGAATGGGTTGCCGGGGGCGATTGGCCTCGGGGATCAGGGCACGCGTGAATCCCAGTTTGGCGGCCTCCTTCAGGCGCTCCTGACCGCGGGGCGCGGGGCGAATCTCGCCTGCCAAGCCAACCTCACCAAAAACAATAAGTTTAGGTGGCAAGGCTTTGTTTTTTAAAGATGATGTAACCGATAAAATCACCGCCAAATCGGCTGCCGGCTCGCTGATCCTGACCCCGCCGACAGCATTCAAAAAGACATCCTGATCAAAACAGACGATCCCGGCGTGTCGATGCAGCACCGCCAGCAACATCGCCAGCCTTTGCCCGTCGAGCCCGACCGTCAGCCGGCGCGGCATACCGTGCGCGGTATCGACAAGCGCCTGAATTTCAACCAGCAAAGGGCGCGTTCCTTCTTGCGTCACCATCACGCAGGAGCCGGCGACCTCCTGCCCGTGCTGTGACAAAAACAAGGCCGACGGGTTACTGACTCCCTTGAGGCCGCTTTCAGTCATCGCAAAGACACCAATTTCATTGACCGCGCCAAATCGGTTCTTGACCGCCCGGATCAGCCGGAAGGCCGAATGCGTGTCGCCCTCAAAATAGAGCACGGTATCGACGATATGCTCAAGCACCCGCGGCCCGGCCAGAGCGCCCTCCTTAGTCACGTGGCCGACAAGAATGACGGTGATGCCGGCCTGTTTGGCGAGGCGGGTCAGTTGCGCCGCGCACTCTCGAACCTGCGCCACGGAACCGGGAGCGCTCGACAATTGATCCGACCACAAGGTTTGAATCGAGTCGATCACCGCCACCATTGGCTTTTCGGCACGCAAGGTGGACAGAATGCGTTCGAGATTGATCTCGGCCATCAGCTGCAGGCGGCGCGTATCGAGGCTCAGGCGGCGGGCGCGCAAGGCAACCTGTTCGCCGGACTCCTCGCCACTGATATAGAGCACTTTTTGCCCGATCGACAAGAGCGCCAGCGCCTGCAACAACAAGGTACTCTTGCCGATGCCGGGATCACCGCCGATCAGGACGACGCCGCCGGGCACCAGACCGCCACCGAGAGCGCGGTCGAATTCGCCGATCCCGGTGGCGATGCGCTCGCTTTCACGCGCCTCGATCTCCGAGAGGTTTTGTAGTCTGACCGTCGGCGCCAGCGCCTCGAAGCGGTGACCGGCGGATTTTTCGGCGACACTTTCGACCAGCGTATTCCAGGCCGCGCAGCCCGGACACTGCCCCTGCCACTTGGGACTGATCGCACCGCATTCGGCGCAACTGTAAATCGACTTGCTTTTGACCATGGGAGCGGAGGATACAACAATCAACTGCCGCTGACGGCGACCGGCACACGCGGCGCCAGGGCGCAGAACAATTCGTAGGCGATGGTGCCGGCGGCCGTCGCCACCTCATCGGCAGCCAGGCCATCGCCCCACAGCGTCACTGGCGCGCCGATACCTGCCTCGCGAATATCCGTCAGGTCGCAGGCCAGCATGTCCATCGACACCCGCCCCAGCGTCGTCGTTCGCCGCCCCATGACGAGAATGGGCGTACCGCTCGGGGCATGGCGCGGGTAGCCGTCGGCGTAGCCGCAAGCAACAATCCCGATGCGCATATTCCGTGCGGCGGTGAATGTTCCGCCATAACCGACACGATCACCGGCAAGCAGATTCTGGACGCCAATAATCGCGCTTTGCAGCGTCATCACCGGCTGCAAACCCAGTGCAGCTGCAGCTTGATCGGCAAACGGGCTGGCGCCGTAAAGCATGATGCCGGGGCGCACCCAGTCGGCCTGCGCCTGCGGGTGGCGCAAAATCGCCGCCGAATTGGCCAGGCTCACCAACCCCGGCCAGTGACCGGTCATCGCCTTGAAGCGATCCATTTGCCAGGCGATTCCGCGTTCGCCATCAGCGTCGGCAAAATGGGTCATCAGCGTCACTTCGTGCTGCGGGAACTGGCGCAGGGTTTCAAGCACGGGCGGCAGTTGGCGGGCGGTAAAACCGAGGCGGTTCATTCCGCTATTCAGCTTGAGATAAATCTTCAGGGGGTTCTGCTGCCGCTGCGTCCCCCGCCGTGGCGCCTCACGGCTGGCGGCTATCAACATCTCCAGTTGATCAATGCAATGCACGATGCTGGTCAAGTCGTACTCGATCACCGCCCGCGCATCGCGAACGCTGAATATCCCCTCGAGCAAAAGCAGCGGTTGGCGGACTTCCGCCTCGCGCAGGGCAATCGCATTGTCGCATTCGAGCAAGGCAAAGCCGTCGGCCTCGCCGCGCAACGCCTCAACCGCGCGCCACTGACCGTGCCCGTAGGCATCCGCCTTGATCACCGCCCAAGCTTTGGCGGACGGCGCATGGAGCTTGGCCAGACGGTAATTGTGGCGCAGCGCGGCCGGCGCGATACGGGCGCGAATCGGGCGCGAGGTTTTCATCCGGCAAATTCCTGAAGTTTGTTTTTGGCAAAACGCATAAATGTATCGGCCAGGCGCGTGCGGAAGCTGTCGTCCGGGTAAATCAGCAGCAGATTGCGCTGCAGCGGCGGCTTGAGCGCGACACCGATCAAAGTGCCTTGCTCAAGCTCCTTTTCAACCACCCAGCGCGACACAATGGCAAAGCCGATCCCTTGGGCAACGACGCTTTTCACCGCTTCCGGGCTGCCCAGCTCCATTTGCATCTTGAGCGATTGCGGGTCAACTTGATGATTGCGAAAGTAGGCATCGGTCGCTTCGCGCGTCCCTGAGCCGGGTTCGCGAGCGATGTACTCGTACTCGGCGAGCGCCGTCGGGGAAATCGCTTTTTTGCCTGTCAGCGGGTAATCCGCGGCGCAAATTGCGATCAGCTCATCGCTGCCGCAGACCTCACCCTTGACGCCGGGCACCTTCAGTGTGGCCGCGATCAAGCCCAGATCAATGACACGCTCGGCGACCCGGCGGGCCACCGTCTCGCTGTTCGCCACCAGCAGGCGCACCCTGACTTGCGGATAGAGGGCGTTGAATTCGCTAAGTACCGGCGCCAACATCGATTCGCCAATGCTACTGCAGGCGCCAATCAGCAAAAGACCGCGCATTTCACCGGTCATTTCGGCCAACCTCCCTTCCATTTCGTCGGACAGCGCGATGATTTTTTCCGCATAGGAAAGCACCAGTTCACCAGCCGGCGTCAGCGTGATGCTGCCATGGTGGCGCTCGAACAACTGCTTGCGGTAAAGCGCTTCAAGTTGCTTGATCTGCAGGGTGACGGCCGGTTGCGACATAAACAGCGCAGCGGCGGCACGCGTGAAACTGCGGTGCCTGGCTACCGCCAGAAATATCTGCAAACGCCGGTCAGCCATCGATTCCTCCTTCGCCCAATGCGCGCTATTCAATCACAGGGTGCAACATTTGAGGAAATCAGCCCGCACGGACGAGGCATTAATCCATGGTATAAACTCGCTCAAAATTACAACGAGACAAGCGCCATCGTGCCCTTCGGCTTCTACATCATCATGGCAGCGCAGTTTTTTTCCGCGCTGGCCGACAATGCTCTCCTGATTGCAGCGATCTACGCCCTCCGCGAGATGCAGGCGCCGACCGAGTACGAACCGTTGCTCAAGACATTTTTCACGCTTTCCTATGTATTGCTGGCGGCGTTTGTCGGCGCTTTCGCCGACTCAATGCCGAAGTGGCGCGTCATGTTCATCAGCAATGCAATCAAGATCATCGGCTGCAGCACCATGTTTTTCGGCGCTCATCCGCTGTTTGCCTACGCTATCGTCGGCCTTGGCGCCGCCGCCTACTCGCCGGCCAAATACGGCATCCTCACCGAATATCTGCCGGCTCGCCTGCTCGTCGTCGCCAATGGCTGGATCGAGGGATTGACAGTCGGCGCCATCATTCTCGGCGTCGTCATCGGCGGTATGCTGATTCGCCCGGAGGTCGCCAGCAGTTTGCTGACGCTTGATTTTCCGATAATTAATACCGGTGTCGACACGGTGGGTGAAATGGCACTCTGCGTGATTGCGGTGTTTTACTTGCTCGCCGCCCTATTCAATCTTTATGTGCCTGATACCGGTGTTGATCACAAACAACTCAAATCCAACCCGTTTTTCCTGATCCACGAGTTCCATCACTGCCTGACGCTGCTCTGGCGCGACAAACTGGGGCAGATTTCGCTCGCCGTCACCACCTTGTTCTGGGGTGCCGGCGCGACACTGCAATTTATTGTTATCAAATGGTCGGAGGTCGCGCTCAACCTCGACCTCTCCAAATCATCCATGCTTCAGGGGGTGGTGGCGGTAGGAGTCGCCATCGGCGCAGTCGCCGCCGCCAAGTTCATCACCCTGCGTAAATCAGTGCGCGTCATTCCGCTCGGCATTGCGATGGGGCTGATCGTGCTGATCATGAACTTTGTCGATCAAATCTGGCTGGCCGTTCCCTTGCTGATCCTCATCGGCGGGCTGTCCGGTTTCTTTGTCGTGCCGATGAACGCCCTCCTCCAGCATCGCGGCCACATTCTGATGGGCGCCGGCCACTCGATTGCCGTGCAGAACTTCAACGAGAATCTCTCGATCCTGATCATGACCGGCCTGTATTACCTGATGATCAAGATGGATGTATCGATTTACATCGTCGTTACCCTCTTCGGGCTCTTCGTCAGCGGCCTCATGTACCTCATCCGCCAGCGCCACCTGCTCAACCAGCAGGAGCGTGATGACGTGATCCACCTCGACGACTCGACGCACCACGAAAAACCGCTCACGAAGTAGGCGTCGCCCGCAGAATCTGTCGCGCCCGCAGCAAATCTTCCCAGGCTTTGGCCTTGTCCGGCAAGTTACGCAGCAGGTAAGACGGGTGATAAGTCACCACCACCGGAATCCCCTGGTACGCAAAGTGCTGGCCGCGCATGGCGGCGAGTGTCTTGTCCTCGTGCAAAACCGCATAGGCCGCCGCCTTGCCCAGCAGCACAATGATTTTTGGCTGGATCAAGGCAATTTGCCGCGCCAGGTAAGGCCGGCAGGCTGCCATTTCTGCGGCCTCCGGCGTGCGATTTCCGGGCGGTCGGCATTTCACCGCATTGGCGATGTACACCTTGTGATCGCGCTTGAGATCAAGCGCCGCCAGCATGTTGTCGAGCAGCTTTCCAGCCTGGCCGACAAAAGGTTCACCCTGAACATCTTCTTCAGCCCCCGGCCCCTCGCCGACAAACAGCCAGTCAGCCTGACGATCGCCAACCCCCAGCACGGCCTGTTTGCGCTGCTGGCACAGTCCGCAAGCGCGGCAGGCACCGACGTGTTGCGCCAGTTCCGGCCACTCAAGGTGAGCCGGATCGGCAGCGGCGACCAGCGCCGGCACGGGATTCGCGAGGTCTGGCGGATTTTCCGGCACCTGCTGGGGAGGCGGCAGTCCGCCCGCCCCGGCCGAGATTTCGCCGGATACGCGCAGCGGTGCCTGAGTTCGCTCGCGCCAGATCGGCCCGAGTCCCATTTCAACCAACATCTGCTCACGGCTCAGACGCATGACAGCTCCTTGTCAAAAACCAGCGCATCTTCGCGCCCTTGTGGCGCCGGATAATAGGCACGACGCAGGCCAATCTGCTTGAAGCCGAAATGTCGATACAGCGCCACCGCCCGTACATTGGAAGGCCGCACTTCAAGAAACAGCCGGTGCGTCCCGTGCTGCCGGGCCAAAGCCATAATCTGACGCAACATGCGGGCACCGTACCCCTGCCCCTGATAGTGCCGGGCAACGCCAAAGTTAAGCAAATGCGCCTCGTCGAGCACGCGCATGACCACCCAGAATCCGACCAGATCGCCCCCCCGACGGCAAACCCAGGCACTATGACCGGCCACCAGCGAATCGGCAAAATTGCCGCATGACCACGGAAACGCCTGCAAACTCGCCTCCAGCGCCGTCACCGCACCGAGATCATGTTCATTCATCGGAAAAAACTCGGCGGACAACTCCAGACCACTCACGCCTTGCCCCCGTCACGCAGTCGCTCAGCCACCGTTTTGGCCACCTTGTCGCGCACGTAAAGCGGTGCCGCCAAGGCCGGGTCGATTCCCTCGCCACGCGCTGCACGCCGCGCAGCAATACGCGCCAGGGGTGCCGCAAGCGGCACAATATCCGGGCGAAAAAGCCGCTCGCGCCCAGCCATTCGCTCACTCATTCGCGCACCAAGCAGCGGATACGCCGCCAGCGCATTGCCACAGGCCAGCCAGTCATCGCCCACCGGCAGCACCACTGCATCCGGTGCGCCAACAGAAATCTCACCGAGCAAAACCGCCTCATCGCCGGCCACCCGATAAAAACCCGAATACACCTCGCCCATTCGCGCATCGAGCAAACTCAGCACCTGCCCCGCAGCGGCCAGCACCGCCATGGTTTCCAGACTGCTCACCGGAATCAACGGCAAATCGCCTGCCACCGCCAAACCCTGCGCCGCCCCGCAAGCGATGCGCAAACCGGTAAACGCCCCGGGCCCGGCGCCAAAAGCAATCGCATCAAGCTGCGCAAACCCCACCCCGGCCTCCAGCATCAACTCCCGCACCAGCGGCAGCAAGGTTTCCGAATGCGAACACCCGCTCGGACAACGGCGCTCAATCACCTGCCCATCGTGAAAAAGCGCACAAGAGCCAAGTTCGGTAGAGGTTTCAAGGGCAAGAATCAACATACCCGACATTTTACCGGAGCCATCTCATCGAAGGCCGAAACAACGCCAGCACATGTTTTTTCTTACGGTTCTTTACATCCTTCGCAACTCGCTACAAGGAGTAAAAAAGCGGAAAAACCACTGGCGGCAGCTGCTTGAACTATCCCGGCGAAAGGCGCTGTTTTTTTGGCGTAATCCGTCGGCGCCTACCAGTTCGTAGGTTCCCGGTTGTTCATCAACAAGGCTGGGTCTTGACGTCAACCTCGTCATTGATGTCCCATGTTCCGTTGCCTCGTCACCCCAACAGCCCGAAACAGCCCGACTGGACGCCCGGCGGCGACAAGCGAGATACAAAACGGGAAAACTTCACAGCTCAACTCAGCGTTGGCCGCGGCGATGCTCAAAATCATGCCGACCACCGGCCTCGCGCTGACCACGCAATTCCTCCCGCAGGCGGCTGCGATCATCAGCCGGCATCTGCTGCAGGCCATCGCTTCGCTCGTGCCGTTCCTGACGCAGACGCTGGCGCTCCTCGGGTGGCATTTTCTGCCAATGTTCGCGCATTTCCTGACGCATCTGGCGGCGCTCATCCGGCTCCAATTGCGCCGCCGCATTGCCCCACATCGCCAGCAAAAAAATCAGGGCGAGCATACGACGCAGCAGATGAGAAGGAGATCTCATTAAAATTTCGAATTTGTCATGGCGTGCGTTATTTTGCCCACTTTCCGGCCGGCGCAGCGGGATCGCCGGCAATGTTTTGTAACAGCTTGTTTCGCTCCTTGCGGGTGATAAAGATTGTTACCATTTCGCGTTACTCAATTGTCTGCAGAACGTATGCTTGCCGCCATGACCGAACGAACCCAGCAAATTCTCGTCATCGACGATGACGCCCGCCTGCGTGACCTGCTCACCCGCTACTTGAGCGAAAATGGCTTTGCCGTCAAAGCCGCCGCCGATGGCGGGCAGATGGACAAATTGCGCACGCGCGAACATTTCGACCTGCTCGTCCTCGACCTGATGATGCCTGGCGAGGATGGATTGACCGTCTGTCGGCGACTGCGTGCCGGCGGCGACCAGACGCCGATCATCATGCTGACCGCCAAGGGCGACGAAATTGATCGCATCGTCGGCCTCGAAATGGGTGCCGACGACTATCTGCCCAAACCATTCAACCCGCGCGAACTGCTGGCGCGCATTCATGCTGTACTGCGCCGCCAAAGCCTGCCGCCACCCGGGGCGCCGGAGGCGGATGGCGAGACGATGCGCTTTGGCACCGTTGAAGTCGATTTCGCCGCCCGCAGCATCAAGCGCGGGGGTGCCAGCGTGTCGCTGACCACCGGCGAATTCGCCGTCCTCAAGGTCTTGCTCAAGCACCCACGGCAACCGCTGTCGCGCGACAAGCTAATGTCGCTGGCACGCGGTCGCGACCAGGGGCCGTTTGACCGGGCGATCGACGTGCAAATCTCGCGCCTGCGCAAATTGATCGAAGTTGATCCGGCGCAACCCCGCTATCTGCAAACGATCTGGGGCTTCGGCTACGTTTTCGTGCCGGACGGCACGCAGCGGGAATGATGCCGCGCACGCTGCTGGCACAGACTTTTCTGCTCCTGGCCGCGCTCGTACTGCTGACGACGACGGCCTGGCTCAGTCTTTTTCGCTTCATCGATGCCGAACCCCGAGCCCGCGAAACGGCGCAGCTGGCGACCTCCGCGGTCAACCTGATTCGCGCCGCCCTTTTCGCCGCAGCACCGGAAAAACGCATTGCCCTGCTCAACGAACTGTCGAGCCGGGAAGGCATACGTCTGCTGCCGCTCGAAGCGGAAGACCGCATCGAAGCCATGCCCGAGTCGCGCTTCATGAATTTGATTCGGCGCGAACTGGCGCGCAGTCTCGGCCCGCACACCCGAATCGCCGCCAGCGTCGACGAGGTGGCGGGTTTTTGGGTCAGTTTTCGCTTCAGCGAGGGTGACGACGACGAGTACTGGCTGATTCTGCCGAGCGAACGCGCCGAGCGCGGCATTGCCGATCAATGGCTGAGCTGGGGCTTGCTCGCCCTGGCGGCGGCGCTCGCGGTTGCCGGCTTGATCGCCACACGCATCAGCCGTCCGCTCAAGGCGCTTGCCGAATCGGCGGCGAGCGTCGGACGCGGACAAGTACCAGCACCGCTGCCGGAAACCGGCGCCAACGAATTACGCGGCCTAGCCAGCGCCTTCAACCGCATGGCGGCCGATCTGCAAGCGCACGAACGCGACCGTTCGGAGGTTCTCGCCGGCATCTCGCACGACCTGCGGACGCCACTGACGCGCCTGCGCCTAGAAGCCGAACTGAGCATCGGCGACGAAGGTGCGCGACGGGCGGTGGTCGCCGACATCGAACAAATGGAAGCGATTATTTCTCAGTTCATGGATTACGCCCGCGCCGATCACGGCGAAACTCCGACCATCACCGACCTAGCCTCACTGCTGCGCGCCCTGAGCGAGCGACAGCGCCATCTCGGACGTGCGCTGGAGCTGGAAATTGCCGACAAACTGCCGGCCATTCCGCTTTGCCCAAAGTCGCTTGATCGCGCCTTGAGCAACCTGATCGATAACGCCTGGAAATACGGCAGCAGCAAAGTCACCCTGCGCGCCCTGCCGACATCGGCGGCCATCGTCATCGAGGTTGCCGACAATGGACCGGGCATCCCGGAAGACCAGAGCGAGCGCCTGAAACGCCCCTTCACCCGCCTTGAAAGCGCCCGCACCAACGCCAGCGGAACTGGTCTCGGGTTGGCCATTGTCGAGCGCATCGCCCGCCTTCACGGCGGTCAGCTGACCTTATTGGCCAACCATCCCGGCGGTCTCACCGCTCGCCTCACCTTGCCGCTGAGCGGCAATCTGCGGGCAATCTCTAGCCCTTGAAAATCATCCAGCTTTCTTCAAAGCTGGCGTCGATCTCAGCGGCAATCGCCGCGCATTTTTTGCCGTCGAGTCCGAGACGCTCCCACGCCGTGCGATCAATCGCCATGACCATCTCCCCACCGGCACCTGAAAGACCGAGCGCATGCGCCAAACAGTCGGCGACATGGACGACATTGGCCAATGAGTCGGCCACCTCGCCGGCCGGCGAGTGATGGCTGGCGATGGCCTGACGCAGGCTGTCCGGGAAGCGCCAGGTGTCAGCGAGCATGGCGCCGACCTCGGGATGGCCGAGCCCGAGCACATCGCGCTCGGCGACAACCAGTGGACAATCGTGTTTTTCACGATACTCAAGCGCCAGCGCATAATCCGGCGAAAAGCCCGAGGCCAGAACGAGTTGCCCGATGTCGTGCAGCAGCGCCGCGGTAAACGCCAGTTCGACCTGTTGTCCGGCCATTGGCGCCAGGAAACGGGCGCCGAGGGCGGTGCCGATGCCATGCCGCAGGTAAGCCTCGGCGTCGAATCCGCGACAGTGATCGAAACGAAAAGCGCCGTTGATGCCGAGCACTAGCACCATGCCGCGCACGGCGCGAAAGCCGAGAATCACAAGAGCGTCGCTAAGCGTCCCGACCTTGTTTTGCAAACCGTAGAAAGGCGAGTTGGCAACGCGCAAAATGCGCGCCGTCAAGCCCTGGTCGTAGGTGATTTTCTGGACGATGTCGGCGATGCAGACATCGTCATCTTCCATGGAAGCAATCAAGTCGGTAACCACCGCCGGCAGCGGCGGCAATTGTTTCAGATGGTCAATCAGCAGATCACGGTTGAACGCTGTCATTTGAACCTCCCCATCCGGTAATCAAGAATGGCACGATAAAGAACGCGCGTCTCAAGTGCGTCGCCAGCCTGACGGAAAAGCCGATCGAGATGCGCCTTGATCGCGATACGTCGGGCTTCCGTCATGACCTTGACCTCAGCGTCGGGTGCTGCGGAGATTGGAGAAGGGCTAATTGTCATGCGCTTTCCTTTTCTAAAATCAGTAACTGTCCGTGTTTGCCGCCCCCCAGGCTGGCTTGCCGCCAGAGGCATCGGTAACGCTCTTCACCAATCACGATGACCTGCCTGTCGGCTGGCGCCGAGAACTCGGGAAAAACTGCCGAGAACGCGGCACCGATCATCAGTCGGCGGTTGATGCACAACTGCGTGGCAGGCTCATTAAGCATGGCGACCATTCCTTCGGCGTCAAAACCGATAACCGGCATCGGCAAGGCGCCAACCACATCCTGCAAAATCGTGAAACCGCTGCTCCCCAGCGCCTGCAAGCTAGCGTTTTCCGCCTCCAGACGACGGCGCTCCTGCTCGGCTCTGAGCAAGGCTCGCCCGGCGACTTCGACCTCATGCGAAAGACGAGTGTGCTCGTTGGCAATATGGCGCCGCTGCAATACTTCCTCGACCGTCTGGCGGAGGGCGACGGCATCCACCGGCGCATGGAGAACACGCTGCGCAAGTCCGGCACCGGCCATTTCGACGACCTTTTTCTGGTGCCATTGCTTGTCGTCGGCAAGCAAAATGCGCTCGCAGCGCGGCTGTAACGTCGCTACCCGCTCAAGCACGGCGAGCGCATTGAAGTCCTTGCGCGAGGCGCCGCAGATCAGAATGTCGGCGAAATTACCGGATAACCATTGCAAAGCGGTGTCGCCGTCGGCAGCGATACAAACGCGGTGACCATCGCGTTCAAGCATGGAAATCACTTCGCCACACCCGTTGGCTGCAACAAAGAGCGCCATTGGCTTGCGCATCACCGAACGCAACAAGTGAGGCGACAAACGCTCGTCGGTCAATAACAGCTGCGCCATCTCGTCGAGGGGCAAGGGACGCGCGAAAAAATAACCCTGAATCACGTCGCATTGGTGCGAAATGAGCATTGCCAGTTGTTCGGCGGTTTCGACCCCTTCGGCGACCACCTTGAGTTTGAGGTGGTGCGCCATGGTAATGACGGCGCGGGTGATCGAAGCATCATCGGAGTCAGCCACGATGTCGCGCACAAAAGAGCGATCCACCTTGATGGTATCGAGCGGGAAGCGTTTGAGATAGGCGAGGCTGGAGTAGCCGGTACCAAAATCATCAAGCGAAATCGTCACGCCCATTTTTTTGAGCCCGCCGAGAATCCGGATTGCCTGCTCGGCGTTCTGCATCAACATGCTCTCGGTAATTTCAAGATCGAGACAGGCAGGCGGCAGCCCGCTCTCGCTGAGAGCATTGGCCACATCGTCGAGAAAGGTGTCGGACTGCAGCTGACGTGCCGAGAGATTGACCGAAATACTCGGCAAATCGAGGCCTGCGCGTTGCCAGGCAAGCGACTGCTGCGCCGCGGTTTCGAGCACCCAGCGCCCGACTTGCACAATCAGGCCGGTTTCTTCGAGCAACGGGATGAACTGATCCGGCGGCACCAGCCCGCGGCGCGGGTGGTTCCAGCGAATCAGCGCCTCGCAGCCGACCAGGCGACCGCTCAAGCAACTGACTTTTGGCTGGTAATGGAGAATGAATTCGTCACGAATGACGGCGTTGCGCAAATCGGTTTCAAGAAACAAGCGATCGCGCACCCCCTCCTGCATGGCCGGCGAGTAAAACTGGTAGCAGTTGCGTCCTTGCGCCTTGGCACTGCGCATGGCGATTTCGGCATAGGTGACCAGTTCATGCACCTCCTGACCGTCGTGCGGATAGAAGGCCACGCCAATGCTGGCCGTCGCGAAGACTTCCTGCCCCGCAACGCGCACCGGCAGCGTCAGGGTATCGACAACCCGCCGCGCGACAATCGCCACTTGGTCGCGGTCATCCACTTCGGGCAGCAAAATTCCGAAGACATCGCCACCCAGGCGCCCGAGCACATCGGATTCACGAATCGAACCGGAGAGGCGTCCGGCAATCTGGCGCAGCAATTCGTCACCACAGACATGCCCGAGGGTCAGATTGATCTCATGAAAGCGATCCATATCAATCACCATGACGCCGAGCGATTGGGGCGTGCGCTTGGCGAGAGCAAGCAGGCGACGCGCCTGGTCGTAAAACATCAGTTGATTGGGCAGTGCGGTCAACGTATCAAAATGGGCGAAAAACGGCGTTTTCCGGCGTTCGACACGGCTTTCAGTGACATCCGTGGCCACGCCGCCGACGCTGATTACCGCACCGGATTCGTCACCGACTGAAAAATTGCGCACGTGCAGCCAACGTACCTTGCCATCCGGACGCAGGACACGGAAGCGCTCATCAAGCCCACCACGCCAGAATTGCTCAAGGCATTGCACCATGCGCGGCTGATCGTCGGCATGAACATATTTCAACCAGTCGTAGCTATCGGCATAGAGGGCTTCGACATAAAGCCCCCAAATTTGCTCGTAGCCCTTGCTGACATAGGTAATGCGCTGCGTTCCGGCGTCGATCAGCCAGTAGCATTCGGGAATATTGCTTGCCAGTTGCTGAAAACGCGCCTTGCCCTCACTCAGTCGGGTGTCAGGTTGATCAAGCAGATTTTCGAGGCGCCCAAGGAGCGCCTGCGAGCATTCGCGCTCGACAACTGCCAGCAGGCGGGATGGATTGCTCTTGTAGATGAAATCACGGGCACCGCTCTCGATCAGCGTGATCGGCAGATGACTGCTGCCACGCTCGACGGTCAGAATGATCGGCACCGCCCGCGTCAGTTCATTAACCAGGTCGATCGCGTCAAGCGCCGGCAAATCGGCGAGACTGCAACTAAGGAGAATGACGTCCCAGGATTCTTGAAGCAGCAGCGCAGAAACCTCCTCACGGGTCGCCACTTGCTGCGAATAGATGACATGCCCCCCGATGCGTAAGGCATCAAGCATCCGCTCAGCTGCCCAGGTTTCAGCTTCGATTAGCAAAACGCGAAGAACCAGCATCTCTTCGCTTACGGGAGGCATTTCGCTCAAAAGTCCCCCCGGAGAATGGCTAGATCAGCGCAAAAACTGAGTGATATCAATGCCATATTTTTCCGGCAATTCGTAACCCACAATTTGGTCGCCACCGCCGCTGCCCATCGGGCGTGACAAATTAACATCCTCCGGGGTCAGATAATGCTGACGTTTGCCGTCGTACATGACACGCACCACGGGCATCAGCAAATGGCTCTCAGACTGCTCGATGACGACACCCAAACGCCCGCTCTCAAGCCTTACCAGACTGCCAACCGGATAAATTCCGACACTCTTGAGAAAAACCTGCACCATCAGCGGATCAAAATGGAATTTGCTCCATTCAAAGATTTTTTGCACGGCCGCCGCCGGCGACAGGCTCTTGCGGTAGGAACGCTGGGTGGTAATCGCGTCATAGACATCGACAATCGCCGCCATGCGCCCGACCGGCGAAATTTGTTCAGCTTTCAAGCCGTGGGGGTATCCCGTTCCGTCAAAACGCTCGTGGTGCTGCTCGACAGGCTCCATGGCGAGCGCCGGGATACCCGGCAACTGCCGCACCAGATCGGCGCCCAGAACGACGTGCGACTTCATGTGGAGAAACTCTTCGGCAGTCAGTTTGGCCGGCTTGTTGAGCACTGCGCTGGCCACCCGCATCTTGCCGAGATCGTGCAGCAAACCACCCAGGGCAATGTCACGAATGGCGCTGGTTTCCATGCCGGCTGACTTGGCAACCCCGGCGAGCATCGCGCTGACGCCGATGGAATGAACGAAGGTTGAGTCATCCATGCTTTTCAGGCGGCGCATGGTCATCATCGCGCTGCTGTTGCGCAATACCGAGGCAACAATTTTTTCAACCGTCGGCTCGGTTGCCGCCAGTTCGACCTGGCGCCCGAGACGAATATCCTCAAGTAATTGACGCGTGACGCGCGTCGCCTCGTTGAAGGTACTGCGTGCCTTGCTCATTTCTTCGGCGCGCGTACTGCGCGGCTCATTCTGCGGATGGCTCACCGCGGCGACCCGAATCATTTCAGCCGCCGTCTCGCGTGCCGCCTCCGCCGCGGTCGGGGCATCAGTGCCGACGTCGAGTCCCTTGCCGCTATCAATGTAGAGCTCGCGTATACCAGCCGCCTTGACGTGGGCAATGGTGGCTGCGCTGTCGATCAACATGCTGTTGAAGGCAAAAGGATGCCGCAACCAGCCAGCATTGAAATCACTGACATACATTCCGGGTTTGAGTTGATTAACGGAAATTTTCTTGATCATGGGAAACAGCCAAGCTCACAAACTCTACCAAGCACGCATAATTCCACCAGCCTACCAGAACAGCGCTTGCCAGTGTCAGGCGAAATGCTTGCCGAAGCCCTGAAATTGGTCTTTTTGGGTCGATTACGGCAAAAAAAGCGACACTCCGGATAATGACGCTGGCGATTGAGTTGTCCATGCCAATCACCGCCCCGGCACCCAAAAAATGGCGCGCTGAATCAGCGCGTCCGGCGCTCGATCAAAACGATCGCCTGCGCTTCGATGGCCTCGCCCGCGCCAAGGTATCCCAGCCCCTCGTTGGTCTTGCCCTTGATATTCACGCAATCGACGCCGATTTGCAGATCGAGCGCCACATTGGCCACCATCGCCGCTGCGTAGGGGGCGATTTTCGGCTGTTCGGTGATGATCGTTGCATCGACATTGATCGGCTGCCAGCCTTTTTCCCTGAGCAACTCAAGGGCAGCGCGCAGCAGGACACGACTGTCGGCGCCGGCAAAACGCTGGTCGCTATCGGGGAAGTGGCGGCCGATATCGCCCAGCCCGGCGGCACCGAGCAAGGCATCGGTGATGGCATGCAGCAGTGCATCGGCGTCCGAATGACCGAGCAGGCCACGTGCGTAAGGAATATCAACCCCGCCGAGAATCAATTTGCGCCCGGCAACCAGGCGATGAACATCGTAACCCTGCCCGACCCGAATACTCATTTGGCTCCCCGCAAAATCAAGCCGGCCATCATCAGATCGGCCGCGTAGGTCACTTTCAGATTGCTGGTTTCGCTGCGCACCAGCTTGGGCGCCAAGCCGAGGGCTTCAACGGCACTCGCCTCATCAGTGAAGGCATGGCCGTGTTCGAGGGCTTGGGCAAGCACCCCGTAACGAAACATTTGCGGTGTCTGTGCTTGCCATAATCCGTCGCGCGGCTCGGTGGCCGCGATGCGCTGACCATCGCCGGCACGCTTCAAGGTATCGGCAACCGGGACAGCGAGAATGCCACCGACGGCGTCATCCTGCAGTTCGTTGATCAAGGCTGCCAGCAGCGCCTGGGAAAGACAGGGTCGGGCGCCGTCATGGACGAGCACCCAGTCATCGTCAGCAGCGACCATCGAGGCCGCCCGCAGCCCATTGCTGACGCTGATGGCGCGGGTTGCGCCACCACAATGCAGGGTTTCCAGGCGGGGGCCGAGTTCACTCCAGTCGTATTGCGGCCAATACGGGTCATCCGCCGCGAGCACCACCCAGACGCGCTCAATCGCACGACAGGCGAGCAAGGCCGCCAGGGCATGAAAAATCAGCGGGCGACCGTTCAAATTTGAATACTGTTTCGGCCTCTCGGCAGCGAAGCGCGAGCCGCTGCCGGCAGCGGGAACAATTGCGAAATATCGTGGCATGGCTTAATTTTACTGAATATCGATTGAAAACGAGGGGCGAGATGAGTTTCGTCGTGACCGAACTGGCGCTTCCGCTTGAGGCATTTGCCACGGCACTCGGCATTGGGCTACTGATCGGCATGGAACGCGAGCGGCGCCCCGACTCGGCGGCCGGTCTGCGCACCTTCGCCCTGGTCGCCATGCTTGGCTGCCTGTTTGCCTTGCTCGGCGAAAAAACCGGCGGCCCCTGGCTTTTGGCAAGCGGCTTGCTGGCCATCTCGGTGGCGATGGTTGCCGCCAATTTTTCAGCGCAGCAGGAAGAAAAGTTTCGCGGCTTTACCTCCGAGGCCGCCATTATTGTCACCTACGGCCTCGGTGCCGCCGTCTGGTTCGGTTACGCGACGCTGGCGGTCATGCTGGCCATCACCACGACGGTCCTGCTTTATTTCAAGGCCGAACTGCGTGACTTCAGCGAACGCATGACGGCCAGGGATATCAACTCCATTCTGCAATTCGCCGTGCTTTCACTGGTTATTCTGCCAATTTTGCCAAACCAGGATTTCGGCCCCTACAACGCGGTGAACCCGCGCCAAATCTGGTGGATGGTGGTGTTGATTTCCGGTCTCGCGCTCGCCGGCTACCTGGCTTTGCGCATCGTTGGCGCCCGCCACGGGGCGGCGCTGCTGGGAATTTTCGGCGGTTTGGCTTCGTCGACCGCAACCACCCTGATGTTTTCCCGTCACGCCCGCGAACTCGGCCATCTGGTACGCATGGCGGCCATCGTCATTCTGATCGCCAATGCGATGGTAATGATCCGCCTCGGCGTCGTGGCCAGTGTCGTTGCTCCGACGCTGATTGCCGAAATTGCCATCGTTTTTGGCTGCGGGATTGTCCCCGGCGTCGCCATGGCGTTGTACGGCTGGAAAATCCTCAACGCCGCCGGCGAATTGCCGATGCCGGAAGTCAACAACCCGACAGAGCTGAAAACCGCCATTTCCTTTGGCCTGCTCTACGCCATTGTTTTGCTGGCCGCCGCCTGGTTGCAGGATATCGCCGGCGACAAAGGGCTTTACGTCATCGCCCTCGCCTCCGGCCTGACCGATGCCGATGCCAGCGTGTTGTCCACATTGCGCCTGTTCAACCTGGAAAAAATCCCTGCTGATCAAGCAGTCACTGCCGTCACCCTCGCCTTGATCGCCAACCTGTTGTTCAAGATTGGCCTGGTGATTACCATCGGCGGCGGCAAACTTGCCCGCCATGCCCTGCCCGGCCTACTCGCCATTGGCGCCGGCCTGGTCAGCGGCTTGCTGCTGTTTTAATCAGCGATGCCCCGACTCCCTGCCAGCGAACTCAAGCAGCACCCGCACCTCGCCGGACGGACAGTCAACATCACCCAATTCCAATTCCAAATTCCCGATTGAAAGATAAACAATGACTCACCCCGCCCGCTGGTGGCACCCCCTGCCCGACGGTCGCCTGCAGTGCGACCTTTGTCCGCGTGACTGTCAGTTGCACGAGGGGCAGCGCGGCGCCTGTTTTGTTCGCCAGCACGTCGATGGTGCGATGCAACTGACAACCTATGGGCGTTCGTCAGGATTTTGTATCGACCCGATCGAAAAAAAGCCGCTCAATCACTTCTATCCCGGCAGCAGCATCCTCTCCTTCGGCACCGCCGGCTGCAACCTGGCCTGCAAATTTTGTCAAAACTGGGACATTTCCCGCTCGAAAGACATGGATCGCCTGATGGACAGCGCCAGCCCGTCGACCATCGCGCTGGCCGCCCAACGCTGCGCAGCCGATGCGGTGGCCTACACCTACAACGACCCGGTGATTTTTGCCGAGTACGCCATCGACACCGCGCTGGCCTGCCGCGCCGTAGGTATCCGCAATGTGGCAGTGACTGCCGGATACATTCATCCACAGCCGGCGCGCGATTTTTTTGCCGTCATGGATGCCGCCAATGTTGACCTTAAGTCGTTCAGCGACGGCTTTTATCACAAACTCTGCAGCGCCCGCCTGCAGCCGGTTCTCGACATCCTCGCCTACATCCATCACGAAACCGACTGCTGGCTGGAAATCACCACGCTGCTGATCCCCGGGCAAAATGACAGCCCAACTGAAATCAACGAACTCGCCACCTGGGTCGTCCGCGAACTCGGCGCCGACGTACCGCTGCACTTCAGCGCCTTCCATCCCAGCTGGAAAATGCAAGAGATCGCCGCGACGCCGCCCGCCACCTTGATCGAAGCGCGGCGCATTGCGCTAGATGCCGGCCTGCGGCACGTTTTTACCGGCAATGTTCATGACAGCGAAGGCGGCACCACGTATTGCCCGAATTGCCACGCCGCGCTGATCGTTCGTGACTGGTACGTGATCAAAGCCTACAACCTCGACCGCCAAGGCCGCTGCCCGCATTGTCTGACCACCATCGCCGGCCATTTCGGCCCGACACTCGGCCGCGACGGCAAAGCCTTCGGTGCCCGCCGCATCCCGGTTCGTCTGGCACCATGATGCGCAGCCTCGCCATTCATACCGCGCACGGCTCGCTACACGGCCACCTCGACCTGCCCGCCCAGGCAAAACGCCTGATCCTCCTTGCTCACACCCGGCAAACGCCCGTCGATACAATCATTACCGCCCACCTGGCGGCACGCGGCAACGCCATTCTCGGCATCGAGCTTCTGACCCCCCAAGAAGCGCGTTTTGTCGATGCCTCGCAAAATATCCCGCGCCTCACTCAACATCTGCTCGCCACCCTCGATCTCATCCGCCAGGACAGCGAGATGCAGCCCTTACCCCTGGCCATTTTTTCCAGCGGCGACGCCACGCCCGCTGTCATCCGCGCCGCCGCCCAGCGCGACGCCCAGATCAAGGTGATCGCCGCGCACGGCGGCATCATCGACCGCGCCGGGCTGCAAGCCCTGAAATTTCTCGCGGCGCCGCTGATGATGCTGTTTGATGCTGACGACCCTGTCGGCCAACTGGCCTACAAACGTGCGACACCCCATCTCGGCTGCAGCCACGAAATGCATCTTCTGAAAGCCGGTGAAGACCCGGTGATTCGCGTTGCCGCATGGTTTTCGCTGCATTCAGGACGTTGACCGCCCCCCCCATGAAGTTCCCCGGGCAGCGCAACAAACGCTAATATGCGATCCACAACCCTCCAATATCCACGCATAACCATCGAAAAATCATGAGCCCACTAAAAAGCACGGTCATCTATGGCACTGAAGACATCCTGAGAAGTTTATGCAACTCAGTCACACGCGTCCTCTCTGTTGCCACGCAAAGCGAAATTCATTACTCCGGGATGGTTCAGCGCATCACCAAAACCTGCCTGAAACCCGATATCGGTTGCTTTGTCCTCTTCGACGGCGGCTTTTCCGGCCTCGTCGTGATCAACTTTTCGGCGCAATCGGCGCTTGAGTTATACGAAAACTACATGCTGCACATGGGCATGGACAAAGCCGGCCTTGCCGCCTCGCACACCTCGGACGAGGTCAGCAATGTCATGGGCGAACTGATGAATCAGATCGTCGGTGACTTCACCGGCAAAGTGGCACGCGAACTGCAAACCCACATCACGCAAAACCAGCCGAAAATGCTGGTGCTCAACAAACAGGTCATACTCAGCGTCGACACCAATCTCGACGAACCGGAATCACGCCGCGTCACTTTTTACACCGCGCGCAACAACATTTTTTATCTTGAACTGGCGATCGACCGCACCGAGTTCATCAAGCTCAATGAGTTTGACGCCCACGACATTCCCGACCCGGACGAACTCATCGCCGCCGCCGGAAAAAACCCCACCCCACCCGCCGCGCCCACCGGAACGAAAGCCTCATTGAGCGAACAAGACGACTTCCTGAATTCACTGGGCATGTAAACGAAACGCCTTTGGCAATGATAAAAACACTGCTCGCTGAGCATCAGGGCGCGGTATTCGGCCGCTTCATCGGAGGACGATGCTTGTAATTTGGCAATAGCGCTCATTTTGCTATCAAATAATGATTGCAGCTAATTGAGCGATTGCTATGATTGCAATCATGAAACGCAAACATGCCAAAACGCTCTCGCTGATTTTCCACCGCCCGGTATCGGCCAACGTGAAGCACGATGACGTCATCGCGCTACTCTCCGAACTGGGCGCAATCATCGACACCAGCCGGGAGGGGTCACGTTTTGGTGTGACGCTGTTTGGTGAGGTGCGGGTACTGCACAAGCCACACCCGACGCCGACTATGGACAAGGGGGCGGTGGCGGCAATACGCGACTGGCTCGAACAACACGGAGTACAACCATGATGATGAATACGATGGAACTGGACGGCTTCACGGCCGTTATTCGCTACAACGATGAAACGGGCGAATTTCGTGGCGAGATTCAAGGTTTGAATGGCGGTGCCGATTTTTACGGCAAGTCGTCCGACGATCTGCGCCGCGAGTTTCGCGCATCGCTGGATTTCTTCATTGAAACCTGCGCTAAAAATGGCATCGAGCCCAAGAAGGCAGCCAGCGGCAAGCTGATGTTGCGTGTGCCGCCCGCGGTGCACAGCGCCGCGCTGGTTGCGGCTCAGGCGGCAGGAACCAGCCTTAACCAATGGGCGGCCAAGGTGCTGGCCGAGGCGGCACAGGGTTGAAGTTTTCATGAGCCGGTTTTTTGTAGGCATGGATGGAGAGAACAGGCAAAATCAGGTCAAGCAAGTATGAGGTGGGGTCGGGGATCAGGGGGCGATTCGTTTGAAGCGGGTGTAGTGCTCGTCGTGCGAGAAACCGTAGAAATAACCGCCCGGACTATGAACCACAATATCTCCAGAATCCGCATCAACATAAAGAGCCCAACCCATAAATGTTTTGCCTTGACTTGACCAAAACGCCTTCAAAACGCCGTTTTCACAACGCTGGCGCTCGCCGGAGAGGTTCAGATAGCCCTCGGCTTCGCCGGATAAACCGGTGCTGCTCTTGACGCCGATGCGGAAACGGTTTCCTTCAATGGGGCGAAGCTCAAGGGTGAAGCGTTCGTTGGGTTGGGGGTTGTAGACCTGCCGAACTCCATTTTTTATGCCACCGAGAATTTCAATCGGGCGGCCTGATACTGGCAAAGGTTCATCCTTTGCACCGCCGCCGGGCATTCGGGTTGCGGGTAACAAAAACCCTGGTACCGAGAAATACCTTGCCAAGACGATCCCCCCACTTTCTTTGGCATCGTTCAGAAACACGCCATTGGGTTTGGGGCATTCTGCACCCATCCGTGCAATCTCCTCGGGCGAATACGGCTTCTGATTTTTTATGGCATTTTTGTATTCTGAATATGAAGGTCTTGCCAATCCCTTGGCTTGTTCCCCGAAAGACTCACAAGCGCTCGTGATAGCCGCCAGGCCTATCGCCGTCAGTAGCTTCAACCAGCCGGGGGTCATTGTGTTCCCCGATTATTCTGCGTGGTGTCACGCTCAGCCGCCTTCCGGCCAGCCTCAATCGTCTGCAGCAGACCGGGTGGGAGTTGGTTGACGAGGGTGCCCGCGGCAAACGGTGCGGCCAAGGGAATGTCGATGTAGTTCATGAACCTCGCGAAATTGCCGTAGTCCGGGCGGATATTGCCGACAAAGCGGGGAGAAAGCACCCAATCCTCTGGTGTTTGATTCGGCAGTTCGACCCCCTGGAAGTTGATTACTTTCATCCTGTACGTCGGATCATTCACCGTATCGTAAGCACTAAAACTGTTGAACTTGTCATGCGTCCCACCAAAAAGCTCGACGATCCATTTCGCCCAGAAGCTGTCTTTGGCGTAGGTACCGGGGCCGATGCCGAACATTTTCAGATAGCCGGTTTCGCTGCCTTGATGCCCGCCCATGGGGCTGAGCAGGTCGCCCCCTTTGTCTTTGAATACGGCCTGCAGGGCATCAAACGGGTTCGTGTTGGTCAGATATTGAACATTGTGGCCGCTGATCGCCACATACCCATCCGGGCGGATCGTACACTCAAACCCCTGCGTTCTGCAGACGGTGGGCAAATCCCAGCGTCCGCCGCCGATTTCGCCCCGCTGAAAGTTATTGGAACACTGGTTGCTATCGCCCAGACAGAAGCCT
>CAJBDJ010000026.1 GCA_903951825.1 uncultured Pseudomonadota bacterium
CAAGAAAGCGCGGGCTGGTATCGATGAGTTTGTAACGCGCCATCGGCGTCTCCTGAATGCAATGCTTTCTTTGAGTATTGTTATTCCAGATCGTTCACGGCACGATGCTGGGATGTTGATACTTTTTCTACAGCTTCGTTATGCATTTTTCTCCCGGAGGCACTATGGGTAGTTTCTCGATCTGGCATTTGCTGCTTGGCGGCTTGCAGTTCGTTGTTGTCATCGCAGTAGTTGGCGCAGTCGCGTACTTTCTCCTTCGCAAAACGCCTACCGCTCCTGCGGCCGGAACATCATCGCCAATCGCCGATGGGGAAGCCCATAGTTCCGTCGCAACCGCTCAGAGAAGCACCGCTCATAAAGTCATCGCAATCGCCTATCTTGTTGGTGGCCTCTTCGGGGTTATAACGACGTTGCCTCAACTTAACGGCGTATCTCTCGGCCTAATGTCTGCTCTTGCTTGGCTAATCTTGCTTGCCCAAATTGCCGCCGCTATCTACGGTGGCTGGCAGTTCTGGAATCATCGACCCATTGGCGCCCAACTTCTCTACTGGCTGTCGTGGTCCTGCGTTCCAGTTATTTCGTTCTCGCTGCTCTCGTACTGGTGCGCTATGGGGTTTGCTCTCTTCCCAACCATTGCGCTTGGCCCCGGCAATTTCGGCACTGACTTCAGTCTGCGCTTCGGCTACGCCAGTGAGCTTTGGCTCAACCCCGGCAATTCCGGCCTTCTGCTCGGCGTTAACCTTGTTGCGCTACTGTTTGTGTCCGTGCTTGCCAAACTCATGCATGAAGCAGGCATTCCAAAATGGCCGCTGGTGCTGCCGAATGCATAATCCTGCGCTCAAGCGGACCTGCGCGAAAAGCCGCGCAGGCCGCTTAGCTCCACGTGTGCGCCGGGCATGGCGCGTTACTTCATCGGTGTAAGTCCGATGGCCAGGTATTTGCAGAGCCGAACCCGCGGGCAATATGCATCATTGCTACATCGGTCTTCCGCAGCACCGCTTTCCAGCTTCCCACAATCCGCCCGCCGCGTGTTTCTTCGGGGCGATTTTGCGGCACAGACCCGATTACTTCGCTAATTTGTCGTTCGACACGGACGCTTTGCGACGTCCGCCCGCTGCGCGGCCGCCCGACGCAAGTCGCCGGTCAGCTTTACGTTGGCGTTTCAGTAATGGAAACGCAATTGAGCAATCAGCAGCGCACTATCTTCGATGCGGTACACCATGCGGTGCTCGTCCGTTATGCGGCGTGAGCAGTACCCTGAGAGCGCGTGTTTCAATGCTTCGGGTTTTCCTGCGCCGGTGAAAGGCTCACGCTGGGTTTCTTGTATCAGCTTATTGATTCGCTCGACCATGCGCTTGTCCTGCTTTTGCCAATACAGGTAGTCTTCCCATGCCTCGTCCGAGAAAATCAGCTTCACTTTGCCAGCTTCCGCTCAACGCCTTTGCCGGTGTTCAGTTGTGCTGTGGCCGAGAGAAGGCGCTTGGCGTTGGCGGGGGTACGCAACAGGTAAGCCGTTTCCTCAAGGGCTTTGAAGTCTTCGAGCGAAAGCATGACTACGGCCTGTTCGCCGTTGCGGGTAATAATCAAGGCTTCGTGGTTGTTGCAAACCCGATCCATGGTGCTGGCGAGGTTGGCGCGAACGGTGGTGTAGGTCATTGCATCCATGTCAGGGCTCCGAATATGTACGCAATAATGTACAGCGCCACTCTCCGGTTGTCGAGCAGTCGGCGGCGAGGCCCAACGACTACCCATTGTTTCGGGAGTCGGCTGGGTAAGGTCAGCGCGTGAGATTCAGGTAAAGCATCGACAGTTGCTCGGGCAAACGCTCGATGCGGTCAAGGACGCGCCAGTTGCGGCCGAAAATGTCGCCGACGTAGGCGTCGGCCTGCGGGTCGAGGCTCATGCAGAAGGTCGTGATGCCCTCGTTCGACAGCGTTTCGACGGCCTTTTTGGTATCGGCGATGAGTTGCTGCGGATCGCTTTCGTCGATGTCGGATGGCTGGCCATCGGTGAGGATCAGGAGAATCCGCTTTTCTGTCTGGCGGGCGGCCAGCAGGTGTCCGGCGTGCCGAACGGCGGCGCCCATGCGGGTCGACCAGCCGGCCTCTATTGCCGCCAGGCGCCCCTTGACGGTCTCGTTCCAGTCTTCGGAAAAGCCCTTGATGTGGTGGTAACGCACGGCGTGCCGGGTGTTCGAGTGAAACCCGGCAATCGCGCAGGCGTCGCCCAGTTCGTTGATCGCCCAGGCAAGCAGGGCGACGGCCTCGCGGGCGGTGTGCAGAATGCTCTGAGCGCCACCGGGCAGGATTTCGTTGAGTGATTGCGAGAGGTCGATCAAAAGCAGCACGCTGATGTCGCGCCCGTTGGTGCGGTGGCTCATGTTGATCCGCTGATCGGGCGGGTTGCCGCTCTTGAGGTCGATCAGCGAGCGCAGGGCGATGTCGAGATCAAGCTCGCTGCCGTCTTCCTGGTAACGGATGCGTACTTTGTCTTGCGGTTTCAGGAGGTCGAGCAGACGCTTGAGCTGCTTGGCGAGGGGCGCGTGCCTGGCGAGCAGCGTGTCGATATCGCGGGCGTTGCCCGAAGGGTGCAGGGCTTCGTACAGACTGACCCAGTCGGGGCGGATGCTCTGGCTTTTGTAATCCCACTCCGGGTAATGGCGCGGCGGCAGGCTGGCGATTTCTTCCTGGGCGGCGGGCTTGCGTTGTTCGCTGATGAACTCGCCTTCATCGTCTTCTTCGATGAAGCGCCAGAGATGGCGGTTGTCATCGCGGTAATCGATCAGCGTCTCGGCAAAGTGCACCTGCGCCCTCTGGTCGCTCTGGCGGCGGGTTTTTGCGACATAGGAAAGTGCCAGGCGGGCGATTTCGCCGGTGTTCGATTCGCCCGCCGCCAGCAGGGCGTGAAAGCGGCCGACGAAGTCGAGCAGGCTGGCGTCGCGGTAACGATGGGCGGGGTCGAGCAAGGCGCGCGACAAGACGGTGAGGCGGTGGCGTAAACACGAGGTGTTTGCCGGATCGCAGGCGTCTTCCGCCGGCTGCGGGTGGAGCGCCAGAAACCATCGGCGCAGTCCGGGGTAGTCGCGGCAGAGCAGCGTTTCAATCCGGGCGTCCTCGAAAACCTCGACGGCCATGCGCTGCATCGGGCTCCAGTTGTCCGCCACTTGCTGCGTGCTCCAGCGTCGATGGCCGAGCATGTGCGCGAGCATGGCGTGATAACGGTCGCTGCCGCTGATGCCACGCTGATCATCCAGGACGTCGGGCAGGCGGATGCCGAAGTGGTCGAAATAGGGCATTACCTGTCGCCCGTTGTCGAACAGGGTCGAATACGGCACCAATGGGACGCTCTCCCGCCAGAGTGCCTGCATGTAAAGCGCCAGCGGCCGCTCGATGTCGTGAAACAGGGTGCCGTGTCGCTCGCGCTGCAAAACGGCGCGGCTATCGGCCGAATCAATCCGGAAAAAGGCTTCCTGACGCTCGGGGTGGCCGGCGTGGTTGCGAATGCCGTAATCGACCCAGTTTTTCAGGCCGCCGGTTGACAGCAGGCCGAGCAAGCGCGGCGCCTGTTCGAAAAAATGCGGCAGGCCGGGGCTGGGAAAAGTGGCCTGCCGACCATGGATGGAAAGCGAGGTGCGCACCATCAGGTCGAGGGCGATGCCGATGTAAATTTCCAGTTGTTCAGCTGCTTTGAGACGCCGCGCAACGGCCGCCAAGGTTTGCAGGAAGGGCGTGATGGCCTGGCTGTTAGGCGATTTTTGCAGCGCCCGGATGGCGCCCATGACTTGCGGCAACGAAGGCTCCTGGTCGCCGCTGAGGGCGGCGGCAATCGTCGGCCATTCTTGCAGGAAGGTGAGCAGCGGCTCGGCGCCGCGCCCCAGCTTGCCGATGACGCGCGCCGCTTCAAGGTAGGCGGCGAACTGTTTATTACTGAAAACACTGAGGGCTTCGTATACGCATTCTTCAAAGACGTCGGCGACCTCGGCAAAGCCGCAATCGAGGGTGCGCCAGGCGCTGTGTACCTGGGGGTGGGAAAATTCGCGCTGTCGCGGGTTGCTGGCGGGACTGCCGGCGCTGACCATGGGCGCAGCCGCTCAGGCCGCCGGCGCTGCGAAAACCGCGTCGATGACCTGCTCAAGGGTGCTGCGAATGTCGGCATCATCGGTAATTGGCCGCACCATCGCCATCCGGCAGGCGTCCGGCGCGGCCACGCCGCGCTGAATCAGGCTGGCGGCGTACACGGCAAGGCGGGTCGAGATGCCTTCATCAAGCCCGTGCCCCTTGAGATTGCGGCCACTTTGGGCAACCTTCACCAACTGGGCGGCGATTGCCTCGTCAATGCCAGTTTCACGAGCAATGATCCGGCACTCAAGGGCGCCATCGGGGTAATCGAAGTCAAACGCAGTGAAGCGTTGCCGGGTCGATTGCTTGAGGTCTTTGAGCAGCGACTGGTAGCCGGGGTTGTAGGAAACCACCAGCTGGAAATCAGGATGCGCGGCGATCAATTCGCCTTTTTTGTCGAGCGGCAGGGTGCGCCGGTGGTCGGTGAGCGGATGGATGACAACGGTCGTGTCCTGCCGCGCTTCGACAATTTCGTCGAGGTAGCAAATAGCGCCGATGCGGGCGGCGGTGGTCAATGGGCCATCCTGCCAGCGCGTGCCGCTGGCGTCGAGCAGGTAGCGTCCGAGTAGATCGGCGGCGGTCATGTCTTCGTTGCAGGCGACGGTAATCAGCGGCTTGCACAGTTTCCAGGCCATGTATTCGACAAAGCGCGATTTGCCGCAGCCCGTCGGTCCCTTGACCATCACCGGCAGGCGCGCGGCATAGGCTGCTTCGTAGAGGCTGATTTCGTTGCCTTGAGCGTGGTAATACGGCTCCTGGCGCAGCAGGTAGGGGTCGCGGTCGCTGGTCATGGCTTCATCCGGTTACGTCGTGAGGTGCAAGGGCGAACAACCCCGCCATGGCGGGGTTGTTCTTTGTCTGATACGGCTTATTTGTGCACGCCCAGTTTGTCACGCCAGCCCGGATACAGCTTGTCGGCATCGCCCGGAAAGGATTCAAAGGCGCGCGCAAACTCCTTGTGGCTTTTGGCGAACTCGACCGGGTCGGCGCCCGACTTCCAGCACTCGTAGGACTGCCGCAGCGAAATGGCGCCGGCGGCCGGGCTGTCAACGTGGCCGTAAGAGCCGCCCCCGGAGGTGTTGATCACGTTGCCATGGCCAAGGTTCTCGAAAAAACCGGGCAGGCGCAGGGCGTTCATGCCGCCGGAGATGATCGGCGTCGTCGGCTTCATGCCGTACCACTTTTGGTAATACACGGGGCCCTGGCATTCGTCGCGCTCGATCATGTAGGCGATGTTCTTGTCGCTGTTTTCGCCCTCCATCTTGCCGTAGCCCATGGTGCCGACGTGGATGCCGGAAGCGCCCTGCAGGCGCGCTATTTTGGACAGCACGAAAGCCGTGTAACCGCGCTTGGCCGAGGGCGAGGTAATCATCCCGTGGCCGGCGCGGTGGTAATGCAGATACTGGTTGGGATATTGGCGGCGGGCGGTGGTGATCATGCCGGGGCCACCGACGAAGCCGTCGACCAGGAAGGCCACCTTGTCGGCATCGGCGCCGAAGGTTTCAAGGATGAAATCGGCGCGCGCGCACATTTCGTAGTGATCGTCGGCGGTGATGTTGGCGGAAAACAGCTTGGCTTGGCCGGTTTCGTCCTGCGCCCGCTTCATCGCGTCATAGACCAGCGGATACACCTTTTTCGCCGGGCAGAAAACCTGGTTGCCCTGCGGTTCGTCGTTTTTGATGAAATCGCCGCCCAGCCAGAACTGGTAGGCGGCGGCGGCGAACGGCTCGGGACGCAGGCCGAGCTTGGGCTTGATGATGGTGCCGGCAATGTAGCCGCCATCCTTGATCGGCCGGCCGAGGATGCGCCAGAGGTCGGAAATGTCCTTGGACGGGCCGTCGAACAACTGGATCATGCGTTCCGGGACGTAGAAATCGTGGATCTTGGCGTGCTCGATATCGCCCATGCCCTGATTGTTGCCGATGATCAAGGTCAGCAGCGACACCATCATCAGACGACCGTCGGTCATGTTGCGGTCGAAGAGATCCATCGGATAGGCAATCCGCATGTCTTCGGTCGCTTCGTCGATGTGATAAACCAGCGCGTCGACGCCGCGTGTGAAGTCATCGGTGGTTGATACCTCAACATTGGTGCCGGTCGAGGATTCGGCGGCAAAGTGCGCGGCGCAAGAGAGATAGCTGCCAAATCCGGGCTTGGGTTTCATCCTGTAGGCGACGAGCAGGTGCTTTCCCCCCTTGATCAGGTCTTCTTCGTTCAGGCTGAGGTCGGCATAACGGCTGGATTGATCCATCGGTGAGTCTCCTGATATTTGTTGGATTCGTTAGAACGGCGTGACTGAAATGCATCTTAGAAAAGGCAAAAGATAAATAAAAGTCATATATTTTTAATTGATTGTTCAGCCATGGCTTATTTTTTGAGTGTTTGGCGCAGCAGTTCATCGAGATCGTCCAGGCTCGTCGTCGCCAGATCGGACACGACGCGATGGGCGCCGGCAAATGTCTGCCGACAGGTGAATTCGCCCGGCGTGATGACGCAGGCGAGCCCGGCGGCCAAGGCCGCTTGCAGTCCGTTTTCCGAATCTTCGATGGCGAGGCAGGCGGCGGCCGGCAAACGGAGTTGTTCGAGCACCCAACGATAAATGTCCGGCGCCGGTTTTTTGGCGGCCACCCGGTCGCCGGCACCGATCACCTCGAACCAGCTGGGAGCGTCCGGCGCCAGACTGGCGGCCAGCAATGCCGTGACGTTTTCGGGAGCGGTGGTCGTCGCAATCGCCAAACGGATGCCGGCTTGCCGCGCCGCCCGGATCAGCTCGGCGATGCCCGGCCGCAAAGCGATCTGGCCGCGCTCCACGCGGCTGATGTAATGCGCGGTTTTTGACTGGTGCACGGCACGCACCCGCTGGTCAAAATCCGCCCTGGCGAGGAGGTCGGAGGCAAGCATTTCGGCGTAATGACGAATGCGCTCCTTGCCGCCGGTGATATTCAGCAGGCGTTCGTAAAGCTCGGCATCCCAGACCCAAGGCAGGGCGTGGTCGACAAAAGCGGCATTGAAGGCGGGCAAGTGGCCGTCCCTTTCGGTTTCGGCAAGGGTGCCATCGACATCGAAAATGAGTGCTTTGAGTGTTTTCATGAGCGCCAACGATAGTTGGCCGATGCACTCGCCGCCAGTCAGATTTGCTTACCGGACGATTAACCGCTTGTTAATAAGCAAAGGCTTAACTGCCGCTTAAGAATAACTGACTACCTCTTAATTAATTAATCGCTTATCTTTGTCGTCAATCCAGCAAAACAAAAATCGAGGGGGCAGGATGTCAATGCAAATGCAGTTTGGCCGCACAACGCTTTCCAAATTCGTGATCGAGCAAACTCGCGGCCAGCACAGCGAGCTGGGCGCCTTGATTATCGACGTGGCGGCGGCGGTCAAGACGATTTCGGCAATGGTCGCCAAGGGGGCGCTGGCCGGCCATCACGGGGCGCTGGAAACGACCAACGTGCAAGGCGAGGTGCAGAAAAAACTCGACGTGCTGACCAACGAAGCGATCATTCACCACTGCGAATGGGGCGGCCAGCTGGCCGGCATGGCCTCCGAGGAAATGGATGATCCTTATCCGATTCCGGGGCGCTATCCGCTCGGTCGTTACCTGTTGATTTTCGATCCGCTCGACGGCTCTTCAAACAGCGATGTCAATGTTTCGGTCGGCACCATTTTCTCGGTTTTTGCCCGCGCCGAGGCCGGCGCCGCCGAATTGAGCGATTACCTGCGGCCGGGAAGCGAGCAACTGGCCGCCGGATACGCCATCTACGGCCCAAGCACGATGATGGTTCTGACCCTCGGCAAGGGAACGCACGGCTTTACGCTGGATCGTGAAAACGGCAATTTCATCCTCACCCATCCCGACATCACGGTGCCGGCGGATACCCGCGAATTTGCCATCAATACCTCCAACGAGCGCTTCTGGGAGCCGCCGGTGCAGCGTTACGTCGCCGAGTGCAAGGCCGGCCAGACGGGCGTGCGCGGCACGGATTTCAATATGCGCTGGATCGCCTCGATGGTTGCCGAAGTGCATCGCATCCTCTTGCGCGGCGGCATCTTCATGTATCCGAAAGACAGCAAGGACCCAGCCAAGCCGGGGCGCTTGCGCCTGCTTTACGAAGCCAGCCCGATGGCGATGCTCGTCGAGCAGGCCGGCGGCGCTGCCAGCACCGGGCGCGGGCGCATTCTCGATGTGCCGCCGGATGCCCTGCACCAGCGCGTGCCGGTGATTCTCGGGTCAAAAAACGAGGTTGAACGTGTTGAGCGCTACCACCGCGAATATGCCGATGGTTCCGACCGCCCCTTCGATTCCCCGCTCTTTTCCGAGCGCTCGCTGTACCGCGAATAACTTTCAGACTTTCGACCGACCATCGACCAACTCTCAGGGAAACCATCATGTCCGTCAAACATCCGATCATTGCGATTACGGGTTCGTCCGGTGCCGGCACGAGCACCGTGATGCAGAGCTTTCAACATATCTTTCGCCGCGAAAGCCTGAAGGCGCTGGTGGTCGAGGGGGATTCCTTCCATCGCTACGACCGCCTGGCAATGCGTGCCGTGATGAAGGAGCAGGAGGCGCTGGGCAATCGCAACTTCAGTCACTTCGGCCCGGAGGCCAACCTGCTGGGCGAACTGGAACAGCTTTTCGTCGATTACGGCAGCACCGGCAGCGGCAAGGTGCGCAAATACTTGCACGACGCCGGCGAGGCCGAACCTTACGCTCAGGAGCCGGGCACCTTTACCCCCTGGGAAGAAGTCAAGCCGGGCACGGATTTGATGTTTTACGAAGGTCTGCACGGCGGTTATGCCGACGACAAGGTGGACGTTGCCCGGCAGGTCGATTTGCTGATCGGCGTTGTCCCGACGATCAACCTGGAATGGATACAAAAGCTGCATCGCGACCAGAAGATGCGCGGCTACTCGCAAGAAGCTGTGACCGATACCATTCTGCGGCGGATGCCCGACTATGTCAGCCATATCTGTCCGCAGTTCGGCCGCACCCATGTCAATTTCCAGCGCGTGCCGATTGTTGATACCTCCAACCCCTTCATGGCGCGCGACATTCCGAGCGCCGACGAGAGCATGGTCGTGATCCGCTTCGCCACTCCGCGGGGAATCGACTTTCAGTATTTGTTGAGCATGTTGCACGACTCGATGATGACGCGCCCGAATACGCTGGTCGTGCCAGGCGGTAAAATGGGTCTGGCGATGCAGATGATTTTCACGCCGATGATTCTGCGGCTGATGGATCAAAAGCGTCGCGCCTGATCAATTAAAAGAACGGAGCAACAAAGCATGAGTGAAAACATTAGCCGCCGTACCCTAGCCAATGCCGTGCGCTTTCTGGCGATTGATGCGGTTGAAAAGGCGAAATCCGGCCATCCCGGCGCCCCGATGGGTATGGCCGACATTGCCGAAGTTTTGTGGCGTGAGCACCTGAAGCACAATCCGGCGAACCCGAAATGGGCGGATCGTGATCGTTTCGTGCTCTCCAACGGCCACGGCTCAATGCTGATTTATGCTCTGCTCCACCTCACTGGCTACGACCTGCCCATCGACCAGATCAAGAACTTCCGCCAGCTTGGCAGCAAGACTGCCGGTCACCCGGAAGCCGGCCACACGCCCGGCGTTGAAACCACCACCGGCCCGCTCGGTCAGGGCATCAGCAACGGCGTCGGCATGGCCATGGCCGAGAAATTGCTCGCCCAGCGTTATAACCGTCCGGGTGACCAAATCGTCGATCACCGCACCTGGGTTTTCCTCGGCGATGGCTGCCTGATGGAAGGCATCAGCCACGAAGCCTGTGCGCTGGCCGGCGTTTGGGGGCTCGACAAACTGACCTGTTTTTACGACGACAACGGCATTTCCATCGACGGTCATGTCGAAGGCTGGTTCCGCGACGACACCCCGGGGCGCTTCAAAGCCTACGGCTGGCATGTTATCGGCCCGATTGACGGCCACGACGTGACGGCGCTTTCGGCGGCGATTGCCGAAGCCAAAGCGGTCACTGGCAAGCCGACACTGATCGTCTGCCGCACGCAGATTGGTTGGGGCGCACCGAACAAGGTGGGAACGCATGACGTGCACGGCGCCCCGCTTGGTGCCGCCGAGGTGGCCGCCACCCGTGCCGCTCTGGACTGGCCTTATGCGCCTTTCGAGATTCCGCCGGAAATCTCCGCCGCCTGGGATGCGCGGGCCAGCGGAGCCGCGGCCGAAGCCGCCTGGCAGGCAAAATTCGCGGCCTACCGCGCCCGCTTTCCTGAACTGGCGGCGGAGTTCGAGCGCACCCATGCTGCCGATCTGCCCGCCGCCTGGCCGGCCATCCGCGCTGAACTGCTGGCGCTGGCCGGGAGCAAGGAGGGCGGCATCGCCAGCCGCAAGTCATCACAAAATTGCCTCGATTTTCTGGTTGACCGCGTCCCCGAGTTGCTCGGCGGCTCGGCCGACCTCACTGGCTCGAACCTGACCGCCGGCAAGGGGAGTGTTGCCTGGCACGCCGCCGCTGAAAAAACGCCCAACTACATTTCTTACGGTGTCCGTGAGTTCGGCATGGCGGCGATCATGAATGGCGTCGCGCTGCACGGCGGGATGATTCCTTACGGCGGCACCTTCGCCGTGTTCTCGGATTACTCACGCAACGCCATCCGCATGGCGGCGTTGATGAAGCAGCGTGTCATTCATGTGCTGACCCATGACTCGATTGGTCTCGGTGAGGACGGCCCGACCCATCAGCCGATCGAGCACCTCGGCAGCCTGCGCCTGATTCCCGACCTCGATGTCTGGCGTCCGTGTGACGAACTCGAAACCGCTGTCGCCTGGACGGCGTCGCTGGAGCGTGCCGATGGCCCGTCCGCCCTCTTCCTGTCGCGTCAGAACCTGCCCCAGTGTGGTCAGGCTGCCGGTCGTGCCGAGGCCATCGCCAAGGGTGGTTACGTTCTGGCCGAGAGCGAAGGGACTGCCCGGGCGGTGATCATTGCCACCGGTTCGGAGGTTGGTCTAGCGCTGTCGGCACAAAAAGAATTGGCCGCCAAAGGCGTTCCCGTGCGCGTCGTGTCGATGCCCTGCTGCGACCTTTTTGACCGTCAGGACAAAGCCTGGCAGGCGGCTGTTTTGCCGGCCGGCGTGCCGCGCCTGGCGATTGAAGCCGGTCACCCGGATCCGTGGCGTAAATACGTCGGTCTCGAAGGCGATGTTCTGGGTATTCCGAGCTTTGGCGCCTCGGCGCCGGCACCGGCGCTCTATGAACTGTTCGGGCTGACGGTCGACAGGCTGACGCAGGCCACCCTGGCGCTGATCGGCTGAATTCGCCAAACCTGATACGAGATTGGACGGGGCGCTCATATAATCGAATGCTTTCATTCCGTATGCTGATGAATGAAGAAAATTCAAGCGTCCCCAAGTCCATCAATTAATTTCAAGGAGAACAATCATGGCAATTCGCGTGGGCATTAACGGTTTTGGTCGTATCGGTCGCATGGTCATGCGCGCCATCGCCAAAGAGTCGGAGTTTGCCGACATCGAGGTGGTCGGCGTCAATGACCTGCTCGACCCGGACTATCTGGCATACATGCTCAAATACGACTCGGTGCACGGCAATTTTGCCGGCGATGTCAGCTCCGACGGCCACAACCTGATCATCAACGGCAAGAAGATTCGTCTGAGCGCCGTCAAGGATCCGGCCGAACTGAAGTGGAACGAAGTCGGCGCCGATATCGTCATTGACTGTACCGGGCTGTTCCTGACCACCGAGAGTTGCCAGAAGCATCTGACCGCCGGCGC
The DNA here is from genome assembly GCA_903951825.1 of uncultured Pseudomonadota bacterium. Classification (GTDB taxonomy): domain Bacteria; phylum Pseudomonadota; class Gammaproteobacteria; order Burkholderiales; family Rhodocyclaceae; genus Azonexus. The sequence continues at coordinate 11,892 of CAJBDJ010000026.1, forward strand.
CCGGAAAGTGGTTCAGTCGGCACCATCCAAGGATGCCACGCCAATGTTCGTTTATGGCGTCAATCACCTGAAATACGCCGGTGAAGCGATTGTTTCCGCCGCCTCATGCACGACCAACTGCCTGGCACCGGTAGCCAAGGTGCTGAACGACAATTTCGGGATCAAGCGCGGCCTGATGACCACGGTACATGCAGCCACCGCCACCCAGAAAACGGTTGACGGCCCGTCGACCAAAGACTGGCGCGGCGGTCGTGGCATCCTCGAAAACATCATCCCGTCGTCCACCGGCGCCGCCAAGGCGGTGGGTGTGGTTCTGCCCGAACTCAACAAAAAGCTGACCGGCATGGCCTTCCGCGTGCCGACCTCCGACGTTTCGGTGGTCGATCTGACGGTTGAACTCGAAAAGGGTGCTTCCTACGAGGAAATCTGCCAGGCGATGAAAGCCGCCAGCGAGGGCGAACTCAAGGGCGTTCTCGGTTACACGACCGACAAAGTCGTCTCCACCGATTTCCGTGGGTGCTCGCTACCGTCGATCTTCGATGCTGACGCCGGCATTGCGCTCGACCCCACCTTTGTCAAAGTCGTGACCTGGTACGACAACGAGTACGGCTACACCTGCAACATGCTGCGTTTCCTGCAGCACGTCGCCAAGTAATCAGTCGTCAGGCAAATGCCCGCCGGCGATAGCTGCAAATTGCTTTTTGATGCCTCTTGCCGGTTCCGGCTGGCCGGGCGCATCCAATCCGCGTCAGCGGAACCAATGGCTGTCGCCAGCCGCTGACATACCGAGTATCACTCTGCTGTACCTTGCGTTTACGGCCCCGTAGTCTGGGGCCGCTTTTTTTCTGGGGGCGCCATGAGCCAAGCAAATTTCGTTATCGCACCGAGCATTCTTTCCGCCAACTTCGCCAGGCTGGGCGAGGAAGTGGCCAATGTCATCGCTTCCGGCGCTGACTGGATCCACTTTGACGTGATGGACAATCATTACGTCCCCAATCTGACCATCGGCCCTCTGGTCTGCGAGGCCATCCGTCCGTGCACAACGGCGCCGATTGACGTCCACCTGATGGTCAAGCCGGTGGATCGCATCATTCCCGACTTCGCCAAGGCGGGTGCCAATATCATCACTTTTCACCCGGAAGCTTCCGAGCACGTTGATCGTAGCCTGTCACTGATCCGTGAAGCCGGTTGTCAGTCCGGTCTGGTTTTCAATCCGGCGACGCCCCTCGATTACATGGATCATGTCCTCGATAAAATTGATGTGATTCTGCTGATGAGCGTCAACCCGGGCTTCGGCGGCCAGAAGTTCATCCCCGGCACGCTGGCCAAGGCGCGTCTGGCACGCGCCAAACTCGATGCCTACGCGCAGGCCAGCGGGCGCCGGATTCGTCTCGAAATCGACGGCGGCGTAAACGCCGCCAACATCGCCGAAATTGCCCGCGCCGGCGTTGATGCCTTCGTTGCCGGGTCAGCCGTCTATGGTGCCGGCAAGGACAGCGATGCGCATCGTTACGACTCGATTATCGGCGCCTTGCGCGAGCAACTGGCGAACCTCTGATGAAATTCAAATCGGTGACTTTCGATCTCGACGGCACGCTGCTCGATACTGTGGCCGATCTCGCCGAGGCGAGTAATCGCACCCTGCGCGAACTTGGGCAGCCGACCTGCAGCGAGGATGAAATTCGCAGCTTCATCGGGCGCGGCATCAATAACCTGGTTGAGCGTTGTTTGAGCCGCCAGCAGCCGCCGGCGGCCGATCTGCTGGCGACGGCAATAGTGGCTTTCAAGAAGCACTACGCCGTGGTCAATGGCGATATGGCGGAATTTTATCCGGGGGTTATTGACGGATTGCTGGCCTGGAAAGCCAGCGGTTTGCCACTCGGCGTCGTCACCAACAAGGCCGCCGACTTTACCCTCGCCCTGCTCAAGAAAAAAGGCTTGGCCGATACCTTTGATGTGGTGGTCGCCGGCGATACGACACCGTACAAAAAGCCGCACCCCGAACCGATTCTTCATGCCTGCCGCTTGCTGCACAGCGACCCCGTGAGCAATCTGCACATTGGCGATTCGATCCACGACAGCCATGCCGCCCGTGCTGCCGGCAGCACTGCATATTGCGTGCCTTACGGCTACAACGAGGGACGTGCGGTACGGGCGGAAGATTGCGACGCGCTGGTAGGTGATCTGCTCGCAGCGCTGGCACTCGCCCGCGCCTGACGCGCTACCCAAGGCAAAATTAAGCTCGGGTGCTCGGCCGTGGCTGGCGGGGTTGGCGATTGAGCGCCGTTTAGTCACTATCCTTGAAATCTGCCCATTCATCATCAGCCCCTGCACGCCGCGATGGCAAGGCTTTCGGCTGTGCCGCCAGCCGTGGCCGGACAGCCGAGGGCAGGGCACGCGTTCCATGGACGGTGGGCGCCGGAAGGCGTGCCGGCGTCAGCGACGTGGCGGCCGATAATTTGAAGCGGCTCAAGGTCGTCGCCAGGGACATGGCTTGTTCCTCCAGCGCTTCGGCCGCCGCCGCCGCCTGTTCGACGAGCGCAGCATTTTGCTGGGTGACTTCATCCATCTGACTGATTGCCAGAGTCACCTGATCAATACCAGTACTTTGCTCCTTGCTGGCCTCGGCAATGTCGGTGACCAATGTCGATACCTGCTTGAACGACTGAACCATGTTGCTCATGGTGGTTCCCGTTTCCCTGACGAGGTTGACCCCGCCATCCACCTTGTCGACCGACTCAGAGATCAGGCCGCGGATTTCCTTGGCAGCGACCCCGCTGCGTTGCGCGAGATTGCGTACTTCCGTGGCAACGACGGCAAACCCCCGCCCTTGTTCGCCGGCGCGGGCTGCCTCCACCGCTGCATTGAGCGCCAGAATATTGGTCTGGAAGGCGATGCTGTCGATGACTCCGATGATGTCGGCAATTTTGTGCGAGCTGCGTTGAATGTCGCTCATCGTATCGACGACGCGCGCGACCAGTTCGCCACTGCGTGCGGCAATCTGGTTTGCATTGTCAGCCAGGCTGTTGGCCTGTCTGGCGTTGTCGGCATTCTGACGCACGGTGGCGTTCAGTTCTTCCATGGCGCTGGAGGTTTCCTCCAGACTGCTGGCCTGTTGCTCGGTGCGCCGCGAGAGGTCGTTATTGCCGCTGGCGATTTCACGCGCAGCAACATTGATCGCATCCCCCGCGGTCTTGATCTGCTCGATGATCTCCTTGAGCCGATCAACCGTCGTATTGGTATCAATCTTGAGTTCGCCGAAAACGCCGCTGAAATCGGAGCGTATGGCTTGCGTCAAATCGCCCGCTGCGAGCGCGGCAAGTACCGAAGACAACTCGTTCAGCGCACTTTCACCATTGCTCAGGAGCTGATTGATCAGGGCTTCAACCTGAATGAAGAAGGCTTCCTTGCTGGCCAGGTCGAGTCGAACCGAGAAGTCGCCATCGGCAGCTTTCTGGATGACCTCCGTCAGTTTGGTTTCGGCATTCAGTTGATCGGTGATATCCAGCCACTCGCCGACAGAACCGAGGCGTTCGCCAGCGTCGCTGATCACCGGCGTCGTGGTCACGCGGTAGGTGCGGCTGCCGAGCAGCATTTGTGTCTGGACGCTGGTGTTCAGTTTGCGCAAACGAGCCAGGGCGGCCGCCGGATCAGGATAAAGCCGCCCAACGTTGTAGCCGATCATGGCATCCGGATCGAATTTCGGATCGGTCTGCCTGAAGGCCGTGACGTCGTTCTTGAAAGTGTTCGCGAGGGCATGGTTGATGTAGAGAATATGGCCATCGTTATCGGCAATCCGGACGTTGGTCGCCACGTTGTCGAGACCAATCTTGATGCGCGTCATTTCATCGGCCTGGCGCTTGGTTTCGGTTACCTCGAAGCCCATCCGGTTCTGCATGCCCTCGATGCCTTGCAGCAGGCGGCCAAGCTCGTCGTTGGCCGAAGTGTCGATGCGTGAGTCATAGTGCCCGGTGGCGATTGCCCGCAGGCTGTCCAGGGCTGCGGCGAGGCGACGGGTCAGAACGCTGCGCGAAACCCAGAGCATCACCATGGTCAAAATAATCACGACGATGAAGCTGGCAATGATCAGGTTAATATCGAGCCGCTGGGAAACCTGGTCAAATTCTTCGGTGTACGTGCCGCCACCGATCAGCATGTTCCATTTGGCCAGGGTCTGGAAAGCAACCACTTTTTCGCGTGGCGAGGTTTCTCCCAGTTCGCTGTTTTGCCAGGGGTAGCGAATGGTGCCATTGCGACGCTCAAGCATTTCGCGAATGAACTCGCGACCGCCGGCATCCTTGGCGGCAAGAATGTTGCTGCCCTCCTTGGCCGGATGAATGAAGAGGTCGCCCAAGCGCTTGCCGGGTTGTGCGTCAATCACATAAACATAGCCGGACTGGCCAATCTTGATGGCCTTGATGCGATCACGCAGGGCGCTCATTTCGTCGGTGATGAAGTAACCGATGCCAAAGGCGCCGATGACTTTGCCGCTTTCGTCGATGATTGGCTTGAGCGCCGAGACTCGATCCTTGCCCTGGCTGCTAGTGCGTCCGATATACGTCTGACCGGCCAGGAGTTTGGCGGTTGCCGGACTTTCCTTGTCGAGCGCGGTATTGATCACCCGCTCGCCCTTGTCGTTTTTCTGGGAGGTGGCGATGCGCACGAATTCATCGCCGCGACGAACCAGAACTGTTGCTGTCGGGCCACGGGTAATTTTGGCAAAGGCATCTTCTTCGTCGTGCCGGTCATTGACGATCACGTTGTTGTGGCGCAGCAAGGGCACCGCCGCGCTGCCGGGTTCGACGCTGAAGGCGTGCGGGTAACGCGACGCATAGATTTCGAGCAGACGGCTGGCTTCGCGCTCGACTGCTTCGACGGTCGATTCCATCATCGCGTGCACCAACTGGATGCGTTGTTTGAGTTCATCTTCACCGGCCGCGCTCAGCGTTTGACTGATCTGACTGGAGACAAAGAAAACGGTACCTGACATGACCAGAATCAACGCCAAGACGCTCGGCAGCAGAAACCTGAGCGAGACCGGGGTGTCAACCAGCCAACGCTGGGCACGCGCCCACAGGCCAGTGCTGACAATTTGTCCATGCCGGACGCCATGGCGCGTTGGCCGTTTTTCGCGCAAGTCTTTGTAAAACTCGGCGGCACGATCAATGGCCGCCTGCGCTGCCTTGCGGCGAACGGAGAGGTAGCCGGTAATTTGCCCGCCCTCCCAGACTGGTGATATGTGGGCTTCAATCCAGTAATGGTCGCCGTTCTTGCAACGGTTCTTGACGATGCCAACCCAGGGTCGCCCCGCTTTGAGAGTCGCCCAGAGATCGGCGAAAGCTGCTTCCGGCATGTCGGGATGACGGACGATATTGTGTGGTTGGCCGATCGTCTCCTGTTCGGTGAATCCGCTGATTTCAACAAAATCCTTGTTGATGTAGGTAATCAGCCCTTTCAGATCGGTTTTGGAAACAATCCGTTGTGTTTCGTTAACCGGAATCTCAAGATTGGTTACTGGCGTGTTGGTACGCATTGAAGGTTCTCTCCCCGTGCCTGTGGCGTTGTCATCTGCCACGGTTTGTATTTAACGAATAGTCATGTTTCCCGATTGGCTTATTTATTGCCCACTTGCCCGATTGCCGCGGCTAATCAGCCGTTTCTTATATTTTCAAATGCATACTACACCAAATTCATTGTGGCTAAGCCCGGCGTCCGACAGCCCTTGCGGCCAAGGCGAAAAGGAGCGTCGGAGAGGGGTATCCCCGCGAAAATCCGCTCATTCATCGGTTTTGAAAATCCCCGACGCAGCAACTCGCTGCGTCGGGGGCGCGACAAAATGCCGCATGGCGGAAAGCTCCAGGCGTTGCGATACTCCTTTTCCCGTAGGTAGAGGAGAAGTGATTGAAAAAATTCGAATTCAAAGTCATCGGCATGGCGACATGCCTGGGCATCGCGGGCAGTGTTTGGTCTCAACCAGGCGAAGTCGGCGGGCTGGATAGCGTTATCGTTACTGCCACGCCGATTATTGAATCCAACAGGGTCGATCACTTTTCGGCGATGTCGACCCGCGTCAGCGATGCGCAGATCAAGGATCTGGGCGCCCTGGATCTGGCTGCCGGATTGCGCATGATGCCCGGCGTCCAGATTTCCCGTTATAACGAGGTTGGCTCCTACAGCGGTGATCAAGGCGGCAATGTTTACATTCGCGGGCTGGGTGTCAGTCGCCCCGGCAGTGAAATAAAAACCTATGTCGACGGCCTGCCTGTGTATATGGGTTTATGGAATCACCCGCTGATGGATTTGCTGCCGCTCAACGGAATCGCGACGATCAACGTTCACAAGGGGCCGGACATTCAGTCGAGCGGCAACAATTTTGCATCCGTCAACCTTGAAACCAGACGCGCCAAGCGTGAGGGAGTGGTCGGTGAGGCAACGCTCTCCCTGGGTTCTTACGCCACCAAAACCTTTCAGGGCAACATCCTCGGAAAACTGGATGCGCTCGATTTTATGCTCGCCGCCGCCCACGTTGATTCAAATGGCGCCCGTCCGAATGCCGATGGCCGGCTGAATAATGCAATCGGGCGCCTGGGGTTGAAAATCGACGAGCATTGGTCGCTCGGCGGAGGCTTTTTGGCGGTCAGCAATGCGGTTGGCGACCCGGGCGATAACCGCTTTCCTGTCACGCGAACCGGCGTTGGCCCTTACACCTTCTCGAACGGGATCGCACGCAACGCATCCTCCACCCAAATGCTCAATGTCTTTGCCCGGCATCAGCATGGAACGTGGCAAGGGGAACTCAAGTTCTACCAGAATCGCGGCGACAATGATCTGACCGACGACCCTTCCTGGGGCACCTTCAACAGCCACTTTGTGATGAGCGGTTGGCGCTGGAAGGAGATGTTTTCTCCCTGGGTGGGCGGGCAAGTCGTGGCGGAAATTGATCGTCAGACCATCCGGGGTGACGTTTCCGGGCCGCATGTCGGCGCTCCCGTCGGCACCCCCTTCGCTTTTGGCCTGGCCGGCTCGGCAGAGATTCCCGAATTTCGTATGCTTTCAAGCTATCTCGGCTTCAATCAGCGATTCGATCTCGGCGAGCACTGGATGATCAAGCCCTCGATTGGCGCCAGGCATTACGACAGCAATCACTACGAATCAAAAACCGCGCCTCAAGCCGGTGTCTCGGTTGTCGCCGGCAACGTGACCTTTTACGCCAACTACGTCGAGGGGCTTCTTTATCCCGGAGCTGAAACCAACGCCTTGACCCGGGCTGTTCCCATGGCGTTTGCAGCGAACAATGGATGGGACAGGCTCCAGCCATCGCGCGACAAACACCGCGAAATGGGGATGAAATGGGATGTCAGCGCGAATACGCATCTTGACCTGAGTATTTTTCAGGATGAAATCAGCAAGCGCTACATTTGGAGTGGCTTCAATGCCGGTGCATTTGCACCCCCAGCCTCGGGCGTCTGGAGCAATTCGTTTGCCGACTACAGCACGCGTGGCGCGGAAGTTTCCGTGCAACACCAGTTCACTCAGAACTGGCAATTCTTTGGCGGCCTGACTCACCTGAATCCGGATATCGACAATTTGCCCTATGCGCCGCGCACGGCGATTTCGGCTGGCATCACGGGCAATCTGAATGGATTCAAGCTCGCCTTCGATGCCCATCGGCAATCCGAAATGTATTCGCTGACGCAGGATCGCGGCACCTTTTCGCCGAATCGGGTGGCTGGCTTCAGCGTGGCAAATATTCGTGTCGCCAGGCCGCTGGCGGCACTCGGCAAGAGCGGCGAGGTGTTCGTGGTGGTCAATAATCTGTTCGCTGCCGACTATGAGTACAACGCGGGTTATCCCATGCCAGGACGAAATTTTCGCGTCGGATTGACGGCTGGCTTTTGAGAACACCAGCCAAGCGCAGCAGGTGATCGGCGTCACGTCCGTCTACCGAAAGCAAAACAGCCGCCTGGCGGCGGCTGTTGCGGTGGAGCTGGAAAACGCGGTTATTTGACGATCTGGTTGAGCTCGCCCTTGGCGTAGCGCTCGGCCATTTTTTCCATGGTCATGGCTTTTATCTGGCTGGCCCGACCGGCGCAACCGAAGGCTTCGAAACGCGCCAGGCAGATCTTCATGGCTGCTTCGCGCGCCGGTTTGAGGTAATCGCGCGGGTCAAACTTGCCGGGATTTTCGACCATGTAACGACGGATCGCGCCGGTCATCGCGAGGCGAATATCGGTGTCGATATTGACCTTGCGCACGCCGTGCTTGATGCCCTTGACGATTTCTTCGACCGGCACGCCGTAGGTTTCCTTCATGTCGCCGCCAAACTGGCGGATTTCGGCAAGCAGTTCTTGCGGAACGCTCGACGAGCCGTGCATGACGAGGTGGGTGTTCGGGATGCGGGCGTGGATTTCGGCAATACGCTCGATGGCGAGAATGTCGCCAGTCGGCTTCTTGGTGAATTTGTAGGCGCCATGGCTGGTGCCGATGGCAATCGCCAGCGCGTCGCAGTTGGTCTGCTTGACGAAGTCGGCGGCCTGGTCGGGGTCGGTCAGCAGTTGCTCGCGGGTCATTGTGCCGTCGGCGCCGTGGCCGTCTTCCTTGTCGCCCTTCATGGTTTCAAGGGAGCCGAGGACGCCGAGTTCGGCTTCGACAGAAACGCCGATGGCGTGTGAGAACTTGACGACCTCACGCGAAACGGCCACGTTGTATTCGTAGGAAGAGGTCGTTTTGCCGTCGGCTTCGAGCGAGCCGTCCATCATCACCGAGGTAAAGCCGGAGCGGATGGCGCCCATGCACACCGCCGGGCTCTGGCCGTGATCCTGGTGCATGACGATGGGCAGGTGCGGGTAGGCTTCCAGGGCAGCGAGAATCTGATGACGCAGGAAGGGTTCGCCGGCATATTTGCGGGCGCCAGCCGAGGCTTGCATGATGACCGGTGCGTCGGCTTTGCTCGCCGCTTCGCAAATGGCCCAGACTTGTTCCATGTTATTGACGTTGAAAGCGGGCAGGCCGTAATCATTCTCGGCGGCGTGATCGAGCAGTTGGCGCAAGGATACGAGTGGCATGGTGACTCCTGGTGTAGCGGGATGGGTGAAGGGCGGTTATTGATGATCGGGGATTCTACCAATCCCCGATCATCAATTCCCGATTACATAACTGTATGTTCGCCGACGCGAACGATCTTGAGCGTATTGGTGCCGCCGGTTGAGCCGATCGGTTCGCCGATGGTCAGCACAATCAGGTCGCCCAAGGTAACGACGCCGCGGTCGATCAAGAGTTGTTCGGCTTCGGCCAGCAGCAAATCGCGGTCGGTGTGTTGCTGGCTCATCGACAATGGGCAGACGCCACGGTAGAGCACCATGCGACCCACCGACTCGACGGCCGGGGTCAGCGCGTAAATGGGCACCCCGCAGTTGAGGCGGCTCATCCACAGCGCGGTCGATCCGGTTTGCGTCAGGGCGGCAATCGCTTTGACCTTGAGGTGATGTGCCGTCCAGATCGCCGCCATGGCAATCGATTGGTCGATGCGCGTAAAAACGCGGTCGAGGAATTCGCGCTCCAGCGTAATTTCGGCCGAACGTTCGGCTTCGACGCAGATGCGCGCCATCGACTCGACGGTTTCCACCGGGTAATGACCGGCGGCGGTTTCCGCCGAGAGCATCACGGCATCGGTGCCGTCGAGCACGGCGTTGGCGACGTCGGAGACTTCGGCGCGGGTCGGCACCGGCGAATGGATCATCGATTCCATCATTTGCGTGGCGGTAATCGTCAGCTTGTTGCGGTCGCGCGCCATGCGGATCATCCGCTTTTGCAGCGCCGGTACGGCGGCGTCGCCGACTTCAACCGCCAGATCGCCGCGGGCGACCATGATGCCATCCGAGGCATCGAGAATTTCTTCAAGATTCTTGACCGCTTCCACCCGCTCGATTTTGGCGATCAATACCGCGCTGCTGCCGGCGGCGCGCAATAGCTGACGTGCCATGTACATGTCGGCGGCACTTTTGGGAAAGGAGACGGCAACGAAGTCGACGCCAATTTGCGCTGCGGTCTTGATGTCGTCCATGTCCTTGGCTGTCAGCGCCGGCGCGGTGAGGCCGCCGCCCTGGCGATTGATCCCCTTGTTGTTCGACAGTTCGCCGCCGACGATGACGCGGGTATTGATTTCCTGGCCGCGAACATGAATCACTTCAAGTTTGAGACGGCCATCATCAAGCAACAGGATGTCGCCATTGACGACATCTTTCGGTAAATCCTTGTAGTCGAGTCCGACGCGCTCGCTGCTGCCCAGAGTGCATGTTGCATCGAGAATGAACGGTTCGCCGGCGATCAGCGTGATTTTGCCCTCGGCAAATTTGCCGACGCGGATTTTCGGGCCTTGCAAGTCGCCGAGGATGCCGACGGTGCGGCCAAGTTTGGCCGCTGCCGCGCGAACCCCGTCGGCGCGCGCCTTGTGGTCGTCCGCCGTGCCGTGGGAAAAATTCATGCGGACGACGTCGATCCCGGCCTTGACCATTTGTTCGAGGACGGCCGGGGTGGATGAGGCGGGGCCTAGCGTGGCGACTATTTTGGTGTGGCGGAGCATTGTCTTCCTTGGGTGGGGTGTCGTTGTTTTAGGTTGTTTTTGCGTTGACCGCGACAACGCGCGGTCAACGCGGTATCGACGATCTATTGGGCGGCGCGCGATTCGAGCACTTCAATGGCCGGCAGGGTCTTGCCTTCGAGGAATTCGAGGAAGGCGCCGCCGCCGGTGGAGATGTAGCCGACATCGTTACCGATGTCGAACTTGGCAATCGCCGCCAGGGTGTCGCCGCCGCCGGCAATCGAAAAGGCCTCGGAATGGGCAATCGCCGCCGCCAGCATCTTGGTGCCGCCGGCGAATTGCGCAAACTCGAAGACGCCGACCGGGCCGTTCCAGACGATGGTGCCGGCATTGGCGATGATTTCGCAGAGTTTGACGGCGGTATGCGGGCCGACATCGAGAATGCGATCCTGCGCACTGACCTGGTCGACAGCGATCTTGCGCGCGACGGCAGTAGGTGAAAATTCTTCGGAAACCACGACGTCGGTTGGCAAAGGCACTTCGGCGCCGCGTGCTTTCATCATCTCGATAATGGCTCTGGCTTCGTCGACCAGATCGGCTTCTGCCAGCGATGCGCCAATCGGCTTGCCGGCGGCGAGCAGGAAGGTGTTGGCGATGCCGCCACCGACAATCAATTGATCGACCTTGCCGGCCAGCGTTTTGAGAATGGTCAGTTTGGACGACACCTTGGAGCCGCCGACGATGGCAACCAGTGGACGTTTCGGACTGAAAAGCGCCTTGCCGAGAGCGTCAATTTCAGCGCCCATCAGTATTCCGGCGCAAGCCACCGGCGCATATTTGGCAATGCCATGCGTCGTCGCTTCGGCGCGGTGAGCGGTGCCGAAGGCGTCGTTGACATAGACGTCGCAAAGGGCGGCCATTTTTTTTGCCAGCTCATCGTTGTTCTTTTTCTCGCCTTTATTGACGCGGCAGTTTTCGAGCAGGACGACTTCGCCGGCCGCCACCTCAAAGCCGCCATCGACCCAGTTCTGTACCAGGCGAACCGGCTTGCCGAGCAATTCGCCGAGGCGCACGGCCACCGGCTGAAGGCTGTCTTCCAGCTTGAACTCGCCTTCGCTCGGTCGCCCGAGGTGGGAGGTCACCATCACCGCCGCGCCCTGCTCCAGGCAGAAACGGATCGAGGCCAGCGAGGCGCGGATGCGCGTGTCTTCGGTGATGTTTCCGGCATCATCCTGCGGCACATTGAGGTCGGCGCGGATAAAAACGCGTTTGCCCGCCAATTTGAGGTTGATCAGTTGAGTGACATTCATTGCCTTCTCCTTGGGTTGGTTATCTTGATTTTGGCCAGAGGCGCGACCAGTGGCTGGCGACCTCAAGCATACGGTTGGCGAATCCCCATTCGTTATCAAACCAAACCAGCAGATTGACGAGGTGACTGCCGCCGCAGCGCGTTTGGCTACCGTCGATGATCGCCGAATGGGGGTCGTGGTTGAAATCAATGGAGGCGTGGGCGGCTTCCGAATAGGCCAGCAAATTGGCCAGCGCGCCGCGCGCTTCGGCGGCGAGCAGGCGATTGATGTGGGCGGCAGAGACGGCCTGCCGGGTGCTGATGGTCAAATCAATCGCCGAGACGTTGAGCGTCGGCACGCGAATCGCCCGTGCCTGAACGCGCCCGCTCAATTGCGGCAACAGACGCTCGACACCGCGCGCCAATCCGGTGGATACCGGGATGATCGACTGCATCGCCGAGCGCGTGCGTCGCAGGTCATCGTGGTGATAGCCGTCGATCAGCGGCTGGTCGTTCATGACCGAATGCAGGGTGGTCAGCAAGACCTGCTCAAGCCCGATTTCACTATCGAGCAAGGCCAGCACCGGGACAATCGCATTGGTCGTACACGAAGCTGCCGATACCAGTCGGTCGTCACCTTGCAGCAGGTGTTGGTTGACGCCGTGGACGATGGTGGCGTCGACATCATCGGCGCTATGGCCGGGGTGCGAGAGCAATAGACGCGGGCAGCCGGCATCGATAAAGCGGGTCAATTCCGAGCGTTGACCGTAACAGCCCGACGATTCAACGAGCAAATCGATGTCCAGTGCCGCCCAGTCGACTTTTTCGGGCTGGCGGGCGTGGCTGACCGCTATGCGCTGGCCGTTGATGTTCAGCGCGCCGGCGGCGCAATCAACCTGTCCGGCGAAGCGGCCATGCGTGGAGTCGTATTGTGTCAGGTAAGCGATGCTTTCCAGGTTGGCCGGTTCGTTGATGGCGACAACCTGCAGGGTGTGCTTGAGCGGTGACTCCAGCAAAGCGCGCAGAAAACAGCGCCCGATGCGGCCGTAGCCGTTGATGGCAAGGCGAAACGGCGCGGGCAAGTTCAGCAACTCGCGTGCATTGCCGTGACGCGCTCAACCTCGTTTCTGGAGCCCATGATCACGGCGCAGCGTTGATGAATCTTGCCCGGAACGATGTCGAGAATTCGCTCGTAACCGGTGGTTGCCACGCCGCCCGCCTGTTCGACGATCAGTGCCATCGGGTTGGCTTCGTACATCAGGCGCAACTTGCCACCCTTGTCTCTCGTTTTGCTATCTATCGGGTACATGAAAATCCCGCCGCGAGTGACGATGCGGTGGACGTCGGCAACCATCGAGCCGACCCAGCGCATGTTGTAATCCTTGCCCAGCGGCCCGCTCTTGCCCAGTTGCATGTCGCTGACGTAACGCTGCATCGGCGCCTCCCAGAAGCGCTGGTTTGACATGTTGATGGCGAACTCGCCGGTGTCGGCCGGGATATTCAAAGCCTCGCCGGTTTTGACGAAGCTGCCTTGCTCGCGATCAAGCGTGAAGCTGACGACGCCGTCGCCGACCGTCAGCACCAGCAGGGTGGTCGGGCCATACACCGCGTAGCCGGCGGCAACCTGGCTGGTGCCGGGTTGCAGAAAGGCCGCTTCGGCTGCTTCCGGGCTCGACAGGTCGGCGCCCTCGGGGCATTTCAGGACAGAAAAAATGGTGCCGATCGAGACATTGACATCGATATTCGACGAGCCGTCGAGCGGGTCGAACAACAACAGATATTCGCCTTGCGGATAGCGGTGCGGAATGGTGTGCGGCAGATCCATTTCTTCGGAAGCCATGGCCGCCAGGTGGCCTCCCCATTCGTTGGCATTGAGCAGGATTTCGTTCGACAGCACGTCGAGTTTTTTTTGGGCTTCTCCCTGCACGTTGTCGCTGCCGGCTTCGCCGAGAACGTCACCGAGTCCGCCTTTGCCGATGGCAATCGAAATCGCCTGGCAGGCGCGCGAAACCACTTCGATCAGAAAGCGCAGGTCGGCATTGATGATCCCTTTGTGGCGCTGTTCCTCAATCAAATAGTGAGCAAGCGTGCGTTGAAACATCTCATTTCCCCGTTTATTTTAAGTATTAGAAAAACCGGATATTACCCTGCCGTCGCCCGTGCGTGGAGGAAGGCAAAGGCGGCACTGCTGGTCAGCGGCTTGCTGAACAAATAGCCCTGCACTTCGTCGCAACCGTTGCTGCGCAACAGGTCAAGCTGATCTTCGGTTTCCACACCCTCGGCGATGACGTTGAGTCCCAGTGAGTGGGCGAGGGCGATTGTGCCAAAGGCAATCGCGCGATCATTGAGATCGAATTCAATGTCGGCGACAAACGAACGATCAATCTTGAGATGGTCGATCGGAAACAGCTTGAGATAGGCGAGAGATGAGTAACCCGTGCCAAAATCGTCGATGGCCAGCGTGACCCCCATGCGGCCGATGCTTTCCAGAATGCTGATGGCTTCTTTCGGGTTTTCCATCACCGCGCTCTCGGTGATTTCCAGTTCGAGCAACTCGGATGGCAGGCCGGATTCAGCCAGGCAGCCGGCTACTACTTCACAGAAGTCGCGGCGTCTCAGTTGCCGGGCGGAAATGTTGACGGCGACGCGAATCGGCTCCAGGCCGGCCTCGATCCAGTTTCTCATCTCGTGGCAGGCGGTGCGCAGTACCCATTCGCCGATTTCGACGATCAGTCCGGTTTCTTCGGCAATCGGGATGAAGCGCATGGGTGAAATCATGCCATCGGTCGGGTGGTGCCAGCGCACCAGCGCCTCGACGCCGGTCGGCTGCGAGCCCACTGCACTGAATTGCGGCTGGTAGCAGAGGGAGAGCTCGTTGCGACTGATTGCATGACGCAGCTTGCGTTCGATATCCAGACGTTCGCTGGCCGTTTTGTTCATCTCGCCTGCGTAAAACTGGTAATTGTTTCGTCCGGCGGATTTTGCGTGGTACATCGCGGTGTCGGCGTTTTTGAGCACCGTATCGCCGTCGCTGCCATCATCGGGAAAAATGCTGATACCGATTGACGGGCTGGTGTGCAGTTCGTGGCCGTCGGCGACGATTGGCGACGAGAGGGCGCCGATAATCTTGTTGGCGACAGTCGCCGCATCGGCCGGATTGGTGATTGCCGGCAAGACAATCACAAACTCGTCGCCGCCCAGTCGCGCAACAAAGTCAGTTTCACGAACTACCAGACTGAGGCGGCTGGCGACCTCGCGCAAAAGCTCGTCGCCCACCGGGTGACCTAGGGTGTCATTGATGTTCTTGAAACGATCAAGGTCGATGAACATGATCGCCACTTGCCACTCGTGCCGGCGGGCTTCCGGCAGGGTCAGCGCCAGGCGGAGTTGCAGGGCGAGGCGGTTGGGGAGGCCGGTCAGGGAGTCCGACTGGGCAATATGGCGCATCCGCGCTTCGGCCACCTTGCGTTCGGTAATGTCGGCAAGTATCCAAATGTAATGACTCGACTGGCTGGCATTCAGATCGTCAATCCGGTTGACACGAATCTCGGCGGCCAGCGACTCGCCGGTTTTGCGCATGATGTTGATTTCGCCGTTCCAGGTGCCGCTTTCCTTGATGGCTTGCTCAAAAGCGGTGGGGGTCAGCGAACTGTCGGCGGCCACCAGGCTGAAAATGGTCTGACCAACGATTTCTTCGGTGCTGTAGCCGCTCATCAGGGAGGTTGCCGGATTGGCCGAAATAATCCGCTGCGCATCGTCAGTAACGATAATGCCGCCGGGTGTGTGGGCGAAGACGGTTTGCGCCAGTTGTTCGCGCTCCTGAATCGCGCGCCGCTCGCTGATATCGGCGTAAGTGATTACGTAGCCGGCTAGTTGGCCATCCATGACCAAAGGCCGGCCGTTGACCCGGTATACGCGGCCACTGCTCTGGATCAGTTCGCAGCTGAATGCGATGAAATCCTGCGCGGCAGCTTCCAGGCGATGAAATTGTTCCGCACTCTGATTGATCCACTGCCCTTGCTGTTGGGACACCAGACGCGTCAGGTCGGACAGGCGGGTACCGTCGACAGCGTCGTCGGGAGGAAGGTGCAAAGCTTCGAAGAAACCCTGGTTGCAGACCTGTAAATGCAACTGTTGATCAAAAACGGCAATGCCTTGCGGCATGCTCTCAAGGACTGCCAGCAGCAGGGCATTTTGGCTTCTGAATTCGGCGTTTTTGCTGGAGCGGCTCAATTTGATCGTCACCTGGCGACCCTAAAATATTTCAAGCTCATATCCTATCTCCGGCGGAGCCCAAAGCACTAGGCTGATTTCCATTTAATTGAGCAGCCCAGCGAGGCGAATTGCTGGCGCGGGCCGCCAACACCCTGAGCAATGCCCAGCATGGCGGTAAACAATTCGCGTTCGGCATCGGCGGGAGCGGGGTGGCGCCCCGAGGCATCGAGGCGCCCGCGATATTGCAATTGCATCTGCTTGTCGTAACCAAAGTAGTCCGGTGTGCACACCGCGCCGAAGGCGCGCGCCACAGACTGCGATTCGTCATATAAATAAGGAAACGGGAAACCCAGTTCAAACGCCCATTGCGCCATGTTGTTCGGGCTGTCTTCGGGGTAAGCCGCAACATCGTTACTCATGATCGCCACACTGCCAATGCCATGATTCGCCAACTCGCGGGTGTCGCGGATAATCCGCTCGATGACGGCTTTGACGTAGGGGCAGTGGTTGCACATGAAAATGACCAGCAAACCATTGCTGCCGCGACAGCTTTCCAGATTGCGGAGCTGGCCGGAGGTGTCGGGTAGCTCAAAGTCCGGCACGGATCGCCCAAAATCGCAAACGGGGGGATTGAGCGCGGCCATGTTTCTCCTCTGATTATCGATTTCCGCCATAATAGCATCAATGAATTTACCCCGTTTTTACTGCCGGGAAGCGCTTGCCCCCGGTGCTCACGTCGATCTACCTGCCCCGGTGGCGCGTCATGCCGTGCGCGTTTTGCGCTTGCCGCCGGGGGCGCCGATGATTCTTTTCGACGGTCGCGGGGGCGAATATCTGGCGCATATTCAGCGCATTGAGCGTGAGCGGGTAATTGCCGAACTTGGAGCGTGGCAGGATGTCGAGCGCGAGTCACGCCTTTCGGTGACGCTGGTTCAGGCTGTTCAGGCCGGCGACAAGATGGATTTCACGATTCAGAAAGCGGTTGAATTGGGCGTCAAGGATATTGTTCCGGTCGATAGTCGGCGCAGTGTCACGCGCTTGAGCGGCGAGCGCGCCGGCAAGCGGGTTGCTCACTGGCAGGGCGTTGCCGCAGCTGCCTGCGAGCAGTGCGGGCGCAATCAGGTGCCGAATGTGGCGCCGCTGGAAAAGCTTGAAAACTGGCTGGCACGCCCGCCCGCCCAAGGTCTGCGTCTGATGCTGGCACCGGATGCCGACGCCAGCCTGGCGAGTTTGCCGCCGTCGACCCACATCCAGCTTCTGATCGGTGCCGAGGGCGGACTCGACCCGCAGGAAACCATCGCCGCCCGGCAGGCGGGGTTCCGCTCAATCCGCCTCGGCCCGCGCATCTTGCGCACGGAAACCGCCGCTCTGGCAGCGCTCGCGGCGATACAGGTTTTATGGGGTGATTTCAGGGAGAACAACGATGTTTGAGTCGGCAGAGCTCGGTCACAAAATCGACAAGGCAACCTTCAAGAAAGAGGTGCCTAAACTGCGTGCCGCCTTGCTTGACGCGCAATACGACATGCTGGAAAAAAAGGATTTTCCCGTTGTTATCCTGATCAGCGGGGTCGATGGCAGCGGCAAGGGGGAGACGATCAATCTGCTCTACTCGTGGATGGATCCGCGCCATATTTCGACGCTGGCCTTCTCTGCGCCCTCCGACGAAGAGCGCTCGCGTCCCTATATGTGGCGTTACTGGAGGGCACTGCCGCCGCGTGGCAAGATCGGTATTTTTGCCGGCTCCTGGTATTCGCAGCCAATTACCGACCGGATTACCGGCACCATGCGGCGCTCCCAGATGGATGAGCGTCTCGACGATATCAACCGTTTCGAGGCGATGCTGGTCAATGAAGGTGCGCTGGTTCTGAAATTTTGGTTTCATTTGTCCAGGCAGGGTCAGAAAACCCGGCTCAAGGCGCTCGAGAGCAATCCGCATACAGCCTGGCGCGTCACCAAGGAAAGTTACGATCGCCTGAAAACCTACAGCAAACTTCAGGAAGTCGCCGGGCATGTGCTGCGCGTCAGCAATACCGCGCATGCCCCGTGGATCATCGTTGAGGGAACCGACGACGAATATCGCTCGCTGACCGTCGGCCGCATTGTGCTTGAGGCGATGAAGCGCCGCTTGCTGCAGTCGGGTCGTCAGCAAGTGCCGGTGGCACCGCCTATCGTTCATGCGATAGACCAGAAAAACGTCCTCAGCGAACTTGATCTGACGCAGAAACTGGCCAAAAAGGATTACGAGAGCCAGTTGGCCAAGTACCAGTCACGTCTTTCCGAACTCGTGCGCGACCCGCGCTTCGTTGGCAAGCGTTCGCTGGTTCTCGTTTTTGAAGGGTCGGATGCGGCTGGCAAGGGTGGCACCATCCGGCGGATTGGGGCAGCGATGGATGCCCGTCAATACCAGATCGTGCCGATTGCCGCGCCGACTGAAGAAGAGCGCGCCCAGCCCTATTTGTGGCGTTTTTGGCGGCATTTGCCGCGCACCGGGCGGGCGGCGATTTTCGATCGTTCCTGGTACGGTCGCGTGCTCGTCGAGCGGGTCGAGGGCTTTTGCACCGAGGCCGACTGGCTGCGGGCTTATGCCGAGATCAACGATTTCGAGCACCAATTGGTCGATGCTGGCGCCATCGTCGTCAAGTTCTGGTTGCAGATCAGCGCCGATGAGCAGTTGCGCCGTTTCAAGGAGCGTCAGGATACTGAGTTCAAGCGCTTCAAGATTACCGACGAAGACTGGCGTAACCGCGAAAAATGGGACGATTACGTGTCTGCCGTTTGCGACATGGTCGATCGCACCTCAACCGGGCTCGCGCCGTGGACGCTGGTCGAGGCCAACGACAAAAATTTCGCCCGGGTCAAGGTCTTGAGAACGCTGTGCGAGCGCATCGAGGCGGCCTTGCAGGACGACGACGGAAAATATTCGGAAAAATGAGCGATACCCCTTACGACGAGAGTTTCGTCTCCTGGTTTCGGGCGGTCACGCCCTACATCAATTCGTTTCGCACCAAAACTTTCGTCATTGCTTTTGGCGGCAAGGCGGTGGCCAGCGAGTTTGCCAAAACGCTGGCTTACGACGTCAATCTGCTGGTCAGCCTGGGGATACGTCTGGTGCTGGTGCATGGCGCGCGACCGCAGATCGAAGAAGAGCTGCGCGAGAAAAATCTCGAGTCGATCTACCATCGCGGCTATCGCGTCACCGATGCGGCGGCGCTCGATTGCGTCCTCGATGCCGTCGGCAGCGTCTATCTCGAAATCGAAGCCATGCTCTCGCAAGGCCTGCCCAATACACCCATGGCCAATAGCCGGATTCGCGTGATCGGCGGCAATTTCATTACCGGTCAGCCGATTGGCGTTCTCGATGGTATCGACATGCAATATGCCGGCAAGGTGCGCAAGGTTGACGCCGAGGGTATCAACGCTCAGCTCGGCCTCGGCAATATCGTCCTACTCAACTGCGAGGGGCCGTCGCCGACCGGCGAGATTTTCAACCTGCAAATGGAAGAAGCTGCCGAGGCCGTCGCTATCGCCATCAAGGCCGACAAGCTGGTTTATCTGACCGATAGCCAGGGCGTCACCGATCAGGCCGGCGCCTTGATCGACGCAATGACGGCCGACGAAGTTGAAAGACTGCTCAGCGGTGGCGAATGGTTGTCGCACGATATCCGCCGCTATTTGCCGTGCACGGTGCGCTCGACCCGTGCCGGCGTCGGTCGCGTGCATTTGATCAGCTATCAGCAAGATGGCGCACTGCTGCGTGAATTGTTTACTCACGATGGCGTCGGCACCGTGGTCACGCGGGAGTCGCTGGAAAACATTCGTGAAGCCAAGCCCGACGATATCGCCGCCCTGATTGCCCTGATCGAGCCGATGGAAAACGAGGGCATCCTCGTGCATCGTCCGCGCGAGTTGCTGGAGCGCGAAATCGAGCATTTCTCGATCATGTTGCATGACGAAATCATCGTTGGCTGCGCGGCGCTTTACGCCCACTCGGAAGAAGAGGCCGAACTGGCCTGCCTGGCGGTCAGTAGCGAACATCGCGAATGGGGTTATGGCGAGCAGCTGATGAAGCGGATTGAGCGGCGAGCCCGCAAAATGGGGATCAAGCGCCTGATCGTCTTGACCACCCGCACGGAACACTGGTTTGTCGAACGCGGCTTCAAGTTGGGTACGGTCGATGATTTGCCGGCCAAAAAACGCGACATGTACAACTATCAGCGGCGCTCAAGGGTATTGTTCAAAACCCTTTGATGCAGCGGCTCCCTGATCTGAGGGGGGCGCTGCCCGGCTGGCGAAGAGGCTCGACGTCCACCCACGGCGACCTGATTGCTTGTACGCTAAAACCTTATAATCCTGCCCGTCACCACATTTACTGGAGTGTTACATGGCACGTACTGTCAATTGCATCAAGCTGGGTCGCGAGGCGGAAGGTCTCGATTTTCCGCCGTATCCCGGCGAGCTGGGCAAGCGTATTTATGAGCATGTTTCCAAAGAAGCCTGGGCACAATGGATCAAAATGCAGACTATGCTGATCAATGAAAATCGCCTGCAACTCGTGGATCCGCGCCATCGCAAATATCTCGCAGAACAGGTCGAAAAACATTTTTTTGGCGAAGGTGCCGATCAGATTCAAGGCTACGTACCCCCCAAAGCCTGATCCATACGCAAACGAGGGCGCCAAGCCCTCGTTTTTATTTAATCAGGAATCGCCGAGAGCCCTGCGCTCAACACCATAAACGCCCCAAAATCGGCAAAATCGCCTCAAGGTATTGTCAATACACCGTCTGCCGTTCCCAGTAGCAGAACGTTGGCCGGACGGAGCGCAAAGAGCCCGTTGCAGACAACGCCGGCAATCTGGTTAATTTTCGTTTCAAGTCCTTGCGGGTCGGCGATACGCAATCCATGGACGTCGATAATCAGATTGCCGTTATCGCTGACAAAGTTCTTGCGTAGCACCGGTCTTCCTCCCAGCTTGGCAAGTTCTCGAGAAACATGGGCAAGCGCCATCGGGATCACTTCAACCGGCAAGGGAAAACTGCCCAAGGTGCCAACCCGCTTCGACGTATCTGCAATGCAAACGAAGGTGTCAGCAACCGCCGCAACAATTTTCTCCCGCGTCAAGGCACCGCCACCGCCCTTGATCATATTCAAGCCACCGTCTATCTCGTCGGCACCGTCGACATAAACGGGCATGTGATCAACGTCGTTGAGGTCGAAAACAGTAATTCCGTGGCTTTCCAGGCGCATACGAGTCGCCTCTGAGCTGGCAACGGCACCTCGGTACTGGTGCTTGATCCCGGCTAGTACATCGATGAAAAAATTGGCTGTCGAGCCTGTGCCGACACCGATAACGCTGCCCGCCGGGGCGTGTTTGGCGACATAGTCGCCGGCCGCCTGAGCCACTGCCTGCTTGAGCTCATCCTGAGTCATGAAGCCATCTCCCCTGTGTAAATGCCGCCGATTTTACTGCCAAAAAACTTTAACTCCCCGCCCTGCCACGGCGCCGTGGAGGTCTGCGGAGGCCTCTCAAATGCCTGAAAGCAAGCTTTAGCCTGATCGCTCATGCCTTGGCAAAAACATCCTCGACCGAGCGAGCAACAACATACCGTGCAGCATCCGCCTCAGTCGCCAGAGCCGTAAAGTGCGCGGCACCGCACTTGATCTTGCCGCCCTCCCGATCCCGAAGCTCATCGTCAAACAAGCTACCCTTGGTCTCAACAACGAAGTACAGGCGCTCCTGCCCGTCCAGCGTCACCAGCACCCCCCAGTCGGGGTTGTACGTCCCAAGCGGGGTCGGCACCTTGAACCAGCCGGGCAGCTTGGCATAGACCTTGACAGCCTCGTTCTTCTCAAGAGACTCCGCAAAGTCACGCTCGATGGCCGAGTCGTAAACGACATGCTCATAAACTGACCGTTCGGTATTGAGCACCATGTTTTGCAAGTAACCGGACATCTCTTCCGACTCGAATAGCGCCTGAGCGTAGTAGTGCTCGTCACCGAGGCGCTGGTATTTAATGCCATCGACCAAAGCCAGGCGCTTGCAACGGTTAATTGCGTCCGAGGCCAGTTCGATGAACTGCTGCGGATTACGCTTGAAATCGTTCAGCCGGGTGCTCTCGGTCAGGATGCGGGCAATTGTCTTGCGAGTCAGTTGGGTTCTGTCTTGCAGTTCCGTCAGCACATCGGGCAACTCAACATCCGCCTCATAGAGGGCGATGGGTTCGGATACCGACAACAGCGAAGCATCGACACCTGCCTTGCCAATCGCCATGCCAGCCTTCTTCCCTGCAGGCGGGTCTTGGAAACGGGTGGGGCATCGTCCAGCGCCTGGATACAGCGTTCGATCAGCTTTTCGTTGTCGAATTGAACGCGATACGTCGTCTTGTGCTTGATGCGATCCCACAGGGCCTTGAAGTCAGGGCTTAACAAGACCGATTTTCTGACCGGAATCGGCTTGCGGTCGTCGGCATTCTTGACCTCCAGCTTGCCGGAAAGCTTCTTCAGTACCGCCACGATTTGCTGGCGCTGAGCCTCAAATTCCGCAGGCAATTTCAGGTCGCCACGCTTCAACGCTGTTTTCAGCGAATCCTGGACCTTGCCCCCGCCTTTCCCGTTATCGCTGATATAACCCTGAGCCTGGAGGTGGCTCCACAAGGTTTTGGATGCCTCGAAGCCAAAGGGCGAAACGTCGCCACTGTCTGAGGTCACGGGAATCCCGGCGAATTCGTGCTCATGCACCACACCGAACTGAATCCCGGTGTCCTTCTCAATATCCCTCTGCAGGTTTTCGGCAAACTGCTCATAGCTTTCCGTGGCAATGACGGTCAGCGTATTGACCTCGAAACCTCGCAGCCGCTCGCCCTTCTGATTGACGCACAGACGCAGCCCACGGCCAATCGTTTGCCGGCGCCACCGTTCGGTTTCACGGGTCGAAAAGTTGCAAATCTGGAAGACGTTCGGGTTGTCCCAACCTTCCTTCAAGGCAGAGTGCGAAAAGATGAATTTCAGCGGCGACTCGAAGGAGAGCAATTTTTCCTTGTCGCGCATGATGAGGCTGTAGGTATCGTCGTCGGCAGCGGTTGTGCCGCTTGTGTCCTTGAGTATTTCGACCGTTTTGCCGCCGACCTTCTTCTTGTCGATGGAAAAATAGCCGTTGTGCACCTCATCGGCAGCCGTCGCCAGGTCGATTTCACCAAACAGCTTCTGGTAATCGGGGTGACGTGCCCAACGCTTGTACTCTTCCTCGAAGATCGTGGCGTATTCGCCCTTCACCGGGTTGCCTTGCTCGTCGTATTGCCGGTATTTCCCCACTTCGTCGATGAAAAAGAGGCTCAACACTTTCACGCCCAGTGGCCGGAGGCGCTTTTCCTTATCCAGATGCTCTTTGATGGTGCGACGAATCATCTCCCGATGCACGGCGTTGGCATCCACGTCACCCCAGGCTTCGCCAATACGCAGAAACACCTCGCTGCCCGGCACCTTTAGTTCCAGGAACTGATCGCTGCCGCCTTTATTGCCACGCTTGCCGCTACCGGCGCGGATTTCCCCGATGCGTATGTCAGCATACAAGGCTCGTCTGGTCTCCTGCTCCAGATCGAAGCCATCCTGAACCGTCATCGTGTCCCGACGCACCACGCCAGCGGCGTTTTCAAGATCAACCTCGATGCTGGCCGAAATCACCCCGCGCTTGTTGTTGACCGCAAGCAGCTTGACGTAGGGCTTGTTGTTACCGCCCTGCACGGTGGACGCAGCCACCTCGATCTGCTTCACCAGGCGCTGCTCGTAGGCATCGACGGCGTCGAGGCGGTACACCATGTTGTGCTTTTCAACGTGCGTTGCTGAATAACGCAGGGTGCAAAGCGGCGACATTTGCGCCAACGCCTTCTTGCCCTTGCCGTCGATACCGCCATCAACGCTTTGCGGCTCATCGACGATCAGGATCGGGCTGGTCTGCCGAATCAGGTCGATGGGGCGCTCACCGCCCGTTTTCTCGCTGGCCCGGTACATCTTGTTCTTCGACTTCTCACGGCGCTTGCTCTCATCAGACTCTTCTGCCTGTGCTGCCGCTTCGTCACCGAACTTGTTGATCGCCCCGACCGTGATGACCATGATCTGAATGTTCGGGCTGGTCGCAAAGTTGCGAACCTGGCCGAGCTTGTCGGAATCGTACTGAAAGAACTCGTAGCCCTTGGCGCTGGGGTACAGCCCCTCGAAATGCTCGCGGGTGATCTGCAGCGTTTTGTTCACGCCTTCCTTGATCGCCACCGACGGTACCACCACCACGAACTTGGTGAAGCCATAGCGCTGGTTCAACTCGAACACGGTTCGGAGGTAAACATAAGTCTTGCCCGTGCCGGTTTCCATCTCCACCGTAAAGTCGAGCGGCTGCCTGGATTCCAGCGGCAGCGAAGGCGGCAAGCCGTTGCGAAGCTGCACCTGCTGCAGGTTTTCGTTCAATTCCTCATCGACGATCAGTCGTAAGGAATTGCCGATACCACCGCTCTCGGTGAATTGCTTGCCTTCAAAGCTTTGCTGAGTGCTGTTGTTAGCAAATGCGCCGCCCAAGGCTTGAGCCGTGACCGTGAAAACGGAGCGACAAACCTCCTGGCCCCGGAACAAGTCACAGACGGCCTCGATGGCTTCGATTTGGTAGGGCAGATCGGATTCAAAATGCAGTTTCATGGAGCATCCTTGTCTAAACCGAACGTGATCCGCTGATCCTAGACAATATAAAGATCAATAACTTATGAGATTTCTTGTCTAGCTCAGGAATCAACAGCCCCCCTCCAAGACAAGCCATCACCCACGCCCTCACCCGAGAGCAGAGTGAGGGACCGGATGAATCCATCCCTTGTCAGCCAGTACGTTTAGCGCAATACCGATTTGCCTCGGGGAAAACTGACGTTTTCTTTCATTCCAAGCATGGGTGCGAGCAACAACATCCGACTGATTACGGACTGAAGGCTCCTGCTGGGTAATCCAATGCACAGTAGCCAACAACTCCAGGCCGAAGGGTGTTTCAAATCCCTCAACCAGGGAATCAACCCGTTCAAAACGCGCACGGGTTTCCTGATGAGACGCCAGGAAGGTATTGGCATCCTGGACAGCACCCGGCACCAGGTTCAAGGGTTTTGTCGGATCATCGCCACCATCTGCATAACCAGAAATCAGGTGCCCTTCGATGGTGCGAAGGACATGCCGAAGATTCTGTGCATAAGGGCCATACGACCCCTTGGTGTAATTCAAGCGCAGAGGTTCTCCGGCCACCTGCATGAAGTACATCAGTTTATGCACCTCCAGCAGGGAAATCGTAGGATCGAGCAGTCCCTTCATGTAACGATTTACCAGCTCGACCAAAGCGGCACGGCCCGGCGTCATTTTGGGTACTTCCCGGCTGTGCTGCATTTTGTCGGCTTGCGGAGCCCCCTTGGGCTCATAGATGCGTACCGTTACATCGTCCAACGGAGACAAATGCTTTTCGATCAAGGGACGTACATCTTCCCAATTGAGGCCACCCAGACCGCTACCTAGCGGTGGAATCGCAATCGACCTGATACCCCGTGCCTTGATTTCGGAAGCAAGTGCCACCAACCCGGATTCAATGTCTTCGATCCGGCTGTTGCCACGCCAATGGCGTTTGGTCGGGAAATTCACGATGTAGCTCGGCGTGGTCAGTTGGCCGGTTTCAAACATGAACATGCGACCCGGCTGGACTTCTTTGCGCGCACACGCTGCTTCGTAGGCTTTGCAGTTTTCCGGCCAAGCATTCTTGAACTGCAGGGCGATGCCACGCCCCATCACGCCAACACAGTTCACCGTGTTGACGATGGCCTCTGCCTCGTCCTTCAAAATGTCGCCGCTCGTTAATTCAATCATGGCGATCCCCCGCGTCAGTAGTACCACTCGGCCTTCACTTCGACCGTTGGCTTATGTTCTTGTTGCTGCAAAATGTTCAAAACTTGCCCGTAAACGATATTGTCACTGACACCAATGCGCCTGACCAGTCCCCACGGAAAACTGTTTTCAATCAGAAATTCACTCTGTTTCTCTTCCTTGCACTGCGTCCACCCTCTCGCCTGAACAGCATCCCAATTGATCTCCGATAGCTGTGCCAAGTTGGCTCGGTCTTCAAAATAATGCGATCCAGCATTCGACAAGGTGAATGCCCAGCGACGGCCATGAGCATTTGCCCACTCGATGGTTTCGTTAATATCCGCTTCAAGATGAATGATCGGGTCTTGCCCGCCCTGATAATCCAGTTCCGGATTACGTCGATACATCAAATAAAGCATGACCGAACGTGGGCAAAAATAGAAAGGAACACATTGCCCTACAAATAAGGTGGGATGGCTATTCAGGCGCAATTCGGTCAACCGACGCTGCTTGATATTGCTCATGCCAACCACTGTTCCCGGCAAAGTGTGTTCCAACACCTTCGCATCCGAAAAAAGCCCCTTGCAACTCAGAATCGAAGGTAGTCGATCCACGTGGCAGATGTGGTAAATCTTGGGCTGGGCTGGCATTGGCATGGTTACAAGCTCCGAACCTGCTTGATGCCGTGCTGTTCGAGGATTGCAGCCAGGTTGCTCTTGGCAACATCGTTCTCGAAGGCGCTATCGCGGAAAACTGCCGTGGTATCGCCGACTGTGTCTTGCTCTTTACGCCAGGCGACCATGCCCAGGGTCAGGGCTTCCACTTCCGCCGCCTTGATGCTTTCGTCCAGGCAAGTCATCAGCACACCCGCGCCGACGCTATTGACCTGTTTGCCGGCGATTTCGCGTTTTTCGATGGGAACGCATAGGTCTAGACCCAGCTTGAGCAGGATTTCGTAGAGTATGTCGTCGCTGCTGCGACCCACCTCCAGGTGTTCGAGGTGGTCAAAAAGCGAAGATTTCAAGTCGTTGACCGTGGGGTTCCAGGCGCGGATGTTGGAGGTATCGAGTTTGAAGGTTCTAAAACCATAGTCTTGACGAGATTCCGTCTCCATCCTCAGTTTATTTCCTGCGTGCTTCAATCTTGCCTTCGTCACTGCTGCAACTGTTGAAAAATCCGCATTTTCGATTGGTTCAGGAAGCTGAACCATCAGGTATCTTCTGTTGCCACCGTCCAACTTATTCTGGAGCATAACGGACTCGCCCATCGTTCCAGAGCCTGCAAAAAAGTCCACTACGAGATCACTCGTTTCAGCACGTGTCCCAATTTCTAGGACACGCTGAAGAAGTCGAGTTGGTTTTGGGGTATCAAAAACCGCCTGGCTTCCAAAAATATTTTGGATGGCCTTTCTTGCTTCATCGGTGTGTCCAACCTCTGAAGCCGGCCACCAGGTCCAAGGCACCAGCCCATCCAATTCACTGAGGTATCTAATAATGTTCGGCTGGGCACTGTTGTCTTTACCATAGTAAATCCGACCTTCTTGTACGAGTTTCATATATTCAGATTCAATCATTGACCAGCAGCGTCCTTCAGGAGGCTTATGGCGAGCGCCAGATGGCGTAATGACTTCGTACATTTGATTTGGCCGATAGCCTTGAGCGGTCATGGGTATTGGCCGCCAGCGCCCCTTTGGATCGCCATTGGGATTCCTGTAGATAGCTGTCTGCTCATCTGTTGGAGCAATCAATCCTCTACTTGCCTGAAAATGCTCTGCACTTTTTGAATAAACCAGCAAGTACTCATGAGCATCGCCGATTGCGCCGCGATTTTCTCGTGAATAGCGTTTTTGCCAAACACAACAGGCAATGAAGTTTTCCTCACCGAAGATTTCATTCGCAATTTCTCTCAGTGCAGCAACCTCGTGGTCATCAATTGAAATAAAAATAGCGCCTTCAATAGATAACAATTCGCGAGCCAACTTGATCCGTGGATAGATCATATTGAGCCAATCAGTGTGAAAACGACCACTGGCCTCGGTGTTCGTGGTGATCTTCGCCCCGTCCTCTGTTTGCCCTGTCAGTTCAAGATAATTCTTGATGTTGTCCTGAAAATTGTCCGGGTAAACAAAATCCTTGCCTGTGTTGTATGGCGGGTCGATATAGATAAGCTTCACCTTCCCCGCGTAGCTCTTCTGCAGCAGCTTCAATACTTCCAGGTTATCGCCCTCGATCATCAGATTTTGCGTCGTCTCCCAATCGACGCTTTCCTCCGGGCAGGGGCGCAGGGTGCCAGTACTCGGGGTCAGCGCAATCTGTCGCGCCTTCTTCTTGCCATGCCAGTTCAGGCCATATTTTTCGTCGGCGTCGGTCACCGTCTGGTCGCCCACCAGGGCTTTCAGCACATCAACATTGATGGCCGCGCCATTCGCGCCTTCCGTCACCAGTTCGGGAAACAATGCTTTTAATTGGGCAAGGTTATCAGCCACGATGTTGGCCGATTCCGCTTCAGGGCTGTTGGCTTCGATTTTTTGCATGGTATTCACGGCTTATTCTTGGTTGACGGTGGTGTAGCGTTGATCCGGATGGTTTTCCATTTCCGGGATGGTGTAGGCCAAAATGCCTTCGGCGACCATGGGGCTGAGGTAGTTGAGCTCAGGGTTTTCCACCCACTTTCTGCCCGGAACGCGGATGTAGTCGATGCGCATCATCGGGAAACAACGCCGCAGCGCCATTCAAGTCTCGAACAACCGCCACACCTTGCGGCACCCTGCCTCTGGCGGCGCGAACCTCTGCCTTTCCTTTGGCTCAGTCCGCACATCGCTTCGCTTTCTTGGCGCCTTGATGGTTAGATACTAACGGGTGGAGCGTAGTAGAAATGTCACTCAAGATTCTGAATTTGCTCGCGCATTTGCTCGATCAGCAGCTTCAGCTCCATGGCAGCTTGCGAGACTTCGGTAATGGCTGATTTGGAGCCTAGGGTGTTGGCTTCGCGGTTGAGCTCCTGCATCAGGAAATCGAGTCGCTTGCCGCACGCGCCGCCTTGCTGGAGAACGCGCTCGACTTCGTCGAGGTGAGCGTTGAGGCGGGTCAGTTCTTCGGCAACATCAATGCGCGTTGCAAAAACGGCGACCTCCTGAAGAATACGATCTTCATTGCCGCTGCTGCCGAGGGCATCCTGCAAACGCTGGCGCAATTTGTCGGTAAACAAGGCCTGGGCTTCGGGAATGCGAGGGGCCACCTGGCGGACGATGGTGCGGATGGCATTGACGCGGTCAACGATCATTGCGGCGAGCTTTTTGCCCTCACGCGCGCGCGATGCCGAAAACTCATCGAGCACTTCACGCGCCAGCGTCAGCACCTGCGGATTGATGGCGGCGTAATCAATGCTTTGATCGCCAAACATGCCGGGCCAGCGCAGTACGTCGCTGACGGAAAGCGCTTTGGCGGCCGGCATGTGGGCGATAACGCTGTCGTTCAGGGCTTTTAACCTGGCGAACAGTGCTTGGTTGAGTTGCAGTTGATCGGCGTCAGCCGCGGCTGAATTGAAGCTGAGGCGACACTCTACTTTGCCGCGCGAGAGACGGCTGGATAGCAGTTCGCGCAGCGGAATCTCCATTGAGCGCAAATCATCAATAACGCGAAAATGGAAGTCGAGATAGCGTGAATTGACGCTTTTGAGCTCAAGTTGCAGGGTTCCCGAATCCGTTTCGAGAGACTTGACGGCGTAACCGGTCATACTAAAAATCATGCAAATTACCTCTCTCGCTTTACAGGCTGGGCGCTACGCCTGAGAATGCCCAAATTCCGATCATAACCGCGACCGCAATGGCGCAACAAGCAAACCAAGCCCTCCCCAACGGATATTCGCTCGAAGAGTACGTTATCGACCGCCAGCTTTCGCTCGGTGGGTTTTCGATTGTCTATCTGGCCAAGGGGCAGGATGGCGTTCAGGTGGCGATCAAGGAGTACCTGCCCAACAGTCTGGCGTTACGCAACGCCGGCCAGATCATGCCGGTCATTTCAGCCGAGCATCTCGGCGCCTTTCGATATGGAATGAAGTGTTTTTTTGAGGAAGGACGAGCCCTGGCCAAGCTGTCCCACCCGAACGTGATTCGCGTGCTCAACTTCTTCCGTGCCAACGAAACTGTCTATATGGTGATGGAGTACGAGCATGGGCGTACCTTGCAGGAGTACATCCAGAAGCATCAGGGGCATATTTCCGAGCGCTTCATCCGCGGGGTGTTTACGCGGATGCTCAACGGCTTGCGCGAGGTGCATTCGCATAAGCTGCTGCACCTTGATCTCAAGCCGTCGAACATTTATTTGCGGGCCGACAACAATGCGCCGGTATTGATTGACTTTGGCGCGGCACGCCAGACGCTGCTGACCGATCAGCCAATGCTCAAGCCGATGTACACGCCGGGATTTGCATCGCCGGAGCATTACGGTTCGCGCAACGATCTTGGGCCGTGGAGCGATATTTACAGCGTTGGCGCGTCGATGTACGCCTGCCTTGCCGGCAATGCCCCACAAGCGGCTGACGAGCGGATGAAAAAGGATAGCCTGATGCCGGCGATGATTCGCTGGGACGGGCTGTTTTCCGACCGCCTGCTGGAGATCATCGACTGGTGCCTTAATCTCAATCATCTTTACCGGCCGCAGAGCGTATTTGCCTTGCAAAAAGTGTTGGTTGAGAGCATCACGCCGCCGAATGTCAAGACCCGCCCGACCTGGATCAATCGTTTTGTCGATAAGCTGAGGAAAGTTGACCGGTGAGATTTACCATTTATCAGGAAAGCCGTCAGGGTGGGCGTGCCAACAACGAAGATCGCACCAGTTATTGCTACTCACGCGACGCATTGTTGATGATTGTCGCTGATGGCATGGGCGGACATCATTACGGTGAAATCGCCGCGCAGATTGCCGTGCAAACGCTGGCTGACAGTTTTCAGCGCGAAGCCAAGCCGGGTCTGTCTGACCCCTTCCGTTTTTTGCAAAAAGCAATCAACAACGCGCATCACGCCATTCTCGATTATTCGATGCGCCGGCAGATGAAGGATTCGCCAAGAACCACCTGTGTTGCCTGCCTGATTCAGGACAGCGTGGCTTATTGGGCCCATGCCGGCGATTCGCGCTTGTTTCTGATGCGCAACGGACGTCTGATCGCCCAGACCCGTGATCATTCACGGGTTCGCCTGCTGCTTGAAGAAGGAATCATCAACGAGGCGCAGGCAGCGATGCATCCGGATCGCAACAAAATTTACAGCTGCCTGGGCGGGCCGGCGGCGCCGGAAATCGAGTTTTCGCGCAAGACCCCGCTGGAGCATGGCGACGTTCTGCTGTTGTGCACCGATGGTTTGTGGGGGGTGACTTCCGGCGAGTCGATGGCGATTTCACTCAAGGGCGCCAATCTGTTGCAGGCGATTCCGATGTTGCTGGCCGAGGCCGAGGTGAAGGGCGGGACGCATGGCGACAACCTGTCGGTTGTCGGCGTCCGTTGGGAAGACGCTTACATTGATGAAGCCAGCAGCGTGATTTCGACACAAACCATGGCCAAGAATGAAGTGACCACCCGCCTTGATCAATTCGGCCGCAACCCCGCCTACAAGAGTGACCTCAGCGACGAAGAAATCGAGCGGGCGATCGAAGAAATTCGCAGCGCCATTGAAAAATATGCCCCCAACAAATAAGGAATCCAGATGCGTCCGAGCCAGCGCCATGCCGATCAACTCCGCCAGATTCGCCTGACCCGTAACTTCACGTCGCACGCCGAAGGCTCGGTATTAATCGAAATGGGGGAAACGCGCGTGCTGTGCACGGCCAGTGTCGAAGAAAAGGTGCCGCCCTTCCTGCGCGGCAAGGGCGAAGGGTGGGTGACAGCGGAATACGGCATGTTGCCGCGCTCGACGCACACCCGCACAGCGCGTGAAGCGGCCAAGGGCAAGCAATCCGGCCGCACGCAGGAAATCCAGCGGCTGATTGGCCGCAGTCTGCGTGCCGTGGTCGATCTGAAAGCGCTTGGCGAACGCCAGATCACGCTCGATTGCGATGTCCTGCAAGCCGATGGCGGTACGCGCTGCGCTGCAATCAGCGGCGCCTGGGTGGCGCTTTACGAAGCCTGCGAAAAGCTGGTGACGGCCGGCAAGCTGCCGGCCAACCCGGTACGCGATCACATCGCTGCGGTTTCGGTCGGCATTTACCAAGGTACGCCGGTGCTCGACCTCGATTATCCGGAAGACTCGAACTGCGACACCGACATGAATGTCGTCATGAGCAGTGCCGGCGGCCTGGTTGAAGTGCAGGGAACCGCCGAAGGCGAGCCGTTTTCTCGTCAACAAATGAATGTTCTCGTCGACCTGGCTGAACTGGGTATTCGTCAATTGATCGCCGCGCAAAAAGCGGCGCTGGCATCATGAAAAAACTGGTACTCGCCTCCAATAACCCGAAGAAGATGCAGGAGCTGAATGCCCTGCTCGCACCGCTCGGCTTCGAGGTGATCGCGCAAAGCCAGTTGGGCATTCCCGAAGCCGAGGAGCCGCACTGCACCTTTGTCGAAAACGCCTTGGCGAAAGCCCGGCACGCCGCCAAACTCGCCGCTTTGCCCGCTTTGGCCGATGACTCGGGTTTGTGCGTCGCCGCCCTCGCCGGCGCCCCCGGTGTGTATTCGGCGCGCTACGCGCAAACGGCAGCTGGCGAGCCGAAATCGGATGCGCGCAACAACCAGAAATTACTCGCCGAACTGGACGGGCAAGCCAATCGAGCTGCCCATTTCGTCTCGGTGATCGTCCTCGTCCGCCATGCCGACGACCCGCAACCCTTGATTGCCGAAGGTGAATGGCACGGTGAAATTTTGCCGGCAGCGCGCGGCGAAGGCGGGTTCGGCTACGACCCCCTGTTTTATCTGGCGGAGTACGACAAGAGCGCTGCCGAACTCGATGCCCAGACCAAAAACGCCATCTCGCATCGCGGCCGGGCGATGCAGCAACTGATCGCCCGCCTGCCGGGTTTTTGAGACGCGGCTTTTCGCATCCGCCAGTCGATAACCGTTGCCATGTCCGCCGCCCGCATCATCCCGATTGTTTCCGCCACAACGCCGCCGCTCGCAAGTGGTCGTCAGGATGGGCTGGAATTCCGCGTCTCACCACCGCTGGCGCTCTACGTGCATGTGCCGTGGTGCGTACAGAAATGTCCGTATTGCGATTTCAATTCACACGAAGCGAACGGGGCAATCCCCGAGCGCGAGTATGTCGATGCCTTGATTGCCGACCTGCAATCGGCGCTGCCGCTGATTTGGGGGCGGCCGCTGGTCAGTGTCTTTTTCGGTGGCGGAACGCCCAGTCTCCTGTCGCCGGCGGCGGTTGATGAACTATTGGCGGCCTTTCGCGCGCTGGCCATGCTTTCGCCGGAAGCCGAGATCACCCTCGAAGCCAATCCGGGGACGGTCGAAGCGGCCAAATTTTCCGGCTTTCGCGCCGCCGGGGTCAACCGCGTGTCGTTGGGGATTCAGAGCTTCAACGATACACACCTGCAAGCCCTTGGCCGCATCCACGGTGCCGATGAAGCCGGGCGCGCCGCGCAACTGGCCGGCGAGCACTTTGCCTCATTCAATCTTGACCTGATGTACGGGCTGCCCGGCCAGACCTTGGCGCAGGCATTAGACGACATCGACAGCGCGCTGCGCTTTACCCCGCCCCACCTTTCTTGCTACCAGCTGACGCTTGAGCCTAACACCCGCTTCGCCGCCTTCCCGCCGGAATTGCCCGCAAGCGATCTCTGCGCCGACATGCAGGAGGCCATCGAGGCACGGCTGGCGGCAGCCGGTTATACCAACTACGAAACCTCGGCTTTTGCGCAGCCTGGCAAGCAGTGCCGACATAACCTGAATTATTGGCATTTTGGCGATTATCTCGGCATCGGCGCCGGCGCCCACTCCAAGCTGACATTGCATGATGGCGTGCGACGCCAGATGCGCTGGAAGCATCCGGCGGCCTACCTGAAAAACATCCGCGCCGGCACGCCGGTGCAGGAGGAAACGCAGGTGGCCGCAAGTAGCCTGCCCTTCGAGTTTTTGATGAACGCCTTGCGTCTGGCTGATGGCTTTCCACCGGCGCTATATGAGTCGCGCACGGCGCAATCGATCAACGGGATATTGCCGCACCTGCTGGCGGCGCAGGCTGACGGTTTGCTCACCGTCAGCGCCACACGCATCGCGCCAACCCCACGCGGAAGTCGCTTTCTGAATGTGCTGCTGGAACGTTTTCTCGATCTCGGGTGATCAGGCGAGATCGATCCCGGCAGTCATTTCATCCCGCAGTTGTGCCTGCAATCAGCGATTTTCAACCGGCGCACTGGTCGGCGGAACATTTCTGGCGCCCCCCGGTGCGCTGCTGTCGATGCGCTTGATATCGGCATCCGGCAGAACCTCCATTAGATTGACGACCTTGCGTACACCATCGGTGGTGCGCGCGATCTGCACGGCGATCTTGGCTTCGTGATCGGTGACCAGACCCATCAGGTAGGCAACGGTATTTTCGGTGACGACCTTGATGTGATTGGCCGACAACTGGTTGGAGTCGACCAGCCGTGCCTTCAGCTTGGAAGTGATGTAGCTGTCGTTGCTACGGTTGCCAAGCGTTGAGACTGGAGCGACGGCAATTTCGTTATAAACCAGCTTGACGCCTTCGATTTTTTGAGCAGCCTCGGCGACGGCTGCTTTGGCCTCGGCATTGAATACTTCGCCACTGATCAGCAGATGCCCGTTATAGGCGGTGAAGTTGAGGTGCGAGCCGGCTTTGAATTGCTCCGGAACGCGTCCGGCGGCTTTCCATTCAATCGTTTCGTCATCGGTCTGGACACCAGTCGAGCGGCGGTCGTGGGCGGTCATCACCCCGGCTGCGGCACCGGCACCGATAACTACCGGTACACAGCCCTGAAGCAGCGGCAGCGTACTGATCAGCGCCGCAGTGGCGAGTGTCAAGGTCATTTTTTTCATCATTCGGTTCCTAATAAAAGTGCATCGATACCATCGCAAAGGCAATGGATGACAAGCAGGTGGACTTCCTGAATGCGTGCCGTGCGCTCGGCCGGAACACACAGGTGGATATCGTCATCCTTGAGCATTTTTCCCATCTCGCCACCGCCTTTTCCGGTCAGTGCGATAACCCGCATGTCGGCTTCGTGGGCGGCCTTGATCGCCTCAACGACGTTGGCGGAATTGCCCGAGGTCGAGATGGCCAGAAGCACATCGCCGGCCTGACCGAGGCCGCGCACCTGCTTGGAAAATATGAAATTGAAGCCGTAATCGTTGCCGATGGCGGTCAGGATCGAACTGTCGGTGGTCAGGGCGATGGCGGCCAGTTCCTGACGCTCGGCCTCAAAACGACCGATCAATTCGGCGGCAAAATGCTGCGCGTCGCCGGCCGACCCCCCGTTGCCGCAAGCCAGCACCTTGCCGCCGTTGATCAGCCCGGCGGTGATCAATTCGATCGCTTGGGCGATTGGTGCCGCCATCATCTCGATAGCCTCGAGCTTGGTGTGGGCGCTGTCTTCAAAGTTTCTGGCGATACGGGCGAGGAGATCCATGTTTTTTGGCGAGTCGGGATGAACAATAAAAATATTCTACATCACAGCTCAAGGTAGACCTCGAAGGCCAGGCGCTGCCAGGGATTGGCGTCGTCGCTGAGTCTGGCAATGCGTGCCACGAGTCGGTCGCCCTGATCAATGGCATTGGCGAGGATGCGGTTTTCGGCGCGCGGAACATAGCCCAGCTTGTGGCCGCGCCATTCGACACGGATGGCGTGGCGATCATGGCGATTGTCGGTTTCACGGATCAGGTCGAGGCGATCACCGACGCGCATCTGCGACCACAATTCGCCAACGGCGTAATACTGGCTGCCGGCCAGCGGCGAGTTTTGCAGCATCATGCGCACGCTTTCAGCCTCGGCGCTGGCTAGCCAGCAGGCCAGGCTAATCGTCAGCAGAAAACGCATTTTTGAGCCATTCGATGCAGCGGCTATCGAGCGCATCGAGCAAAACGCAGTCGAAACGGCAATCGCCTTCCGCCTTGCCAGCGAGGAAGTGTCGGGCGGCGAGAATGATGCGCTGGCGCTTGGCGAGGGTAATGCTGGCGCCGGCACCGCCGAAATCCCCGCGGCTGCGCAAACGGACTTCAACAAAAACCAGCACCTTGCCATCGCGGCAAATCAGATCGATCTCACCGCCGCGGACACGGAAATTGTGCTCTAAAACCCGTAGCCCGCGAGATTCGAGATAGCGCGC
The DNA here is from genome assembly GCA_903951825.1 of uncultured Pseudomonadota bacterium. Taxonomy (GTDB): domain Bacteria; phylum Pseudomonadota; class Gammaproteobacteria; order Burkholderiales; family Rhodocyclaceae; genus Azonexus. Next base: position 48,082 of record CAJBDJ010000026.1, read on the forward strand.
AACCAGCGTTTCAGCTTCGCGGCCGCGCGCGGTGGTGGTATCGTTGGATTTTGCCTGTGTGCCCATAAAAATGACGGAAGAATTCGCTGCATTGTATGTCGTCCCGACGCCTCTCGGGAACCTCGCCGATCTGACCCGGCGCGCCGAGGAGGTGCTGCGTTCGGTGCCCTGGGTGGCTGCCGAAGATACCCGTCACAGTGCACCGCTGCTCAAGCAAATCGGCGCCCGGGCGCGAACCATTCCGGCGCATCAGCACAACGAACACGAAGCGGCAGCGCGGATTATCGAAAAACTCCAGGGCGGAGAGGCGGTGGCGCTGATTTCCGATGCCGGGACGCCGGGAATTTCCGATCCCGGTGCGCGCATTGTCGCCGCCGTTCGCGCCGCCGGCTGCCGGATCATTCCGCTGCCTGGGCCATGTGCGGCAACAACGGCGCTTTCCGGCTCTGGTCTGGTGGATGCGCATTTTTTCTTCTACGGTTTTTTGCCGAGCAAGGGCGGTCAGCGCCGGCAGGCGATCAACGATCTGCGTAACTACCCTTGTGCCCTGATTTTCTACGAAGCGCCACATCGCATTCTGGCGACCGTCGCCGATCTCGCCGCCGGACTCGGTGAGCGCACCTTGGTCATTGCGCGTGAACTGACCAAATGTTTTGAATCGCTCCATAGTTGTCCGCTGAGTGAAGCACTCACCTGGCTGCAAGGCGACCCAAATCGTCAGCGCGGCGAATTCGTTCTGATCGTCTCGGGTGCTGCGCCCGGCGCCGACGACGGTGAAGCCGAACGGGTCTTGAGCTTGCTGCTCGGTGACGGGCTGCCGGTCAAGCAGGCCGCGCGGCTGGCCGCGCAAATCACCGGCGCCGCGAGGAACGCTCTGTATGATCGGGCGCTGGCGCTGAAGGCGTAGTCGATTCCCGCTGGTGACGGCGGCGCATCACCAGAAGGGGCTGATAAAATCAGCGAAAACGTTTCGAGAACCCGTATGCAAATTACCCTCACCCGCCCCGACGACTGGCATCTTCATCTGCGCGATGGGGAGGCGCTGGCCTCGGTGATTGGGCATACGGCCCGCCAGTTTGCGCGAGCCATCGTCATGCCCAATCTCAAGCCGCCCGTGACGACGGTGGATGCCGCCGCCGCCTATCGTGATCGTATCGTTGACGCTTTGCCCGCCGGCGCCCGCTTTCAGCCCTTGATGACGCTTTATCTGACCGACAATACGCCGGCCAGCGAAATTGCCAGGGTGGCGGCTTCCGGCTTCGTCAAGGCAGTCAAGCTTTACCCGGCCGGTGCGACGACCCATTCCGATGCCGGCTTGACCGACATCACCCGGGTTTTTGACACGCTGGCCGAAATGGAGCGCCTTGGTGTCCCGCTGCTGGTGCATGGCGAGGTGACCGATCCGGAAATTGATCTGTTCGACCGCGAAAAGGTCTTTATCGACACTGTCTTGCTGCCGCTGACGCAACGCTTTCCACAGCTTAGAGTGGTGCTCGAACATATCACCACCAAAGAGGCCGCAGATTTCGTTGCCAATGCGCCATTGACGGTCGCTGCAACGATCACTGCGCACCATCTGCTCTACAATCGCAATGCCATTTTCCAAGGTGGCATTCGCCCGCACTGGTATTGCCTGCCGGTGCTCAAACGCGAAATTCACCGCCAGGCGCTGGTGGCCGCGGCGACCTCTGGCAACCCGAAATTCTTCCTTGGCACCGACTCGGCACCGCACGCCCGGCGCACCAAGGAGGCCGCTTGCGGCTGCGCTGGATGCTATACCGCGTATGCCGCCATCGAGTTGTACGCCGAAGCTTTTGCGGCGGCCGGTGCGCTCGACAAGCTGGAAGCTTTCGCCAGCTTTCACGGTGCCGACTGGTACGGTTTGCCACGGAACAGCGAAACAATCACGCTGGCCAGGCAGGACTGGACGGTACCCGCCGATTACCCGTATATCGCCGGTGATTCACTTGTTCCCCTGCGTGCCGGCGACACCTTGTCATGGATCCTGTTGTGAGGAAAATCGTCATGCCTTTGCGCCATCTTCTCCTCGCTTTTCTCGCCTTGCCCATGCTCGCTGCCTGCGTCAATGATGGTGCCACCTACGAAATCGACAACACCCGCGAGCATGTGCTGTCGCTGATTCGCGAACAACCCTATTTTTGGGACAGCCGCGTCGAGCTGTTCATGGTCGTCTCGCGGATGCCCGCCTGTATGCGCCGGCACAGCATGGGTGCGGGCACACGGGCGAGTCGTGTCGATATTTACCAGGTGCCTTCCGGCGCGTTTATCGTCAAGATTGGCAAACGCATGTATGCGACGGAAACGCAAAACTGCGTCAATTTCGTCAAAATGACCGAAGACCCGCCGGGTGGCATGGGCAAATTGATGGGCAGCTTCCGTGAAAACAACGGGGTGCTAGTTTTCGTGCCCAGCGACGACGCCGGAACCGGCTCCGCCGAGTGAATTCGCCGGCGTCCTGCGCGGCGACCTTGTTTGACCCGCTGCGACACTGGCTGGAGCAATTCCCGGCACCGCCCGGCAGCGAGACCCTCAACGCACTTGTCGATCGGCGGCTGATCATTGGCGCCAATCGCCGGCCGCTGCGCTTTGTCCCGCCGCAGGCCGATGGACTGATCTACGAACGACGGATTTGGGAGTGTGGCGAGGTCGAAACGCGCCCCGATAATTGGCACGATTTCTTTAATGCGCTCGTCTGGCTGACTTTTCCGCAGAGCAAAATTGCCGTCAGCGCCCGTCATGTCGGGGCGATGACTCAGGGGGGCGCGACGCGCGGCAGGGTGCGTGATGCGCTGACGCATTTTGATGAATGCGGCATCGTCGTCCTCTCGGCACAACCAGAGTTACTCGAACTGCTGCGAAATTTTGAGTGGAAAGAGCTATTTGTCGCGCATCGGGACGACGTGCGGAAAAACATGCGCTTCGTGGTTTTTGGCCATGGTACTTACGAAAGTTTGCGCAAGCCATTTCGCGGTTTGACAGCCAAGGCCATTCTTTACGATGTCGACAGCGCCTGGCTGCAACGCCCCCTGGCAGCGCAGGTGGCTGCCGTCGACAGCCGTTTGGCGGGCGATTTGGCCAACGGTGACTATGCGCAACCGGGAGATTTTCAACCTCTGCCTTTGCTCGGCATTCCCGGGCTGACCCCCGCCAGCGAGAATCCTGCCTACTACGACGACACTTGGCAATTTCGCCCGCGTCGTCGCTCGCCTGCTCAGTAGCGGCGACGCTGTGGTGCCGGTGAGCTGGTGCCGCGATTTTCGATGTGACGGAAGGTGATGCGCCCCTTGCTCAGATCGTAGGGCGAGAGTTCAAGCGTGACTTTGTCACCAACCAGAATGCGGATATGGTTTTTCTTCATTTTGCCGCAGGTGTAGGCAACCAGTTCGTGGCCGTTTTCCAGCGTGACGCGAAAGCGGGTATCGGGGAGCACATCATTTACAACGCCTTGCATTTCCAGCAGTTCTTCTTTTGCCAAAGGGACTTCTCCAGTGAATGATTAAAACAATATTTTAAACAGCAACCGTCGCTTGCGCATCGGTCGATAAAGCTTCGTGCCGGTGGCGTGGCAGTTCCCACGGTTGTCCGGTTTCGGTGAGCGCCATGATGGAAATCACCGGTGGCTGCGAAATGACCCCGCCAAAAATGGTGGCAAAAGAGACATCGGCGGCGTCACGGCCGGTGGCCAGGCGGATGAAACCCATCGGAATCGCTGTGCCGGAAGGGTCAAAGGTGTACCAGCGGGTGCCGAGGAAGACTTCGACGTAAGCATGGAAATCGGTCGGCCCGAGTGCCGGGTCGGCGCCGTAATCAATACCGGTGGTAAAGCGCGCCGGAATATTCAGGGCGCGGCAGATGGCAATCATCAAGTGAGCGAAATCGCGGCAGACGCCGACGCGGTCGATCAGCGTGTCGAGCGCCGAGGTGGTCGAACTGCTGGTATTGCCTTTGAAGGTGACCTTCTGGTTGACCCAGTTGCGAATTGCCTCGACGCGGCGGTAACCCTTGGGCAGGTGGCCAAATTCGCTCATGGCCAGCGCGGCAAGGCGATCCGACTGGCAATAGCGGCTCGGGTAGATATAGCTTAGGACGGCCAGCGGCAAGTGGGCAATCGGCACTTCCTGGATCAAGTCGGGGAGATCAATTTGTTGCTTGATATCGACCGTTGACTGGATGCTGATATGCAACGGCCCGGGGGCGCCGGTCAGGCGCAGGTAGCGGGAACAGGTGGCCGGGTCGGTCTGGATGCTGTGCGGAACTTGCTGGCTGATCAGCAAGGTTTCGCTGACGACGGATTGAGCCGCTGTTTTGGCCGCGTGAATATTGAAAACGAAATCGGCTCCGGGGAAGCTCAGCTCGTAATGGAGGTCGATAGCAAACTGGATGCGAACCATGTATTCCCTGAAGTAATGCCGCTTTGACGCCCAGGAAACGGTTTTTCGCGGGGCAGAACGATGCTGTGAAAGCTATTGGCTTAACTTTCGCAGTCTACGCAGATGGGGCGGCTGTGGCAAGGAAAAAACACGAAAATTCAAACCCTTGCCTCAATTTGGTGCGCATTGCGGCAAGGGTGTGGGGTGTTCTTCAGGCGGCCTCGGCGTCGCTCGCCGGCAAGAGGAAGGGCGACAGCCGGTTGACGCCGCTCAACAGCGCCTTGATTGAAGCGGTGACAATATTGTGGTCGATGCCAACGCCGTAGCACACCGGCCGGTCGCCACCGCTGATTTCCAGGAAGGCACAGGCACGGGCGTTGCCATCCTCGCCAACAGGTGTCATCGAGCGTTCTTCGTAACTGCGCACCTGAATGTTGATGCCGGCGCCTTTCAGGGCATGGACGGCGGCGTTGATGGGGCCGTTGCCTTCGCCGTTGAGAACGTGCGTTACGCCGTTGATGTCAATCTGAAGACGGATGCCCTGGGCGTTGCCGCGCTCGAAGAGGTGATAGTCGCGATAGTCGATGGGGGCGCGGGAGGCGAGATAAGTATCGGAAAACAAGCGCCAGATTTCATTGGCCGTCACTTCGCCGCCGTGCGCCTCGGTGTGTTTTTGCACAACGCCGGAAAACTCGACCTGCAAGCGGCGCGGCATGACAACACCGTGCTCGTTTTCCATCAGGTAGGCGATGCCACCCTTGCCGGACTGGCTGTTGACGCGAATCAGCGAGTCGTAGCTGCGCCCGAGATCGGCGGGGTCGATCGGGAGGTAGGGCACGGCCCACGGCGCGTCGGCCTTTTGCGCAGCAAAGCCTTTTTTGATGGCGTCTTGGTGCGAGCCGGAAAAGGCGGTAAAGACGAGATCGCCGACGTAAGGGTGGCGCGGATGGATGCTCATCCCGGTGCATGCTTCGAGCGTCCGGGCAAGCGCGTTGATGTCCGAGAAATCGAGTCGCGGATCGACCCCCTGGGTGTACATGTTGAGGGCGAGGGTGACCAGGTCGACGTTGCCGGTGCGCTCACCGTTGCCGAACAGACAGCCCTCGACGCGGTCGGCACCGGCCATCAGGCCAAGTTCGGCGGCCGCCACGGCGGTGCCGCGGTCATTGTGCGGGTGGAGGCTGATCAGCACGCTGTCACGACGGGCGAGGTGCTTGTGCATCCACTCAATCTGGTCGGCGTAGATGTTGGGCGAGGCGATTTCGACGGTGGTTGGCAGGTTGAGAATCACCTTGCGTTGCGGCGTCGCGCCCCACGCCTCGGTGACGGCGTCGCAGATTTCCTTGGCGAAATCGAGTTCGGTGGCGGTAAATAGCTCCGGACTGTATTCGAGGGTGATCCTGGTTTCGGGCATCTCCTCGGCAAGGCGGCGAATGAGGTGCACGGCATCGACGGCGAGCGCCACCACTTCCGCCTTGCTCATGGCGAAAACCTGCTCGCGGAAGGTTTTGCTGGTGGCGTTATAGACATGAACAATGGCTTGCCTGGCCCCCCTGATCGACTCAAAGGTGCGACGAATCAGGGGCTCGCGTGCCTGGGTGAGGACTTCGATGGTCACGTCATCGGGAATGTGCTTTTCTTCGATGAGCCGGCGCACGAAGCCGAATTCGGTCTCGGAGGCCGACGGGAAGGCGATTTCGATTTCCTTGAAGCCAATCGCGCAAAGGGTCTCGAAGAGGCGCATTTTCTTCTCGCCGTTCATTGGCTCGAAAAGCGCCTGGTTGCCGTCGCGCAGATCGGTACTCATCCAGACCGGCGCCTGCGTGATGGTGCGTCCCGGCCAGTTGCGGTCAGTCAGATTGATCGGGACAAAAGCGGGGTACTTGGCGGCGGGATTGGGGGTCATGGCGTGGCTCCTTCAAGCGGGATTCGATACACGAATTTTAAGGACGATCGACTAGCAGGTGCTTGCGTTTTATTGGTTTAATCTTTCAATTTTTGGTTGATAATTGTTTAAATAAACTATTTTGAGCAATAAAATGGAATTAGACCGTTACGACCAGCAAATTCTTGAAATACTCCAGGGCGACGGCCGCATCAGCAATCAGGAGCTCGCCGATCGCATTGGCTTATCTGCCTCACCCTGCCTGCGCCGCGTTCGCGCCCTGGAAGAATGCGGCCTGATCAGTGGCTATCGCGCCCTGCTCGATGCCAAAAAACTCGGCTTGTCGCTGATGGCGCTGATTGGCATTTCAATGGATCAGCACACTCCGGAGCGCTTCGCCAATCTCGAAGCGGCAATTGCCGAGATCCCGGAAATCCTCGAATGCCTGCTGATCACCGGCCAACAATCCGACTATCAACTCAAGGCCGTGGTGCGCGACATGGACGCCTATCAGGATTTGTTGCTCAACAAAATCACCCGCATCCCCGGTGTGACCGGCGTGCACACCAGTTTTGTCCTCAGAAAGGTGGTTGACCGCAGCCGTCTGCCGCTGACCTGAGAGCCATGACTGTTCGCCGCTCGCTGCGGTGGCAATGGATGCCGAGGCAAAATCACCAATCGAGGGTCATTTGTCCCGGCGCACCGGACAACTTTTTGCCGCGACCCGGGTGATGCTTGCGTGAGCCGTGTTTTTCGATGATCGCCGCCTTCGCCGCATTCACCTCCGGCTGCGCACGCAGGGCAAACAGTTTTTGTTTGGCAAGGCGCGTCGCCACCTCAAGGTCGACCAGCGGCTCGGGGATATCGACGCCTGGTTCCAGACCCTGCCGCTTTTGCAATTCTTCCGGCATCCGCCAGGGCTCAAAGAGCCAGCTATCGGGCACCTGGCGCAGATGGGGAAGCCAGCGCCGGACAAAGTGGCCGCGCGGATCGTGATCGCGCGCCTGCTTGATCGGGTTATAGACGCGCGCCACGTTGATTCCCGTCGTCCCCGCCTGCATCTGCATTTGCGGCCAGTGAATTCCCGGTTCGTAGTCGAGAAACTGGCGCGCCAGCCAGAGACCGACCGGGCGCCAATGCAGCCACAAGGGGTAGGCGGCCACCGAAACCAGCATCGCGCGCATCCGAAAATTGATCCAGCCGCAGTCACGCAACATCGCAACACAGGCATCGACCAGCGGCCAGCCGGTTCGACCCGCGGTCAATGCCGAAAAATGCACGGAATTCCAGTCGTTCTCGCGCAGCCCATCGTAACCCCGGTGCAGATTCTCAAACTCAAGCGATGGCTCGCTTTCCAGTTTCTGGATGAAATGGCAATGCCAGTAGAGGCGGCTGATAAACGCCTGCAAGCCGCTACGCTGGCGACTGGCACTGGCTGGAAGTCGCTCGGCAAACGAGCGCGTCGCGTGCTCGACCTCGCGCAGACTGAGGCAACCGAAGGCAAGATAAGGAGATAGTCGGGAACAAGCCGTTGGCGCCGACAGTGGCGAAGAAATTCCGCCGCGATACTGATTGCTGCGCTCGCTCAGGAATTCATGCAGGACGTACAGCCCGGCCTGACGGCCTCCCCGCTGCCGCAAAGGCACCGTTTGATCACTCAGACCGACTGCCGCCGGCAACGGAGGTGGCGGCTCACTCCACGGCAAAACGACGCTCGGCACGTGTGCGGGCGCCGCAACCGGCGGCGCCGCCATGAATTCTTCCCGGCGCTGCTGCCAGCGATCACGCGCCGGCAAGCGCCGCACGACGCCAAATTGCGGAATCTCATGCCAACTCACCGCATGTGCCCGACACCAGCGAGCAACCGCCCGATCCCGCTCAAAAGTCAGGCCGTTGCCGGTTTCCTCGTGGGCGTACAAGTGGCCGAAGGGTGATTGGCGATACAGACGCTCCAGCACCCCGGTGACTTCACCGCTGACCAGGTGCAGCCGCCCGCCTGCGTCGCGCAAGCTGCGATAGAGGTCACGCAAGCTTTCGATCAGGAAATCATAGTGCTGGCGAGCCGCGTCGGGCGCCGCCCAAAGACTCGGTTCGATGATGTACAGACACAGCACCGGACCGCGTTGCAGCGCCTGCAACAAGGGCTGATGGTCGTCGATGCGCAAGTCGCGCTTAAACCAGACGACACTGTAGTTTCCCTGTCTGCTCATTCCCGCTCCCACCCACTCCCGAGGTTCGATCAATCTATCCAGAGATTACACGCCCCCTACGCCCTTGCCCCCTAGTGAGCGCCTCGCTGAATCAGTTCGTCAGTTGCGACTGTCGTCGTCGTGACGTGTTGCTGTCGTTGCCAATGGCTTGCTGGCATGTCAAATTGAAATCTTTACGGCAAGTGGAGCATGACAAATGTTGGTACAAAAATTACGTCTTCAACACGGCTGGTCGCAGCAACAACTCGCCGACGCCAGCGGGCTGAGCGTTCGTACTGTCCAGCGTATTGAGGCGGGTTATCCCGCCAGCACCGAGTCACTCAAGTCGCTTGCGGCGGTTTTTGGCGTTGAGTTTTCAATGCTTGATCCGGAGCGCAGCATCAGCCCTGTCGATACGGATAGTTCCGAGCCAGCCATGCAGGAGGCGTTGAGATACGCGGTGAGCGTGCGACGTTTTTATGCCCACCTGGCTAAATATATAGTTGTTACGTTTGCTTTGCTCGCGGTTAACCTGATAGCCACACCACAGCGTTTGTGGGTTTTGTGGGTGATTGCTGGCTGGGGGCTGGGCATTTTTTTGCACGCTTTCCGTGTTTTCCGGGGCAGCCGGTTTCTGGGTTCAGCGTGGGAGCGGAAGTGGGTAGATAGCTTTCTTCGACGCTCGTAGTGAGCTGCATTCGTTCGTTCAGCCAAAAAAGCGCGGCTATCGGCTCGGTTTTTTGCGGTAGGTTTTGAACAGCAATTTGGCGTCATGGTCGGCGCGTTCGAGGGTGCATAGCGCTGGGTTGTCGTCGTGGCCGCTGAAAAACTCATCTTCCTGCGCCTGCATCACCATGCGGATGGCGGCTGCGTCGCTTAGCGCATAGCGTTCGGTCAGCTGCGTGGCAACTTCGTCGAGGTGTTCCTCGTAAGTCATGGGGGCGAGCCTGGTCGGGGGCCGCTTCAGCCGGCGGCCTTTTGTTCGTTGGCCAGTGCCGTTTCGGCGATTTCACGATAGAGCGAGGCGACCTTGCCGGCGAGCTGCTCGAATTCCGGATGGCGCTCAAGCATCGGCATGGCCTGCAGGGAGTCGCTCAGGAGTTCGTGCATGAAGGCCAGATCGAATTCGTCCAGGCATTCGCCTTGGTCAACCCTGGCTTTGAGCGCCAGCGCACGCGGCAGGCGTTGCGACTCGAAACGATCCATCAAAACGGCAAGAATCCCTTTTTCGTCCTCGCTGCTACTCATCGCGTGTCTCCTTGGCTGGTTTTTTCAGCGCGTCAGTCTATCACCGGCTTGCCGAGTGCTCCCGTTCTACCCTCAGGGCACTTGCATCAAAACGACAATGACATTGTCGTTGACCCCGCAAAATAGTTTTTTACGCTCAATAAGTTAAACAGCCCTTTCGTCAGTCCTTGAGTGTGAGTGATTGTTTTTGGCAGTCAACGACGTTGGCATTCGTGCGATTGCCCTGCCTCGTCCCCGAATGCCCGGGAAAGGCCTTGCGATATACTGGTTTGATGACCCCAAACGCACAAAATCCTGCCGGCAGCGAGCCGGCACTCCCGGCTCGCTGGGCGCTTGCTGTCGGCGACAAGCTGATGCCCGGAGAAATCGTTCAGGCCTGGCTGCAACTCGACCTGGATGCCCGTCTACAGTTCTCGCACGGGCTGCTGATCGTTACCAACCAACGGCTGCTGGCGCAAGCGCCGGGCGAAACGCGCTGGCAGGAGTGGCCATTGCGCGCCGGCCTCAAGCTCAACCATCTCGACCATGCCGGCGTTGGTACGCTGGAACTGATCGACGAACAGGGCCGCCTCGCCTGCTGGCGCTACACGCTGGGTCACAACCTGGCGGCTCTGCGGGTAATTGGCGAATTTGATCTGCAGCGGCAAAGCGTGGTCAGCGGTCGCCCGGTCGAGCGCCCGGAAGACGATTTCTGCCCAAAATGCAAGGCAGCGCTGGCGCCGGGCGAGGACGAGTGTCCGATCTGCACGCGCGAAACCGCGACGCCGCCATCAACCTGGACGTTGCTGCGCCTGTGGCGCTTTGCCAAACCCTACCAATGGCAACTGCTGGCCGGATTCCTGCTCACTTTGGCGTCGACCGCAGCGACGCTGGTCGCTCCTTATCTGACCATGCCGCTCATGGACAAGGTCTTGATTCCCTTCCAGAACGGCCAGCCGATCGACTGGAGTCTGGTCACGCTTTACCTCGGCGGATTGTTCGGCGCGGCGCTCGTGGCCTGGCTGCTTGGCTGGATACGTACTTATATCCTCGCCCTGGTGTCCGAACGTATTGGCCGCGACTTGCGGACGACCACTTACGAGCACCTGCTCGGCCTCTCGCTGGAGTATTTCGGCGGCAAGCGAACCGGCGACCTGATGGCGCGCATCGGTACCGAAACCGACCGCATCAACGTCTTCATTTCGCTGCACCTGCTCGATTTCGCCACCGACGTGCTGATGATTGCCATGACTGCCGGCATCCTCTTCTCGATCAATCATTGGCTGGCGATTGTCACCCTGTTGCCGCTGCCCTTCATCGCCTGGATGATCCATCATGTACGCGACAAGCTGCGCACCGGGTTCGAAAAGGTCGACCGTGTCTGGGCCGAAGTCACCAACGTCCTCGCCGACACCATTCCCGGAATTCGCGTGGTCAAGGCGTTTGCCCAGGAAAAACGCGAAGCCGAGCGCTTCCGCGAGTCAAACGGTCGCAATCTGGCGATGAACGACAAGCTCAACAAAACCTGGTCCCTGTTCTCGCCGACCGTCACGCTGCTCACCGAAGTCGGCCTGCTCGTCGTCTGGGCGTTCGGCATCTGGCAGATTTCCAAGAATGACATTACGGTGGGCGTGTTGACGGCCTTTCTCGCCTATATCAGCCGTTTTTACATCCGCCTCGACTCAATGAGCCGGATTGTCTCGGTGACGCAAAAGGCCGCTGCCGGCGCCAAGCGCATTTTCGATGTCCTCGATCACGTTTCAAGTGTCCCCGAGCCGAACAATCCCGTGCATTTGGGCAAGTGCGAAGGCCGCCTTGAGTTGCGCAAGGCGAGCTTTCGCTACGGCACTCGCGCCGTAACGCGCGATGTTGATCTGGTCATTGAACCGGGCGAAATGATCGGTCTGGTCGGTCACAGTGGCTCAGGCAAAAGTACCCTGGTCAATCTGATGTGCCGTTTCTACGACGTCACCGAAGGCGCGGTCTTTATTGATGGCGTCGACGTCCGCTCGGTGCCGGTGGCTGAATTCCGCCAGAACATCGGCCTTGTCTTGCAGGAGCCTTTCCTCTTTTTCGGGACGATTGCCGAAAACATCGCCTATGGCAAGCCGGCGGCCACGCGCGGCGAAATCATTGCCGCCGCGCGCGCTGCCCACGCCCACGAATTCATCCTGCGCTTGCCGCACGGTTACGATTCGCTGGTCGGCGAACGCGGGCAGGGACTCTCCGGCGGCGAGCGCCAGCGTATCTCGATCGCCCGCGCCCTGTTGATCAACCCGCCGATCCTGATTCTCGACGAGGCCACCTCCTCGGTCGATACCGAAACCGAAAAGGAAATCCAGAAGGCTCTGGACAACCTGGTGCTCGGTCGCACCACCATCGCCATCGCCCACCGCTTGTCCACCTTGCGCAAGGCCGACCGGCTGGTCGTCATGGATCGCGGCCGCATCGTCGAAATCGGCAATCACGACCAGTTGATGATGATCGAAGGGCATTACTACAAGCTTTATCAGGCACAGGCGCGCAACGTCGATAGCGAACCGGAAGAACGACGCAGCATCGAGTCACCCAGCAAGGACACCGTCAAATGACCGCAGCCGATTTCACCCTCCACCGCGACGCTTTCGGCCAACTCGTATTAACCACCCAAAATGGCGAAGAACACCGAGGCGTCACGCCGGTACGCGCCTTTCCGATCGCCGCTCCCGACGAGGGCATCGCCCTGGTGAGCACGGAAGGCCACGAAGTCGGGTGGATTGAGCATCTCGCCGCACTGCCCGCCGCCAGCGGCCAGCTGCTTGAAGAAGAACTGGCCAGTCGCGAATTTGTGCCGGAAATTGAAAAAATAACCGAAGTCTCCAGTTTTGCCTGTCCGAGCACCTGGCAAGTTGTCACCAATCGCGGCAATGCCGTATTGCTGCTCAAAGGCGAAGAAGACATCCGCCGCCTGTCGCAGAGTCGCTTGCTGATTGCCGACACGCACGGCATCCAGTTCCTGATTCGCGATCTCGGCAGCCTCGATCGCCATACCCGCAAACTGCTCGACCGCTTCCTGTGACGGGCTGTAGCGAAAGGTGAGATTTTTTTGACGTCGGTCAGCCATGTCCGTCGGAAAGCGTTAATAATTGCTGGCTGCCCCCAACAACATGACCAACAACCGAGCAGGGCGAATCAAGCATGAAGAAAAAAGACCTGATCATCCGCGACATCACTTCCCTGCGCGGGCCGAACATCTGGACTTATCGTCCCGTCCTTGAAGCCCGTGTCGATCTCGGCGAACTGGAGGACTTTCCCTCCAACAAGATTCCCGGCTTTGGCGAACGCCTCGCGGCCTGGCTTCCCTCGCTGATCGAGCACCGCTGCAGTTATGAAACACACGGCGGCTTTTTGCGCCGCGTCGACGAGGGCACCTGGGTCGGCCACATCCTCGAACACGTCACTCTGGAGCTGCAAAATCTGGCCGGCCTGCCCGGTGGATTTGGCAAAACCCGCGAGACATCGGAGCGCGGCGTCTACAAGGTTGCCGTTCGCGCCTGGCACGAAGAAGTGACCCGCACGGCGCTGTACAAGGCACGCGATTTGATCATGGCGGCCATTAACGACACTCCGTTCGACGTCGCCGCAGCCGTTGAAGAACTCGCCGACATGGTCGACGCCAAGTGCTTGGGGCCGTCAACAGCCAGCATCGTCGATGCCGCCGACGACCGTGACATTCCGACCATCCGCCTGCTCGACGACGGCAATTTGGTTCAAATTGGCTACGGCGCCGCCATGCGTCGCATCTGGACGGCAGAAACCGACCGCACCAGCGCGATTGCCGAAACCATCTCGCGCGACAAGGATTTAACCAAATCCCTGCTGGCATCCTGCGGCGTGCCGATCCCCGAAGGGCGCGAGGTCAGCAGCGCCGAAGACGCCTGGGAGGCGGCCACCGATATCGGTCTGCCGGTGTGCATCAAGCCGGTCGATGGCAACCACGGGCGCGGCGTCTTCATTGACGTCAAAACCCGCGAGGAAATCGAAAAAGCTTACCGGATCGCGGTTGATGAAGGCAGCGGCGTCCTCGTCGAACGTTCGATCCCTGGCACCGAGCATCGTATGTTGGTGATTGGCGGCAAACTGGTTGCCGCCAATCGCGGCGACATGGTGATGGTCACCGGCGACGGCCAGTCGACCGTCAGCGAGCTGATCGCCTTGCAAGTCAACTCAGACCCGCGACGCGGCCCGACCGAGTTGCATCCCCTCTCCACCATCCGCATCGACTCGGCGGCGCGCATGGAACTTGAGCGGCAAAACCTGAGCGCCGACTCGGTGCCCGCCCCAGGCCGCCAAGTGCTGATACAGCGTAACGCCAATCATGCCTTCGACGTCACCGATGAGGTTCATCCCGAAACCGCCGCCCTGGTTTCGCTGGCGGCGCGCGTCATCGGCCTCGATATCGCCGGCATCGACCTGGTGGCCGAAGACATTTCGAAGCCGCTGGCGGAACAGGGCGGCGCCATTGTTGAAGTCAATGCCGGCCCCAGCCTGCTGATGCACCTCAAGCCCGGCATCGGCAAGCCGCGCCCGGTGGGTAAGGCGATTGTCGACAATCTGTTCGCCGCCAACGACAGCGGCCGCATCCCGCTAGTCGGCGTCACCGGCACGCATGGCAAAACGACCGTCGCCAAGCTCGTCGCCCACCTGATTTATGTTTCCGGCAAGCGCGTCGGCCTGGCGTGCAGCGATGGCGTCCACCTTGACCGCCGGCATGTACAAAAAGGCGATGCCGCGACCTGGATCGGCGGCCATCGCCTGTTGCTCAACCGGGCGCTGCAAGCGGCGGTGATCGAAAACGGGGCGCGCACCATTCTCGGTGAAGGCCTCGCTTACGACCGCTGTCAGGTCGGCATTGTTACTAACATCGACATTGACGCTGAAGACCTCGGGCGCTGGGATGTTCATCCTAGTGGCGGCGAATACTTCACCACCTACCGCAACACCTACCGCACGCAGATCGATGTGGTTCTCAAAAGCGGCTATGCCGTGCTCAATGCCGGCGACCCGGCGGTTGCCGATCTCGCCGAAATCTCCGATGGCGACGTCATTCTCTTTGCTGCCGATGCCGACTGTCCGGCGATGGTCGCGCATCTCGCCGCCAACAAACGCGGCGTCATTGTCCGCGACGGTCGGATAGCGCTGACCACTGGCAACGATGAGGCATGGTTGATCTGCCGTCTCGGCGACGTCCCGCTGATCGGCAAGAAAAAAGACCCGGCAACGATTGCCAACGTGCTCGCCGCAGTTGCTGCCGGTTGGGCACTGGGCATCACTTTTGACGCCATCAGCACCGGCATCAAGACCTTTGGTCTTGACCTGCCCAGTCACACCGCACTGCTCGCGCCGGTCGCCAAAAAGCCGCGCAAAGCGTCACCCAAGAACCAACAAGGATAAAGCGTCATGGACGTCTCCCGCATTCGAGCCCTGCGCGGCCCCAACCTGTGGAGCCGGCATACGGCGATCCAAGCCATCGTCACCTGTGAAGGTGCCGAGGCGGCGATTTCCGATCTGCCCAATTTTGAAAATCGTTTGCGCGAGCGCTTCCCGGAGCTCGGCGACCTGATTCCTGCCGATCATCTCGACACCGTTTCAATGGCACACGCCCTCGAGTTTGCGGCGCTCGGGCTGCAGGCTCAGGCCGGTTGTCCGGTCACCTTCAGCCGGACAGCACAGTCCTACGAAGCCGGTGTTTATCAGGTGGTTGTCGAATACACCGAAGAAGAAGTCGGTCGCCTGGCGTTTGAGCGTGCCGAGCAGCTGTGTCTTGCCGCCTTGAACGACACCCCTTTCGATCTCGATGCCACTCTCAAGGAACTGCGCGATCTCGATGAGGATATTCGCCTTGGCCCATCAACCGGCGCCATTGTCGCTGCCGCCGTCGCCCGTGGGATTCCCTATCGTCGCCTGACGCAAGGCAGCCTCGTCCAATTCGGCTGGGGCAGCAAGCAAAAGCGCATTCAGGCGGCCGAAACCTGTTTCACCAGCGCCATTGCCGAATCGATTGCCCAAGACAAGGAGCTGACCAAGAACCTGCTCCATGCGGCTGGCGTCGCCGTTCCTCGCGGGCGCCCGGTGCACGACGCCGACGACGCCTGGGCGGCGGCCCAAGAAATCGGCGTGCCGGTTGTCGTCAAACCGCGCGACGGCAATCAGGGCAAAGGCATTTCGGTCAATCTCACGCAAGAAGAACAAATCAAGAAGGCCTACACGCTCGCCGAAGAATTTCGCTCCGACATCCTGGTTGAAAAATACCTTCCCGGTCATGATTTCCGCCTCCTGGTGATTGGCGACAAACTGATCGCTGCAGCGCGGCGCGACCCACCGCTGGTCATTGGCGACGGCACGCATACCGTCCGCGAGCTGGTCAATATCGTCAATAGCGACCCGCGCCGCTCCGATGGTCACGCCACTTCGCTGACCAAAATCCGTTTCGATGACATTGCCCTTGGCCGCTTGGCTGAACAGGGTTTTGCTGCCGACACCGTGCCGCCGCGCGGCGTGCGTGTCGTTCTGCGCAACAACGCCAATTTATCGACCGGCGGCACCGCTACTGATGTCACCGATGACGTTCACCCCGAACTCGCCGCCTGCGCGGTTGCCGCCGCACAAACCGTCGGCCTCGACATTTGCGGTATCGACGTCGTTTGCGACACCATGCTCAAACCGCTTGAGGATCAGGGCGGCGGCATTGTCGAATGCAACGCCGCGCCCGGCCTGCGTATGCACCTCGACCCGTCGTTCGGCAAAGGCCGTGCCGTCGGCGAGGCAATCATCAGCATGATGTTCCCGGAAGGCGAGAACGCCCGTATTCCGGTCGTCGCTATCGCCGGCACCAACGGCAAGACCACCACCAGCCGCCTGATTGGGCGCATCTTCGAAAGTAACGGCCTGCGCGTTGGCATGACCAGCACCGATGGCGTCTACATCGACGGCAAGCGTACCGACAGCGGCGATTGCTCGGGCCCGAAGAGTGCCCGTAATGTCCTTCTTCATCCCGATGTCGACGCCGCCGTCTTCGAAACCGCCCGCGGCGGGGTTTTGCGTGAAGGACTCGGTTTCGACATGTGTGATGTGGCGGTGATCACCAACATCGGCTTGGGCGACCACCTGGGTCTCAATTTCATTACCACCGTCGACGAACTGGCGGTGGTCAAAAGAGTCATCGTCGAAAACGTTGCAGCTAGCGGCTCCGCCGTTCTCAATGCCGCCGACCCGGTGGTGGCAGCCATGGCGCAGCACTGCCACGGGCAGATCATATTCTTCGCCCGCGACCGCGCCAACCCGGTTCTTGCCACGCACCGCGCCCAGGGCAAGCGCGTCGTCCATGTCGAGCGCGAAGCGATTATCTGCAGCGAGGGCCGCAAAAAACACCGGATTCCACTCGCCAACGTGCCGCTCACCCGCAACGGCACCATCGGTTTTCAGGTCGAAAACGCCATGGCTGCGGTTGCCACCGGCTGGGCGCTCGGCTATTCCTGGGAAGTCATTGAGTACGCCCTGGCAAATTTCGTCAGCGATGCCAACAGCGCCCCCGGCCGCTTCAACGTTTTCGATTACCGTGGCGCCACCCTGATTGCCGACTATGGTCACAACCCCGATGCCGTCCAAGCGCTGGTCAATGCCGTTGACAACATGCCGGCCGGCCGTCGCTCGGTAGTGATCAGCGGTGCCGGTGACCGCCGCGACGAAGATATTCGCCAGCAAACCGAAATTCTCGGCGACGCCTTCGACGACGTCATCCTCTACCAAGATGCCTGTCAGCGCGGCCGCGCCGATGGCGAAGTCATCGCCCTGCTGCGTCAAGGGCTTGCAAATGCCCGCCGCACGCAGAAAATTGATGCCATTGACGGCGAGTTCATCGCCATCGACACGGCGCTCAGTCGCCTGCAAAAAGGCGATCTTTGCCTGATCCTGATTGACCAGGTCGAAGCCGCCCTGGCACACATTGCCAAGCGCATCGGCGAAGCCGCCTGATATGCAGACAAAACTCGCGACGGTTTTTTTGGCCGCCTGCATCAGCCTCTCGGCTCACGCCTACAGCGGCGAAGAGTTGTACGGTGATTGTCAGGCGGCCGACGACGTTTATGCCGGAAAAACCTCGGCTGACCCGTATCAGTCGATTCGCAGCGCACGTTGCATGTCCTACATTTCCGGCTTCGCTGACGGCTACGCGGTCGGCGATTATTTGGCCGAAAAAGTCGGCGTCTCGCTCAATGCCATCTGCTTGCCAAGAGATCAAAATCTGCCTTACCGCATGGTTCGTTCGGTGCTCTCACATCTCGACCATCTCCCGCCGAAACCGGCGTCGAGTACCGCAATGCTGGTTGCGGCAGCACTGGCCAAAACCTTTCCCTGTGCAGATCAGCTTGAACCAAAGAAGTGATTCATGGATAATGCGCCCTTTCGTTGCCCCGGTGGCGGAATCGGTAGACGCAGCGGATTCAAAATCCGCCGCCGAAAGGTGTGCCAGTTCGAGTCTGGCCCGGGGCACCAGTCACTCGGATAGGGCTTTCAGCGATGGAAGCCCTTTTCTTTTTCCGGCCACGGCGTGCGCAACGCCTTGGCGAGACTCCACGGCACTCTTCCATGGGCTGAACAGAAGAAAAAATTCTCCTTCATGACAACCAAAACCATCCTGGCGCGTTGTATGAGGATCAAGAGTTGTTTTATTAAGGAATTGTCGTGCGCTGGATACTGTTTGCCCTACTGACTGCTTTCACATCGGCCAGCATTAACGCTGCTGAGCCGGCCGATGTTGACGCGACCTACGCCGACGCTGCGGCCAGTTTTTCCCTCGGCGAAGCAACAGTGATCGTGACGCCAGTTCCGACCCCGGCGCAAGTTACGATTCTGCGCAGCGACCTCAGTTTTACGCCGGAAATCGCCGCCGCTCGCAAACTGAAAGCTGCTAAAAAGCTCAAGCTGGCGAAGAAGCCGGTGCTTCCGAAGTCCATGCTGTCACGTGCCGAACGACAGCAAATTGCGCTGCTGAACGCCAAGACCAAAACTAGCTCGCTTGATTGGTCCGACAACGAAGATGCTGGTTCGGGCGCCGAAGACATTGTCCTCCACCGTTCTTTCAACCGCCCCAAGCTTGCCGATGCAGACGACAGGGAAGGTGCTGATCGCGACCACTTCATTCCTGAAGAAGTCAAATTGCGCCTTTACCTAGCGCGCATGAAAGCGGTCGAAGCCCATGCCCTGGCCTCGGTGCCTGAGCCGGAAGTGGACGATGCGGCCTTTACGCCAGCAGTCAAGCTGCGCCTGTTACTGGCTCGCGAAAAAGCGCTTGCGGCGCAGAGCAAGCAGTTTTCCTGAGGCAACCCCGGCGGAATTGATTCAATCGTTGACCGGGCCACGCAACAACTTGACCCGTCCGCGCCTGAGTTTGCTTTCGAGTCTTTTTCGCTGAGCGCTGCGCGTGGGTTTCGTCGGGCGCCGTGGCACTTGAATGATCGCCGCCAAGGCAATCAGCTCACGCAAACGAACCAGTCCGTCATCACGATTACGCTCCAGGCTGCGATGTTTCTGCGCCTTGATGACGACCATGCCATCACTGCTGATCCGCTGATCGCGCATATGCAATAGTTTTGTCTTGATTTCGTCGGGCAAACTTGAGGCCTTGATGTCAAAACGCAGGTGAATGGCGTTGGACACCTTGTTGACGTTCTGCCCGCCGGCACCCTGGGCACGGATCGCCGTGAACTCAACCTCGCTTTCGTTGAGGACGAGGGTCAAGTTAACGGCGCTCCCAAAGCGTGACTTCCGACAGGGTGTGCTGGAACTTGCGGCGGGTCTCGCGAATCACGAAAGGCACCGCGAGCGGCTCGTCCAGCAAGCGGAAATGCCTGCCAAGCAGTGCCTTCAGACCATCCAGTGTCGTAAAACTTTCGCCATCGCGCTTGAAGCCGCCGACCCAGTTTTCGCGCTGGGTATGTTCCGGCAACCAGGTGTAAGGTGAGGCGATCAGCAAGATGCCGCCGGGGTTGAGACGCTGATGCACGTCTTGCAGGAAGGACGCGGGGTCATACAGGCGATCAATCAGATTGGCGGCAAGGATCAGGTCGTAGCCGGCAAAAAGCGGCTTGAGATTGCAGGCATCGCCCTGAAAGAATTCAACCTTGCCGGCCACATCCGCCAAACCAAGCGCCGCCAGGCTGCGCTCCTTGTAGGCCACCAGTTCGCCCTCTTCAACCAGCGTGTAGCGCAGGCGTCCCTCTTCGGCGAGTCGAATGCCAAGGCTGATGAAGCGTGCCGAAAAATCAATGCCGGTCACACGATCGAAATGGCGCGCCAGCTCAAAACTGGCACGACCGGTGGCACAACCGAGATCAAGTGCTTTTTTTGCCGGTTTTCCGGCCATTGCTTGAATAGCCAGTTGAGCCAGCGTGCGCGGAAAATTGGTGACACCGAAATACTCGTCGCCATAATGGAATTCGGCGTATTCGGAGAGCAGTCGATCAGTTTCGTAGTGCGATGACAGATGCTGGCCGGATGCGCTTGAAACAATGTAGCGAAAACCGGCATGTTGGAAGAAGTGCCGACGGAAGGCGTAGCGGGAAGCCGGCGAAGCCAGGTTGCCGGAAGAAATCCACGAGCCGCCCTTGATCAGATTGTGGCGCTCGTCAAAGGTTGGCGTCGTGAAATCATCGTAAATCGGATGAACATCAAACCCTTCAAGGGGATAAATCGGCGTTTCGCACCACTGCCAGACATTGCCGACAACATCGAAAAGCGGCCCTTGGACGAAGGTGTTGACCGGGCAAGACGAGGCGTAATGCGCCAGTTGCAGATTGGCTGCCACCGGCTCATTAGCGCCGGAATAAGCGCAGAGCGCCTGCCATTCGTCTTCACTGGGCAAACGCACCGATTGCCCGCTGACCCGTGATTTCCACCGGCAAAACGCCTTGGCCTCGTGATAATTGGTTTCAACCGGCCAGTCCCAGGGCATCTCCACCGCCTCAAGCATCAGCCGCAAGCGCCAGCCGGCGCTGCTTTTGATCCAGAAGCACGGATGCACGGCGCGGGCGTATTGCCGCCAGGCCAGCCCTTCCGGCTCCCACAAGGCCTCGTCGGCGTAACCGCCAGCCTCGACAAAGGCGAGAAATTCGGCGTTGGAGACTAGATAGCGGCTACTCTGAAAGGCAGCGACGGTGGCGACACGATGACCAAATTCATTGTCCCAGCCATAATGCCCCGGTGCTTTTCGTTCGCGCCCGAGATGGACGACAGTCGAAGGAATATCGACCAGGCTATTGACCGGCGCGGCGCCGCTTACACGACACGGCGCCCAAGCGGGGTGCGCCTTAACGAAGTCGAGTTGATGTTGGCGAATCAGCACCGACGACGTTTCAAGATGAATGCGCTCATGCTCGACACCCATCAGCACGACCCACCACGGGTCATCCCAGGTTATCGGCAGCGCCAGGCTTTTGTTGCGAATCAGCTCATCGACCGTCATCCGCACTTGCTGACGATAAGCTTTGACCTCGTCCACGGCCGGCCAGTCGTAATGCGCCTCGCTGAGATCATCCCAGCTCATTTCGTCGACGCCGATGGCAAACATCGACTCGAACTTTGGATTGATCCGGGTTTCAACCCAGCCAGCGAGGAGCAATTTGTTGATAAAGAAGGTGGCGGTATGGCCGAAATAAAAAATCAGCGGGTGGCGCAAGGCAATCGGCTTTTTATAAAAAGCCTCGTCGCAAGTCAGCCCCTCGAACAACTGCTCGTAGCGATCAAAGGTGGCGTGAAAGTAGTCGAGAATTTCAGCGCGCTTTTGCTCAACGTCGTCGCCGGTCAGTGCGGGGGATTGGGGAAAGGTGGGCAAGGGAGAAAAGCGGTACATACCGGTGCGACTTTCATCAAAATTGGCGGAACCCAGGCGGGAATCTCATTTTACCCGAGCGACTGGATCACACCGGAGATCAGTACACGCTGAGCCTTTGTCGGTCTCGACCACGCCGGCGGCCACCGCGAACCCGCCTTCGTCTGCAGCTATTTCTCAAATAAAAAAGGGAGCCGAAGCTCCCTTTTTGCCTAACTGACGATTAAATCAGATTAGAACTGGTGACGCAGACCGACGTTGAAACCTGTCTGGAAGGTGCCGCCACCATTGCTACCGTCACCGACAACTGTAGCGCGGCGCGTGGTAACGCGATTGTTCGTGGCGCTGTCGTTATCGATCATCGCGTAAGCGGTGTAGAGGTTGGTGCGCTTGGACAGGCTGTAATCGGTACCAATTGCGTACTGCTGAGCATTGCCGCCGGCTGCTGAATTGCCATCAGAAAGATTGTAAGACGCTTTGATTGCGAACTTGCCAACCGGAACGGTGGCGCCAATCATCCAGTTATCAATCTTGACATCGCTAAATCCCGTCGCGTTGTCTTGAATGCTGTTGGAATACCAGCCGGCAATTTTAACCACTTTGGCGTCATAAGAGCCACCAAGCGTAATGTTTTGAACCGATTTCACAGTGTCAAGACCACCAATCGTCGGCACGCCGTTGGATCCAGCTGCGATGTAGTGATAATTCAAACCCAAATCAATACCTGCACCGTTGTAACGAGCCAAGATGGCATAGACAGAGTTGTTTTGAGCATTGCTAGTAAGGCTGTCTTGACCAGATGGTATCGTGGTGCCAGCAAGGTTGGTGGTGCCGGCATTAGCAGTATCTGCAGAATTTGAATAGGCACCGGTAATGGTCAAACCACCAAATGACGGGGAGACATATGCAACTGCGTTGTTAACGCGAACCGGATCAAACAAGCCACCACCATAAGTGTTGCTGTACTGACCTACGGTGCCGTTACCGAAAGGATCAACTGAGGAAACGAAAGAGTAATGCGGCGTGTAGAGGCGACCACCGATCAACGTACCGAAACCACCGGTCAAACCGGCGTAAGCTTGGCGGCTGAACATTGAGCCGGCAGCATGATCCCTGCCGGTATCAAGCAAGAACCCAGCTTCCAGCTGGAAAACGGCTTTGAGGCCGTTACCCAAATCTTCAACGCCTTTGAAACCAAGGCGGTTGCCTGATTGCTGGCCGCCATTGATTTGGCTGGAGCTGCTTGGTTTGGATACGCCAAGCGCCGGAGTGATGGCATCAGTACGGTAGGCATAGCCATAATCAACAACACCATAAACGGTCACGTTGCTTTGTGCGAAAGCTGCGGTAGAAGCAAGGCCTGCAACAGCCAGAGCGATAATTTTCTTTTGCATCTTGAAAATCTCCTTAGTGGTTAGTTTTTAATCCGATCTCTCGAACCGATTAAGCTTTACCTCTCGGATTGAGAAGTTAGACGGATTGTCGCAAAGAGGGTGCGGGCAGGGCAATCGATGTTTGTGTTCATTGTGTTGTTTATTGGTTGCTTGTTGTGTTGACGCAACAAATCGCCACTTTCGCCGCCTCGGGGGCTGGCATTGACATGAACGGGATCAGCGATAGACTGATTCGCCAACAATTTTTCGGAGTCTGTTATGGGAACTGCTCAACTGGTTTACATGACGGTAGCCGATTACCTGGCCGGCGAAGCGTTGCTCGGCCCGCGCCATGAGTATGTGAATGGCGAGATTTTTGCCATGGCGGGTGCCTCGAAGGCGCATGGAACGCTGGCGCTCAATTTCGCCATGGCCTTGCGTGTTCATCTTCGGGGTAAGCCTTGTCGCACGTGGACATCGGACATGAAGGTGGAGGTTCAGGCCGCCAATGCCTACTATTACCCTGATGTGGTGGTGACCTTGCGCGGCTGAGGAGTTGCGCGCCGATTCGCCACAGAACTTCGTCAGCGCGCCTTTACTCGTGGTTGAGGTGCTTTCGCCGCAATAAAGGGGGATGGCTGCAGGAAATTGCCGCTGCCGGCGGATCGGTTTTGTTGACGAGCCTGGGGTTTGGCTTGACGCTTGAGGCTATTTACGAAGACTCGGATGTGCCGGCATTGAGTGCCAAGGCAGAATTTTAGGTGTCAAGGTCTTCAAACACTTCGGCCAGCGTGGCATGGAAATCCAGGCACTTAAGCCGCAGGCCGTGCGCGGCTTCGCTGGCGGCAAGCAGCCAGTCGTTTTCGGGCATGCGCCGATAAACGTCGATATGGTGGGTGTCCGGGTCGATCAGGACGTATTCTTGTAGGCTGGCAATCTGGCGATAGGCGGCAAATTTGTCGCCACGATCAAAGGCGGCGGTGTTGGGCGAGAGAATTTCGATGATCACGCGCGGGTGGTGCATGACAAGATCGGCTTTGAGATCGTCGGGGTCGCAGGTCACGAGAATGTCGGGATAGAAGACGTTTTCGGCCACCTGGATGCGCATGTCGGTCATTAGCGCTCGGCATTGTGTGCCGCGCAGGAACGTCTTGAGCAGGGTTCCGAGGTTGATTGCAACAATATTGTGTGTTTGCCGGGCGCCCGTCGTCGCAAAAACCTCTCCGTGGTAGAACTCCTGCTTTTCCGCCTGGGTGGCTTCCCAGTCGATGAACTCGGCGGCTGTCATGACGTACTTTTCAAGGGGTAGACCCATGGCGGACTCCACTGCTGGCTTGGTTTTGACATGCACAGTGTAGCTGATCTTCAGACTGCCGGAGGGGTAGAAAACCCGCATTGCCGCCACGCTTCATAAACCGTCACGGCGACGGCGTTGCTCAGGTTGAGGCTGCGCTGAGCGGGCAACATGGGCAGGCGCAAGCGATGTTCGGCGGCGAATTCATTCATCACTTCCGGCGGCAGGCCGCTAGTTTCGCGGCCAAAGACAAAGACATCGTTGTCGCTGAATGCGGTGTTGAACGGGCTGGCGCTGCCGTGCGTGGTGATGGCAAACAGGCGGCGATCGGCCAGTGCGTTTTTGCACGCCGCCCAATCGGCGTGGCGAATGATCCGGGCGGTGTCATGGTAGTCAAGCCCGGCGCGGCGCAGGGCTTTATCGTTGAAATTGAAGCCGAGTGGTTCGACCAGGTGAAGTTCGGCGCCGGTGTTGGCGCAGAGGCGGATGACGTTGCCAGTGTTGGGGGGGATTTCGGGCTGGTAGAGGACGACGGCGAACATGGCGCGTTCAGTGTTTGAGGGCGCGCGCGATGACCGCGAGATCGATGCGGGTGGCGCCGTGGAGCGCAAGAACGCGGGCGGCTTCGCGCAGGGTGGCGCCGGTGGTCATGACGTCGTCGATGAGGAGCAGGCGGCGGCCGCTGAGGTCGCGCTGGCATTCGAAGGCGCCGCGCACGTTGCGCGCACGTTCTTTGATGGCGAGTTCGGCTTGCGGGGCGGTGGCGCGACGGCGAATCAGTGATTGGTGGTCGAGCGGGAGGCCGGTGTGCCGCGCCAGGCGGCGGGCGATTTCGATGGATTGGTTGAAGCCGCGCTCACGCAGGCGCAGCGGATGAAGGGGCAGGGGGATCAAGCTGTCGTAGTCGGCGGCCTCGATGATCGGTGCCAGTTGGTCGCCGGCCCAAGCGGCGAGGGCGAGTTGGTGCCCGTATTTGAGTGCCTGGATGAGGCGGTCAAGCGGGAATTCGTAGCGAAAAAGCGCGTGCGTGCGGGTAAAAGCGGGCGGGTCTTTGAGGCAGGCGCCGCAGCGTTCGCCATGCGTGGTTTGTTCGCCGCATTGCGGGCAGCGTATTTCCGGCAGGGTCGGCAGATCGGCGCTGCAGGCCGGACATAACAAGGCGCTGCCGCTGTCATCTGCACAGAGCAGGCAAGTACCGGGCATGAGGTACTGCTGCCAGCGCTGAAGCGTCGATTGGATGGGCTGGAGTAAAATTGCGGTCATCGGGCGCTGCCCTTGATAATTTATAATTATGGCGTTTTTGCCGTTCGGCTCGCCGCTTAATTTACCTGAATTCTCCAGATAGGGTTTCCCCATGCAACACGTCAGTTCGTTTGCCAAAGTCGCTCCCGCCGCCGCTCCTGATTTGTCACCCCGCTGGCAGCTGGCCGAGGTGATGGCTTTGTATGACATGCCCTTGAACGATTTGCTGTGGCGGGCGCAGGGCGTCCATCGCGAGAATTTTGATGCGAATGCGGTGCAACGTTCATCCTTGCTTTCGGTAAAAACCGGGGGCTGTTCGGAGGATTGCAGTTATTGTTCGCAATCGGCGCGTTACGACACCGATACCGAGCGCGAGCGCTTGATGCCGCTCGACGAAGTCATCGCTGCCGCCCGGGTGGCCAAGGACAAGGGCGCTTCTCGCTTTTGCATGGGCGCCGCCTGGAAGGGGCCAAAAGATGGCGACCTCGAGCGTGTTCTGGATATGGTGCGCGAGGTCAAGGCGCTTGGAATGCAGACCTGCGTGACTTTGGGGATGCTCAAGCAAGGCCAGGCCGGAAAGCTGAAGGATGCCGGCCTCGATTATTACAACCACAATCTCGATACGGACAAGGATTTTTACGGTCAGGTAATCAAGACGCACACGCATGACGACCGGCTCGATACGCTGGATCAGGTGCGCGAGGCGGGGATCAACGTTTGTTCGGGCGGCATTATCGGTATGGGCGAATCGCGGAAAAATCGCGCCGCGCTGCTCGTTCAGCTGGCTAATCTGGCGCCGCCCCCGGAGTCGGTGCCGATCAATAATCTGGTGCCGATTCCGGGAACGCCGATGGCTGATAACCCGCGCCTCGATCCGTTCGAGTTTGTCCGCACCATTGCCGCCGCGCGAATTACCATGCCGGGCTCGTGGGTGCGCTTGTCGGCCGGACGGCAGGAAATGAGTGACGAATTACAGGCATTGTGCTTTTTGGCCGGTGCCAACTCGATTTTTTATGGTGAGCGTTTGCTGACGACGGGCAACCCGGATGTCGAGCGTGACGAGGCGTTGTTTGCTCGCCTCGGTCTGAAGGCCATTTGAGCCAGGAGCCCACACCCCCCGCCCTGCTCGATCGCCGGCAAGTTCGGCGTAGGTTTGCGCGGGTTGCCGAAACTTATGGCGAGGGCGATTTTTTCGCGCGGGAAATCGACCGCCGTATGCAGGAGCGACTCGACTATGTGCGCGTCGATGCCAAGCGGGTGGTCGATTTGGGCTGCGCTCGCGGTGCCAGCCTGCGTGGTTTGGCCGCACGTTTTCCGGCGGCGCAGCAGGTGGCGCTGGATTGGGTGCCGGCGATGTTGGCCGACGTCAGACCGCAATTGCCGGCTTGGCGGCGCTGGATCGGCGGGGGTTCTGGCGGCGCCCTGACGCTGGCCGCCGATGCGGCCAAATTGCCGTTGCTGTCGCGGTCAGCCGACTTGATCTGGTCAAATTTGCTCTTGCACTGGCTTGACGATCCGCTGCCGGCGCTCGCCGAAGCGCATCGAGTACTTGAGGTTGGTGGTTTGTTGATGTTTTCGACGCTGGGGCCGGATACGCTCAAAGAACTGCGCGCCGTCTTCGCCGATGGATACGCCCATACCCAGCGCTTTCTGGATATGCATGATATCGGCGACATGTTGGTTGCTTGCGGCTTTGCCGATCCGGTCATGGACATGGAAGTGATCAAACTGACTTACGACAGTTTTGATGATCTGCTCGGCGAATTGCGGGCTGCCGGTTCGTCCTGTGCAATGTCGGCGCGCCGGCGCGGGTTGACCGGGCGGGCGAGTTGGGCGCGGGCGCGGGCGGGTTACGAAGCTTGGCGCGAGGATGGCAAATTGCCGGCAACGTTTGAGGTGGTCTATGGCCACGCCTGGAAGGTGGCCCCCGTCAAAGCGGCCGATGGTCGCGCGATTGTTCGCTTCGAAACGCCGCGCCGTGGCGGCTAATCCGGTTTTTGTTTGAAATAACGCAGTGGTTTGGCGCTTGTTGCCTGAGTGACGGGAATCGCTTTGCGCTGGCGTTCCTTGATTCGCCAGGCCAGCAAATGCGCCAGTATCAGCGAAGCGGCGAGTGGCCAGAGCAGGGCGGCGCCCTCGGCTAACCAGACGTAATGCAGGCAGCCGAGAATAGCGGCGGGATAAATGCCGCGATGGAGTTCCTGCCAGCGGCGTCCGCCCAGACGACGAACGGCGAACTGGTTGGAGGTAAGCGCCAGCGGTAGCAGAATGGCGAAGGCAGCAAAACCAGGGATGACGTCAGGGCGTTTGAACATATCCGTGGCGATGGCGTTGATTTCAAAGCGGTGGTCAAGACCGATAAACGAGAAAAAGTGCAGACTTGCGTAGAAGAAGGTGAACAAATCCATCGGTCGGCGCAAACGGGTCAGCCAGTGCCATTGCGTTGTGGCACGCAAGGGCGAAATGCCGAGGGTGAGCAACAGAATGATCAGGGTCGAGGTGCCAGTCCAGCGTTGTACCTCGTCGATAAAACTGGCACCCCAATCGGCGTTGAGCGCAAGCACGGCCAGTCGCCCAAAAGGCAGCAGCATGAGCAGCGCGAGCGCAAGCTGGATCCGTCTCAATTGACTGATTGACGGTTGGCTGTTCATCGGGAGTTGGTCAAACGGCTAGCGCGGCGCGTAATTCGGCGACGTATTCTTCCGCTTCGCCGAGCAGATCGGGGTAGCGTTCAAGATTTGCAGCGCGCGCGGTGATTTCGCTGGCGTCGGCAAAATCGGGGTTCCAGTCACTGTCATAGCCGGCGAGCGGATTGGCAAAATAGAGGACGTCGCGCACTGAGGCAGGGGTGTCAAGGTGTCGCAGTTGATCATGGCCGCGCACCGCGTCGGTGATCTGCTCCGGCAAGCCGAGAATTTGCAGCAGCTTGTTGCTTGTTTCGGCGTGCCAGTCACGAATCAATTCGAGTGTCGCGGCATGATTTTCACGGTATTCGGAGTAATCGGCGGCGCGAAATAATAAATAGAAAATCCCGATGTCGTGCACTAGTCCGGCAAGCATGGCCTCCTCCGGATTGATGCGACCAATGCGGCCAGCCAAGATGCGGGCAATGGCCGAGACGCGCAAGGTGTGCTCCCAGGCGTTGCGCGAAATATCACCAAAAACTGTGAGGTTTTTGGATTTCAGCATTTGATCCATTGCTACTGCCAGCGAGGTGGTTCGCACGGCTTCAAAACCCAAGCGCTTGATCGCCGACCCCAGTTCAGAAACGCCTTGACCCGATGGGTTGTAGGCCACGGAATTGGCGAGCTTGAGTAATTTGCTGGAAATCAGCGGTTCAATCCCGATGACTTGAACTACGCGTTGCAAATTGGTATTCGGATCGCTCAGCGTGTCGCGAACCAAAACGGCAGCATCCATGCAAGTCGGAAAGTTGACATCGCCCGAGAAATCCCGGGCGATGTCTTCAAGAATCCGAAAGTGGGAGTTATCCGCTGTTACCATGTTAACTGGTGATGTATTTTTCCAGCTCTGCGATCAGAAATTGCTGACTGCTAATGGTCTCCTTGACCAGATCGCCAATCGAGACCATGCCGGCAACCGAGCCATCATCATTGATGACGGGCAAGTGGCGAAAGTGCTTTTCGGTCATCAGGGCGCGGCATTCATCGAGCGTTGCTGTCGGCGATACATAGGCGACCTTGTCGCTCATGATTTCACGGACAAAGGTTTCCTTGGAGCTTTTGCCGTGCAGAATGATTTTCCGCGCATAGTCTCGTTCCGAGAAAACGCCAACTAGCTGCTCGCCATCAAGTACCAGCAGGGCACCAACGTCGTTGCTTGCCATGACCGACAGGGCGTGAAAAACGGTATCGCCGGGGGCGACCACTGCCAGTGGCCGCGTTTTGCTGGCAAGCATCTGTTTGAGGGTTTTCATGAACTTTTCTCCTGGGCGTTGCGCGTTGCAAAAACGTGCAACTCAGTCTAGCGTTGCGCCGGGGCGCTGCCAAGTGTCAATTGCTGAAGAAATAAAAAAGGCAGCTAAAGCTGCCTGTTTCATCATCTGCCGCCTATTAACGCAGGCCGGCTGCGTATTCGGCAAGCGCCTTGATTTCAACATCGGAGAGCTTTGCGGCGATTGTGCGCATCATCCTCGCCGGGTCATTGGCGCGTTCTTCTGCACGGAAAGCCTTGAGCTGAGCTTCTGTATATTCGGGGAACTGCCCCGCCAGTTTCGGATATTGTGCCGGCAATCCAGCACCGGCCGGGCCGTGGCAACCGGCACAGGCGGGAACGCCTTTGTTGAAATCACCCTGGCGCCACAATTGCTGGCCAAGGGGAATTTTTGATGCATCGCTGGCTTTTGCCGGGGTGGCTTTTTGCGACGAGAACCAGGCGGCGACGTTTTTCATGTCGTCATCCGAGAGCGGCGCGGCCATCCCCGCCATGATTGCGTTGTTGCGCGCTGCCGGCTTGCCGTCAACGGCCTTGAAGTTTTTCAATTGTTTGTAAATATATTCTTCGACTTGACCAGCCAGGTGCGGATTGGCTGCGGTCACGCTGTTGCCATCGGCTCCGTGACAGGCAACGCAGATGGTCTCGGCGATCGCTTTGCCTTTGGCGGGATCGACCTTTGCCGCGGGTGCATCCGATGCGTTGGCGATAAAACTGGTGGCGAAAAGAATCGCCATTGCCGTGGTGCGAATCATTGCTGAGCTCCTTGTACGCGTTTAATGGCGCTTTGGCCGGAACGGAGGTTTCAAACCTGCTATTCTATATCAGTTAATCGCCATCCAGGCGGGTCTTGCGAGTTTTTTATGTCACTGTTTCAACAGGCGGTTTTCTTGACTACCGTCGCCAATCTCCGCGATATGCCGCAGGATTCCGTTCGCGAAGTTGCTTTCGCCGGGCGTTCGAATGCGGGAAAGTCTTCGGCTATCAATACGCTCGCCGGGCGGGTCAGGCTGGCCTATGTCAGTAAAACGCCGGGGCGAACGCAACATTTGAATTATTTCACCCTGGCGGCCGGCAAGTATTTTGTTGATTTGCCGGGCTATGGTTTTGCCAAGGCACCGGAAGCGATTCGTGCTCAATGGGAAGGCTTGATCGGCCCGTATTTGAGCAAGCGCGAACAGCTGGCGGGGCTCGTCGTGATCATGGATATCCGGCGGCCAATGACCGATCTTGATTTGCGCTTGCTCGACTGGTTTCGGCCAACCCGTCGGCCGATTCATATCCTGCTCTCGAAGGCTGACAAATTGAGCCGTCAGGAGCAGACCAAAACCCTGCGCTCGGTGATTGCGGAAATCGCCACCTGGGGTGATGCTGAGCTTTATTCGGTGCAGCTTTTTTCCAGTTTGAAGAAAACGGGTGTTGAGGCGTGCGAGTCTGTTTTGGCTGGCTGGCTGGATATCGAAGTGCGGGTGGCAGAAAAGAAAAAGCCCCCGGACAAGGGGAGTCCGGGGGCAAAAATGCCTTGACGAGGTCAAGACACCCGCTCAGGGAGGTGAAGCGGGAGACAGCACATGCCATCTGCTCGATAGGACGTGGCTTGTCGATGAAAGTTCTCGATAGATCAATTTTTAATGCAGGTTTGGTAGAGGTTGCAGTATGACAACGAGCGGAAGTTTTCCTGGAACCCGTATGCGCCGGATGCGGCGTGATGATTTTTCTCGCCGTTTGATGCGCGAGTCGGTGCTGACGGTCGACGACTTTATTTATCCGGTTTTTGTGCTTGAGGGCGCCGGGCGCGTCGAGCCGGTGGCTTCGATGCCGGGCGTTGAGCGGCAGTCACTGGATAGGTTGCTGAGGACGGCCGAGCGAGCTGCCGGCTTGGGGATTCCAGCGCTGGCACTCTTTCCCGTGGTGGGTGGCGCGCTGAAGACGCTGGATGCGGCAGAGGCCTTCAACGATGAGGGTTTGGTGCCGCGCGTGGTGCGGGCGCTGAAGCGCGAATTCCCGCAGTTGGGGGTGATTACCGATGTCGCGCTTGATCCTTACACCAGTCATGGCCAGGATGGCTTGATTGATGAGGGGGGGTATGTGTTGAACGACGAAACCCTGGAGGTGCTGGCGAGGCAGGCCTTATGTCATGCCCGGGCGGGTGCCGACGTGGTGGCGCCCTCCGACATGATGGATGGGCGAATCGGACGAATTCGTGCCGAGTTGAATCAGGACGGAAAAATTTACACGCGGATTTTGGCTTATTCGGCCAAGTACGCGTCAGCTTTTTACGGGCCGTTCCGCGATGCGGTGGGTTCGGCGGGCAATCTGGGTAAGGGTAATAAATACACCTACCAGATGGATCCGGCCAATAGCGACGAGGCTTTGAAGGAAGTCGCGCTGGATTTGGCCGAGGGGGCTGACATGGTCATGGTCAAGCCCGGGCTGCCGTATCTGGATATCGTTCGTCGCGTCAAGGACGAATTCAAGGTGCCGACATATGCCTACCAGGTCAGTGGTGAGTACGCGATGCTCAAG
The DNA here is from genome assembly GCA_903951825.1 of uncultured Pseudomonadota bacterium. Taxonomy (GTDB): domain Bacteria; phylum Pseudomonadota; class Gammaproteobacteria; order Burkholderiales; family Rhodocyclaceae; genus Azonexus. The sequence continues at coordinate 80,029 of CAJBDJ010000026.1, forward strand.
GCGGCAGCGCAGAATGGCTGGCTCGACGAAAGGGCTTGCGTGCTGGAGAGTCTGCTGGCCTTCAAGCGTGCCGGCGCGGATGGCATCCTGACTTACTTTGCGCTTGATGCTGCCGAGTATTTGCGGCGCTGACCGCTTTAACGGCTGCCCGGTGTGGCGGATTGCGAAAGGCAGGCGAAATAAAGCATGGGCCACTGCTGTTGCCATTGTGCTAGTGGTTCGCGGCTGAATCCGCTGCGCGCATATTGCTCCCAGCGCCCGACGGCATAGCAGCGCAGGAGATTGGCCAGGGCGCCAAAGTCGGCATCCGGCTTGAGGTTTTCCTGGGTGGCGGCGATGCGCAAGGCTTGTTTGAGCGCCGCTTCGATTTTGTCGAGGAGGGCGCTGATACGATTTTGCAGACGTTCGTTTTCGTTGACCAGTACGTCGCCGATCAGGAGGCGCGTCATGCCGCGGTTTTTCTGGGCAAAGCGCAATAGCAGGGCGACGATTGCTTCAACTTGCTTGAGCCCTTCGGATTCGTCGGAGGTGATTTGGTTGATCACGGCAAACAGGCTTTGTTCTATGAATTCGATGAGCCCGTCGTACATCTGGGCCTTGCTGGCAAAGTGGCGGTAAAGCGCCGCTTCCGAGCAATCCAGTTTGGCGGCGAGAGCGGCCGTGGTGATTTTTTCACCCTTCGGGGTTTCCAGCATACCGGCCAGGGTTTGCAGGATCAGAAGTCGGCGTTCGCCCGGTTTGATAGCCATGCTTGTCTCTCAAAATAAACGGCAAAATCAGCGTAGTCCGAAACGCTTTGCCAGTTGCAGGATGCTGCTGATTTTAACGTCGACGCAAGGCGATCGGCGATAGCCAGCGCTCACCCACACGGTTTTCATGCCGAGCTTTTTGGCGCTTGCCAGATTGGCCAGGCTATCCTCGACCATGATGCACTGGCGTGGCTTGATGCGTTCGGCATTGAGTAGTGTGCGAAATCCGGCGAGTAGTGGTTTGGGTTGAAAATTGACGCTCTCTACCGAATAGACCGCATCGAAGCAGGCGTCCAGGCCGGTAATGCCGAGTACCGCTTCGGTGTAATGGCGTGGTGCATTGGAGAAGATTATTTTGCGCCCCGGCAGTCGTTGCAGCATGGGGATGAGCGGTTTCTGAAAAACCAGCATCCCGGCAAGGTCGGAAAATTGATGGGTTTCCCGCAGGAAATGCCGCGGATTGGTTCCGTGGTGGCGCATCAGCCCGAGCAGCGTGGCGCCGTAGCGTTGCCAGTAGTCCTGGCGGAGGCGGGTGGCTTCGTCCGGGGTGAGACCGAGATGCCGCTCGATATAGTCGCGCATCGCGCGGTTGATGTGGGGGAAGATGTGCGGTGTCGCGTTATGCAGCGTATTGTCGAGATCAAAAATCCAGACCTGACGGGATGGCGGCATCAGTGCGATTTGATCATCGTGCCGACGCCGTGGTCGGTGAGGATTTCAAGTAGCAGGGCATGTTCGACACGGCCGTCAATGATATGCACGCCTTTGACACCGTTGCGCGCGGCGTCGAGCGCCGAACTGATTTTTGGCAGCATCCCGCCGGAGAGCGTGCCATCGTCGACCATTTCGTCGATTTCCTTGGGCGTGATGCCGGTGATCAGATTGCCGGCTTTGTCAAGAACGCCGGGGGTATTGGTCAGCAGCACGAGTTTCTCGGCCTTGAGGATTTCGGCGATTTTGCCGGCGACAACGTCGGCATTGATGTTGTAGGTTTCGCCGTCTTTACCGACCCCTATCGGGGCGATGACCGGGATAAAAGCGCCACGGTCGAGATGGTCGATCAGAGAGGGGTCAATCGAGGTGATTTCGCCCACCTGACCGACGTCGATCAGGTCGCCCGGAATCTCCTTGTTGGGCAGCATCAGCTTGCGCGCACGGATGAAGTTGCCATCCTTGCCGGTCAGGCCAACCGCCTTGCCACCGTGCTGGTTGATCAGATTGACGATGTCTTTGTTGACCTGGCCGCCGAGAACCATTTCGACCAACTCCATGGTTTCGGCGTCAGTAACGCGCATCCCCTGAACGAATTCGCCTTTTTTGCCGACGCGCGCCAGCAGTGTCTCGATTTGCGGCCCGCCGCCGTGCACCACGACGATGTTGAAACCAACCAGTTCCAGCAGTACGACATCCCGTGCAAAGCAGTTTTTGAGGTGTTCGTCGGTCATTGCGTTGCCGCCGTACTTGACGACGATAGTCTTGCCGTGGAAACGCTTGATGTAAGGTAATGCCTCGGCTAGAACGGATGCTTTAATGCTGGGAGAGAGATTTTCGATGCTCATGACGGGCTCCGGATTAGGTCGCCGCCGATTCTACAAAGAAAAAGGCCGTCAAGGGGTTCGCCCCGGCTTTTTGGACGTGAAGCGATGCGCTCAGCGGGTTTTTGCCCCGGCAATGCGCGAGGGCAAGGCGAGGATGGCCTCGCGATTGGAGGCGGAAAAGCATTTTTCTGCAGCTTCCTTCCAGTTGAGCCAGCACCACTGGCGATGTTCGTCCGGAGAAATTCGGATTGCTTGGCGCTCGGGCAGAAGCAAACTGAACACATGTTCGGTATTTTCGCTCACCCCCGGGGCATAGCGGTGCCGCCATTCCTTGAAGATTTCGTAACGATTGGTCTGTTGCCAGTCACTGAGTTCGAAGCGGTTCGTGTTGAGGCCGGTTTCTTCGCCGACTTCGCGTGCTGCCGTAGCGATCAGGCTTTCGTCACCCTCGCGGCTGCCGGTGACGGATTGCCAGAATCCGGGATGGGCGGAACGTTCAAGGAGCAAGACATCAAGATCCCGCGTGAAGATCACCACCAAAACGGAGACGGCTTGTTTGTAAGCAGTCATGCCTCGGGCAGTTTGGCGATGCCGCGTGCCGGCGTGTCGATCAGTACCCACAGCGGCAAGCCTGCTTCCTGGCGACTGGCGGCGGCCGCCTGAAGCACTTCAATAAACGTCGAGAAATCTTCCGGGTCGGCGCCGCGAACGCGATCGATACCACCAAGAAAGACAACGTGACCCTTGGCCGGTAGCCAGTCGGGGTCGCTCAGGCAATCGAAAAGCGCATCCAGATTGGCGCCAAACCAAATCGGAAACTGCAGGGCGTTGCCCAGACCCCGCAGTGTGGCTTCCATTGTTTGGTGCCCGCTCAGGTCGGCACTCAATACCGCGAAATGAACTTTTTGGGCGCTGGCTTCAAGACTCGCCCGGCGCACTGATGGAAGGTAGTAAAGGCCGGCACGTTTGACTGACTTGAGGAGTTTGTCGCTCATCGCTTACCTCCTGATGCGTTGAAAAGTGCGGTAATGGTCGGCAGTATAGTAAAACTCGTCGCCGCGTCCGGCAACGATGCGCCGCGCGCCGCGATTGCGGCTACCGGGTGTTTTGACCGTGTATTCGCGGTAGTAGCCGCGCTGATGCAGGGGAAGACGTTTTTCGTAATTACCGAAAATGCTGCCGTCGCGTGAGTAGGGAAAGGGGCCGTCTTCCTCGATAAGCTTGAGGGTTTGCCGTGCTTCGAGCGGCAAATCGGCAAGCGAAACCCAATTGACCTCTGGGTTGTCGCGCGCCAGACCGAGTGAGGCGCCGATGGCCAGCCAGGCAATCAGCAAAACCCGGAAGCAGCGGCGCATGGTCGTTTACACCACCGGGCTGGCAGGCTGCAAATCAGCCTTTTGCCGCAGCCGAATGTGCAACTCGCGCAATTGCTTTTCGTCGACCGCCGAGGGGGCGTCAGTGAGCAAACACTGCGCGCGCTGGGTTTTCGGGAAGGCGATGACGTCGCGGATGGACTCGGCGCCGGTCATCATGGTGACAATCCGGTCAAGCCCGAAAGCCAGGCCGCCATGCGGCGGGGCGCCGTATTTCAGGGCGTCGAGCAGAAAACCGAACTTGGCTTGCTGTTCTTCGGGGCCGATATTGAGTGCCTGGAAAACGGTTTCCTGAATTTCGGCACGGTGGATACGCACCGAGCCACCGCCGATTTCCCAACCGTTGAGGGCGAGATCGTAGGCTTTGGCCAGGCATTTGCCGGGATCGGTCTTGATGAGCGCCACGTGCTCATCCTTGGGGCTGGTAAATGGGTGGTGGCAGGCCGTCCAGCGATTGTCTTCCGCGTCGTATTCGAACATCGGGAAGTCGACAACCCACAATGGTTCCCAGGCTCGACCATTGACGAAACCTTTTTCGTGACCAATCTTGAAACGTAGTGCACCGAGGGCATCATTAACAATCTTGGTCGTGTCGGCACCGAAGAAAATCAGGTCGCCGGATTGCGCTTGGGTGCGTTCAATAATGGCTTTGAGGGCGTTTTCATGAAGGTTTTTGACGATCGGCGATTGCAGGCCCGATTCGTTAAGCTGCGTGACGTCGTTGACCTTGATGTAGGCAAGCCCCCGAGCCCCGTAGATGCCAACAAATTTGGTGTATTCGTCGATTTCGCCGCGCGTCAATGTTGCGCCGCCCGGGATGCGCATCGCCGCGACGCGGCCGTTGTCACTGTTGGCCACGCCGGCGAAGACCTTGAACGAGACATCTTTGACGGCGTCGGTAACATCGGTGAGTTCAAGCGTTACCCGTAAATCCGGCTTGTCGGAGCCGAAGCGATTCATCGCCTCGGCGTAACTCATACGCGGGAAGGGGGCTGGCAGATCGACGTTGATTGCGTCCTTGAAAACGTAGCGAATCAGCTTTTCAATCAGGGCGGTGATCTCGTCTTCGCTCATGAATGAGGTTTCGATATCCACCTGGGTGAATTCCGGCTGGCGATCAGCCCGCAGATCCTCGTCACGGAAGCACTTGACGATCTGGTAGTAGCGGTCAAATCCCGCAACCATAAGCAATTGCTTGAAAAGCTGCGGCGATTGCGGAAGTGCGAAGAACTGGCCGTCGTGAACGCGTGAAGGAACGAGGTAATCACGGGCGCCTTCCGGGGTCGATTTGGTCAACATCGGCGTTTCGATATCGATAAAACCGTTGTCATCAAGAAAGCGCCGGAAAGCGCGTGCCGTTTTGTAGCGTAGCATCATGTTGTTTTGCATCTGCGGACGGCGCAGGTCAATGACGCGATGCGTCAGACGGACGTTCTCGGAAAGATTCTCCTCGTCCAGCTGGAAGGGCGGCGTGATTGACGGATTGAGCACTTCGATCTGCTGGCAAAGAATCTCGACTTCACCCGAGGCAAGGTTGGCATTGCTGGTACCCGCCGGACGCGGGCGTACTTTGCCGGTGATTTTCAGGCAAAACTCGTTACGCACCGATTCGGCAATGGCGAACATCTCGGCGCGATCCGGGTCGCAGACAACCTGAGCCAGGCCTTCGCGGTCGCGCAAGTCAATGAAAATGACGCCGCCGTGGTCGCGCCGGCGATGCGCCCAACCGCAAAGTGTGACCGTCTGAGTATCAAGGGAGGCGTTGAGTTGTCCGCAGTAATGAGTACGCATGAAGCTTTCCGAGTGTTTCAAGTGAGGGTAACGGCGCGAGTGTGTGGCGGAGGCGCCACGACACCCATGGAGATAATGTATTTGAGGGCTTCGTCCACTGTCATTTCGAGTTCGATGACCTTGCTTGCCGGCAGCATCAGGAAAAATCCGGATGTCGGGTTGGGCGTCGTCGGAACATAAACGCTGAGGTAATCGCCAGCGAGATGATTGACGACATCGCCGCCCGGTGCGCCCGTCAGAAAGGCAATCGTCCAGCTATCCTGATGCGGGTAATTGACTAGAACCGCTTTGCGAAAGGCGTTGCCATTGGGCGAAAAAATGGTGTCGGAGACTTGCTTGACGCTGTTGTAGACGGAGTTGACAACGGGAATTCTGGCCAGGAATTTTTCCCACCAACCGACCAGTTTTTGGCCGATAAAGTTGGCGGCGAGCAACCCGGTCATGAATATCATGCCCAAGGTCAAAATGGCACCGGCGCCGGGAACCGCGAAACCAAGCAAGCGCTCCGGGTGAATTGCTTGCGGCAAAAGGCGCAGCGATTGATCCAGTGCGCCGACAATCAGCGACAGAACCCAGAAAGTGATCGCCAGAGGCACCCAAATCAGGAGTCCGGTGATGAAGTAGCGTTTGATCAGCTGGCCGCGCACGGCGTACATGCTCCCGAGCCGCCTTGGCAAGGCGGGGTGGTCTCTGCGCTGGCGGCGGGTTTGCCGCCGCCTTTGAAGTCGGTGGCGTACCAACCGCTGCCTTTGAGTTGAAAACCGGCGGCAGAGAGTAATTTGTTGTAGTTTTCCTGCCCACAGGAAGGGCAGGTGGTGAGCTGCGCATCGCTCATCTTTTGCAGGTGTTCTTTGCGGGAACCGCAGGCGTCACAGCGATATTCGTAAATCGGCATCAGAGTCCTCCAAAGCATTGAATTATAACTGACAGGTATATCCGGCCATATCGGTATCCTGGAGGATTTTTCAAGTCAGCAGGCCAAGGTACCTTTGTGTCAGCACTTGCCCCCAAAACAGGGCAATGAGACCCGCTCCGGCCAGATAGGGCCCAAACGGGATCGGGATGTGACGGCCATGTTTGGCGAAAATGATCAGCCCGATACCCACTGCCGCGCCAACCAGAGAAGAAAGAAGAATGATCGCCGGCAACATCTCCCAACCCAACCAGGCGCCGAGCGCGGCCAGCAGCTTGAAATCGCCGTAGCCCATGCCTTCTTTGCCGGTAGCCAGCTTGAATGCCCAAAATACGCTCCAAAGCGCCAGATAGCCGATCATCGCGCCTAGTGTCGCCGAGGTGAGGTCTGTCATGACACCATGCAGATTGAAGGCGAGGCCAGCCCAGAGCAGCGGCAAGGTAATTGAGTCGGGTAGCAGTTGCGTATCAAAATCAATGGCGGCTAGCGCAATCAGCGCCCAAAGCAGAATCAGTGCGCCAAGTGCGCTCCATTGCCAACCGAAATGCCAAACAGCAAAGGCCGAGAGGATGCCTGTGCCGAGTTCGATCAGCGGGTAACGAATGGAGATGGGGGTGCCGCACCCTGAACACTTGCCACGCAAAAGCAAAAAACTGATGACTGGAATGTTCTCCCAGGCGCTAATCGCATGGCCGCACGAGGGGCAGCGCGAACGGGGTCGGGAGAGGCTCAGGGGCGGATTGGTGTCGGGTGTCTCACCGCGCAATTCTGCACATTGCCCCCGCCATTCGCGCTCCATGATTTTTGGTAAACGATGAATGACGACGTTGAGAAAGCTCCCGACGCACAAACCGAGTAGCAGGGCAAACCAGATGAGAATTTCGGGTGACGCTACAGACATCAAACAACCGCACCCAGTTTGAAAATCGGTAGATACATGGCAATCACCATGCCACCAATCAGGGTGCCAAGCACGACCATGATGATCGGCTCCATGAGGCTGGACATGGCATCGACTGCATCATCGACCTCTTGTTCAAAGAAGTCGGCGACTTTGGAAAGCATTCCGTCCAGCGCACCGGATTCTTCGCCAATCGCTACCATTTGCGTCACCATATTCGGAAACAGATTGGTGTTTTGCATGGCATTGGTGAGGTTTGTGCCTGTTGAGACCTCGCTTTGAATTTGCTTGGTGGCTAGCTTGTAAACGTAGTTTCCAGCAGCGCCGCCAACCGATTCAAGTGACTCCACGAGCGGCACACCGGCAGCAAACATGGTTGACAGGGTTCGCGTCCAGCGGGCGATCACCGACTTCCTGATGATGTTGCCAAAAACAGGGGCTTTGAGTAGGAGGCGATCCATGGCGAACTGAACTTTTTCCGAGCGTTTCCATGCTTCAAAAAAACCGTAAATGCCACCGCCAATAAGGCCGAAAATGATGAACCAGTAAGCGACAAAGAAATCGGAAATCGCCATCACCAGCAGCGTGGGTGCCGGAAGGTCGGCACCAAAACTGGTGAACACCTGCTTGAAGGCGGGGATCACAAAAATCATGATCACCGCGGTAATGACGAAGGCCACTACTAGGATGGATATCGGGTAAAAAAGAGCTGCTTTGATCTTGCTCTTGATGGCGATCATTTTTTCTTGGTAGGTTGCCAGTCGGTCGAGCAATGTATCGAGGATACCCGCTTGCTCTCCGGCGCCGACGAGGTTGCAGTAAAGCGCATCGAACTGCAGTGGGTATTTACGAAATGCTTGCGACAGCGAACTGCCGGTTTCGACGTCAGATTTGATGTCGAGTAACAGTTTGCCCACGGCCGGGTTGGAATGGCCGCGCCCCACAATGTCGAAGGCCTGCAACAGGGGAACGCCTGATTTCATCATGGTCGCCAGTTGGCGGGTGAACAGTGAAATGTCTTTGTCAGAGATTTTTCCGCCGGACTTGAAGCGCTGTTTGGTTAGCTTGACGCCAGTTATGCCCTGACGCCTCAACGTACTCTGCACGACCGCTTCGCTGGCCGCACGTATCTCACCGCGCAGCACCTTGCCGTCCTTGCTTTTGCCTTCCCAACGAAATGAAATTTCCTTGGCTTTGATTTTTTTCTGAGTGGCCATCCCGACTATTTCCTCTTACAGATTCGTGGTGCTCAAAACCTCGTCAAGCGATGTAAGCCCCTGTTTTACTTTGAGAAGTCCCGATTCGCGCAGATCCTTCACACCTTCTTGCTTGGCCTGGGTCGCGATATCGAGAGCGGTGGCGCCGCTCATGATAAGCCGTTGCATTGCCTCTGATACCGGCATCACCTGATAAATGCCGACCCGGCCTTTGTAACCACTCCCCTTGCATCGGTCACAGCCAGTCGGCCCATAAAGCGTCCACGAACCATCAAGCTCCTCTTCACGAAAGCCGGCTTCGAGCATGGCCGCGTGCGGGACGGTCATGGGCTGTTTGCAGTTGCACAGGCGGCGGGCAAGACGTTGCGCGGTTATTAGCAAAATGCTGGAGGCAATGTTGAAGGTCGGAACCCCCATGTTCATCAAGCGGGTGAGAGTTTGCGGTGCGTCGTTGGTGTGCAGGGTGGACAAAACCATGTGGCCGGTTTGCGCGGCCTTGATGGCGATTTCGGCAGTTTCCAGGTCGCGTATCTCGCCGACCATGATGACATCCGGATCTTGACGCAGGAAGGCCTTGAGTGCGACCGGAAAGGTCAGCCCGGCACGGTCGTCAACGTTGACCTGATTGACGCCCGGCAAATTGATTTCGGCAGGATCTTCCGCCGTCGAAATATTGACGCCATCCTTGTTCAGGATATTCAGGCAGGTGTACAGCGATACGGTCTTCCCGGAACCGGTTGGGCCGGTGACTAAAACCATGCCATAAGGACGGTTGACCGCGTCAAGCAAGGATTCTTTTTGCTCAGGTTCATAACCCAGGGCCTCAATGCCCAAAGTAGCGGAGGCCGGGTCAAGAATACGCAATACGATCTTCTCGCCTTGCAGGGTGGGCAGGGTGCTGACGCGAAAATCAATAGACCGCGTCTTGGAAAGCACAAGCCGCATCCGCCCGTCCTGAGGCACCCGCTTTTCAGCGATATTGAGTCGTGAAATGACTTTGATTCGAGAGGCGATTTTTTCCTTGATGGCGAGCGGTGGGGTCGCTACTTCGCGAAGAATGCCATCAACCCGAAAGCGGATGCGATAGTACTTTTCATAAGGCTCGAAATGGATGTCGGAGGCACCATCGTTGATCGCATCAAGGAGCATTTTCTGGATGAATTTGACGACCGGAGCATCGTCGATATCTTGGCCGGCAGCCAGGCTTTCGGCCATGTCGGCTTTGGCGCTGGCTTCCTCGTCAAGAAAATCGAGGTTGATGTCGTCGCCACCCAGATTTTTCAGGGCATCTTCAGTTGACTCCGAGTGTTTGGCGACCAGCGGCGTGAGCTTGGATTGTTCAACAATGATCGGGTCGACCGCCAGCCCTGTCTGGAAGCGGATTTCATCCAGCGCACGCAGGTTGGTAGGGTCTGCGATGGCGACTGAAAGTCGATTCCCGCGCTTGTTTAGCGGAATCACTTTGTGGGCAGCAATCAGCTTGCGATCAATCGCGCTAACGGGAATGAGCCGCTCATCAAAAGCCGTCAGATCAAGCAGGGGATAGCCGAAGGTCTCAGCCACAAAACGCGCAATTTCAAGGGCGCTGGCTTTTTTGCTGACAACGATCTGCTCGATCAACGAAACTTTGGCTTGCCCGGCCTGACTCAACAACTCCTCCGCCTCGGCTTCCTTGAGTCGACCGGCCTGAACGAGTGCTCGAGCAAGCCCGCTAAGCGAGCTATTTTGAAGAGTGGATACCATTAATACTGATCGAACACAGAGTCATCCGAGGATGATGCTACGCAGGCCATCGTTTGTAAAGACTGGAGGCAGTCGCCGCTGGGTCGGAAGACGCAAGTGCCGACACCACTGCGACCCTGCGTATGAACCATGTTCACCCCCAGTCGTTTTGCTCCCCTGTGTAAATTTTCGAGGGCATGGCGAAAGTGACGGCGGTTGGCGGCCATCATGGCAGTTTCCGAGCCAAACAAAAAGCCGGAGAGGATCAGAAAAACAAAAAGTGCGTCCAGCAACGCTGGCAGTGGAACGTCAGTCATTGCTTGGACTAGATTCGACCGAGGAGCACTTCGGCGACGAAACGGCTGCCCACGTAAGCGAGGATCAACAGCGAGAAACCGGCCAGCGTCCAGCGCAAAGCGCGCTTGCCGCGCCACCCCCAAACGTGCCTCCCGACCAGAAGGGTGGCAAAAATACCCCACGACGCAAAAGCGAAAATGGTTTTATGGTCAACGGTGAGTGGCTTGCCAAAAATTTCTTCTGAAAACATGACGCCACTACCGACGGTGACGGTGAGTAGTGCAAAACCGAGAAAAAGCATGCGAAAAAGTACGGACTCAATGGCCAGCAAGGGGGGGAGACTGGTGAGCGCGCGCTTGAACAGGCGGCGATGCAGGGCGTTTTCAATAAATCCCATGAAAATGGCGTGCAGGGCAGCCAGTGTGAGCAGGCTGTAGGCAGCGATTGCCGCCAGGAAATGAAGCTGGAAGCCGGTAGCGGCAGCGTTGGCGACCAGGTGCACGTTAGGGAAAAAAACCGGCAGGGCGGTACAAAGCGCGGCCAGGGAAAGCACCATCGGCTGCATGCCTTCCATGCGGGTCGTGAAGCTTTCTAGCCAGTAAATCAATACGGCCAGCCACATCATCAGCGACAGGGCAAAACTGAAGGAGAAGCGCATTCCGGCATCGGAAACAAGGGAGACATAGAGACCGGTAGCGTGAAGGCAGAGGGTCGCGGCGATGACGAGGCGCTCCCACGGCCGCATTGGGCAAGCGATACATTGGTGCTCGCTTTCCCGCCAGCGGGTGTTCCAGAAGTGCACACCAAGCCCGGCGTAGAGCAAGGCGGCAAGAGCGTGCGGGATAAGCTGAATTACAATGACTGACATAACCAAATTCTACTAGAAGCCCACTCCCCATGCTCGATAACCTGACTAACCGTTTGGCGCGCGTCATGAAGACGCTTAAAGGCGAAGCGCGCCTGACCGAATCCAACATTTCCGACGCCCTGCGCGAGGTACGGATGGCTTTGCTGGAGGCTGATGTAGCTTTGCCAGTGGTCAAGGAATTTATTGCTGCGGTCAAGGAAAAGGCGCTGGGTGAAGCGGTGATTGGTTCCTTGAGCCCGGGACAGGCGCTGGTCGGTGTTGTTCATCGCGAGTTGACGCGAATTATGGGGGGCGCCAACGAAGGCATTAATTTCAATACGCAGCCACCTGCCATCATCTTGATGGCGGGGTTGCAGGGTGCCGGAAAAACGACGACGGTCGGCAAACTCGGCAAGTTTCTCAAAGAGAGTCACAAGAAAAAAGTTCTGGTTGTTTCTTGTGACGTCTATCGTCCGGCAGCGATTGAGCAGTTGAAGGCAGTAGCCGCTCAGGCCGGCGTTGACTTCTTCCCGTCGGCCGTCGGTGAACAACCGGAGGCGATTGCTTTGGCGGCGGTCGATTGGGCCAAGCGTCATTATCACGAAGTGCTTTTGGTGGATACTGCGGGTCGTCTGGCGGTTGATCAAGAGATGATGGCGGAAATCAAGCGCCTGCATGCCGCCATCAAGCCGATTGAAACCTTGTTCGTCGTGGATGCCATGCTCGGTCAGGATGCCGTCAATACGGCCAAATCGTTCGATGAGGCGCTACCGCTCACCGGCGTGGTGCTGACCAAGCTTGATGGCGACGCGCGCGGCGGTGCCGCCTTGTCGGTTCGTCACATTACCGGCAAGCCGATCAAGTTTTCTGGTGTTGGTGAAAAACTCGCCGGTCTCGAGGCTTTTCATCCTGAGCGAATGGCTTCGCGCATTCTTGGCATGGGCGATGTACTCTCGCTGATTGAAGACGCTCAGAAGGGGCTCGATGAGGACAAGGCGATTGCTTTTGCCAAAAAACTCAAGTCAGGTAAAGGTTTTGACCTCAACGATTTCAAGGAACAGATCGGCCAGATGAGAAATATGGGCGGACTTTCCGCCCTGATGGACAAAATGCCGGCACAGATCGCCCAAATGGCCGGGCAATTGCCCGCCGGGACCGAAAATAAAATGGTCGCTCGTGTCGAAGGGATCATCAATTCGATGACGCCGACCGAGCGCGCCAAGCCGGAAATAATCAAGGCCAGCCGCAAACGGCGGATTGCGATGGGGGCGGGAGTGCAGGTTCAGGAAGTCAATCGACTGCTCAACCAGTTCGAGCAGTCGCAAAAAATGATGAAGATGATGAGCAAGGGTGGCGTCGGCAAGTTGATGCGCGGCATGAAGGGGATGCTGCCGGGGTTGGGTCGCTAATCAGGGGTTTTGGGCAAGGCGGGGCGATTTCTCGTAGTTCCATTGCCCATGCCAGGCGGCGCGTACCATGTTCGGGTACTCCGGTTTGCCGAGGCTACCGTTATATCGGCCAAGGGCGCGGTAAAGGTCGCCTTTTTCAATATCCAGATAATGCCGCAGGATGGTACAGCCGTAGCGCAGGTTGGTGCGCAGGTCGAACAGGCTGTCTTCCGGGCGCCCCAATAATCTCAGCCAAAAAGGCATGACCTGCATGTAGCCCCGGGCGCCGGCTGATGAAACGGCATATTTCCGAAAGCCCGATTCGACTTGTATCAACCCGAGAACCAGTTGCGGGTCAAGGCCGGCACGGGTCGCTTCGTAATGCACGCTGCGCAACAGGTCGAGCCGGTACTCCTGATTCGGTATGCGCTTTTCCAGGCGGCGGGACATTTCCGATAACCAGTCCACTGCCTCCATCGGGTTGCGAAAGGAACTGCTCGGCGGCTTCGTGTCGGAGACTGCCTTGTGCAATGCCCCTTGAACGGCGGCTGACAGGGGTTCGTTTTTTTGCGCCCCGGCCATGGCTGCCGGAGCGACCAAAAAAACTAGGCTCGCAATCAGCCAGCGCACAATTTTTCGTTGATTGCTGAGAGTATCTCGGCCTTGGCAATCATTGTCGCCTCAGCGTCAAGCCGCCCCTTGTATTCGAACAGCCCCTCTTTCAGGCCGCGCTCGCCGATGACGATACGGTGCGGAATGCCGATCAGTTCCATGTCGGCAAACATCACCCCCGGGCGCTCATTGCGATCATCGAGAACGGCATCGATACCGGCGGTCTTGAGTTGGCCGTATAGTTCATCGGCGGCAACCCGCACTGCCGCACTCTTGTGATACCCCATCGGCACGATGCAAACCGTGAAGGGAGCAATCGCCGGTGGCAGAAAAATGCCTTTTTCGTCATTGCCCTGTTCGATTGCCGCGCCAACAATGCGCGAAACCCCAATCCCGTAGCAGCCCATTTCCATGGTTTGACTCTTGCCGTTTTCGTCGAGGTAATTGCAGTTCAACGCCGCAGCATATTTTTGGCGCAACTGAAAAATATGGCCGACCTCGATGCCGCGACATAGCTCAAGCTGGCCTTTTCCGTCCGGCGAGAGATCGCCGGCGACGACATTACGCAGATCGGCAATTTGCGGCTCTGGCAAGTCGCGGCCGAAATTGACGCCGCTCAGGTGAAACCCGGCTTCGTTGGCGCCACAAATAAAATCACTCATGACAGCGACCGAGCGGTCGGCAAAAACCAGTACTTTTTCCGGCTTGACCGCAACCGGCCCGATATAACCAGGTTTGCAGCCGAGGTGGTCTTCGACCTCGGCCTCTGTTGCAAAGCGAAATGGGGAAATGGCGGCAATTTTGCCGGCCTTGATTTCGTTGAGTTCGTGGTCACCACGCAGCAACAACAGGGCGAAGGCTTGGCTGCCGTCTTCTTTTTCGCTGAATACGGCGATTGACTTGACCACTCGGCTCAGGGGCTCACCGAGGAACCCGGCAACATCGACACAGGCCGTTTGACCCGGCGTGGCGACTTTTTCCATTCCTTTGCTCGCTGCCAGTCGGGTTGATGATGGCGCCAGCGCTTCTGCCAACTCAACGTTGGCGGCGTAGTCGGACTCCGGGCAAAAGGCGATGTCATCTTCGCCGGAGTCGGCGAGGACATGAAACTCATGCGAACCGGTGCCGCCGATCGAACCAGTGTCAGCGGCAACCGCACGAAACTTGAGGCCGAGGCGATTGAATATCTTGGTATAGGTGGCGTACATCTTGCCGTATTCGCGCACCAGGTCATCGAAGGAGGTATGAAATGAGTAACCGTCCTTCATCAAAAATTCGCGTCCCCGCATGACGCCGAAGCGTGGACGAATCTCGTCGCGGAACTTGGTCTGAATCTGGTAAAGGTGGATCGGCAACTGGCGATAACTTTTTACATCGCGGCGAACGACATCGGTGATGACTTCCTCGTGGGTCGGTCCAATGACGAATTCACGCTGATGACGATCCTTGAAGCGCAACAACTCCGGGCCGTATTGCTCCCAGCGTCCCGATTCTTGCCACAATTCTGCGGGCTGCACTGCGGGCATCAGCAATTCGAGAGCGCCGGCATGGTTCATCTCGTCGCGGACAATGCTTTCCACTTTGCGCAAGACGCGCAGGCCGAGCGGCATCCAGGTGTAAATTCCAGCGGCGGCACGTTTGATGTAGCCGGCTCGCAACATCATTTTTTGACTGATGACTTCAGCGTCAGCAGGGGCTTCTTTGAGCGTGCTGAAAAAAAATTGCGATGTGCGCATGGGATGCCCTTGAATTCGTTGCAAAAGCCGGATTTTACATGCCGCACCTTCTTTGCAAGCGGCCGGGCTTTGTGAAAGAATCAGGGCAACCGTTAATTAATCAGGATTTTTATGCTCGACCGTGAAGGCTACCGCCCCAACGTCGGCATTATTCTTTGTAACGCCAACAACGAGGTTTTCTGGGGTAAGCGCATACGTGAGCATTCGTGGCAGTTTCCGCAAGGTGGCATCAAGCGCGGAGAAACGCCGGAGCAGGCCATGTTCCGCGAACTACACGAGGAAGTCGGGCTGCGACCCGAGCATGTACGCATTCTGGGACGAACCCGTGGTTGGTTGCGTTATGAAGTGCCGACACACTGGATCAAGCGCGAATGGCGCGGATCTTATAAAGGGCAAAAACAGATATGGTTTTTGCTACGCCTCGTTGGCCGTGACAGCGATGTGTCCCTGCGCGCGACCAGTAAGCCGGAGTTCGATGCCTGGCGATGGAACGAGTATTGGGTGCCGCTGGATGCGGTCATCGAATTCAAGCGCACTGTTTACGAACAAGCGCTTAGTGAACTAGTGCGTTTTCTCGGTGGCAAGTTTCGGCATACATCGGCCGGCGCCGAGACATCTCCTTCCGTGGAAAAGGGTTAGTACTTTGGCCGCCGGCTTGAAATTTGGTTTGAACATCGCGATGTCTCTTGTATTCGTCTTCTCGGCGCTTGCCGCCGAGTTTGAGAGAGACTATGAAGTCAAGGCGTGGGTGGAGACTGCTCTTGATTTACCCGCGGCTCCGCGCCAGAGTGACCTTGTCGGGTTTTATGTCAGTTCTGCTACCGAACACCTTTTTTTTGTTGATGCCTCCAGTCTTTCTGTCGGAGAGGACGGTGTCGTGCGTTACGTTTTAGTCGTTCAGACGATGGGCGGGGCACGCAATGTCAGTTATGAAGGTATCCGCTGCCTGACGCGCGAACACCGAATTTACGCCGCCGGTCGGCGCGATGGCTCCTGGTCAATGTCACGGAATAACGAATGGACAAAAATTCAGGATGCTGTCGCCAATCGTTATAACGCAGCACTTTTTCTGGATTATTTTTGTCCCTCCGGAGGCATCGTGAAAAATGCTGAAGAAGCTCGGACAGCGCTGCGCAGTGGCGGTCACCGCGAAACAATTCTGGTGCAGTAATGTCATTTGATAATGTGATTTTTGAATTCGATCGCGCCTTGCGAACAGTGTTTGCCAACTCCCGCAGTCAACGACCCGTGCCGGGCAATGATGTCCCGGAGGCCGTGATGTCTGCCGAAGAGAAGGCTCATGCCTGTGGGTTGATGCGCGTGAATCACTGCGGTGAAATTTGTGCGCAAGCCCTTTATCAGGGGCAGGTGCTGACGTCGCGGGATGCTGCAGTGCGGGACGCCCTGCGCGGTGCCGCCGACGAAGAAACCGAGCATCTGGCGTGGACGGAGCAACGAATAGCCGAGTTGAATGGCCGTAAAAGCCTGTTGAATCCCTTTCTTTACCTAGGGGCACTGACACTCGGGGTGGTTGCCGGTGTGCTCGGCGATAAATGGAATCTTGGATTTCTTGCCGAGACCGAGCGCCAAGTGGAGGCTCACCTTGATAGTCACCTGGTTTCGTTGCCTGAGCAAGATTTACGTTCGCGCCACATCGTTGATCAGATGCGCCTCGACGAAATTAGTCATGCCGAAACGGCGGTTCGGCTTGGCGCCGCAGAACTGCCACCGATCGCTGTCAAGGCAATGAAACTCAGCGCCAGGTTGATGACCGAGACGACCTACCGTATCTGACTCATCGAGTGTGTCAGCCCTCTTCGATTATCTCGAAGTCGTGGGTAATTTCGGCTGTCTTGGCAATCATGATTGACGCCGAGCAGTATTTTTCTTTGGAAAGCTCGATAGCCCGCGCAACGGCATCGGGCTTGAGTTGCTTGCCCTTCACCAGATAATGAAAGTGGATATGGGTGAACACCTTCGGGTCTGCTTCAGCGCGTTCGGCTTGCAGGCGAACCTCGCATCCACTGACTGAATGTCGTCCCTTCTTGAGGATCAGTACGACATCAAAAGCGGTGCAGCCGCCAGTACCGGCGAGCACCATTTCCATTGGCCGAAAGCCGAGGTTTCGGCCGCCGGCTTCCGCTGCGCCATCCATCACCAGCGCATGCCCGCTCCCACTTTCGGCAACAAAAGCCATGCCGGCGGCTTCTCCCATCCATCTTACTGTGCAGTCCATTGATATCCCTCCGAGTAAATTTCATTCTACCGTATGCCCTCACCAGAGGTCGGATGCGGCGGATTGCTGCGGCGCATCAATTTTCTTTATATTCCCCGGTTTTTTGAGGGCTTGCGCTTTTTAAAAATGTGACTTTAGTTAATTAAAAAATAAAAAAACTTTGTTAATCAATGTTTTATAGTTTATTTTATAAATTTATTAATTAATTTGTAAATTAATGACGCGATGCATCAAATATATTGTTTTCTTGCTTCGAGAGGTGCAGAATAAGAACCATTGGAACGGCAAGAAGGCAATTTTTCTGCGGTTCGTATTTGTCTCCTCCACCCTCCTCCTTTGGTGTGGATTTAGCGCGGCTCACCGAGCCGCGTTTTTTTTGCCAAAGGCGCCGCAGACATTACGGCGCAATAGCTTAAGTCCAGCGAACTCGCCTTCTCGAACGACTAACAGCGACGACTTCGGCGCCTCACAGATCACGCACGGGATTGAGTCTGTATCAGTTCGACCTTGTAGCCGTCCGGGTCTTCGACAAAAGCGATGATTGTTTTGCCATGCTTCATCGGCCCCGCTTCGCGCACCACCTTGCCGCCACGTTTTTTGATTTCGGCGCAGGCAGCGGCGGCATCGGTAACGGCCAGGGCGATGTGCCCGTAGCCGTTACCGAGGTTGTAGGCGGAACAATCCCAGTTATGCGTGAGTTCAAGCACACAGCCTTCGGCCTCCGGGGCGTAGCCGACAAAAGCCAGGGTGAATCGACCCTCGGGGTAATCCGTACGACGTAGTAATTGCATTCCGAGAATCTCGGTGTAGAAGGCGATTGAGCGATCGAGGTGGCCGACGCGAAGCATGGTGTGCAGGATACGCATGAAAAATCCTTAAAAATTGGGCAGTTGTGGCGCTGTTTGGCGAAGTTCCCGCCGGCGGGTGCGCCAGTCGGGGCAGATTTGTGCAACGACTGACCAGAATCTGTGGCTGTGGTTCATCTCTTTGAGGTGCGCGAGTTCGTGACAAACCACGTAGTCGAGAATCGATAGCGGCATCAAAATCAGCCGCCAGTTGAGGGCAATACTTCCGTGCGGACTGCAACTGCCCCAGCGTGTTCGAGCCGAAGAGAGGCGTAGCGGTGGTGTTGCGACGCCGAGTTCGGACGCGTAAATGGTCAGACGTTCGGCAACAACATGGCGGGCTTTTTCACGCAGGGCGGTGTTGAGCAGATTTCCGGCATTGACTTTG
The DNA here is from genome assembly GCA_903951825.1 of uncultured Pseudomonadota bacterium. GTDB lineage: Bacteria > Pseudomonadota > Gammaproteobacteria > Burkholderiales > Rhodocyclaceae > Azonexus. Next base: position 98,582 of record CAJBDJ010000026.1, read on the forward strand.
GTCGTTGGCCGCAGATGCAGAGCGCCGCCGCTGAATTCCCAGTGCGGGCGGTCACTCTGGGTGATGCGGACGGTCAATGGCGCACCGAGGATGGAAATTACACAGCCATCAGTGATTTCATGCTTTTGTGCGATGGGGCGCGTCTGCCAGTCGGCGAGTTTATCGAGCACCCAGGCGCTGTGCTGGTGGATGAGTTTTTCGATGTCGGCGAGTTGCGCTTTGTGAGGTGCGCCGACGCGCAGGCCGCGCTGGTCGATCGTCAGGCCGATGGTTCGCCGCTGGCTGCGCCGCAGGTGATAAGTCAGGTCAACGCCGGCAATCGTCAACCTGTGGCTGGCTTCAACTGGCGTCGTGATGGGCATCCGAATAGCGATGCGGCGAGAGTCGGTGCATTTCCGCCTCAATCCAGTCTTCAGCGCGCTGATTGACTTCGATTTCGCTCATCCCAGCTGGATCAAACGCCGGACCGATGCTGACGGTAATGATTCCGGGCTTTTTGATAAAAGCCTGACGCGGCCAGAGTTCGCCGGCATTGTGGGCGATCGGCACAACCCGGCAGCCGACGTGGGTGGCAAGGTGGGCGCCGCCGGCCTTGTAGCGCTTTTTTTGACCCGGCGCGACGCGTGTTCCTTCGGGAAAGATGATTACGTAAAAACCCTGTTCAAGGCGCTCACGGCCTTGCGTGACCACTTGTTCGAGGGCATCCTTGCCGGCAGCACGATCGATCGAAATCATCTTCATCGCTGCCAGTCCCCAGCCGAGCAGCGGGATTTTCAATAACTCTTTCTTGAGTACGAAAACGCAATAGGCGCCATTCGGAACGAGATCTTGCAGGGTCATTGTTTCCCATGCCGACTGGTGTTTGGCGAGAATGAGGCACGCTTGCGGCGGCATGTTTTCAAGGCCGATGACGCGCGGCCGGATGCCAAGCAGATTTTCAACGCCGAATTGAATGCCCAGGCGCCACAGTTTGCCTAGCCGATAACCCCAGATTCCGCGCAGCAGAAGGGCTGCGCCGACCACCAGCGGGGCAGTCAGAACTGACCAAGCAAGCGCCCAGGCCATGAAAACGGTTGAGCGTAGCGCGTTCATGCTTTTTTGCCGGCCAAAATCCAGTCCACCGCTGCTTCCAGATTGGCGAAGTCACGCGTTCCCGGTGGCAGATTGCCTTCGGCCAGCGTCTTTTCGCCCTTGCCGGTGCGTACCAGGAGCGGCAGGCATCCGGCGGCAGCGCCGGCCTGCAGGTCGCGCAGCGAATCACCGATTGCCGGGACGCCTTTGAGGTCGGTATTGAGCGTCGTCGAAATGCGCTTGAACATGCCCGGTTGCGGCTTGCGGCAGTTACATTTGGAGTCGGCGGTATGTGGGCAATAAAACACGGCATCAATGCGCCCGCCAACGGTAAATAGCGCTTTGTGCATCTTTTCGTGGATGCTGTTGAGGGTGTCCATGTCGAACAACGAACGTCCGACGCCGGATTGGTTGGTGGCGACGACGACGGTGTAGCCGCTCTGGTTGAGCTTGGCGACCGCTTCCAGACTGCCGGGGATGGGCTTCCACTCGGCGGGACTCTTGATGAATTGGGCGGAGTCGAAATTGATCACGCCGTCGCGGTCGAGAATGACGAGTTTCATGTTGATAGCCTGGACAGATCGGCGATCTGGTTCATCGCCAGGTGCAGTTTGGCAAGCAAGCCGAGGCGGTTGGCGCGAATGGTCGGGTCGTCAACATTGACCATCACATCGTCAAAAAAAGCATCGACAGGCTGACGCAGGGCGGCCAGCGTTTGCAGCGATTCGCTGTAATCGCCGGTGGCAAAGGCGGCGTCGGCTTGCGGCACGACGTCGACAAGCGCCGCGTGCAGGGCAATTTCGGCGGCTTCCTTGAGCAGTGCGCCATCAACCCAGGGGTCGATGGCGCCATCGACCTTTTTCAGGATATTGCCGACGCGCTTGTTGGCCGCCGCCAGGGCGGCGGCTTCTGGCAGCGCCGAGAAGGCACGCACGGCGGCCAGGCGCTTGCGAATGTCGCCAAGGCGTTGTGGGCGCTGGCTGACCACGGCGTCAACTTCCTGCGCCGTATAGCCTTGCTCACGCAGGTTGCCGGCGAGGCGATCGTAGATGAAATCGGCGAGCGCCGATTCCGCTGCCTGAAAGCCGTCTACCGCGGCAAAGGCGGCAGTGCTGGCAGCCAATAGCGAATTCAGGGGTAAATCGAGATCGCCTTCAGTCAACATGCGGATGATGCCAAGCGCGTGGCGGCGCAGCGCGAAGGGGTCGCGGTCGCCGGTCGGGATCTGCCCGATACCGAACATGCCGACGAGGGTTTCCAGCTTGTCGGCAAGCGCGACAATCGTGCCAACCTGGCCGCGCGGCAGGGCGTCGCCGGCAAAGCGCGGCTTGTAGTGATCCTCGATGGCGTCGGCAATTTCCGCCGAGATGCCGTCGTGCAGCGCGTAGTAGCGCCCCATGATGCCCTGCAGTTCGGGGAACTCGCCGACCATGTCGGTCAGCAGATCCGCTTTGGCGAGCAGGGCGGCGCGATTGGCTTGCAGGCCGAGCAAGTCTCCGCCAAGGCGCGTGCCGAGGGTGTTGGCAATCGAACCGACACGCTGGACGCGCTCGCCCTGGGTACCCAGCTTGTTGTGGTAAACGACTTTGGCCAAACCCAGAACGCGCGATTCCAGCGAACGTTTGCGATCCTGGTCGAAGAAAAACTTGGCATCGGCGAGGCGCGGGCGGACGACGCGCTCGTTGCCCCCAATGACGGCCGAGGGGTCGGCCGGATTGATGTTGCTGACGAGCAGGAATTTGTGGGTCAGCTTGCCGGCCTTGTCGAGCAGCGGAAAATATTTCTGGTTGGCCTTCATCGTCAGAATCAGGCATTCCTGCGGTACCGCCAGATATTCTTCCTCGAACTCGCCGATCAGCACATTCGGGCGCTCGACCAGAGCAGTCACTTCGTCGAGCAGGGCGTCATCGTCAATCGGCTTGCCGCCGGCGATTGATGCGGCAGCGGCAAGTTGCCGGGCGATCTCGGCGCGGCGCGCGGCAAAAGAGGCAATCACCGCCCCATCGCTGGCCAGCCGCGCAGCGTATTCGTCGGCGTTGGCAAAGACGACCGGATCGACCGCGGCCTCAAAACGGTGACCGCGCGTTTGACGGCCGGATGTCAGTCCAAGCAAGGCAAGCGGCACGATTTCGCTGCCGTGCAAGGCCACCAAGCCATGGGCGGGACGAACAAAATTGACGCTGCTCCAGCCGTCGGCCAACTGGTAGCTCATCACCTTGGGAATCGGCAGCGCGGCGAGCGCCGCTTCCAGCGCTTTTTGCAGGCCGGCCGCCAGTGTTGCACCGGCGGCCATGCTGTCGTAGAAAAGAATGTCGGCCTTGCCGTCGTTTTCGCGTCGCAGGCTGGCGACAGCGGAGGCGTCGGCGCCCAGTGCGGCGAGCTTCTTGAGCAGCGCCGGCGTTGCCTTGCCGCCCGCATCGAGGCCGACGGCAAGCGGCATCAATTTGTGCGCAACCGCCTTGTCGGCAGCCACTGTGGCAACCTCGGTGACATGCGCCGCCAGTCGGCGTGGCGAGGCGTAGGCCGTGGCAATCGCCGACGCTGCCGCCAAGCCGCTGTTTTGGAGGGATTGCGTGAGGGTTTGGGCAAAAACTTCGCCAAGTTTTTTCAGCGCCTTGGGCGGCAGTTCTTCGACGAACAGTTCAACGAGCAGATTTTTTGACGACATATCAGGCGGCTTTCTTTTCAATCTGGGCGAGGACTTCATCCGCCCACGCCCGCGGCGCCATCGGGAAGCCGAGGCGGGCGCGGCTGTCGAGGTAAGCCTGCGCCACGGCGCGCGCCAGGTTGCGGATACGGCCGATATAAGCGGCACGCTCGGTGACCGAAATGGCACCCCGTGCATCGAGCAGGTTGAAGGTGTGGGCGGCTTTCAGCACTTGCTCGTAGGCCGGCAGCGCGAGTTTGGCCAACATCAGTTGCTGCGCCTGTTTTTCGTGGGCGGCAAAGGCGGTGAACAGGAATTCGACGTCGGAATGCTCGAAGTTGTAGGCCGATTGCTCGACTTCATTCTGGTGATAAACGTCGCCGTATGTCAGGCCATCCGTCCATTGAAGATCAAACACGTTTTCGACACCTTGCAGGTACATGCACAGACGCTCCAGACCATAGGTGATTTCGCCGGTGATCGGCTTGCAGTCAATGCCGCCGACCTGCTGGAAATAAGTGAATTGGGTTACTTCCATGCCATTCATCCAGACTTCCCAGCCCAGCCCCCAGGCGCCCAGTGTCGGGTTTTCCCAATCATCTTCGACAAAACGCACGTCATTTTTCTTGAGGTCGAAGCCGAGCGCTTCCAGAGAGCCGAGATACAGTTCAAGAATGTTGTCCGGCGCCGGCTTGAGCACGACTTGATACTGGTAATAATGCTGCATCCGGTTCGGGTTCTCGCCGTAGCGGCCATCTTTCGGGCGGCGCGACGGTTGTACGTAAGCGGCCTTCCAGGGCTCGGGGCCGATGGCTCGCAAGAAGGTTGCGGTATGGCTGGTGCCGGCGCCGACTTCCATATCGTAGGGTTGCAGCAGGGCGCAGCCCTGATTGTTCCAGTAAGCCTGCAGCCGCAGGATGACTTCTTGAAAGGTAGGGGGCTTGCGGGTCATCATCGAACGCACTCGGTAAGACAGAAAGGTGCGAATTTTACTTGGTTTTGGTACGCGCCAGCAGCGCACCGGAAGGCGCCGGCGAGAGCGGTGGTGTGGGGATGGACAAATCCTCCTTGTTGTTGTGATGCAACATTGGCGCTGCCATAGAAGTGTCGAAATATTGACGATATTCAATATAATCAATAGACTGCAATAAATGCTGCGGTGCAGCAACGATTGCCCTGCTGGTCTGCCCTTGTCGGCTGCAGGAGAATCGATGCCGTACCCCCTGTAACCGTTTGCTGTCGGCGTTGTTGGCCGCAGTGGCAACAGTGAAGGAGGTCACGTGTTCACTACGACACTATTCCACCCGGTCATGTCCCGCTGGACATCGACTGTCATTAACCTGATCCAGAACGCCCTGATGATCTCCGGCCTGTTTTTGGTGATTGGCCTGGTCGGCCTGCATCAGGGCCATGCCGGCCTGATCGAAGGTGCCAGATCGTTGCTGCCGAGACAACTGCTGCAGGGCGAACTCCCGGTCGATACGGTGCTTGACGAAACCTTGGTTGAAGATAGCCAGGCTCAAAAACTCAGTGCGCCGATGCGCGGTGCCCTGTCCTACGTCTCCAAACGCTACCGCGTGTCGACCGACGCGCTGTTGCCGGTTTTCGCCACGGCGCAAGAAGCTGGGCGTGAGTTGCGCATCGATCCTCTGTTGATCATTGCCGTGATTGGTGTCGAATCCGGCTTCAATCCACTCTCGCAAAGCGTCGTTGGTGCTCAGGGTTTGATGCAGGTCATGCCGCGTTTCCACAAAGACAAATTGCCCAGCGATGCTGGAGACCTGCCGTTCTTCGACCCGCTGACCAATGTTCAGGTGGGCGCCAGGGTGCTCAAGGAATCGATCACCCGCAATGGCGGCATCGAGAGTGGTCTGCAGCAATTCGCCGGCGCCATCAATGACCCAGATCGTCGCTATGCACTGAAGGTTCTGGCCGAGCGCCAGCGTCTTGAACAAGCCGCGCAGCGATTGGGCGCGGCCTGAGCGAAGCGCTCCCCCCGTATAATTTATTCCCTTGATCATCAGACAGGGAGCGCGGATATGTTCGATTGGAGAGATTACGGCAACGGCATCATTGCCTTCGATGCCGGCTATGTCCGGCCGATTCTGGCAGCGATTCACCTGATTGTCGCTGATGGTCGCGTCGCCCTCGTCGATACTGGCAGCAACGATTCCCTGCCGAATGTTCTTGCCGCGCTCGAAAAGCTCGGGCTGGCGCGCGACGCCGTCGATTACATCATCCTTACCCACATTCACCTCGATCATGCCGGGGGTGCCGGACGGCTCATGCGCGAACTCCCGCGAGCCAGGCTGGTCGTTCATCCGCGCGGGACGCGGCACATGGCCGAGCCCTCCAGGCTGGTGGCCGGGGTCACGGCAGTTTATGGTCAGGAATATGTCGAAACCGTCTACGGCGACATCCTGCCCGTCCCTGCCGAGCGGATCATCGAAGCCACCGAGGGGCTGATTCTGCACCTGGGGCGTCGCGAATTGCTGATGATCGACACGCCGGGTCATGCCAAGCACCACATTTGTGTGGTTGACCGCCAGGCCGGGGCGATTTTCTCTGGTGACATGTTCGGCCTCTCCTATCGCGAATTTGACGTCGATGGACGCCAGTTCATCATGCCAACCACCTCGCCGACACAGTTCGATGCCGCTGAAATGCGCACCTCGATTGAGCGCCTGATGAGTTTTCAGCCGAGCGCCATGTATCTCACGCACTACGCTCAATTGACCGATTTGCCGACGCAAGCCGCCAATCTGCGGCGCCGTCTGGACGCCCAGGTAGCGATTGCCGAAGCGCACGCCGCGGGCGGACAAAACCGCCACGCTGCGATCAAGGCGGAAACTACGGCCTACCTGCTGGCTGAATTGCGCGCCCACGGCTGCCAGTTGCCGGAAGCCGCCATGCTTGAAGTGCTGGCGACCGATCTTGAACTGAATGCTCAGGGGCTCGCTTACTGGCTCGATCACCGCGGCTGATCAAATGGCGAGGCAGCGCAACTTTGTGAATCTGTCGGCCTCTGATGCGCTGTGTGCCATGCGCCAAAAACGCGGATGAGTTTGAACTGGAAATTATCGACCCAAGACGACAATCCCTGATTGAAGTATCCGGATCATTACCCACGTCGAAGAGGTGCAAAAAATGACGCAAGATATTCGACACTGGAAGCAACTGCACGAACTGTGTAAGCAAGTGGTGCGTTTGTATCGCAAGAGCCGGCAGCTGCACCACGCTTCTGTCTTGAGTTGAATTGCAATAGCTCAAACAACTCTGTGACCGTAGTCCTGAGGGGCATTCACCTTGATTTTCGCCCCGTCCAGACTGATCGTGCCCTAATTTACTGGGCGGTCATTCGGATTGGCGTAAGCAGCCTTGTTCAAAGGCGAAATCGGGAAATTTAAATTCCGGTTTCCGGGTGGAATCGGCTTCATGAACCAAGTGTCGTAGAGTCTTTCCATTTCACCGGACTTCATTAAACCAAGCACAACATCATCAACCAATTGCTTAAATTGCGCGTCGTCTTTAGGCAAAATCAATGCGTAGGGTTCGACGGAATAACTTTCGTCAAGGATGGCGTACTTTTCGGGCTTTGCGGATTCTGCCCGTGAAGCGAGCAAACTGGCGTACTCGGTAACGTACGCATCGGCATTCCCGGCAACCAGCATGGACATTGATTGCGCAGGATTACGGCCAAGCAGTGTACGAATTGAAACCCCGCGCGACAATGCAGCCTGCTTGATCAAGCGATCTGCAGGCTCACCCACAGTGGTGACGACACGCTTGCCATCCATATCCTTGAGCGATTTTCCAGCCGACTCTACTGGCACCATGGCCCTTACTTCGGAAACAAAGAAGGTCGTCGAGAATGCAACCTGTTGCGCGCGACCCACCGTATTCGTGTGGGCGCCACATCCGATGTCCGCCATTCCTGTCTTGACCATCATCGTCGGGGTATTCGAACTCAGCGGGACGGGCTGCACCAAGAGTTTTTTGCCGAGTTTTTCTTCGATAGCTTTGACCACACGATGGCAGATATCAACACCCATCCCCATGGGTTCATCGCTGCCGGAAACGGCAAAAGAAAAAGGAACGGACGTCTCATCGTAGCCAAGAAAGATGCTACCTCTCGCTGAAATCCGCTCCAGCGTCGAACCCGAAACCTCACTCCGCGCGACAAAACTGGCGGTGGCGAGTGCCGCAATGCACAACATGCGGATCAGCGAATGACGCGACTTCATTTGCTATCTTTCTTGCAGCCACCCGATTGTGCATTTGCACAGGGAACTGAACTTTCGCGATTGATCAACCACTTGCCATTGACCTTGATCATTTCCAGTGTTTTTTGCGTAATGTCGTTGTAACGGCTGGACTTGTAAACCTGACGGAAATCGGCGAAAGCCCGATCATTTCCATCTTGGCGTACCGTCAGATCGTGAATGGTAACGTTGATCACGTCACGTCCGACAATTCGACTGCGCCGTATCTGGTACCAGTCTTCGCGCGACACACCGCCATCCGGGGTAAAAGTCTGTGCGTAGAAATTGATGTAATTGTTGTAATCCTTCGCCATCCATGCGGCAGCCCAGGCTCTGACTTGTTGCCCCACTTCCACATCGGCACCTAGTGGAGCGAGTGCGGGCGCTGAGGTAATGCCAGGACGGCTTTTTTCCACCATCAGCATGGCACGACTGTCGAGTTCCTCTCGACCTGTAGCGACGACACGCACCGCTTCCGGTGCGCACAACTGGGTTCCATCGACCTGGGCAAGCGCCTGCTGTTCAGGTGTATCCGTATCCAGTTTTTCAAGCCCCAAAAATTCCAGCAAGGTGCCCATGCCGGCATGGGTACGCAGATAGGCGAGAATCAGATCCATATCAACGTTGACTGCTGCGCGGCGCGCTGACAAGAGTTCGTTTTCGGTGTCGAGCAAGTCAAGCAGGGTGCGCTGCCCCACGTCGTATTGATCACGATAGGCATCACGTGTTTTTTCCAGCTGGGAAACCTGCGACTTGACAAATCCCACTTGCTGCCGAAGCCGGCTGACATCGTTGTAGGCAATCGCAAGTGTCTGGCGGGTATCACGACATGCTTTTTCGCGCATGTCTAGCGAAATATTTTTTCGCTCCATGAATTGCTTTTCACGCGCCAAATCGGAGCCGCCGTTGAAAAGATTCCAGGAAACCACGAACTCGGCAACGTTATTTATGCGGTCACCCGTCACCCCCTGATAGTTGGTGGTGTTGTCGGTTCGTGCCCGAAAGTCAAGCCGCGGCAAATAGGCTGCACGGCGGACGTCAATATCGTACTGCGCGGCTTCGATATTCTCGATGGCAGCCAGTAATGCCGGATTCTTTTTGAGCAAAATTCCAATTGCTTCAGCCTGGCTATCAGGATATTTCTCACCCATTAAATTGGGCGGGACGGCAATGTTGGGTGGCTGACTATTGACTAGACGCAGATAACGCGCAGTGACGTCATGAAGATTAGCCGTCTCGGTGGTCAAATTGAGTTCTGCCAGCGCCAAGCGACTACCCGCTTGTTCAAGATCTACACGGCGACCCACCCCCGACTGGGTGCGCCGCATCAGCTGTTCGTAGGTGGTTTTGTGTTGAACGTAATTGTCTTCGGCAAGATTGTTGAGAAGGCGGTAGCGCAGCACATCAAGATAAGCACGCGAAGCCTCAAGGGCGACATTTTCCGATGCGTCGAGCAATTCGTAGTAACGAACCAGTTTGGCTTTATCAAGCCTGCGCACTTCGTTTCGTGCGGCGAATCCATCAAAAATCATCTGGCTAAGGCTCAGCACATAGCCGTTACGGTTGTAATCGTTAGATTGATTTAGCGGCGGCTGCTCCAAACTCTCCTTGCCAGCCCCGACGGTCGCATCGACGCGCGGGAGCATGCTGCCGAAAGCAACCCCCACTTCTTCACTGGCCGCCTTGTAATTGTGCCACTTGGAAACAACTTCCGGGCTGTTGAGAATCGCACTTTGAGCCACTGATTTCAACGTAGTGAATTCTGGTGTCTTTGGCGCGTCGGCTCCGGATGCGGTTGGTGTACCGGCGATACTCAGCAGTGGGAACGCCAAAGCTAGTGCAAGACTGATAATCGATTTAGTATTCATGGTCATCTCGGATTTTTTGATTTGTGCATTTAGGCAGTTAACGAACGTGCGTGACACCCAAAGATAACATATTAACCAGAAATTTTTACACTTCCTTGCCCGCCCATTTCATCCCTGATTGCCGAAAAATTGTCGTCTGGTTGGCGTTTTTGGGGGGGCTGTGCATACTTTATCCGGTCTTCGGTCTCAACTTTGAGTTGATGCAACAATCCTTGGTGGCGCGCTTTGGGCCGGGGCAGGTGACGGTATTTCGCGAATGGCAGCAGTTGCTGGAAAATGCCCGCAACGGGGCAGAATCCGAAAAATTGCGTAAAACAAACGATTTCTTCAACCGACGTATCGGCTTTGACGATGACATAACGGTTTGGGGGCAAGCCGACTATTGGGCTACGCCTCTGGAGACGATAGGCCGTGGTCGCGCCGACTGCGAAGACTTCTCAATCGCAAAATATTTCACTTTGCTCAACATGGGCGTACCGCTTGCGAAATTGAGGTTGGTGTACGTCAAGGCCAGCCTTAACGGTTCGCTTCAGGCACATATGGTGCTGGCCTACTATGCCAGCCCCTCTTCTGATCCCTTGGTACTCGACAATTTGATCACTGACATTCGCCCGGCGTCGCAGCGCAGCGATCTGTTTCCTATTTTCAGTTTTAATGGTGCGGGCTTGTGGCAGGGCACCGGAAACCAGTCGAGCAAGAGTAATCTCTCGCGCTGGCAGTATTTGCTGCAGCGTGCCCGCGCTGAAGGCTTCCAGTGAGGTAGTTCGCATGTCTCTTTTTCGACAGCTTTGGATTGCAGTGATTGCTGCAACGCTCATCGCCTTCGCGGGCAGTTTGATCGTCAGCATGATCACCGCACGCCAATACGTGGAACAACAATTGGCGATTAAAAACAATGACAACGCAAATTCGTTGGCCTTGTCCATGTCCCAGTTGCCCAAAGACCCGATCACCATCGAGCTGCAGGTGGCGGCGATATTTGATAGCGGTCAGTACGCCTCGGTGCGGGTCAATAACCCACAAGGCGGATTGATCGTCGAGCGGGTCAACCAGGCGGATACTGCCCATGTTCCCGGCTGGTTCATCGCCTTGTTCCCAATTGACTCAGCGCCCGGAGTCGCGCAGATATCAACGGGATGGGCGCAATTTGGAACGGTTGAGTTGGTCAGTCGCAAACAATTCGCATACCAGGAGTTGTGGCGTGGTGGAATCAGACTGATCTGGTGGTTTGTCGGTGGCGGCATTGCGGTAGGTCTGTTTGGCATGATGGTTCTTCAGCGTATCAAAAGGCCGCTGGATGCAGTCGTTGAACAGGCTCAGGCGATCAGCGAACGACGTTTTGTGGTTATCCCCGAGCCTCCGGCACTTGAGTTGAAAAGCGTAGTGCGCGCGATGAATGCCATGGTCGGCCGACTCAAAGTGATGTTTGCCGAAGAGACCGCGCGGCTCGAAAAAGTGCGCCGCGAGGCAACGCAGGACGGCCTGACCGGCGTAGCCAATCGTGCGTATTTTATGAATCAGCTTGATGCAGCGCTCAAGGATGATGATGCAGCCGCTTTCGGCAGCTTGCTCTTCGTTCGTCTGACTGATCTCGTGGGCATCAACAAACGTGGCGGCCGCGAGGCGGCGGATGATGTGCTACAGAAGATCGGCAAAGCCCTTGCTGAGATCGCCGCTCAAATCCATGGAGGAGCCCCGGCTCGACTGCACGGCGGTGACTTCGCCTTGCTGTTGCCGGGAATCGCTGATCCAGGCGCGTTCGCCGAAAAACTTCTCACCGTGATGGGTGACTTGGTCGCCGCCGGCCTGATTGATCCGGGCGCCGTTGGTTATATCGCAAGCGGCACCTATCAGCGCGGCGATAGCCCCGGCCATTTGCTCGCCCATCTCGACGCGACGCTGGCCAGTGCCGAGGGGCAAGGTGCACTCGCTTGGGTGCGTGCTGAGTTGAATCAGGAAACCCCCGCCAACTCACATGCCGAGTGGAAAGTGCTTCTGGAAACCGCCATCCAGAGGCAACGTGTGCGCCTGGTTGATTTCCCGGTTTGCGGAAAAGAGGGGCAGCTACTCCACATGGAATGTCCGCTGCGACTGCAAGCGACTGAAAATGGCGAGTGGCTGACCGCCGGCAGCTTCATGCCGATGGCCTCACGGTTAGCCATGACCAGCGCCCTCGACCTGGCGGCAACCCGCCTCGCGCTTGCCCGAATTGCCGATGGCGCATTAGCCGTTGCGGTCAATATATCCGGCGAGTCGATTGTTGATCCACTATTTCGCAGTCGCATTTATGCGCTGGTCGCTCCCCACAAAAAGATTGCTTCACGTCTCTGGCTTGAGGTATCGGAGGTTGGTGCATTCCGTCACCTCACCGAATTCCGCGCCTTTTGTGACAGTTTGCGTCCTCTTGGATGCCGGCTCGGCATTGAGCACTTTGGTCGCCAATTTAGCGATATTGGCCAAATTCATGACTTCGGGCTGGATTACATCAAGGTCGATGGCAGCTTCATCCGCGCCATCCATGAGGAACAGGGCAACCAGACATTCCTCAAAGGACTCTGCGGAATTGCCCACAATATTGGATTGACCGTTATTGCCGAGAGTGTCGAAAATGCCGACGAACTAGCCGTCCTCCCTGTCCTCGGTTTTGACGGCGCCACCGGTCCCGCAGTATCAAGAATGTAGCGGTTTGTCGGGTCATTCACCCGGCAATTCCGCAGTTTCATTAGGCGACTTCCATTGTTGTCTGGTGCTGAAAATCAGACATTAACCGTTTGGGGCTGTTTTCTACGGTCATCATCGCCTGGTCACAGGCGCAGTCAGGCTGTTCAGGCGGCTTTTTTGGACAACGGGTTGTTGCCCCAGGTGTTTTGCCAGAAACGGTAGGCGTTTTGCGCGGCCATCAGGGAAAGTAGCGACATGCGTGTTTGGTGCTGCCAGAGCCAGGACAGGCGGGGCGCCGGTTTGAGGCCGTAGGTTGGCGCTCGGCCGATTTCGCTTTCAACGATGCTGAGAAAGCGGTTGATGAGTACGCCGGAGTATTCGGTGCCTGTGTCTTGGCCGGTCAGTTGCTCGGCTTCGGAAATCGCCCGGCGCCAAAGTTTGAGTGCTAGCTCATCGCTGATGCCGGCTTTGCGGGCAATCCAGGGGAGAAGTTTGGGGGCTTTCATGTGCTGACTCCTTGTAACTCAGTGGGGTGACCACTGGCTGTTTTGAATGCCTTGTGGGCAAAAGTTATTGTGCGGTGCACAAATTGTTTTGGGAAGTATACTTCCCGCTTGCTCGGGAAACGACGAAATACTCTGGATGTTGATTGTTGCGTTGCACAATAACAACGAAGCGGTCTTGCCAATTTGTATGTTGATCGCTTGGCGGGCGCTATCTTTGCGTTTTTTCTCTCTCATTGTCGGGATGATTGATGTCTGATTTGCTTGCCAATCTCAATCCGCCGCAACAACAAGCGGTGACCTTGCCAGCGGTTCATGCGCTGATTCTTGCCGGCGCCGGCAGCGGGAAAACGCGGGTGTTGACGACGCGCATTGCCTGGTTGATGGCCACCGGGCAGGTCGGGCCGCAGGGTATTCTGGCCGTGACCTTTACCAACAAGGCGGCCAAGGAGATGACGGCGCGGCTGGCGGCGCTGGTGCCGATCAATACGCGCGGGATGTGGATCGGCACCTTTCACGGTCTGTGCAATCGTCTGTTGCGGGCGCACTACCGCGAGGCCGGGCTGCCGCAGACGTTCCAGATTCTCGATGCGGCCGATCAGTTGGCGATGGTCAAGCGCCTGCTCAAAAACCTCAATGTCGATGACGAAAAATATCCGCCGCGCGAGTTGTGCCATTTCATCAACGCGCACAAGGAGCAGGGCGTGCGTGCCGCGGCCGCTGAGGCTTACGATCATTACTCGCAAAAGCGCGTCGAGTTGTATGCCGAGTACGAGGCGCAATGCAATCGCGAGGGCGTCGTCGATTTTGCCGAACTGCTGCTCCGTTGCCATGAATTGCTGCAGCGCAATGAACCCTTGCGCACGCATTATCAGACGCGCTTTCGCAGTATTTTGGTCGACGAGGTGCAGGACACCAACCGCTTGCAATATGCCTGGCTGCAGTTGATCGCCGCTGGCGGGGCGAAGATTTTTGCGGTCGGCGACGACGATCAGAGCATTTATGCCTTTCGCGGGGCCGAGGTCGGCAACATGCGCGATTTCGAGCGCAATTTTGCGGCGCCGAATGTGATTCGCCTGGAGCAGAATTATCGTTCGCACGGCAATATCCTCGCCGCTGCCAATGCCTTGATCAAAAACAACCGCGCCCGTCTGGGCAAGAATTTATGGACCGAGGCCGGCGATGGTGAGCCGATTCGCGCTTTTGAGGGCTATTCGGATATCGACGAGGCGCGTTTCATTGTCGAGGAAATCCGCGAATTGCTGCGCGATGGCATCTCGCTGACGCAGATCGCCATTCTTTACCGTTCCAACGCGCAATCGCGCTTGCTTGAGCACGAATTATTTGCGCGGGCGGTGCCGTACAAGGTTTATGGCGGTTTGCGCTTCTTCGAGCGGCAGGAAATCAAGCACGCACTCGCCTATTTGCGCTTGCTGGGCAATCCCGACGACGACACGGCGTTCTTGCGCGTGGTTAATTTCCCGACCCGCGGGATTGGCGCCCGTTCGCTGGAAAACCTTCAGGCGCTGGCGCACCAGGCCAATTCCAGCCTCTATAACGCCGCCGCCTCGCTGAACGGCAAGCCGGGGCAGGCGGTGGGCGGTTTTATTCGGCTGATCGAAAGCCTGCGTCTGGAATGCGCCAAGCTGCCCTTGCCCGAAATTGTCGAGCATGTGATCGAAAAATCCCGCCTGGGCGAGCATTACCGGCTCGACAAGGAGGGGCAGGAGCGGCTCGAAAACCTTGCCGAATTGGTCAACGCCGCCGCCGGTTTTGTTGATGAGGACGGGGTGGTACGCGGTGATCCGGCGGACGGCGGGGCGCTGGTCTCGTTTCTCACCCATGCCTCGCTGGAGGCCGGCGAGCATCAGGCCGGCGAGGGGCAGGAGGCGGCGCAGCTGATGACGGTGCACTCGGCCAAGGGACTCGAATTTGATGTGGTTTTCATCAGCGGTCTGGAGCAGGGGCTGTTTCCGCACGACAACGCGGTGGCGCAAGGCCAGGAGGGGCTGGAGGAGGAGCGTCGCCTGATGTATGTGGCGCTGACCCGCGCCCGCCGGCGGCTTTATGTTTCCTGCGCGCAGTCGCGGATGCTGCACGGCCAGACGCGCTATTGCGTGCCGTCGCCGTTTCTTGACGAAATTCCGGAAGCCCTCTTGCTCAAACTCAACAAGAAGGCCGCGCCGGTCGCCCGCCATGATTCATTTTCCGGGGCATATTCGGCACCCCCGGCAGCCGGGGGTTTGCGTATCGGGCAGGCGGTTGAACATGCCAAATTCGGTATCGGCGTCATTGTTTCAACCGAAGGGCGGGGCGCCGATGTGCGCGTGCAGGTCAATTTTGGCGGCAGCGGGATGAAGTGGCTGGCGCTGGAGTACGCCAAGCTGACGCCGCTTTGAGAGGTGCGGTGAGCGGATCAGGCGGGTGATGCGGTGGATTGAAATCAGCCGCCAGTGATACGCTCAGGGTGTGCCCGGAAATAACGAAAACTTGAGGAGATGATCATGAACCACGCCATCCAGTTTCATCAAACCGGCGGCCCCGAGGTGTTGTCCTGGGAACCACTGGCCTTGAGCGCGCCCGGCCCCGGTGAAGTCACGGTGCGCCATGCCGCTGTCGGCCTCAATTTTATTGATACCTATCACCGCAGCGGACTGTATCCGCTGCCTCTGCCGTCGGGGATCGGCCTCGAAGGCGCCGGCGTTGTTGAAGCGCTGGGTGCCGGGGTGGGCGAGGTTGCCGTCGGCGATCGTGTGGCCTATGCCGGCGGCCCGCTCGGTGCGTATGCCGAGGCGCGCAACATCCCCGCCCATCGCCTGCTCAAGCTGCCGCCCGAAATCAGTTTCGAGACGGCGGCGGCGATGATGTTGCAGGGGTTGACGGCGGCTTATTTGCTGCGCAAGACCTATTGCGTCGCTGCCGGCGATACGGTCTTGATTCATGCCGCCGCCGGCGGGGTCGGCCTGATCGCCTGCCAATGGGCGAAGGCCCTGGGGGCAACGGTGATCGGTACCGTCGGCTCGGCGGCCAAGGCCGAATTGGCGCTGGCGCACGGTTGCGACCATGTCATCAACTACAGCAGCGAAGACTTTACCCGCCGAGTTCGCGAAATTACCGGTGGCGAGGGCGTGCCGGTGGTCTACGACGGGGTCGGCAAGGCGACTTTTGCCGGTTCCCTCGACTGCCTGCGCCCGCTCGGCCTGATGGTTTCTTACGGCAACGCCTCGGGGTCGGTGCCGCCCTTCGATCTCCTGACGCTCTCGCAAAAAGGCTCGCTGTTCATCACGCGCCCGACGATTGCCAGCTATACCGCAAAACGCAGCGACCTTGAGGCGCTGGGTGCCGCCTTGTTCGACGTGGTCGTTTCCGGCCAGGTGCGTATCGAAGTGCATCAGCGTTATGCGCTGCAAGACGCCGCCCGCGCGCATCACGATCTGGAGGCGCGGAAGACCACCGGCTCGACGATCCTCCTGCCATGATGCGCCAGCTCAAGGCGCGACTGCTCTCGCTGCGCGATTTGCTGGCGACGGCCTGGTGGATCGTCTTGATCGTCGGTATCGGCTTTTTGGTCGCCTACCAGTTTGTCGAACCGGCGCCGCCCAACAAAATCAGCATTTCCACCGGCAGCGATGCAGGCGCCTACTACCTCTTTGCCAATCGCTACGCGACGATTCTGGCGCGCAACGGGATAACGCTGGAGGTCAAAACTTCTGTCGGCTCTCTGGAGAATCTCGAGCGGCTGCGCCGCGGCGAGGTCGATATTGGCTTCGTCCAGGGCGGCGTCGTGGCGCCCAAAGAAGATCAGGAGTCGCCCAACGAGTCTGGTCTGCGCTCGCTGGGCAGCCTTTTTTATGAGCCGGTGTGGGTTTTTTATCGCAGCGAAAAGCCGCTTGATCGTCTCGGTGATCTGCGCGGCAAGCGCCTGGCGGTCGGCCAGGACGGCTCCGGCGTGCGGCAGTTGGCGCAGCAGCTTCTTGCTGCCAACGATATTCCCGTCGATAAGCGACTGCTCTCGCTATCCGCGCTGAAGGCGGCTGAAGCCCTGCAACAGGGACATATCGACGCGGCTTTCATCATTGCCGCCGAAACGGCGCCGGTGGTACAGGTGCTGGTGCGTTCGCCGGGCATCAAGGTGATGAGCTTCGCGCAGGCGGGGGCGTATCAGCGGCGCTTCCCGTTTTTGACCAAACTCACGTTTCCGCAGGGTGTCGCCGACCTCGTACGCAACTATCCGCCCGAGGACATCAAACTGCTGGCGCCGACGGCCAACCTGATTGTTCGCGACGACCTGCATCCGGCGCTGCAGAGCCTGCTCTTGCAGGCGGCCAGCGAAGTGCATGGACAATCCGGGTTTTTCCAGGATGTTGGCGAGTTTCCAGCCTACAAGGATCGGATGTTGCCCTTGTCGCCGGAAGCCGGGCGCTACTTCAAATCGGGCCCGCCGTTCTTACAGCGCTACCTGCCCTTCTGGCTGGCGGTATTGATTGATCGGCTGATCGTTCTGCTGATCCCGATCATCGCCCTGCTTATTCCCCTGCTCAGAATCGCCCCGGCGATTTACAACTGGCGCGTGCGCTCGAAAGTTTTTCGCAGCTACGGCGAGCTGAAATTCCTTGAAGACGACCTCAGCCAGCGGTTTGAGCTCGCCAAAGTCGCCGAATATCGCCGCCGCCTCGACGCCCTCGACGCCGAGGCGGCGCAACTCAGCGTGCCGCTGGCTTTCACCGATCTGGTGTATACCCTGCGCGAACACGTCAATCTGGTGCGTTGCATCCTCGACAAGAAGGAGTCTCAGGCATGAAAGCCTTTCTCGTCGCCAATCCCAAGGGCGGCTCCGGCAAAAGCACGCTGGCGACCAATCTGGCCGGCCATTTCGCCTCCCGCCGGCAAGCCGTCATGCTCGGCGATATCGACCGCCAGCAATCGTCGCGTGCCTGGCTGGCCATCCGCCCCTTCGAGCTGCCGACCATCGACACCTGGGAGGTCGGCGCCGACCACGTCTCGCGCCCGCCAAAAGGCGCCACGCATGTCGTTCTCGATACGCCGGCCGGGCTGCACGGCAAGCTGCTCGAACGGGTATTGAAGCTGTCAACGCGAATGATCATTCCGGTACAGCCGTCGATGTTCGACATGCTGGCGACCCGCCACTTCCTGCAGGCGCTGCTCGCTGAAAAAGCGGTACGCAAGGGACGCATCGATGTCGCCGTCATCGGTATGCGCGTCGATGCGCGAACCCGCGCCGCCAGCGAACTGGAACGGTTTTTCGCCGGCTTTGATCTGCCGGTGCTGACCTATCTGCGCGATACGCAGGTCTACGTCCAGGCCGCAGCCGCCGGCATGACCCTCTTCGATCTGCCCCCCGCCCGCGCCGAGCGCGATCTTGAGCAATGGCAGGCGATTATCGACTGGGCAGAAGCCGGCGCCGCCTGAGACCTCATCTGCCGGCGGAACCGCTCGCCGGGTGCTTGGCTCGTAACAGCATCCGCCGGAATCATCTGCCGAACGCCTTTTCCACTGAGGCAATCAATCCCTGATCCGCGTCGTCAAGCACGCCACCGTCTTTGCGTGCCGCGCTGCAATCCAATCGATTAACGACTCCTCTTGAGCAAGCAGCACGCTTGGCTCGGGCAATGCCTTTTCTAAACATGTCGAAAACATGGAAAGTCCCCAAAACGCTGACCTGGCAAGGGAGAAAAAACAGGCGGCAAGGGGAGCCGAAAAAAGAGGCGAAAAATTTTTGTGGTGGGTCTTGACAGATATTGACTGAATTGGTTTACTAATTTATCACCAAGGTCATATCCGCAAAGCAATAGGCTCATCGTCATGCCTAGACAATTCCCACCCCCACGCCAACCGTCGTCACCGCCTTTTTGAAGGAGACTCCCATGTCACTCCCGATTAATCCCACTTCTGCCCAAGTGGCGGCGCTGACGGCAGCACAAGTCGAGGCATTGACGCTCGGTGAATTGCGCTACTCCGTTGCTGAAACAGGCGAGGCGGTTATGTCGGCGCTCTCCCCCAAACAGGTCGGGGTCTTGCGCCGCAAGCGCCTCGGCAGTCTGACGTTGTTCGAAGTGCGCTCCCTGGATGGTGCTGGGCTCACCGAGAAACAACTGGGGTGGGAATTCAAGCTCGAGGGCATGGGATTTACCCTGTTGCAGCTGTTGACGGTGAATCAAGTCGCCCGCTTGTCGAACGCAGTCGTCGCTGCCCTGAACCTGACCCAGCTCAGACACCCCTTGACCGACGGCTCCGGCAACACCGTCCTGCAAGCACTGAACGCGGCGCAGGTTGTTCAGATCAATCCGCTGGTTCAGGGGGCATTCGATCCGGCGGATTTCAACAGTCTGAGTCTTGTCCAGCAACAGGCATTGCGTGGCGCGGAAGGCGGTGGTGGGGAGCCGTTGTTGAGTGTGGCGGCGACCGTCAGCACGCTTGCGAGCGTCGCCGATACCAGCGTTACGGTGGCGGTGGTGGCTAACAACGCCATTCTCCAAAGCGCGCCGGTGATGGTGAGCGATGCGGCTCCATCTGCGGGGATGCTTGTGACCATACAGGCAGTGGGCGATCCGATTTACCTTGATCCCGGCTCTGACACGGGTGTGTCTGACGCTGACGGTATAACGTACCAAAGGAAGCCGGTGATTCGAGGCCATGTTGCAAATGGCAATACACACGTGTATGTGGCGGTTTCGGGTCCTGGTTTGGGGTTCTATTACCGTAAACCGATAAACCCGGATGGTACGTGGAGTATCAATTTGGCTAGCGATTCCACTACCACTGACTACTCTGGAGGGTCATCTTCCACGATGCCTGCGAATGGACTCAATGACGGCACATTCACAGTCCAATGCTGGCCGATGGTTGGCTGGAGCTTCGGCAATGTGATCAACTACTCTTTTACTATAGATAGCACGCCACCGACGGTCAGCCGCATAGATATCTCCGGTGCAAATGGGGCGGGTTATTTCAAGACTGGAGATACCGTCACCGTCTCGGTGGTCTTTAATGAAGCGTTGGCTCTGGTGGGAATAACTCTGGGGGATTGGGGGTACATATCTCCGCAAGCAGTTTTGATGCTCAACATTGGCGGCACCCAGCGGCAATGCAATTTCGATGGGCTTGAAAATTCGAATTCTCTAAGATTTAGTTACCAAATCGCAGGGGACGATTCTGACGACAACGGAATCAGCATCGACACATTCTTTTGGACATTCGGTAGTATCCAGAACTTGGCTGGCATCGACGCCAACTTGGATTTTGGGCCAGTTCAAAGCAATTACAAGGTCGACACCGCCGCCCCGTCGACCCCGGCCGCTGCGCCGACCGGCTACAACGACAACGCGGGCGCTATCCAAAGTGCCAGCAGTACGGCGGCGACCACGGATGACACGACCCCGGGCATTCTGGTCGGTGCGAGATTGACCGACACCGTCAATCTGTATGTGGACGGCACGAAGGTGGGCTCCACCTACGACTCGGCCACGGGAACCCTAACCCCGACAACCGCCCTGGGCGAAGGCGCTCACAACTTCACCTACACGCTCACCGACGCGGCAGGCAACGAATCAGACCCAAGCCCGGCGCTGAGCATCACCGTCGACACCACCGCCCCGCCCCTGACGATCACGCAGACCAACGCGACCGTTGCCGGCAACGGGGTGATCAACGCCAGTGAACGGACGGCAGGCGTGACCCTTTCGGGGACGACCGAGGCGGGCAGTAGCGTGACGATTGCGAC
>CAJBDJ010000027.1 GCA_903951825.1 uncultured Pseudomonadota bacterium
GCGCTGGCGTGGCCAAGGGCAATGCGCCGCTCAAGGCGGGCGACAAGATCATCCTGACGATCAACCTGAACGAAGCGGCGAGCGGCCTGGTCGGGCTGCCGACGGCCGGGGGCATCAATTCAAGCGTGATCAAATTCGACGACACGGGCAAGAGCGCCGTCTGGAGCCAGAGCGGCAACACGCTGGTACTGACCTACACGGTGGCGAATGGCGACAGCGGCGCCGTCACCATTGACAAGACGATGCTCACAGCCCGGCTACGCGCCATCAACATCAGGGATGTCGCCGGCAATGCGGCGGTCATTCCCGAGTTCAACTTGACCGACCCGACGAACAACGTCGACACCACCGCCCCATCGCTGACGATCGATCAGACCAACAGCACGATTGCCGGTGACGGGCTGATCAGCGCCAGAGAGCGTGCGGATGGTGTAAGGCTCTCGGGTACCACCGAAACCGGCAGTAGTGTGACGATTACGACAGGAACCGGCGCCAGCGTAGCGGCCACGGTTGATGCGTCGGGTAACTGGAGCGCTACGCTACCCGCTGCCTGTCTGCCGACGACTGGTAACGTGACCTTCAACGTGACCAGCACTGATGTGGCCGGCAACACTACTACGGCAACGCGATCGGCGAGGATGACAGCAGCACAAGGCTTCGTGATCAACGGTCAGTCGTCCGGCGACGTCAGCGGCTATTCCGTTTCAGCTGCCGGTGACGTCAATGGCGACGGCTTGGCCGACCTGATTGTCGGGGCACATGGCGCCAATGGGGGAGCCGGGCGCAGCTACGTGGTCTTCGGCAATTCAGGCGGCACGCCAATCGATCTGTCGGCGATTGCCAGCGGCAGCGGCGGCTTCGTGATCAACGGCGAGTCAGCGGACGACGAAAGTGGCTATTCCGTCTCCGCCGCCGGCGACGTCAATGGCGACGGCCTGGCCGATTTGATTGTCGGGGCGGCGTGGGGCAGCGATCCTGCGGCGGGTGCCAATGCCGGGCGCAGCTACGTGGTCTTCGGCAAGGCGGACGGCACGGCGGTGAATCTGTCGGCCGTTGCCGACGGCAGCGACGGCTTCGTTATCAACGGCCAGCAGCCGTTCGACTTGAGCGGCTATTCCGTCTCCGCGGCCGGCGACGTCAATGGCGATGGCTTGGCCGATCTCATCGTTGGGGCGTATTGGGCCGACGTTGTTGCCGGGCGCAGTTACGTTGTCTTCGGAAAGACCGACGGCACGGCGATCAATCTGTCGGCCATCGCCCCCAGCAGCGGCAATGGCAGCGGCGGCTTCGTGATCAACGGCGAGCAGCGGTTAGACTGGAGCGGCTATTCCGTCTCCGCGGCCGGCGACGTCAATGGTGACGGCTTGGCTGATCTGATTGTCGGGGCGTGGGCCAGCGATCCTGCGGCGGGTGCCGATGCCGGGCGCAGCTACGTGGTCTTCGGCAAGACCGACGGCACGGCGATCAATCTGTCGGCCATCGCGCCCAGCAGCGGCAATGGCAGCGGCGGCTTCGTGATCAACGGTCAGGCAGCGAGTGATTACAGCGGCATTTCCGTCTCCGCTGCCGGCGACGTCAATGGCGACGGTCTCACCGACTTGATTGTCGGCGCCGACACCAGCGGCAGACTGGCCGGGCGCAGCTACGTCGTCTTCGGCCAGACGGACGGCACGGCGGTCAATCTCTCGGCCATCGCCGACGGCAGCGGCGGCTTCGTCATCAACGGCGAGACGGCGGGCGACGTCAGCGGCTACTCCGTCTCCGCTGCCGGCGACGTCAATGGCGATGGTCTTGCCGACTTGATTGTCGGGGCGTATGGCGCCAATGCTTATGCCGGGCGAAGCTACGTGGTCTTTGGCAAGGCCAACGGCACGGCGGTCGATCTCTCGGCCATCGCCAACGGCACGGGCGGCTTCGTCATCAACGGCCAGTCAGCGGGCGACTACAGCGGCTACTCCGTCTCCGCTGCCGGCGACGTCAATGGTGATGGCCTGGCCGATCTCATCGTCGGGGCGTATGGAGCCAATGGTAGCGCCGGGCTCAGCTACGTGATCTTCGGCAAGACCGACACCGGCGCCGTCAACCTCGCCGACGTCGTGACTGGAGGAGATGCCGCCCATGCCATCGACTACAGCGGAACGACTGGCCATGACACCCATATCGGCACCGCGGCCGCCGAGATCATTCTGGGTGGCGTCGGCAACGACACGCTCGACGGTGGTGGAGGGGGCGACGTACTTAATGGCGGTGTCGGCGACGACACGCTGATTGTCGATGGCTTGCTGGTTGCGGCTCTGGGCGCTGGCTCGCGCTTTGACAGTGCCAGCGGCCTGGTCGCTCGCGTCGATGGCGGCGGCGGCTTCGATACCTTGCGCCTGACGCGTGGCGCCAGCCTCAATCTCACCATCGCCAACGCCGCAGCGGGTGCCCCCGAGATCGGCAGTCGCCTGGCCAACATCGAGCGCATCGATCTCGCCACCGACCGTAACGCCAACATACTGACCTTGAGCGCCGCTGACGTGATCGACATGGCCGGCATGAACCTGATCAACAACTCGGGGACGGGTGCCAGTGCCGGCTGGCTCAGCGGCAGCTACACGCTTCAGACAATTGAACGCCAACATCAACTGGTGATCGACGGCGGCAGGACGGACAAGATCAATCTGCTTGGTCAATGGACGAACGCCGGCACGGTCAAGCGCAATGGCGTGAGCTACCACGTGTTTCAGAGCCAGACCGCGCGGGCGCAGGTACTCGTACAGTCAGTCGCCGCACCTGCAGCACCGTTGGCTCCGGGGCTGATGACTCCGGAGCAGGTTGGGGCCTTACGTGAAAGCCAGTTGCGCAACTACTCGCCGCTTGAGCTGCAGGCGCTCAAGGGTGCTGGCTTCACGAGTGAGCAGTTGGCCTGGTCTTTCAGTACAGGGAGCGCCGCTGCGGCGCCGCTCTGGCAGAAGCTGTCAGACAATCAGCTTCAACACTTAGACAAAAAAGCCGTTGAGAGTTTGACACTGGAACAGTTGCGATTCGTCCGCATGGGCGATAGCAAATCATTTTTAACAAAACTGCTACCGATCCAGAGAGGGCAAATAAGTTCCGATGTTATAGGTCAGATGAAAGAGCTAGATTTTCTTGATCTGTGGTGGAAATCGGCTCTTGAATTGGATGCTTCTTCTTTGACAACTCTCAACGTATCCAGGCTAACGACGGAACAGGCGTTCCTCAGGCTGCCAGTCTCAGCCAGTGATTGGGTTGATAAAGTTACGCTTCCGCTTTGGGAAATGGCATTGAGTGCCGCGCAGTACACAATGCTAAAACCCGATGTACTGGCAGGAATCATTGACTCCCTGAATCCCAATCAAGCGCCACTCGGTGCAACCGCATTCTTCATCGCTTCGATGACACCAGCCCAGGTCAATCGGCTCACAGGGGCGCAGATTCGAACCGTGGAAGTCTTCAATGCGGACAAATTGTTGCAAGAGCAACCGCAATTCCAACTCAGAGGAGAACAGCTGGATTACTGCATTGCCGATGGCAGCAGCCTCCTATCGAATCTGGCCAACGTTTCGACACTGAGTCTTGGCGCCTTCCAGAATATAAGCCCCCGCGCGGTAGCTGAACTGAGCACCGTCAAGTTGTTGGCGATCTGCGCCTCCAGCGCAGACAAATTCCATGCTCTGCCCGGTGCCGGATTCACCGTAGCGAACCTCAACGGCGATCCAACGCTGGTTGCAGCCTTGAATTCGAACCAGATCGCTACCCTGCAACCCGATTTACTCAGTGCATTGATAGGCACAAATCCCGGGGAGCTTTCAGCTCACGGCGGCTGGCTCTCACTGCTCCAGAAAGTCACTCCGTACCAGATCGCCGCCATGAGCCAGCAGAGTTTCACTGCGCTTGGCTCCGGTGCGGGATATGCCAATTTGTCAGCGGCTCAGGTGGGTGCGCTCAGAGCAGATCAGTTCAGCGTCATCATAACTACTGCTTTTGAGGCTTTCGCGGAACTTAATTTCTCGATGGTCAGCAGTGCGCAGCTGAGCTATACCTACGATATAGAGCCCACTCATACGGTGTTTTCACTCCTGAAAATGCATCATGTAATTAGTTTGGGGGCTGATACGATTCGGGGGTTAAGCGGCTTGCAATTGGCTACGCTAGTTGACAATGCTCCGCTGATTGAATGGCTTTCGACAGAACAGCTAGGGTTCCTGGGCGCTGATCAAATCAAGAGTCTTGGCAATGCCATATCCTTTCTTCAGTCTAACGCGCTCAAGAGTTTGTCAACCGAGGCAGCAGCCGGTCTGACCTTGACACAGTTGGGTAAGGGTCTGCGCAACGGTGGCGGCACGACCGTCCTTGAAGCGCTCTCCCCAGAACAACTTGCTGTCTTGCCGCCAGCGCTGCTCGCGAGTGTGACTGACGATACCGGGCATGCTTCTTTGCGTGCTTTGACCCAGGAGCAGGTCGCGGCCTTAAGTGAAGCACAGATCAATGCGCTGAGTACCACGCAACTGCGACGCTTGAACGCTGCTGGATTGACCGCTGCACAATTGGGCTATCGCGGCAGCGATACTTGGCCGAAAACCGTTCTTGAAGTATTGGATCCGCAACAACAACTCAAATATCTGTCGGATGACACGGTACGTGCCTTGAAACCAGCACAACTCCACGCATTGGACGGGGATCAAATTCATTGGTTGGCACTGGGCTTGGCGGCTACTGTCGACTACAGATTGACTGCCGCTCAGGTCAGTTGCTTGACTCAAGCTGAAATGCAGCAACTCGATCCTCAAGCTGAAATGCAGCAACTCGATCTTTTCCGGATGAATGCCAGTGGTTTTAGGCCCTGGATGCTTGATTACAAGGACAGCAACGGGCAGCACATGTTCGCCCTGGCGGGAAGAAGCAATCCTGCACTTGATGTCAAGTACAACTATTGGCAACTGAGTACTGATTTCGTCAAGGCAATGCCCTCTGCTGATCGGGCTTATTTGCTCGCCTGGTCAAACGATGTAGTCGATCATCCGAGTCTTCAGCTCACATCCCTGCAACTATTGGGGATGACGGCAGAGGAGGTCAGAGATTACTTTAAGAATACCTATCTAGCACATCGAGCCAATGGAACATTCATTCTATCCAATGACCAAATTCACGCCTTGGACACGAGATTGGTCGGTTGGCAAGCTCTTCCTGACTATGTTCCCGACGAAGCAGGAGTACCCCAAACCAAAGGATTGCTCGATGTATTAAGCGCGGATCAGATCGCCAATCTAGATGCGTCGATGTTCCGTATGGCAGCTCAGGCGGGTGGCGACTACGAATTTCTCTTACGTTTGTTAGGTGCTCCGCAAGTCGGTGCATTGACCCGTGAGCACTTTGCCGGCCTAACTGACGGCCAAGTAAAGCAGCTTGATCATGCTGAGGGTCTGACCACTGAACAATTGTTCTACAAGACCTCAAATAACTATGAAGTTTGGTATTGCCTCACGCAAGCTCAGAGGAAGGCTTTATCCGTTGAGACAATCGGTGCCTTGTCCGCAGCGCAAATCGCAGAGTTGGTGAACACTGCAGGTCGTACTGCACTCGAGGACTACAATCCGCTCGGGTGGACCGCAAAGCAGTTTGTGGACTTCCGCAGTACTCACGGTTCTTTTCTTGGCGAGTACGTACAACGTGTTTCCGTTCCGGGCGATACCTCTGTTGCAATGAATGTGTCGGCAGAGGTTGTTTCTACGTTCAGCCTGACGGAATTTAACTCGTATCTATTTGAACGGGATGCGCATAGCACATCCAATTGGATCAACCTGCAGAATTTGGATGTGTCTGCTCTCAAAAAGGAGCAAATTTCTTATTTTGTGGGGAACGAGTACCTCTTATACAGGCTTCGTAGAAGTCAACTCTCTGTCTTACCGAAAGAGACCGTCGCCTCTCTTAATGCGGATCAGCTTGGCCAATTAAGAAACGGCACGGTTTCTGTTGCCGGCCGTTGTCTCGACGCTCTGAATGCTGCCTATTTCACCGCAGATCAACTGAGGTTCGCGCTCCAGTCCGATGGGCAAAACTTCGGCAGCCTTCTACAGAATCTGAGCAATGATCAGCTGAAGCAACTCGATGCCGTGCAACTCTTCCAGCTGACTGATGCAGAAATCGCGGTACTGACTCCCCAGCAGTTTCAACAACTTCCAGGCGCCGGCTTGACCCTGGCGCACTTGAGAGCCACGCTCTCCGGGGGAGTGCTTGCCAAAACGCAGCTGACCGCAGCGCAAATGGGCAGCCTGCGCAGCGAAATGTTGCTTGAGATGACGACCGGTGAATTTCCTGACGTCTGGAGCCTATCGAGCCAATTGACGGCGGATAAGCTAGGTCTATTCAGTCCAGACAAGGTTGAGAAATTGGTTGCCAGTACGCTGACCGGCGATCAACTGAGCCGCTTCAGGCGCTCAATTCCCGGCAGTCTTTTCGACTACCTGAGCGAAGACCAGGTGGCTGCCCTGAGTGCTGTTGCACTGGGCAATCTCGGCGCCGAAGAATTCCGTGACCTCCGCCCGGCTCAGGTAGCCCGCTTGCAACTGGCTCAGCTCAGCCAGTTGAATCGTGAGCAAATTCAAAACCTCGATGCCAGCGGCTTGACTGCGGTACAAATCGCGTGGGTTTTGTCGTCGAACATATGGCTCCTCTCGTTCTTGAGTAACCAGCAACTAGGCAGTTTGAACACCGAGGCGGTGGCGGCTTTGACGCAAAACCAGATCGCCCACCTCAGCCGTGAGCGGATACAGCAACTCCGGGGGGATGGGTTGACTGCCCGCCAACTGGATTATCCGGATGCGACAGGCTTAGCGACTGTCTATGACGACTTGACCCGCATCCAGCGTCTCTCGCTGGCGCCAGCCACCTTGTTGGGGATGACCGACGCCCGGTTGACCCAGTTGGTGGGTGACGATCTGAGCGCTCTGACGCCGGCGCAGCTTGGCGCCTTGCGAGCCGGGTTTGTGGGGGGGCTAAGCAAAGATCAATTATTGACGCTCTCTGTTGACCAACTTCAGGCACTCAATGTTCACCTGTTGGACAGCACGAAGCTCAAGCTCACCTATCCGCTTTGGTCGACGACCACCTTATTGCAAAGTCTGAGCTTTGAGCAGGTAGCGATGCTGCAACCGAGCGAATTATCGAAATTGGGCACCGACGACTTTGGCAAGCTGACTGCTGCACAGGTTGCTGGATTGACCGATCTCCAACTGGCCTCCTTGAACGAGACCCTGATACGTGCGGTTACGGCCGCAGAAGGTTGGTTGGCCACCCAGTTGGGCAAAGCCACCAGCTCGGGGAGAAACGTCTGGCAGGCGCTGGTGGCAGGCGGAGATGCGAATGTCGCCTGGTTGTCGAAGTTGTCGGAAAACACGGTAGCGGCGCTTGATCAAAATTATTTCGGCCTCCTGAGCGTTGCCCAAGTGCAAGCCATCAATGCCGCCGGATTGGTCAAGAGTCAGGCCAAGGATCAGCTTGCTTGCACGATCCAAACGGGTCAAACCGTCTGGCAGGCGCTGGTGGCGGGCGGGGATAGCAATGTCACCTGGTTGTCGAAGTTGTCGAAAGAAACGGTAGCAGCGCTTGATCAAACATACTTTGGCACCTTGAGCGCCGCCCAAGTACAGGCCATCAATGCCGTCGGACTGCTCAATGATCAGTTTGCTTGCACGATTCAAACGGGTCAAACCGTCTGGCAAGCGCTGGTGGCGGGTGGGGACAGCAATGTCGCCTGGCTGTCCAGGTTGTCGGATGCGACGGTGGGTAGTTTGCAAGCGGCGGATTTTGCTAGCCTGAGTCTGACTCAGGTGCGAAACATCAACGCCGCCGGGCTGAAGCATGAACAAATGCATTTTCGGAACATGAACGGTCTGACCACTCTTCTCTCGCTCAGTGACCGGCAATACGCTGATTTGCCGGCCGATACAGTGGGTTCAATTATTTCTAGTGGAATGGGTTGGCTTTTCGAGGAGCAGATTCGACGGTTGACAGGTGCGGGATTTAGCTACGATCAGTTGTCCTACCATATTAATCATGACCTACAGGTAGGGACGGGTGCTACGGTCCTTGAGACCCTCTCAGGCTATCAACTGTCGCAGTTGCAAGACGCGGTGTTCAGTCAGCTTAACGATGGTCAGCTTGGGCAGTTGAAGCCAGATCAGGTGCTGGGGTTGACCGAGCACCAGTTCGGTTTGTTGAAGGCGGTGTCAATACAGCAGCTTAAGGTTAATCAGCTGAGTTCGGATCAATTGCGCTACCTCGATTCGTCAGGGGTGACCACGGTTTTGAGCGATCTCACGGTTCAACAGTGGGGAATGCTGTCTAAGTCGACTCTGCAAGAATTGACCCTGGACGAGATCCATGCGATGCCGGGGCAAGCGGTGAATTACCTGAGTACTGATCAACTCCACGCCTTGAGTAAATGGCAGATACAGCAATTCAGTGATGCAGCGCTGGAGGCGCTGGAAACCAAGAAACTGACTGATCCGGATAAATACGGAAATACAATTTTTAGCTACTTGAGTGGGAGTCAGATCATCCAAGTCAACAGTGCGCAACTTGCCGAGATTGACGATCTCAGCGTGTTCGGGGGCCTCAAGACAGGGCAGGTCGCGTCGCTGACAACGGGGCAACTCGCCGTATTGAGCCGGCAACAACTGCAAGCCATCAGCGCCGCCAACGGTTGGTGGATTGATCAGTTGAACACCGTGACAACGATTGATGATGACGTTGGCGGCAAGAAAACTGTCTGGCAGGTGCTGGTGGAGAATACGGATGCCAGATGGCTAAAAAAACTGTCGCCCTGGACGGTGAGTCATTTAAATATCAATCAACTTCAAGGTCTTTCCACGATCCAATTGCAGGCATTGAATGCCGCTGGTCTGCAGGAAGCGCAACTCATTACTAGTGTTTTGCAGGCGCTTAGCACCGACCAGCTGGCTCAGTTGAATGTCCGGGATTTAGGCAAGGCCACGTTACTGTCGCAGTACAGCGGTAGCGCGATTGATGGCAGATTGATCAATCTGCTGACACCTGCACAACTCAATGATTTGTCTGAGGCCACGCTTCAGTCACTGGTCGCGAGTGACATTGACCAATTCACGACGGCGACAATCGGCAAGTTGTCGGCACGTACCGTCAGCTTGTTGCCGATTGCGGCACTCACCCCAATTTTGCTCAATGAACTGAGTGCCAATGGCGTTGCGGGTTTGACTGAAGCGCATTTCCAAAGTTTTGATGATGGTCGGTTCGTGTTTCTCCTGCATCACCCCAGCATGATAAATGGATTAACCTATGCCCAACTGTTTTATCTGGGTGCGAATAAGTATTCGCTCTACTCGCCGGGTGTATCGGGCGACGCTGTTTTGGGCAACGCCGTTGCCCAGTTGAATCAATCCACGTTCAGCCAATTAACCGCCGACGATTTCATTTATCTGCTGAAAGAGGGGCGGGTGACGCTGATCAACGGCGCCTTCTTTACCCGGGCGCAACTTGATTACTTCGATGGCGATGGCCAGTGGGTCTTCTCGCGTTTGACGCCCAACCAAAAGACGGCATTGGCGCCGCCTGTTCTGGCACAGCTCAGCGACGCCCAGTTCGATGACCTGCTTCAGACGAATGCCATTGACTGGGACGGTTACAGTGCACAGCAAGTAGCCGCCATCCGACCCGAGCATGTGGCCAAATTGAATTCCGGGGCCATCAATGAACTCAGTGCGGCAAAAGTCCAGGAACTTGATGCTTCCGGTTTCATCACGGAGCAACTGGCTTGGGGCATCCGAGGGGGCTCGCCGGGCACGGGCGGAACGCTTCTCGCCGCCTTGACCTCGTCGCAATTGGCCAACCTGAGCCCCACCGCGCTTGGCGCTCTATCACCATCCGACTTCAGCAGCCGATTCGACATCGACGCCTTGGCGCAGTTGTCGGTGGCTCAGCTTGAGGCGCTGAGCAATGATCAGATCAAGGGACTCCCGCTTGAGAAAATCATCGCGCTCGATGTGAGCGCCTTGTCGGTGTCCCAGTTGCAGCTGACGCCGACCGCGGGAGGCAACGCGAAACAGGTCTGGCAGTTGATTGTCGAAAATCCGGCGTTGCAAAGAGCTGATCTGGGTGCTTGGCAAATCCCCTCGGCAATTCTGGAGGCGGCGAAGGCCACCTACGTCAATAACACATGGCCAGCGGGGATCATTTCCGCCCTGAGTGCAGCGACGCTCAATCAACTTCAAAAAACCAATAGCAATCTGGCCGATATTTCCAACTGGTTGAGTGTTGCGGATGTCCAGAAAATCAACCCGCTGGTCGTTGGCGATCTGAGCCTTGAGTTTGTTCAATCCCTGAGCGCGACCCACGCCTTCAATTTACTGGAAGGCCAGTTAGCGCAGATGCACCCATGGCAAATAGCGGCGTTGAAGTCCAAGCCTTTTGTCAAAATGAGTATTCAGGAAATACAAAACTTGCCAATGACGGCGGGAGTATTGGGTCAGGGGCTTTCGGCGCAGAGAGAACAATTGAGCTGGGTGAATGTAAGTGCGGAAGTGCTTCAAACCGCCTCCCCCCAAGCCCTTATCCAATTGCATCCCGACAAAATTAAAGACTTGACTATTGAGCAGCTTAAAAATATTCCTCTGACCAGCCTGATGCAACTCTCGAAATCTCAATACGACAGGATTTCAGACCCAATAAGAGAGGCGTTGGTCGGGCAGTACATTGACCTCAAAAAATCCCCCAGCGCGAATATAGGGAGAATCAAGAATCTGTTGCCGGGGCTCTGGTTCACCGATCCGTCACTCAATCCCTCAGGACCCACTCAGCAAGGCCCGCTTACTGCACTCAGGGAATTTTATACTGCGATGACGGCAACGCGAACAGCGTACGGCTTTTATCATAACTTGAACATCAATTGGGCATCGGCTGGTGGGAGCTATGTTAAACCACTAAATGATCCTGGTGCCCTTGTTCTTTTGGACAGATTTAAAGATAACTATAAAAAAACCGTCACTTCGACAAAGACGATGCTGCAAGGCGGGCGCTTGTTTGGATCGCTCATGGCATTCGGCGCTGCAACCGATGCATGGACGTACGCCGGCGAGCGAGCAAACAACGAATTCGAGAGGGGCGTCTATATTTTTCAAGGCTTTTCCTACTTGTTCAGTGCGTTGCAGGTACCTTGGGCGACTTTCATGCCAATGGCAAAGGAGGGAGCAAGCTTCACCTCAAAAGTTGGGGGGTTTACATTCCTGAAAGGCTGGGATAAGACAAACTATAAACAATGGGCAAACTTTAGAGAATTCAGGAATAACTCTAATATTCAGCGATTAACCGCAGAAGATCAGCTTGAAAAGAGTGAGGTAAGATCTAGGGTATTTATTACAGAACTCCAGCAGTACGATCATATGTGCGCAGATGTCAGGAGTATAAATGAGATTGAATTTGTCAATAGATACGGCATGATGCCGCAAGAATTCGAAGCAAGGGAAAATTCAAAATTTCTGAAGACATTGGATAATGAATTCGAATTTTCAAAACGCTTAAGATGGAGTGATTTTAAGAAAAAATCTAAAATAAATTTTAATAGCAAAGCATTCCTTATTGATGCCGGCCTTATGTTCCTTATCTCTGATGCGTCGGGAATTGTATTAGGAATACTGCAGGCAGTTGCTGCGTCACAAAATGCAGGCAATTTGACTGATGAAGAAAAAAATCGAGCCATCCTGAGCGGCTCGATTGCTGCATTTAGTTCAACAATGATGTTTATTGGAGATCTTTTGCCAATTCTTTCCAAGCTTACGCCTGCTGAAGAGAGGGCGGCCCAGCAATTCGGGCGTCAGCTCGGATATAAAGTCGGCAGCGAAAATTATATTAAGTCGGTAAAGTTAAGAATGGTTAAGGAGGAATTGCGCGGATTTATTAATCCAGCTATTGTAAATTTAATGACTGATGTACAGCTAGAGTCAACAGTAAATTTCGCTAGGATCACTGATGATGATGCTCTTGTTTATTCGCTGTTTGATGATCTTGCGATAGAAGAAGGGTTTATTAGTGCCTCCATTAAGGCTGAGAGTGCGGCCGCGCTAGACGTCGCCACCGATCTCGCTGAAGGCCCTGCCGGACGCGTTGGATCGGTTTTTCTGGAGATTGGTTGGTGCGTACAGTATTTGTTTAATGGTGTGAATTCAATTCACCAAAGCCATAGCAGATACAATAAAACAAAGTCGGACGGCGATCATTTCGCCATGATAGGTAATTACGTTGAGACCTTTGCGGGAACGCTTGCGTTGTTGGGAGCGATTGCCTTTGGCGGTGGGTGGGCAATACTTGGGGCACAGATTTTCTTGGGAATACTTCCTGATGTTAATCAATGGGGTCGCAGCATAAACTTGGGAAAGAGGCAGTCAGAATTGCGAGATTACGGTTGCCGTGTTTTGCCGAATGTGATTTTTGATGAATTAATATATAATACTAATGTTCAAGTATTTCCTGTAGCTGGGTGGTTAGTGCAGTGGTTCTCCGGAACCCGAGTTTCCGATTTGATGAAGAAATCAGGAAATTTTGCGACAGCAGTCAAAGAGGGTGAATTTATTCGTCTCAAGGAGAATGGAGCAGCCAAAAATATTTCTGAGGCGCTGGGTAAATATTTTAAGTCAGATGCGAAAACTGGTGATCCAACCTCGGAGCATGTGTATAGCAGTACGATCCAGATTCGTCTCGGGCTTCAAGCGCATTCGAAAGACTTCAAGATCACAGGCGATCTGGATGATCAGGTCTACAATTATTGGTCGAGCGCGATAATTTCGAGGCCGGAAGTGCGAACGAGTAATTTCAGCCTGGACGACGTTGTTGTTGGGTTTTATGATTCCGCTGACCCCGGTCTGGTTAATGTTAATACCACGGTTTCTCCGGGGGAAATTAATGTTTTAGGCGAAGGGGTGATTGTCGATATTGATGACGCATCTGCAGGTAAATTTTCTCGCGCTCGAGAAACTATTGATTTAAGCCAGCAAAAAGCAAATTTGATCGTTCACGTCAAGGCCGGCAACTTATCTATAAAAGACGGTGCTGGCACTGACACCTACCTGATTAATTTTGATTTTAGAGACTCTGTCACTGTAGATGCGAAAAGTAATGATGTCGTTTGTATAACTCCTGACCCCGCTACTCCCCCACCCCCAAACCAAGGGATTTTAGGTTTGTCTGGTGCTGGGGGTATAAATGACCTCACTATAAACTTGGATCAGTTCGGCAGTGCGCTGGTCAGCGCCCGGGGGGGCAAGAATACAATCTCCGGCACCCAGGCTCATCAAAACTACGCGTTTGTGCCGGGTGCGGAAGAAGATACCATCACCATGAGCGGCGGCTTCGGGGCGGCCAAGGTCGCGGGTGGTGCGCAAGTCACGATGGCCGGCGGCAACAATAAAGTTTCTCTGGTTCTTGGGCTGGCGCGCGCTGAGGGCAAGACAGCTCCTCGTCAGACGACTGTATTGAATGGCGGAGCGCCGGCCGATAGCCAATGGCTCTCCGAGGATAAATTTGCCAGCGGTCTCAATGATCTATCCTTTGATGCATCCGCCAGTGGAATCACCATGACTATTCTCGACGAGCAGCAAAACTCCACATTTAGTACGTCGGATTATGCGAACACGGATACGTGTTACGACTCGGGGACGTTCACGTATTTTCAGAACATCGCCGGTTCTAACTACAACGATACGATCACTATTGAAAATACAACCACTTTGAATATGCTCCAGTTGGGTACAGGTAACAATCTTATTAATCTTAACAATTCCCAGGGGGTGGAAATTTACTCGAGAGCCATGGGGTCGAATGTGTTCTCACTCAATAATCAGTCCGAAGCCTTGATTGAAACAAAGGGGGCCGCGGTTTCGTTTATTAATGTTTTGAACGATTCTTCCCTGCTTGCCAAGTTGGGTGGATTAAGCGATGTGGTACAACTGAATACGGCCAGCACTAACATGGCAGCCAATATCATCACCAAACAAGGTGTGCACACGATCAATATCGACACGAGTGGCGCGGATATTCACGTTTCGGCTTATAACAACCTGACGAATATCAATCACACTTATCGTACTCATCAAGACAGTGGAGATTATGTGGATGATGACGGCTTGGTCAGGTTTGACTTGGGTGCCTCGATGTTCGGACAGTTGATTCGGAGGACGCAGAGCGGCATTCAGGTGGTTTCGTCGGATGGTTCCAATCAGGTGCTGAACTACAACCTGCAGTCGCCATCGGATATTACTAGCGGCGCATCAAGCGTATTAGATGTGCTTGCTTTCCAGGATAGTAGCAATCTCATGCAGGATCTCAGGCAGTATCGCTTGGACAACGTCTGGATGACCGGGCGCCCGTCGCTCCTGTCGGATGCCACCTGGACTGCCGATCTTGAGTCCATGATTCAGGCGATGGCGCATATGGATGCAACACCGGGGGCTGCCAGCGCAACTACCCTTTTTCAAGGGGAAACTTATTACCAGGTGGTTAACGTGTTCAACGCTATTCCGCAGGCCGTCTAACCGACCAAAGAGCGGCACCCCGCATTGCCCGCTGGTCGGGTTGTCAGGGTGTCGCTCTCCGGCCAAGGGGCTGAGAGGCGCAACCTGCGCGTCACCTCAATCGACGGCGCCCAGACGTTTGGCGTTGCTTGCCGTTGCCGCAAGCGCTTGTGGGTCGTCCACCTGCCGGCTTGGCCAGCCGCCCAGGTGACGTTCGACGAGATCGGTGAGCGCGGTGATCCAGGCTTCATCTTCGTTGAGCGCCGGAATGTAGTGGTAGGTCTTGCCGCCGGCAGTGATGAAGTCGTGTTTGCCCTCGATGGCGATTTCTTCGAGGGTTTCCAGGCAGTCGGCGGCGAAGCCGGGGCAGATGATGTCGAGGCGCTCGGTTCCCTCGGCGCCGAGTTGAATCAACGTCGGGGCGGTGTAGGGTTGCAGCCACTCGGCTTTGCCAAAGCGTGACTGAAAGCAGACGCGGTATTGGTCGGCATTCAGGCCGAGGCGTTCGGCGAGCAGGCGGCCGGTTTTTTGGCATTCGCAAAAATAAGGGTCG
Organism: uncultured Pseudomonadota bacterium; assembly: GCA_903951825.1. Taxonomy (GTDB): domain Bacteria; phylum Pseudomonadota; class Gammaproteobacteria; order Burkholderiales; family Rhodocyclaceae; genus Azonexus. The sequence continues at coordinate 15,094 of CAJBDJ010000027.1, forward strand.
CCGAGATCGAGGCTGCGTTTGGGCAGACCGTGAAAGCTGATGACGAGCTTGTCGCGCGAGCCCAGCGAGCCGTTTGCCTGCCAATGCTTGCGTACCGATTTTTCAAGTGCGGCGAGGTAACCGGGGTCGTCGTGATAGTTGCGGATGAAGCGCATTTCCGGCTGGTTGCGGGTTTTCAGGAGCCAGCGGGCGGCTTCGTCGATGACGGTGGCGGTGGTGCTCGAGGAGTATTGCGGGTACATCGGGACGATCAACAGGCGTCTTGCGCCGCTGGCCTTGAGCGTCGAGAGCACATCGGAAACCGACGGTGCGCCGTAGCGCATGGCCATGGTGACCGTCACGTGATGCCCACGCTCGCCGAGGTATCCGCTCAGCATTTTGGTCTGGCGCTCGGTGTGAACGCGCAGCGGTGAGCCTTCGGGCATCCACACCGAGGCGTACTTGGCGGCGGATTTTTTGGGGCGAATATTGAGAATGATGCCGTTGAGGATCAGCCACCAGATCGGCTTGGGTATCTCAACGACACGCGGGTCGGAGAGAAATTGCTTGAGGTAGCGCTTGAGTGCCGGCGCGCTGGCTGCTTCGGGGGTGCCGAGGTTGACCAGAATTACTGCGGTGGACATACGGCTGCCGTGCCGATAGGCGGGTTCGGGTACAAGTCTGGACATTATGAGTTCTGCTGTGAAAGGGCGCTGGAGAGGAGTTTGGCGGTGATGTCGACAATCGGGATGACGCGCTCGTAAGCCATCCGGGTGGGGCCAATGACGCCAACCGAGCCAAGCACCTGGCCATCGACGACATAAGGGGCGGAAACCACGCTGCATTCGTCGAGTGTGGCAATGCCGGATTCGCCGCCGATGAAGATTTTGACGCCGGCGGCGCGATTGGAAACGTCAAGCAGGCGGATCAGACTTGAGCGCTGCTCGAAGAGATCAAACAGCTCCCGCAGACGCTTCATGTTGGATGAGAGTTCTTCCACGTCGAGCAGGTTGTGTTCGCCGGAAATGACATAGGGGGCGGTATTTTCGGTGAGCGCGGCATCGCCGGCTTCGAGCGCCTGCGTCATGAGTGGCTTGATGTCGTCACGCAATTGCTGGATTTCACCGGCCAGGCGTTCGCGGATTTGCTCGAAATCCATGCCGGCGAAATTCTGGTTGAGGTAGTTGGCGGCGCCAACGAGTTCCGACGATGAGTAGGATTTTTCTGTGCTCAGCACGCGGTTCTGCACTTCGCCATCGGTGGTGACGATGATCAGCAGAATGCGTTTTTCCGAGAGGGTGAGAAATTCGATCTGCCGGATGCGACTTGGCGCACGGCGGGGGGCGACCACCACGCCGGCGAAATGAGTCAGCCCGGAGAGCAGTTGCGAGGCACTGGCGATGATCTGGTTGGCCGGGCGCCCGTGCAGCGCGTTCTCCATGGCGCCCAATTGGCTGGCTTCGAGGGGTTGCACAGTGAGCAGGCTGTCGACAAAAAACCGGTAGCCGCGGGAGGTGGGTATGCGCCCGGCAGAGGTATGCGGGCTGGCGACAAAGCCGGCTTCTTCGAGATCGGCCATGACGTTGCGGATCGTCGCCGGCGACAAGTCAAGGCCGGAAAACTTCGACAATGCGCGCGAGCCGACCGGTTGTCCGTCAGTAATGTAATGCTCGACCAGTGATTTGAGCAGGGAGCGGGAACGGTCATCTAACATGGTGCGTCATTGTACAAAAAAGCGTGACGGCGCCTGCGGCCATTTTTATGCAAGAATTCGCCCCATGAACTCATGTTTTGGCTCCTATCGATCGCCCAAGACCATCGCCCTGATCGGCAAATACCATAGTCCGGAGATCGCCGAATCCTTGCGTCGGCTGGCTCAGTACCTTCATGAGCGTGGCGTCTCGGTGTTTATCGAACGCGAGACGGCAGAGCATATCGGCCGTCAGGTCGATCTGGCGCGCTGGGTGACTTGCGGTTTCAACGATATTGGTGCTCATGCCGATCTGGCGATTGTTCTCGGCGGCGATGGCACGATGCTCAATGCCGCCCGCCGCCTCGCCCGCTACCGCGTGCCTCTGGTGGGCGTCAATCAGGGGCGCCTGGGTTTCATGACCGACATCGCTCGCGATGACATGTTGACCTGTATGGATGATTTGCTCGACGGCCGTTTCGCGGCGGAAAACCGCATGTTGCTCGACGCCGAGGTGGTGCGTAACGGCCGAGAGATGGCCTCCAATCTGGCGCTCAACGATATCGTGGTCGACAAGGGCGCGATTGGGCGGATGATCGAGTTCGAGCTTTTTATCGACGGCGAATTTATCTACAACCAGCGTTCGGACGGACTGATCGTCTCGACGCCGACCGGTTCGACCGCTTACGCGCTATCTGCCGGCGGGCCGATCCTGCATCCGACATTGACCGGAATCGCCCTTGTTCCGCTGTGTCCACATGCCCTGACCAACCGGCCGATCATCGTCAGCGACACGGCAAATATTGAGTTGCGTCTGGCTCAGGCGGGCGACGCGCGCGTGCACTTTGATGGTCAGGTGACGCTTGATCTTGAAAAGAATGACTACGTTCGCTTGCGCCGTTCGGATTACACGATCTGTTTTCTCCACCCCCCCGGTTATAGCTACTTTGCGATGTTGCGCCAGAAGCTGCACTGGAGCGAGCGTCCCCAAGGCCCCTCATGTTGCGCCGACTGACCCTGCGTGATTTTGTGATTGTCGACCGCCTGGAGCTTGAGTTTTCGGGCGGCTTTGGCGCATTGACCGGAGAGACCGGCGCCGGCAAGTCGATCCTGATCGACGCTTTGGCTTTGCTGCTCGGCGAGCGCGCTGATGCCGGCGTGGTTCGCTCGGCTTGCGAGAAGGCCGAAGTTGCGGCGATTTTTGCGCTGTCCGGCTTGCCGCAGGTGGCGCAATGGCTGGCGGCGAATGATTTTGAAAATGACGAAGAATTGTTGCTGCGCCGCGTCGTCGACGCCGGCGGCCGCTCGCGTGCCTACATCAACGGCTCGCCGGCAACCGTTCAGCAACTGCGTGAAGTCGGCGAGTGGTTGGTCGATATTCACGGCCAGCACGCCCATCAGTCTTTGCTGCGCGCCGATGCGCAGCGGACATTGCTGGATGGGCATGGCGGTTTGAGCGCCTTGGTTCGCGAGGTGGGTATTGCTTTTCGCGCCTGGCAGGAGTCCGACAAGGCGTTGCTCGGGGCGACTGAAGGCGCCGCAGCGCTATCGCGTGAGCGCGAGCAACTCGCCTGGCAGATCGGCGAACTCGAACTGCTGGACTTGAGTGTCGATGAATGGGCGACGCTTGATCTCGAACATCGCCGCCTGGCGCACGCCGCCAGCCTGATTGAAGGCGCACAGTGCTCGCTTGCCGTACTGGCTGACAACGAAATGGCCTGCGCGGGGCAGATTGACCAGGTGGCGACGCGCCTGGCGACGCTCGCCGAATATGATCCGACCCTGGCCGACGTGGCCGATTTGCTGGCTTCGGCACAGGCAGAGTTATCCGAAGCGGTCTCCAGCCTGCGCCGCTATGTCGCTCGCGTTGATCTCGATCCCGCCCGCCTGGCCGAACTTGAACGGCGGATCGATGCGGTGATGGCAAATGCCCGCAAGTATCGCGTGCAGCCGCCGGAGCTGCCGGTGCTGCTCGCCGGCTGGCGGCAGCGGCTCGACATTCTTGCCGAATCGGCCGATTTGGAAGCCCTTGAATTGCGCGTGGCGGCAGCCCGTGCCGACTATTTGCAAAAAGCCGGCGAATTGTCGACTGCCCGCCAACAAGCGGCGACCGCGATGGGCGCCGCGGTGAGCGCCATCATGCAACAACTCGCCTTGTCTGCGGGGCGTTTCGAGGTTGCCCTGCTGCCGCTTGAAAAAGCAGCGGTTTTTGGTCTGGAACAGGTCGAATTCCGCATCGGCGGGCTCGCCGGCAGCGAAGCTAGACCCTTGGCCAAAGTCGCTTCCGGCGGCGAGTTGTCGCGTATCAGCCTGGCTATCCAGGTGCTGACGTCGCGCTCAGCCCGTGTGTCGACGCTGATTTTTGACGAAGTCGATGTCGGCATCGGCGGCGGCGTCGCCGAAATCGTCGGCCGCCTGCTGCGCGAGCTGGGCGGCGAGCGCCAGGTTTTGTGCGTCACCCATTTGCCGCAGGTAGCGGCGCAGGCCAATTGGCAGTGGCAAGTCAGCAAGACGACACACGATGGGGTGACCCTCAGCGCCATTCAGCCGCTGGATGCTGCCGGTCGCGTTCAGGAAATTGCGCGGATGCTCGGCGGCGTAGAAATCACCGACATCACCCTGCAACATGCCGGTGAACTGCTCAAGGCGAGCGCCATTTAGCCCTGTCGTACGGTCAGCGGCAAGAATGCCGCGAAATTTTCACAGCATCGCCAGCAGGCGGGCGCCGGCCAGTGCGGCGAGGAGCAGGAAAAATCCGCCGCTGATCCGGTGAATCCACAGCAAAGGTAGTTTGTGCATGAGCTTGCGCCCGGCGATGACGCCGATGACCGACGTTCCTGCCAGGGCAAGGGTGGCGCCCGACCAGACTGCGGAAGCGACGACCGTGCTGCTCATCCCGGCTACTGCAATTTGTGTTTTGTCACCGAATTCGGCGAGAAATATCAGTAGAAAGGTCGTCGTGACGACACTGTGGCCGGGCTTTTCAGCCACCGCCTCGTCCTCATCCTCGGCTTCGTAACGCAGGCTGCTGATGCCAAAGACGGCGAAGAGCACGGCCACAACGAGAGTCACCAGCCATTCAGGCAACCAGGCGGCGACTGCGGCACCGAAAACCACTGCCAGCAGGTTGAGCAGGGCAAACGCGCTGATGGCGCCGATGATGACCGGTGCCGGGCGGTGGCGGGCGGCGAGCGTCATGCACACCAGTTGGCTTTTGTCGCCGATTTCGGCGAGGGAAATCAATAAAAAGGTGGCGCCCGCCGAGGATAACCACGACCCGATCGGGGCTGAAAACAAATCCATGGGCTCAGTTCCTCACGTCTTGCACGGTATTTTCTCGGCGCGGTGCGGACAAGCCGCTTTGGTACACTTGGCGTAAAGGTGGAGTGCGTGCGCTTCGATGGCAAAACCCCGATCCTCGGCGATCTGCCTTTGCAGCCGCTCGATTTCGGCGTCGTAAAATTCTTCAACCCGCCCGCAGTCAACGCAGACCAGATGATCGTGGTGGCTGCCGCGGTTGATCTCGAAAACGGCTTTGCCGGACTCAAAAAAATGCCGCTCCAGCAAACCCGCTTGCTCGAACTGCGTCAAAACGCGATAAACCGTTGCCAGGCCGATGTCCATTTGTTCAGCCAGCAGGGCGCGATAAACGTCTTCCGCCGACATGTGGCGCAAGCTGCCTTTCTCAAAAAGTTCGAGGATTTTCAAGCGCGGGAGGGTAGCCTTGAGCCCCATGTTCTTGAGGTCTTGCGGGTCGCTCATTGAGTGATTTCCGGTGGTTGTCGGGGCGGCCCCGAGGGGGATTCAGGTATAATAACCTGCTTCAAAATCGTTTGAATAACATCAGAAAATTGCATGTTTCGCTACCGCACACTCATACCATTCCTCCTCTGCGCTGGCCTTGCGGCCTGTACGGCTATTCCCAACTACTTCAATGCCTACAAGATTGATATTCAGCAGGGAAATGTGTTGACGCAAGAGATGGTGGCGCAACTCAAGCCCGGGCAGTCACGGGATCAGGTGCGTTTTATCCTTGGTACGCCGCTGATTGCCGACATGTTTCACCAGCAGCGCTGGGACTATGTTTATCGCTATTACGACGGTCAGACCGGTTCGGTCGAGCAGCGCAGGTTCTCGGTGTTTTTCGATAAAAACAATCTGCTTGAGCGCGTTGCCGGTGATGTTGAGGTGGCTACGGCCGCTGATTTGACGGCACCGGCGAACCGCACGCGCTTGGTTGATCTGGGTTCGCTGGAGGCCGCCGGTGTGCCACTGCCAGTGCCGGAAGAAAGCAGTTATTTCAGTCGTCTGCGTGACTGGGTGGGGTTTTAGCAATGGCCGATAGACGTATTGGAGTGGTCGGCGCCGGGGGGCGCATGGGGCGTATGCTGATTGAGGCGGCGCTGAAAGAAGAGGGTGTGACGCTGGGCGCCGCTTTCGATTTACCGGGAAGTCCGTTGATCGGCAAAACGGTCGGCGACATGCTGGGTGTCGATAATCCCGTTGTGATTAGCGATAAGCTGGTCGCCGGTTTGAAGGATATTGACTGCCTGATCGACTTTACGCGTCCCGAAGGCTCGCTTGAGCATCTAGAACTTTGTCGGCGGGCGGGCGTGGCGATGGTTATCGGGACGACCGGGTTTGATGCCGAGGGCAAAGCAAAAATTGCCGCTGCCGCCGCCGATATCCCGGTGGTTTTTGCGCCGAATATGGCGGTCGGCGTCAACTTGGTGTTCAAACTGCTCGATACCGCGGCGCGGATTTTGAACCATGGTTACGATATTGAAATTGTCGAAGCGCATCATCGTCTGAAGGTGGATGCGCCTTCCGGTACCGCCTTGCGCATGGGCGAAGTGCTGGCCAAGGCTCTTGAGCGCGACCTCGCAGAATGTGCCGTTTATGGCCGCGAAGGGGTGACCGGTGAACGTGATCCCTCGACGATCGGGTTTGCCACGGTGCGTGGCGGCGATATTGTCGGCGACCATACCGTCATGTTTTGCGGTTTGGGCGAGCGCGTCGAAGTGACCCACAAGGCCAGTAGCCGAATGCCTTATGCGCAAGGTAGCATGCGCGCCGCCCGTTTTCTTGGCGGACGCGAGAATGGACTGTTTGACATGCAGGACGTGCTTGGCTTGCGCTAGACGCAGATGAAATCCGGGCTTTTGCTGCGGCAACTCAAGGAGATTTTCGCTGGCGAAGGCGAAGATGCTTTCCGGGCCTTGCTGGATGCCTCACGCGCCGGTTCGCCGCTACTCGCGGCAGGTGTTGAGCGCCTTGCCGAAATGGTTGATGCCACCTACGGCGCGTATGCCGGTATGCAAAACTGGCAACGTGTTTTGTCAGGCGATACCTATTCCGAGTGGAATCTGGTGCGCGGGCAGATTGAGTCGGGACGTAACTGGAAATCATTGCTCGGCTACGAAGTTGCCGATTTTGATAACAGCATTGCCCAGTGGCAGAAGCTGGTTCATCCCGATGATTTGCGCGAGATACAAGTGCGGATTGCGGCGCACGCGCAAAGCGAGGGCAGTTATTTTCAGAGCGATTGCCGGCTGAAAGCACGTGACGGCACCTGGCGCTGGTTGCTGATTAGAGGCGTGGTGACGGTGCGTGATGCCGGGGGCGAGCCAATCAGAATGCTGGTGCTGCATCGCGACATCAGCAATATCAAGGTCGACGCAATCACGCTGCTGGAAGCCAAGGAAGCGGCGGAAGCCGCGAATCGGGCGCGCGGTGCCTTTCTCGCCAACATGAGCCATGAAATTCGCACGCCGATGAACGGCATCATCGGTATGTCGGAGTTGGCGCTGGATACCGATCTCGATCCCGAGCAGCGTCATTACCTGCGCACGGTCAAGTCATCGGCCGAGTCTTTGCTGGTCATCGTTAATGACATTCTGGATTTTTCGAAAATCGAAGCGGGCAAGGTGCAGTTCGAATCAGTCACTTTTTCGCTTGCCGATACCGTGCTTGAAGCGGCGCGTGTCCTGGCTGTGGCGGCTCACAAAAAAGGATTGGAACTGGTCGTCGATGTTTCTCCCGAGGTCCCGCAGCGGGTGATCGGCGATCCGACGCGCTTGCGTCAGGTGGTGATGAATTTGCTGGGTAACGCCGTCAAATTTACCGAGCAGGGTAGTGTCGTCATTTCGGTTGCCCCCGAGAAGGCCGGTAATGTGGCAGGCAATTCGTCGCTGCACCTCAAATTTGCGGTTCGCGATACCGGGATTGGCGTTCCGCTCGACAAGCAACAAGCGATATTCGACGCGTTTTCGCAAGCCGATGTGTCGACAACCCGGCGTTTCGGCGGAACTGGACTCGGCTTGGCGATTTCGGCCAGGCTGGTGCAGTTGATGGATGGACGCATCTGGCTGGAAAGCACCGAGGGTCAAGGCTCGATTTTTTACTTCACGGCGCGTCTGGGCGGCGAGAGCGAGACGCTGGAAGAATATGCAGAGCGCCCATTTGCCGGCCGTCGCGCGATCATTGTCGAGGATAACCAGGATGCCGGGAACAACCTGCTGCGCCTGCTTGAGCGCCAGGGAATACAGGCGACGTTGGTGACTGACGGCAAAGAGGCGGTCGTCGCGATTGAGCGTTCGCGTGCGGTCAACTTTCCCTTTGATTACATTTTTGCCGATTCCGGCATGGCTGACCCGGTCGGCTTCAAACTCGCCGAGAACTGGCGAAACTCCTTGCAGCGCGAGAAGTTGTTGATGTTGCTCACCACCGAAAATCAACGCCAGAGCATCATTCGTCTGCGCCAACTGGCGGTTTCGGCGCACCTGGTCAAGCCGGTCGGGCAGGGGGATCTGGCCGATGCGCTGGTGTTGGCCGAAAACCCGCGCAAGCAACCGGCGCAAGCGGGTTTTGAGCTCGAACCTTTTCTGATTGATGCAAAAACACAGCCGTCTGCCAAGGGGCTGGACATCTTGCTGGTTGAGGATAATCCGGTCAATCAGGAACTGGCCTTGCGCCTGCTTGAACGGCAAGCGCACCGCGTGGTGGTGGCAAATGATGGCGCGGAAGCGCTCGAACAATTCGACAGCAAGCATTTCGACGTCATTCTGATGGACATGCAAATGCCGGTATTGGGCGGTATCGAGGCCACGGAAGCGATTCGCGCGCGCGAAATGCGCCGTAGCTGGGTGGCTTCCGAAACCTATCACCAGGTCTACATTGTGGCGATGACCGCCAATGTGATGAATAGTGACCGTGAGCGCTGTTTCGAGGCGGGGATGAATGACTATATTTCCAAGCCTTTGCGTCCGGAAGCGCTGTTTGCCGCTCTGGATCGCGCGAAGGCGGTAGAAGGTTGCGAAATTGCCATGGCGGTCAGCCAGATTACCGGATCGGCTGGTGGCGTACTTGATTTGCACAGCGCGTTGAAAGAAATCGGTGATGCCGCGCTATTGTCCAAAATGGCCGCCATGTTCCTTGCTGAATGGGACGAATACATTGATCGTGTGCGACGTGCGCTCAATGCCGCCGATGCTCACGAATTGCGTCTGCATGCCCATACATTGAAGAGTCTGCTCGGCATGTTCCATGCCGATGCGGCGCGGCGCAGCGCGCTTGATCTGGAAAACGCAGCGATCTCTACCGAGCCGGTCGACTGGGTGCGTTGCCAGGAATTTCTAATGCAACTTGAATCACAAATGCAGGCGATCCATCCGCCGTTGGCGGCTTTTGTGAGCACGGGCGTGATCCCCTGAGTTTGCCTGCAAGGCTTGATTTCCGCTAGAATGGCGAGCTTAAAAAGTACGAGCGGGGAGGCGAAAGCCTTCCCGCTCGGCACATCAAAATTAGAAATTCTAGGAGAGCTGGTCGTGTCATTGCTGCCCTCATGTTCCCCCGCCATTCTCGCCCTCGCCGACGGAACGGTATTCAAGGGCCAGTCGATCGGCGCTGATGGCGTTACCAGTGGCGAGGTCGTTTTCAATACCGCCATGTCCGGTTATCAGGAAATCCTGACCGATCCTTCCTACAGCCGTCAGATCGTCACCTTGACTTATCCGCACATCGGCAACACCGGCTGTAATGCCGAGGATTTTGAATCCCCCGCCAATTATGCCGCCGGCTTGGTCATTCGTGATTTGCCATTGATTGCCTCGAACTGGCGCTCGCCGGAGGATTTGTCGTCTTACCTCAAAAAGCACGGGATTGTCGCCATTGCCGATATTGATACGCGCAAGTTGACCCGTATCCTGCGCGAAAAAGGCGCACAGGCCGGCTGCATTCTGGCCGGCGAGGTGGATGAATCGAAGGCGTTGGCCATAGCGCGTGACTTTCCGGGGCTGAGCGGCATGGATCTGGCCAAGGTGGTTTCCGTCAAGACGGGCTATGCCTGGGACGAAGCCGAGTGGACCTTGAGCGGCTATGCGCCCGCGCCGGCGCCGCGTTTCCATGTGGTTGCCTATGATTTTGGTGTCAAAAGAAACATTCTGCGCATGCTCGCCCAGCGCGGCTGCAAGCTGACGGTGGTGCCGGCGCAGACGCCGGCTGCCGATGTTCTGGCGATGCAACCGGATGGCGTGTTCCTGTCGAACGGTCCCGGCGATCCCGAACCTTGCGATTATGCAATTGCCGCCATTCGCGAATTTCTTGAGCGCGGTGTGCCGACCTTCGGTATCTGCCTTGGCCACCAGCTGCTGGCGCTTGCCTCCGGCGCTAGGACGCTGAAAATGAAATTCGGTCATCATGGTGCGAATCATCCAGTCAAGGACATGGATACCGGCCAGGTGTTGATTACCAGCCAGAATCACGGTTTTGCGGTCGACGCCGATTCCTTGCCGAAAAACCTGCGTGCCACCCATGTCTCCCTGTTCGATGGCTCCTTGCAGGGAATTGCCCGCACCGATGTGCCTGCTTTTTCCTTCCAGGGGCATCCGGAAGCCAGCCCCGGTCCGCATGATGTGGCCTATCTTTTTGACCGCTTCCTCGACGCCATGACGCGCGGCGTGGCAGCGCTGCAAGCGGCAAAATAAGCGAGAACAACGATGCCGAAACGTACCGACATTAAAAGTGTTTTGATTATTGGAGCCGGCCCGATCATCATCGGCCAGGCCTGCGAATTCGACTATTCCGGCGCACAAGCCTGCAAGGCGCTGCGCGAGGAGGGTTACAAGGTCATCCTGGTGAATTCCAACCCGGCGACGATCATGACCGACCCGGAAATGGCCGACGTTACCTACATCGAGCCGATCACCTGGCAGGTGGTCGCCAAGATCATCGAAAAAGAGCGCCCGGACGCGTTGCTGCCAACCATGGGTGGCCAGACGGCGCTCAATTGCGCGCTCGACCTCGATCGCGAGGGCGTGCTCGCCAAATTCAATGTGGAGCTGATTGGTGCTTCGAAGGAAGCCATCGACAAGGCCGAGGATCGCCAGAAGTTCAAGGATGCGATGACCCGGATTGGCCTCGGTTCGGCTCGTTCGGCGACGGCGCACAGCATGGAAGAGGCTTACCAGGTGCAGGCGATGATCGGCTTCCCGACCATCATCCGCCCCTCCTTTACTTTGGGCGGGACGGGCGGCGGCATTGCCTACAACATGGAAGAATTCGAGACCATCTGCAAGCGCGGTCTCGAAGCCTCGCCGACCAACGAGCTGTTGATCGAGGAATCGCTGCTCGGCTGGAAAGAGTATGAAATGGAAGTCGTCCGCGACAAGGCGGACAACTGCATCATCGTCTGTTCGATTGAAAACCTGGATCCGATGGGGGTTCATACCGGCGACTCGATCACCGTCGCGCCGGCGCAGACCCTGACTGACAAGGAATACCAGATTCTGCGCAACGCTTCGATTGCCGTGTTGCGCGAAATCGGCGTCGATACCGGCGGCTCCAACGTGCAATTTTCGATCAACCCGAATGATGGCCGGATGATCGTCATCGAGATGAATCCACGCGTCTCGCGTTCGTCGGCGCTGGCCTCGAAGGCGACCGGTTTCCCGATCGCCAAGATTGCCGCCAAGCTGTCGGTCGGCTACACGCTCGATGAGTTGTCAAACGACATCACCGGCGGCAAGACGCCGGCCTCGTTCGAGCCGTCGATTGATTACGTCGTCACCAAAGTGCCGCGTTTTGCCTTTGAAAAATTCCCGCAGGCCGACAATACCCTGACCACCCAGATGAAATCGGTGGGCGAAGTCATGGCCATCGGCCGTACTTTTCAGGAATCGCTACAGAAAGCCTTGCGTGGTCTGGAGGTTGGTGTCGACGGCTTCAACCTGAAATCGGTCGACCCGGAAACCATCGACGAACAGTTGGCTCGGCCGACGCCTGATCGCCTGTGGTACGTTGCCGATGCCTTCGGTGTCGGTATGTCGGTCGAGAAAGTCTTCGAACTGACCCGGATTGATCCGTGGTTCCTCGTGCAGATCAAGGAAATCGTCGATCTCGAACTGGAAATCGAAAAGCGCGAGTTTTCGTCGTTGACCGCCGATGAGTTGCGCTATCTCAAACGCAAGGGGTTTGCCGACCGCCGTTTGGCGCATTTGACCAAAACCACTGAAAGTCTTGTCCGCGCAGGCCGCCATGCCCTCGGTGTGCGCCCGGTGTACAAGCGGGTCGACACTTGTGCCGGCGAATTCGCCACGGGCACCGCCTACATGTACTCGACCTACGAGGACGAGTGCGAAGCCAAGCCGACCGACAAGAAAAAAATCATGGTTCTCGGCGGCGGCCCGAATCGTATCGGCCAAGGGATCGAATTCGATTATTGCTGCGTCCATGCGGCAATGGCGATGCGTGAGGATGGTTACGAAACGATCATGGTCAATTGCAACCCGGAGACGGTTTCCACCGATTACGATACCTCTGATCGCCTTTATTTCGAGCCGCTGACGCTGGAAGACGTCCTGGAAATCGTCGCCATCGAAAAACCGGTTGGCGTCATCGTCCAGTACGGTGGCCAAACGCCCTTGAAATTGGCGCTGGCGCTTGAAGCCAACGGCGTGCCCATCATCGGCACCAGCCCCGAATCGATTGACATCGCCGAAGACCGTGAGCGTTTCCAGCAATTGCTGCACGAACTCGGTCTCAAGCAACCGCCCAACCGTACCGCCCGCACTGAAGAAGACGCGCTGCGTCTGGCGCAGGAGATCGGTTATCCGCTGGTCGTCCGCCCCTCCTACGTACTCGGCGGTCGCGCCATGGAAATCGTTCATGAGCAGAAGGATCTTGAGCGTTACATGCGCGAAGCGGTCAAGGTTTCCCATGATTCGCCGGTTCTCCTCGACCGCTTCCTCAATGATGCCGTCGAGTGTGATGTCGATGCGCTTTCCGATGGCAAGGAAGTGATTATTGGCGGCGTCATGGAACACATTGAACAGGCGGGCGTTCATTCCGGCGACTCGGCCTGCTCGCTGCCGCCGTATTCATTGAGTTTGACGATTCAGGACGAATTGCGCCGGCAGACTCAATTGATGGCCAAGGCGCTTAATGTTTGCGGTTTGATGAACGTCCAGTTCGCCATCAAGAACGACACGGTTTATGTGCTCGAAGTCAATCCGCGCGCCTCGCGCACCGTCCCTTTTGTTTCCAAGGCGACCGGCCTGCAGTTGGCCAAGATCGCCGCCCGCTGCATGGCCGGGCGCAGTCTCAAGGATCAGGGCGTGACGAAGGAAGTGATTCCACCTTATTTTTCGGTCAAAGAAGCTGTTTTTCCCTTCGTCAAGTTTCCCGGGGTCGATACCATTTTGGGCCCGGAAATGAAGTCGACCGGGGAAGTCATGGGCGTCGGTGTGACTTTTGCCGAAGCCTTCGTCAAATCGCAATTGGCGGCCGGTGTCAAGCTGCCGGCCGGCGGCAAGGTTTTTCTGTCGGTCAAGGACAGCGACAAGAGCAAGGCCGTTGAAATCGCCAGGCATTTGCACGATGTCGGTTTCTCGCTGGTCGCCACGCGCGGCACGGCACATGCCATCGAGGCGGCCGGGATACCCGTCGGGCCGGTCAACAAGGTGACAGAAGGACGTCCGCACATCGTCGACATGATCAAGAACAACGAAATCGCGCTGATTATCAACACCGTCGAAGAAAAGCGCCTGGCAATCAACGACTCGCGTTCGATTCGTATCTCCGGCCTGCAGGCGCGGGTGACGATGTACACGACGATCTGGGGTGCCGAAGCAGCGGCTGAAGGGATTCGCAACCACGGTGAGTTGGTGGTTTATCCGATTCAGGCCTTGCACGCGCAGCTTCACTAAAACAACCTGAAACCGCCGGGTAACCTCACGGAGCCGGCGGTTTGCTTTTTCTGGAATAAATCATGAGTAAAGTCCCATTGACCGTCATCGGTGCCGAAAAATTGCGCGAAGAATTGCATCGCCTGAAAACGGTCGAACGCCCCTCGGTGATTGCGGCCATCGCTGAGGCGCGGGCGCATGGCGACCTTTCGGAAAATGCTGAATATGACGCGGCGAAAGAGCGCCAGGGCTTTGTCGAAGGGCGGATTCAGGAGGTGGAGGGCAAGCTCTCGAACGCGCAGATCATCGACCCGCAACTGCTGGATGCCGATGGTCGCTGCGTCTTTGGCGCCACCGTCGATCTTGAAGACCAGGATAGCGGCGCCCGGCTAACCTACCAGATTGTCGGTGAAGACGAGGCGGACATCAAACTGGGCAAGCTTTCGCTTGCTTCGCCGATGGCGCGTGCACTGATCGGCAAATATGCCGGCGATGTCGCTCAGGTTCAGGCGCCTGGCGGTATCCGTGAGCTTGAAATCATCGACGTTCGCTACGAATAGAGCGCCATGCGCAAATTGTCCGAAGCCCTCTATTTGACGGTCATCACCCTCTGGGTGGGCGGCCTCTGGGCGCTTGGCTACATTGCCGCGCCGCTGCTTTTTTCCAGCCTTGGCGATCGCCAGCTGGCTGGCTGGGTGGCCGGCAAATTGTTTTCGCTGATCGGCTGGGTCGGCCTGGGGTCGGCGGCTTATCTGCTGATGTTCCTGTTTGCCCGCCAGGGACTCCGGTCGATCAAGGGCAGTATTTTCTGGCTGGTCGTGCTGATGGCGCTGATGGCGGCCGCAACTCAGTTCGGAATTCAGCCACTCATGGCGCAACTCAAGGCCGATGCCTTGCCGCGTGAAGTCATGGAAAGCGTGTTGCGCGACCGTTTTGCCGCCTGGCATGGGGTGTCCAGCATTCTTTACCTCATGCAAAGTTTGCTGGGTTTATGGCTCGTCGTCTGGAGTCAGCGCGGGCTGCGTTGATCAGCCCTGAAGCGCACGCTTGGTCAGGCGTGGTGCTTTTGCCGGGCGCCGGGTTTTTACCGATTTGTTGCTGTTGACCGTCGTTGCATCAAGCGGCCTTGGGCGATAGACAATCAGCAGCTTGCCAATGTGCTGGACGGCGGCAGCGCCGAGTTCGCTGCATATTTTTTCCAGATAGGCGAGGCGATTTTCACGGCTGTCGCCGTAGACGCGAATTTTGATCAATTCATGTGCGTTCAGGCAAATCTCGATTTCACGAAGGACATTCTCGGTCAAGCCGCTCTCGGCGATCGAGACCACCGGGGCAAGACTGTGGGCGCGGGCGCGCAGGCTGCTGCGTTCGGCGGAAGATAGTTGCAACATTTCATTAAACCTTTCAAAAACGGCATTTTACCCGAATGAAAAGAACCCGAACCAGCAAAGCCTGGATGCGCGAGCATGTGAATGACACGTATGTGCAGTTGGCCAAAAAGGAAGGCTGGCGCTCGCGAGCGGCCTTCAAGTTGATGGAGATCGACGACAAGGACAAGCTGCTCAAGCGTGGCGAAGTGGCCGTTGACCTCGGGGCAACGCCCGGTGGCTGGTCGCAGGTAGCCTCGAAAAGAGTGGGTGATAGCGGTTTGGTGATTGCGCTCGATCTGCTGGAAATGGAGCCGCTGCATAACGTCGATTTCATCCAGGGCGACTTCCGCGAGGATGATGTTCTGCAAAAACTCGAAGAAAAGCTCGCCGGTCGGCGCGTTGGTCTTGTAATGTCGGACATGGCTCCCAATATGTCAGGTGTGCCGCTGGTTGATCAGGCGCGGGTCATGTATCTCGCCGAACTCGGCCTGGAATTTTCCAAGGCACATCTGAAACCGGAAGGGTCTTTTCTGGTCAAAGTGTTTCAGGGAAGTGATTATGAAAAGTTTCTTGTCGCAATGCGGGAAACCTTCAAAACGGTCGTGGTTCGCAAGCCGGACGCTTCCCGGGATCGTAGCGCCGAGCTTTATCTGCTCGGTCGTGTCCTGCGTTGATTTGTGTTTAGAATGGCGCTTTTTCGCTCAGCGCCCTTGAAGGAGAGCAAGCTTGAACAACATGTTCAAAAACCTCGCAGTCTGGCTGGTCATTGGTCTCGTGCTGATGACGGTATTCAACCAGTTCAATACCCGGCAGGTTGCCCAAGGTTCGATTGAGTACTCGCAGTTCATCGAAGAGGTCAATCAGGGGCGGATCAGCAAAGTCGTCATTGAAGGGCGCACGCTGAAAGCAACGACAACCGAAGGCAAGCGAATCACCTCTTATGCGCCGCCCGACCTCTGGATGGTTTCCGACCTTCTGAAAAGCGGCGTCAAGATAGAAGCCAAGCCGGAAGAAGAGCCATCATTCCTGATGAATCTTTTTGTCAGCTGGTTTCCGATGTTGTTATTGATCGGTGTCTGGGTCTTTTTCATGCGCCAGATGCAGGGCGGCGGCAAAGGCGGGGCTTTCTCCTTCGGCAAATCGCGTGCCCGGATGACCGACGAAGCGCAAAACGTCATCACTTTTGCTGATGTTGCCGGCTGCGATGAAGCCAAGGAAGAGGTTCAGGAGATTGTCGATTTCCTGCGCGACCCCTCCAAATTCCAGAAACTCGGCGGTCGCATTCCCAAGGGCGTGCTGATGGTCGGCAATCCGGGAACCGGTAAAACCCTTCTTGCCAAGGCAATTGCCGGCGAAGCCAAAGTTCCGTTTTTCAGCATTTCCGGCTCCGACTTCGTTGAAATGTTTGTCGGTGTCGGCGCGGCGCGCGTTCGCGACATGTTTGAAAATGCCAAAAAACAGTCGCCATGCATCATTTTCATCGATGAGATTGATGCGGTCGGACGCCATCGCGGGGCTGGTCTCGGCGGCGGCAACGACGAGCGCGAACAAACCCTCAATCAATTGCTGGTCGAAATGGACGGCTTTGAGGGGCAGACCGGCATTATCGTGATTGCCGCGACCAACCGCCCGGATATTCTCGATCCGGCTTTGCTGCGCCCGGGACGTTTCGATCGTCAGGTCGTCGTTCCCTTGCCGGACATTCGTGGCCGCGAGGAAATTCTCAAGGTGCACATGCGCAAAGTGCCGATCTCGACCGATGTCAAGCCGGATCTGATTGCGCGCGGTACGCCTGGTTTTTCCGGTGCCGACCTTGCCAACCTGGTCAATGAGGCGGCCTTGTTTGCCGCTCGCGGCAACAAGCGCCTGGTCGATATGGACGACTTCGAGAAGGCCAAAGACAAAATCATGATGGGCGCCGAGCGTCGCAGCATGGTGATGAGCGAAGAAGAGAAGCGCAACACGGCTTATCACGAGTCGGGTCACGCGGTGGTTGCCAAGCTGGTGCCGAAATCCGATCCGGTGCACAAAGTCACCATTATTCCGCGTGGTCGCGCGCTCGGCCTGACCATGCAGTTGCCGGTCGAGGATCGCTACGCTTACGACAGGCAGTATTTGATGAGCCGGATTGCAGTGCTCTTCGGTGGCCGGATTGCCGAAGAACTGTTCATGAATCAAATGACGACCGGCGCTTCCAACGATTTCGAGCGGGCAACGGCGATGGCGCGGGATATGGTGACGCGCTACGGGATGTCGGATATGGGGGTGATGGTCTATGGCGAAAATGAGGGGGAAGTTTTCCTCGGTCGCTCGGTGACTCAGCACAAAAATGTCTCGGAAGCGACGATGCAAAAAGTCGACATGGAAATCCGCCGCATTATTGACCAGCAATACGCTTTGGCGCGGCAGTTGCTGGAAGAAAACCGCGACAAGGTCGAGGCGATGACTCATGCCTTGCTCGAATGGGAAACCATCGATGCCGAGCAGATTGACGACATCATGGCCGGCAAGCCGCCGCGCCCGCCGAAGCCGCTTCAATCGACGTCGCGCCCGGTTCCGCCGGCGGATTCGCCGGGGGCGGAGCCTAACGCAACGGCGCCGGCCTGAGTCTTGTTTAGTGGTTTAAGCAGCAGCCGGGAGTGCGCTCCCGGCTTTTTTATTTGATCATGCCCATGCTTTCCTGCGGCCGCTACCGCTTATCGCTTGCCCAGCCATTGATCATGGGCATCGTCAATCTCACCCCCGATTCGTTTTCGGGCGATGGTTGTGCCGACAATGTCGGGCAGGCAATCGCCCATGCGCATCAGCAACTGCTTGCCGGGGCGCAGATTCTTGATGTCGGCGCCGAATCATCGAGGCCGGGCGCGATTGCAACGTCGCTGGAAGAAGAGTTGTGCCGTCTGCGCCCGGTATTGCGTGAGATTGCGACCTGGGGCGTGCCAATATCGGTCGATACCTACAAGCCCGAGGTGATGCGCGAGGCGCTTGGTTTGGGGGTGTCGATGATCAACGACATCACCGGTTTTCAGAATCCGCAGGCGTTGGCGATCGTTGCCGACGCCGATTGTGGCCTGTGCATCATGCACATGCAGGGTGATCCCGGAATCATGCAGGCGGCGCCGCATTACGACGATGTGGTATTTGAAGTCCAGCATTTTCTGCGTGCGCGGGTCGCCGCCTGTCTGGCCTTGGGCATTGCTGGCGAGCGCATTGTGCTCGATCCGGGTTTTGGCTTTGGCAAGACCCTGGAACACAATTCACAGCTATTTCGAGCCTTGTCCGTCATGAACATCGAGGATTTGCCCTGGCTGATCGGTGTCTCGAGAAAATCCATGCTCGGCGGCATTACCGGCCGTCCCGCCGGCGAAAGAATGCCGGCCAGCATTGCGGCAGCCATTCTGGCGGTTCAGAAAGGTGCGAAAATCTTGCGGGTTCATGACGTTGCGGCAACGCGCGATGCGTTGGCGGTGATGACGGCACTTCAATAAGGAACAATGATGGACAGAAAATACTTTGGTACCGATGGTATTCGCGGGCGCGTCGGGCAATCGCCGATCACGCCGGATTTCGTCATGCGACTCGGCTATGCGGCCGGCAAGGTATTGCTCGAAAAATCCGAAGGCCGGGGAACTGAGCGACCTTCGGTATTGATTGGCAAAGACACGCGGCTCTCCGGTTACATGCTCGAATCGGCGCTCGAAGCCGGCTTTGCCGCTGCCGGAGTTGATGTCTGCCTGGTCGGCCCGCTGCCGACGCCGGCGATTGCCTACCTGACACGCGCCTTGCGTTTGCAGGCGGGGATCGTCATTTCGGCCTCGCACAACCCCTATTACGATAACGGAATCAAGTTTTTCTCGGCGCAGGGCAGCAAGCTGCCGGACGAGGTCGAACTGGCGATCGAGGCCGCCATCGACTTGCCAATGGAGTGCGTGGCGCCGGCTGATCTCGGGCGCGCAAGGCGGATTGACGATGCGCGGGGGCGCTACATCGAATTCTGCAAAAGCACCTTCCCCAATGATCTCGATTTGCGCGGGCTGAAAATTGTCGTGGATTGTGCGCATGGGGCGGCATATCACACAGCCCCCGATATCTTTCATGAATTGGGTGCCGAGGTTGTCACCATCGGTACGCAGCCGAATGGTCTGAACATCAATGACGGCGTCGGAGCGACTGCGCCGAAAGCCCTCTGCGCCGCGGTGCTGGCGCATCGTGCCGACCTGGGTCTGGCGCTCGATGGCGATGCCGACCGGATTCTCATGGTCGATGCCGAGGGTAGTCTTTATGATGGCGATCAATTGCTTTATGCGCTTGTTTGCAGCCGCGCCAAACATGGCCCGGTGGCTGGTGTTGTTGGTACCCTGATGAGCAATCTTGCCCTTGAACATGCCCTGGCGCGTCTGGATGTGCCATTTGCCCGCGCCGCCGTCGGTGACCGTTATGTGGTCGAAATGCTTTCTGAGAAAGCCTGGCTGTACGGCGGCGAAAACTCCGGGCATCTGCTGGCGCTTGATCGGCATACCACCGGTGACGGCACGGTTGCCGCGCTGCAGATACTGGCTGCCCTGCGCGAGACAAACGGTAGCCTCAAGGAATTACTCTCCGGCCTCACGCTCTACCCGCAAAAGCTGATCAATGTGCCGCTCGCCAAAGGCTTCCGATGGCAGGACGATCCGACGATTCAGACTGCCTTGCAAGCCACTGAGGCCAAAATGGCCGGCCGCGGCCGGGTTTTACTGCGCGCCTCGGGAACAGAACCGTTATTGCGGGTGATGGTAGAGGGCGAATGCGCTCAGGAAGTACAGGCCGCTGCCGAAGAACTCGCCGGCATCATCCGCCAAATCACGCAATAAGCTGCAGGGGCAAGCATCGTTGGCGAGCGTCGCTACGGTGCCGGATCCGGCTCGACATTGAAGACTTCGATACTCATTGTCTGCTCGGTTAATTGGGTGGGACGAACTTCGCGGATCTGCAGGTTCTCCTGCTCGATCAGAAGCAGCA
This sequence comes from uncultured Pseudomonadota bacterium, assembly GCA_903951825.1. Lineage (GTDB taxonomy): Bacteria > Pseudomonadota > Gammaproteobacteria > Burkholderiales > Rhodocyclaceae > Azonexus. The sequence goes on from CAJBDJ010000027.1 coordinate 35,313, forward strand.
ATTTACGGCTGTCAGCCGGCAGTGCGCCTGTTTGCACGACTAATCCGGGACGCAGGCGCAAGGGAGGCATTTCCGGCAGGATGAGCGCGGCGATGTGCTTGGCGTCGAGTTCGAAGGGGCGTGCCAATTCGGCGGCGATGGCTCGTGAGGCCAATTGTTGCAAGCCGAGTTCGACGTGCTCGGGGTTTTCCGAAAGCGCCCAGCGAACGATACAGATATGCCCGGGAAAACTCGTCTGGCCGGGTCTCTCGATTGTCTGCACGGCAACAATATCGCCAACCCGGACGTTACTGGTTTGACCGGACATGTGCATTAGCGCGTAGCCATCGGGACTTTCGTTGGTCACCATCCATTCACTGGTTTCATGGTCGCTCTCCGGTTCGCGGGTCAGCCGCCACAATGGCTCAAGTCCGAAACAGAGTTTGACGCGATAGGACTGTTTGCGGCGCGGAAACTTCCGCTTGGTCGGATGCCCCCAGAGGTTTTTCAGACGCCGCAGGACGCCGCGGCCGGCGTGGCTATCGGCAAAATGAGGAAGGCCGAGACTGGCTGCAGTGGCGCCATTCTCCAATTGGCTGAGAAATTCTCGCACCTGCTGCGCCGCTTCGTCGCCGGACAGGAAAAAAATCGGCACATCGCCGGGGGGCAGCCGACGGACAAGCGCATGAGCCGGAAAGTCGCGCTCTACATCGACCCAAAACAGGCAGCTAAAGCCGGGCGGCGGCAGATCTGCGATGGTTACAGGCTGGATGCGTGTTTCGACCAGAGCGACGATGAATTCGAGTTCACGAGCCGAAAAGGAGGCCGGTTGGGCAATCGCCGTGAGTAAGGTCGAAGAGTAGAGAGTTTGCAGCGACGGCATATCGCGCGTCGCCGGCAGTTCATGGATACCGAGTTGGCGCGCTGAGTTGAACGCCGCATGTATTTTTTGCCAGATTCCGATGCCGTGCGGGGCGGCGACAAGGTGACTGATCCGGATATGCCAGCTCAGGCAGCGGATGATAATGGCCAGCGCGGTTTGCGGCGCCAGAGAGACAGCCTTGCCCTGCGGGTCAAAAAGTCCGGCCAGCGAGTTGAAATACTCCTGGGCGAGAGAATCGAGCAAATCCTGCAGGATGCGCACCCGCTGCCGTACTTTGCGCGTCACCGGCAAGCTCACTTCGAGCAGCCGGGGAATTTCGGAAAAAACCATGCGTTCGATCTCGCGCAATACCAGATCGAGAATCTTGATGCGCTGGCCGCTGGGAACGATAGCTTCGCGCAAGCGCAAAAGGTGGCCGAGGAGTTGCTCAGCGTCATCGGAGCCGTGCCGACCATGAGCCAGCGCGAGCCAGTCGAGAATGGCGGACACCTTGCTGTCAGAAAGGTCTGGCTGGCTGCTGTGTAAATTCATAGGACAATGAGGATAACCAATATTTGTCAGCTTGGAAAAAGTTTGACAAGGTTTGACAGGGGTTGAAGGGTGTTCCGTGCGGATTATTCGGAGTCTGGCGGCGCGAATGATTGACCCTGCTGCCGGGCAATCGCCCACGCCACATGTTCCCGTACGAGCGCGGAAGGATCGTCGAGGCGCCGCTGCAAGGCGGCCAAAATTTCGGCATTTGGCGGGCAATTGCCGAGTCCGACGGCAATGTTGCGCAGCCAACGCTGGTGGCCGATGCGACGAATCGGGCTACCGGCCATGCGCTGATTGAAAATCTCCGGCGTCCATGCAAAAAGATCGACAAGTGCCGCCGAATCCAGTCCGTGCCGCGGCGCAAACGCGGGGTCGCCGAGCTGCGCGAAGCGATTCCACGGGCAGCAGGTTTGGCAGTCATCGCAACCGTAAATTCGTGTGCCGACGAATCGTCGCAGATTTTCCGGTATCGAGCCGGCCAGCTCGATCGTCAGGTAGGAAATGCAGCGTCGTGCATCGACCCGGTAAGGCGCGACGATTGCCTGGGTTGGGCAGGCATCCAGGCAGGCGGAACAACGCCCGCAATGATCGGCCAAGGGTTGATCGGGGGGTAAGGGAAGGTCGCAATAAATTTCGCCGAGAAAACGCCACGAGCCTTGCCGGGAGAGCAGCAGCGTGTGTTTTCCGCGCCAGCCGAGGCCGGCCTGCGCAGCGAAATGGACTTCCATGACCGGCGCAGAATCGCTAAAAACCCGGTAGCCGAAGGGGCCGATCATCGCGGCGATGCGATCCGCCAGTTGTTGCAGTCGCCGGCGCACGACCTTGTGGTAGTCGCGCCCTTGCGCGTAACGGGAAATGACCGCCAGGCCGGGTTTTTCAGCCTTCGGTGCCGGCTGTAGATAGTCGATGGCGAGCGAAATGACGCTGATCGTTCCGGGCAGCAAGGCAGTCGGGTTGGTGCGCAGTTCGGCATGGCGAGCCATATAATCCATTTCTCCGTGCAGGCCGTCGGCCAGCCAGCGCCGGAGTTCATCGCCGGCCGCGCCGATGTCGGCGCGGGCGACGCCGACGCCCGAAAAACCGAGTTCGGCGGCGGCCAGGCGGATGGCTTCTTTAAGGTTTGAGTTGTCCTCAGTGGAGTTTCGATCGTGCATAGTCCGGATGTTACCGCCGTTTTTGAACTGCCCGACGAGGCTGCAACGCAGCGTCTTGGCATGCTTCTGGCTCCCTTGCTGGCGCCCGGTATGGTGGTTTTTCTGGAAGGCGATCTGGGGGCGGGAAAAACCAGTCTGGCGCGCTCGGTGATTCGCGCCATGGGACACGGCGGCGCGGTGAAAAGCCCGACCTATTCTCTGGTTGAAGTTTACGTAATTTCGAGCTTATACTTATATCACTTTGATTTTTATCGTTTCGAGGCACATGAGGAGTTTCTCGATGCGGGCTTTGACGAATATTTCAACGCACATGCGATTTGTCTCGTCGAATGGCCGGAGCGAGCCGAACGCTGCCTCCCGTCGGCCGATTTGCGCTTTCAACTCCATTATGCAAACTCCGGACGTTTCCTCGAAGTCATGGCAAATTCAACCCAGGGGGCGATATGTCTAAAAACGCTCATCCTCGCCTGGGACGGCGAAAACTGCTCCATTGTGCCGGCGCCTCGCTGATTTTTTCACTGGTTCCACTGGCCGCCGCCGCCCCTCGTCAACCTTCGGTGATGGCCGTTCGTATCTGGCCAGCCGCTGATTACACGCGAGTGACGCTGGAGTACGACGCGCCGATCAAGCACACCCATTTCATGGTCGACAACCCGGATCGCCTGGTCGTCGATATCGAGGGTGTCGAATTCAATAGTGTGCTCGATAGTCTGGCGCGCAAAGTCGCCGCCGACGACCCTTACATCAAGCTGCTGCGCGCCGGTCGCTTCAAGCCGGGAGTGGTTCGCCTGGTGATTGAACTCAAGGCCAAGGTCGCGCCGCAGGTATTCGAATTGCCGCCAGCCGGCAATTACGGACATCGTCTGGTTCTCGACGTTTATCCGCTGACGCCCGTCGATCCCTTGATGGCTTTGCTCGAAGGTCGCCAGGACGCGGTTGAGCCTTATCAGCTCGATGCGGGTGCGGGAGAAAAAAAGGCCGGCGAAGCGAGCGGGCGGGCGCCTGAAAAGGCGCCGGAGGTACATACCAGCAAGAAATCCGGCAATCCGGTGGTCGACCGCCTGATCACCATCACCCTCGATCCCGGCCACGGTGGCGAAGATCCCGGCGCCGTCGGCAAGGGCGGGTCGTACGAGAAGAACGTCACGCTGGCCGTTGCCCGGCGACTCAAGGCGCGGATTGATGCCGAGCCGAACATGCGTGCCGTGCTGACGCGCGATGCGGATTTCTTTGTACCCCTGCAAGTGCGCGTTCAAAAAGCGCGACGGGTTCAGTCCGATCTGTTTCTGTCGATCCATGCCGATGCGTGGATCAAACCGGACGCCCGTGGCTCTTCAGTTTTTGTCCTGTCCGAGCGCGGCGCCTCAAGCACCCAGGCACGCCTGCTGGCACAGCGCGAAAACGAGGCCGACCTGGTCGGTGGCGTCAATATTGGTTCCAAAGACCTCTTTCTCGCCAAAACCCTGCTCGATCTGTCGCAGACCGCAACCATCAACGACAGCCTGAAACTCGGCAAATACCTGCTTGGCGAGCTGGGCGGCGTCAATACCTTGCACAAAAACAACGTCGAACAGGCCAGTTTTGCGGTTCTCAAGGCGCCCGACATTCCCTCGGCCTTGATCGAAACGGCATTTATCTCGAATCCCGAAGAAGAGCGCCGGCTCAATGACGATACCTATCAGGACAAACTGGCCGATGCCATTGTTCGTGGCGTTCGTCAGTACTTCATCAAGCACCCGCCGGGGCCCAAGCCCGGCAAGCTGTCAGCGCTCGGCTGGGTGACATAAATTAAGTCGTCACCTGCGAAATAAAATCCTAACCTCGAAGAATAAAGTCTTAACGGCTCCTGAAGTTGGTTTATTTTTTGCGGCCATCTCACTGTGCTGAATGTGCGGCAGTACCTTCGCTATCCGCTGCGTGCCTCAGCAGGGAAGCTCTCTTCCTTCATTTAACTTGTTTACTAGCTGGTCGGGAGCCTACTGGATTCGGGTAGATCTATGGCAAAATCATGAGGATGCCCGCTGGACGGGGAACCTTTGGCTACCTGACGGGAAGTTTCTTAAAGTTTTTTAAATGGCAAAATTCAGATTCATCGACCTATTTTCTGGTCTGGGGGGCTTTCATGTCGCGCTCGAAGCGCTCGGTGGTAAGTGCGTTTTCGCTGCGGAGATTCAGCCACATCTGCAGACGGTCTACGAGGGCAACTTCGGGCTAAAGCCTGTCGGTGACATCCGGAACGTGCTTCCTTTCGAAGTGCCGGACCACGACGTACTGTGCGCAGGTTTTCCCTGCCAAGCGTTCTCGAAGGCTGGTGACCAAGCTGGCTTCAAGTGCTCCCGCCAGGGAACACTGTTTTTCGACGTGGTCGCCATACTTCAGGAGAAGCGTCCGCGCCACTTCATCCTTGAAAATGTACCCAACCTCCTCAAACATGACGAGGGCAAAACCTATACCCGCATCAAGCAGGACCTTGAGGCGTTAGGTTACTGCGTGACTGAGAAGCAGTTCTCCCCCCACCATTTCGGCATCCCGCAGGTACGGGAGCGGGCGTACATCGTCGGCCGGCTCGGCTCACTGGAGGGATTCGACTGGCCGGAGCGGGAGATGCTCCCGACCGACATCACCGACGTGCTGCTGGACTCGCCGGGTGATGCGAAACCCTTGTCCGCGCAGACGCGCCTCTGCCTTACAGTGTGGAACCGGTTTCTGGAGCTATCCCCGCCTGACGTCGACCTGCCGTCATTCCCCATCTGGTCCATGGAATTCGGTGCCACCTATCCATTCGAGGATACCACCCCGTACGCAGAGAGGGCTCGCGGCGGTGCAGAAGCCTTGGGAACCTACTTGGGTACACACGGCAAGCCGCTAGCAGGGTTGCCGCACGACGAGCAGTGGAAAACGCTGCCGAGCCACGCCCGCACGGCTCAAGAGCAGTTTCCGAAATGGAAGAAGGATTTCATCCGTGCCAATCGCAAGTTCTACGCGGACAACCGACACTGGATTGACCCGTGGCTGCCCTCGGTCAAGCCCTTTATCTCCTCCCACCAGAAGTTCGAGTGGAACGTACAAGGTGGCGAGCGAGACCTGTGGAAGTACGTCATCCAGTTCCGCGCCTCCGGCGTCCGCATCAAGCGCCGCACCACCTCGCCCAGCTTGGTGGCGATGACCGATACGCAAGTTCCTATCATCGGCTGGCAGGAGCGCTACATGACGCCAAGCGAATGCGCGAAGCTCCAGAGTCTGGGCAACCTTAAGCATCTGCCTGAGCCGCAGGGTCGGGCCTTCGCGGCACTCGGCAACGCAGTCAACGCCAAAGTTGTCGAGAAAGTCGCCCGCGCACTGCTTTTCCAGCCGGCCTATTCCGAGAAAGAGCAGATTACCCCTGAACGCGTCCCCCTCCCGGAAGCCGCATAGCCATGGATATGACCGTAACTGCCGTCCCGAGCATCAACATCCGCCCGGAAGTGAGCATGCTTTCTGTGCTGAAGCATCTCAATTACAAGGCGTGGTTCGCTGTCGCGGAATTCATCGACAACAGCATCCAGAGCTACCTAGCCAACGAGGATGCGTTGAGAAAGGTCGAGGGTGCCGATTTCAAGCTGCAAATCCATATCGGACTCGACGCGTCGGCAGGCCGTATCGAGGTAAGCGATAATGCCGCCGGTATCGCGCTGGCAGACTTCCCGCGGGCTTTCCGACCCGCCGAGGTGCCCCCGGATAGTTCTGGCCTGTCCGAGTTCGGCATGGGCATGAAGGCCGCCGCATGCTGGTTCACGGACCTCTGGCAGGTCCGCACCAAGGCGCTTGGGGAGCCGTTCGAGCGCATCGTGCGTTTCGATATCAGCGACATCGTCAGTCACAAGACGGAGAACCTCCTTGTCGAGGAGGTGCCGGCGGACCCATCCGCGCATTACACAATCATTACACTGGAGCAACTGGGTCCCCGCTTTCCGCCAGCCCGGACACAGAAGAAGATGAAGGACCACATCACCAGCATCTATCGCATGTTCCTGCGGCGTAACGACATCGAATTGATATGGGATGCCGACGGTCAGTCCTTAGAGTTTGCTGAGGTGGCCATCCTCGATGCTCCGTCAGCCACAAATCCACATTTGCCTGCGGTTGAGTGGAGAAAGGACCTACACCTGGATTTCGGCGTGGGCCGCACCATAAAGGGATTTGCCGCACTCCGCGCAGAAGGTTCCACAACGCACGCTGGCTTCGCCTTGTTCCGTAGGAACCGGCTTATCGTCGGCAGCGACGACGAGACGTTCCGCCCGCAGGAAATTTTCGGCAATACAAACAGCTACCGCTACCAGCGGCTGTTCGGTGAACTGCAGGTAGAAGGCTTCGAGGTCTCCCACACCAAGGACGGTTTCAAATGGAACGAACTCGAGCATGAGGTGCTTGAGCGTCTGCGAGCCGTTTTGGAGGAGGAGCCGCTGAATCTACTCCGACAGGCCGAGCAGCACCGCACACGGCAGACGCGTGCCACTGTCAAGCCTGCGGCCCAGAAGGCGACGGAGGTTGTGACCACCGACCTAAAGAAGGGCGCCGGTCCGGTACTCAGCACTGCGCCGGCTACTCCGGAACTCGAGCACGTTATCCCGCCGACCTCGGCACGTCTCGACCCCGACCCGGTTTCGCAGCGCTCAGTGGAAATCCTAGTGGATGGCAAGCGTTGGCACATCACCTTGCGCATGACGCTGGACCCGGACGCGAGCGAATGGCTGCGCTTCAGCAATGAGATGGTGTCCCAGTTGTTCGACGACCTGGAGGAACATCGCCTCACTGTGGATGTGTCCCTAGACCACCCCTTCGTTGAGCAGTTCGTTGGCCCGGACAACGAGAACATGGAACTTATGCTCCGCTTCGCCACGGCCATCGCCGTGGCACTGACCAAAATGAAGCACAGCGGCGCCGACCCGAGGCTGCCGTTGCATTACATCAACCGCCTCTTGCGCGATTCCCTCTCAGGTAAGCTCCAATGACCATCACCATCGAAGAACTGCGTGGCATTAAGCCGGACCTACGTTGGGAGCCGATGCAGGGCGAGGCCACCGGGGACTTCCTGCGACGCAAGGAGGCCGCAGGAGAAGCCAAGGCTGATGAACTGCATACCGTCGCTTTCGAGGCCCACCGTATCCTTGGACGTTGCGTTCCGCCCAGCGAGCCGCGCGGGGATGCCACTGGGCTGGTGGTGGGCTATGTACAGAGCGGCAAGACCTTGTCCTTCACCACCCTCACAGCACTAGCCCGAGACAACGGTTACGGTCTCGTCATTCTCATCGCAGGCACCATCGACACGCTGAAGAGCCAGTCCGAGGAGCGGCTCATCCAGGACCTCGGCCTCGCCGGCGACAAGCCGGGAGAGCCGTGGGTGCATATCGCCAATCCGGCCACTGGGACCAGCGATTTTGACGCGCTCAAACTCATGGTGTCCCGCTGGAAGTCCACGGTTGTGCCCGCCCGTAAGAAGAAAACCATCCTCATCACGGTGCTCAAGCAGCATCAGCGCCTGGCGAGTCTCGTCGAATGTCTCGCGCACAAGTCGCTCAACCTGCAAGGCGTGCCCTGCCTTGTCATCGACGACGAGGCCGACCAGGCGAGCCTAAACAACTTCACGGCGAAGAATCTGAAGACGAGGCAGAACCGAGTTAGCGCCAACTACCGCGAGGTCACTAACCTCAAGGCAGTGCTGCCACATCACACCTACATCCAATATACGGCGACGCCGCAGGCCCCGCTGCTCATCTCGCTCGTGGATGGGCTTTCGCCGGATTTCGCCGAAACCCTTACCCCCGGCGCCGCGTACGTCGGAGGCAGCGTCCTCTTTGCGCCTCGCTCGCCGTACGCACGCGAAATCCCCACGGTCGAGGCTACGGCGGTGGCCTCTACCTACCCGATGACGCCCCCAACGCTGCTGGCGGCGCTGCGCCTGTTTCTGCTCGGGGCGTGCGCGCATGCGTTGTCCGGGGCAGATTCCAATCGCTCGATGATGGTGCATCCGTCGCAGCAGACCGCACCGCACACGCAGTATCTCACTTGGATAAAGGCACCGCTTCTCGCGTGGAAGGAGCAATTGGGCAACGACGAGTTGCGCGAACTCCTACTGGAGGACTTCAAGGCAGCTTACGAGGACCTGAAAAAAACCATCGGGGACGCCTTGCCGACACTGGAGGAGCTGTTCGGGATGATGGGTGAGGTGCTTGCAACTGTAATGGTCCGAGAGGTGAACTCCACCGGCAAGGGGGCCGACCCCATCCGCTGGGGCGACAACGAATACTGGATTTTGGTGGGTGGCCAGAAGTTGGACCGCGGCTACACTGTCAAAGGCTTGACGGTAACCTACATGCCGCGACCGCTTGGGGTCGGCAACGCTGACAACTTGCAGCAGCGCGCCCGGTTCTACGGTTACAAACGCAGCTACCTGGGGTTCTGTCGGGTGTATGTGCGGGACGACGTAAAGAGGGCCTTCGAGGCCTACGTAGAGCATGAGAACCTCATCCGCACCGAACTTGACCTAACCCGTGGCCAGCCGCTGAAGGAATGGCACCGCAAGTTCATTCTCGCCAATGGCTTGAAGCCGACCCGCCGTAACGTCATGGGTATCCAGCTCGACGAGGTGGTGACGTCGGAGTGGTTGCATCCGAAGGCGGCCTACGCCAACAAGGGCGCTGTCACGGCGAACCGTAGGTGCTTCACGGCCTTCGTATCCTATCTCCGCACGCACTTCGACGAGGTAGAGGCGCAGGAGGTGGCCCCGGACCGCTACCTAGACAGGCGGACGGATTCGCCGCGCAACAAGCTGTTCGAAGCCGTACCCTTGGTGGATGCTTTCTCCCGCCTGCTGGATGCGATGCATCTGGATGACGTGCGGGATGCGACCGAGCGCACGGCCCTCCTCATCGCACTGGGGCAGTTGCTGACGGCGACGCCCGACGCGAAGTGCGACGTGTTCCTCATCGGGGACCTGCAGTCGCAGAACCGCGCCCTGACGGCCAAAGGCACCATCAATCAGGTGTTCATGGGTAAGAACCCCAACACCGATGACCGGGGGCGGTTACGCTATTGCGGTGACCGGGACCTGCGTACGGAGGGTAGGGTCACGCTGCACTTGCGGAAGTTCAGCTTCCCGAAGTCGCCCGTTCCGCCCGAGGATGACAGCCTAGACGTGCCTTGGTTCGCCCTGCACATCCCTGACGCGTTGAAACGGCGCGTATTGCTAGAGCCGGAGCGCGCGGCATGACCGCGTCCTCCCTTTGGGAACGGTTCGAGGCGCTCGGGCAGCATGATGGAGCCGGCGTCCTGACGGCCCTCCGCCTGCCGGGGGATGGTACCCATTTTCTGGCCAAGGGGTTGGCTGGTGAGCCGGTCATCCTGTTGTGCGCGGGCAAGCGCCGAGTGCCGCGTATCCCGCTCGGTTTGCGCCACATGCAGGTGGAGTTCGATGTCGAATGCGCCGTTCGCGACACAGTCGGGGATGCCGCCGCGACACCGGTTTCCGCAACCTTCTGCCGGGCCACCTGCGACCCCGGCACCCCAGGGCTGCACCCGCTGTTTGTCCATGCCTTGGCAGGTGCTGTCGGGAGGCTTCCCGCAAAATTATCGCCGGGCGAGGCAGACCGTTTCTTCGACGACGCAGTGGAGTTGTTCCGCGCTTTCGCCGCTCCCGCCCGCACGTCGGTGCTCGGCCTATGGGGTGAACTGTTTCTCATCGCAGTGTCGCCTTGCCCCGACGCAATGTTGTCGGGATGGCATGTGTCACACGAGCAGGTATTCGACTTCGCTTTCCCGACCGCCTGCGTGGAGGTCAAGACCACGGCCCGGCACAACCGCCAACACGATTTCGCGCTGACGCAGTTGCGCGGCGCCCATCTACCGGTATTCGTTGCCAGCATTGTTGCGGAGCGAAGCGATGTGGGGGAGTCTATTTTCGACCTCGCCTCCATCATCCAGGAAAGCTTGACGCCAGCTAACCGCGTCAAGCTGTGGCGGCTCGTAGCGGAGTCGTTCGGTGGCGAAGCGGAAGGGGCTGCTGACTTGCGCTTCCTGCGAATGGCTGCGGCCAACTCTCTGCGCTTCTACGCTGCGGCAGCGCTGCCGGCTCCTGAGGTGCCTGATGCCGTGGCATCGTGCGTATCTGCTGTAAGGTTCAGCCTCGACTTGGACCGTGCGCCAACCTTGGTGCCGCTCACCGAGTCCGAGGTCTGGCAGACGTTGAAATAGCCGTTCATCTCCGCAGCCATTTGAGTGCATTTCCGTTCAGCAGCAGATAACTGGCCTATCCAGTTCGGATAGCGCGTGGCCGACCTCGATGCAGCCTTTGGCTATGGGGATGTGGTGAGCGAAAGGCTTCGAGTTCCGATGTCTGCAACTTATCTCAAATGCAGATTTTCTTGATTTGTTCCTTCTATTGCTCCGGCCCGATGAAGTCTTAAGCGGCATACTTAACACGCCGATCCTGGAAGTAGCTCATAACGCGCTCAGGATTTTGCTCCAGCATCATCATATGAGCGCTGGTTGCGTCGCGTAATTTGGCTTTGGTGCGAA
>CAJBDJ010000028.1 GCA_903951825.1 uncultured Pseudomonadota bacterium
CCCTGGGCGTTGGTCTGGGTGAGGGATTGGGCGATCCAGCTTTGATCGACCGCGTTCCAGCGGTAGTCGCCGGTCAGGGTGCCACTGGCGGCGCTGCCGTCGGTGACGATCTGCCGGGTGTCGAAGACGCCGTCGCCGGTGTTGTCGACCATGGTTTGGGTAATACCCTCGCTCACCTGGGTGGTCTCGATCGTTTGATCGATAACGTTATCGTTGTTGGTGTCGGATTTGCTGACGAAACTGCCTTCGCTGTTGATGCTAGCTTCAGAAATAACCTGTCCGCTGGCGTCTTTGTGCTGAATCTTGACGGAAGACACGCCGGTACGGCTATTCATAGTCAGTTCCAGCGAGCCGTTCTCGCCGTCGCCTTGCCATACAGTGGTATCGCCATTGGATTTGTCGACTTGCACCCATTGGCGCGTGCCATCCTGACGAATCACCCAGTAGCTGTTGGCTGTTTCCGATGCACTATCGGTTTCCACTCGGGCAATCGGTGACAGGGTGCCGAATGCGGCAAACTGTTCGCGAACGTTTGCCGGGATGGCAGCGAAGTTCTGATGCCCTTCAGGAATCACAAACTTCCCGGTTGAAATATCCAGCGATAAGCCCGCAGCGGTATCGATCAAAGATCCCATCGTATGGTCGATGCCGAAGGCGGCCAGCCCGAAGGCAGTGCCGTAGCCACTCAACAATAGTACCGCCTTCAAGAAATCGGGCATTGGGGCACCTGGCAGCATGGTTGGGCTTTGTCCGATGTCGCTGGCGAGATATTTTCCGTAGAAGGTGTTGGGGTAATACCAGGTTGCGACATCGTTGGGAGTGCGTACATCGTCTAGCACATGGCCGGCGGCTTTCCATGCATCCACGGCGGCGGCATAGCCCGCCTCACCGCCGAAGTAATTGGTGATGGTGTCATTGGCAATTGGCAGGCTGTTGTACACCTGGATATCGAGGTTGTTCTTGAGCCCGAAACTCTGCGCCATACCACCTCCGAGACTGTGGCCGACGGCGATGAATTGGAAGTTCTTATAGTTAGGGTCGTTGGAGAGCGTGTTGAACGCCGCTTGCGCCTGCGCCTGAATCTTGGCGAACTCGGAAGCACCGCCGTTGGCGAAGTCGGAGCCCCAGTTACTCAGGGTATCCGAGCCCTTGAAGGAAAGGACGATCTGGTTTTTTTCGGTATTAACGTAGACAGAAAAGCGGTTCTCGATGGTGCCGGAGCTATTTTTTTGTACGTTGTAGTCGGCGCCCAAACGTCCCTGGGTGTTTAGTGCGCTGGATGTTGAATCAATGTTTATCCACTTGCTTCCCAGCAGTGCTTTGAGCTCATTCTGAGGGATTTTGGATTGGTCGTAGCCGTAATAGGCCATCACCATGCCGGTCTGCTGGTTGATTCGGGATTGTGTATCAATAGGTGTCATTGGCATTTTGAGTCTCCTTGAAATTTTGAAAATTAGTCTTTGCCCTTAAAGCGGTAGTTGTCATCCCCGAAAACCGGACAGCGTCTCACCGCCTTCTGGTATTCCAAGGTCTGCTCACATGCGATAGCTTGGTCGTACCAGTGGTCGCGCAGGGTTTTGTCTTTGGGGTAAGAGCCGCCATCACGAAAGGCTGGCCAAATCTCATCTGCGGCAATTCGCGGAGCCAGACATCGTTTTTGCCGCGGCGCAAAAAAATAACTGTAGTAGAAGAAACAACGTTGCTGGCTTGCTTCTTCAGTTTTTTTCATGCCTTTGCGCCACGCGGCTTCCCGAATGGGAACTTCAGCCAAGTCGTTTAACAGCGGTGTGTATTCAAGTGATGGATCTTCTTCCAAACGCTTTTTGGCCGCAGCGACATTTGGATGAATTGGCCTATTTTGCTGCTTGGTCACCTGCTCGTGGATTTCAATTCCCTTGAGCCCTGTCATGGGGTAGGAGCCTTCCTTGAACTGCTTCACCGCCAGAACCAACTTCGCATCGACCGACCCCTTGTCCGCCGCGACCTGATAGAGCCGCCGGATCGTTGCCGGGTCTTGAATGGCATTCGGTACGATCTGTTTCTCGTTGGCCTCAGCCCACAGGTAGTCTCCCAGCGGGTCGCCCTTGGCCTGGCGTTGCTTGATGTCGTCGAGGTGCTGAGCGGCGAGATCGTTTCTGCGTGCTTTGTCGCGGGCTTGATCGAGCTGGTTGGCTGCCGTGAATGTGCCGGCGACCATGGCTCCGCAGCCGCTCAATCCCATTACGCCGGCAAAGCAGATGATCCAGCGCCTGATATCGGGCTTCATGCGGCGATATTCCAGTGCGTATCGTTCAGGGTGCGGCTGCCAGCGACCAGCCCGCGGCGGGCGATTTTGCCATTGGTTTCAAACAGTGCATCGGCGCTTTGGCCGAGGGTGCCGTCGGCCCAGATGAAATTGCTATAGGCGCGGGTATCGCCGTAGCTGCCGTTGATGGTGATGGCGATCGATGTGGTATTGAGCGCGGCGATGCCCAGTTGGTCGAGGCTTTTGAGTTCGCCCGAGTCGGTTATGCCGTCGCTGTTGGCGTCCTGCCAGATTCGCAGCTGGCTCCAGGCGCGGTCTTCGGCGTCGACGAAGGTGTCGTTGTTATCGTCGAGGGTGGCCAGCGCC
>CAJBDJ010000029.1 GCA_903951825.1 uncultured Pseudomonadota bacterium
GCAGCCAAAACCCCGATACGGAGCCCAAAAACCGGCTGAAATCCGGTTTCAAGGCGCCACAAGGGGTTTCAAATGTTCGATTCATGTTTGTCAGAATTCGATTGCCGGAGGCGTCAGGGGAAAATTCAACAACCTGTTAAATAATCGCAATACTGCCTTTAGCTCATGCCTGAACTCCAAAGGATATACGTTCAAAATGGAGTTCAAAAAATAATGCTCAGAAATTGGCCTGCAAACCCTTCGCTCAAGTGAGACTGCGCTAAAGTGCAGCCTCATTATTGAGGCGGCCTGAATATGTTTGAATCTGAGTTGCGTCACAATCTTTACTGCACCTGCGTTCCGTGTTCAAACTTCATCCGGCCGGATCAATAGCTCCACAGTAGGACACCTGTCCCTGTCGCTCAACGGACTAACGAGCTCGCTTTATTATCGATCAATGGTGGTGGTTGCCCTGGGGAGCGGTAGTCGGCGGTGACTTTCTGGCGATATTGCGGCTTGAATATATACGCCGGATTGCCGACGTAAAAGCGGATTGGCACTGAAATACGCGTGAAGCCATCGCTCTTGCGTTGCAGTTGATGTACGGCAAAATGCAGATGCGGGCCGGAGGAGTAGCCCGTCGAGCCCGAATATCCAATCACGCTGCCGGCTTCTACACGTTGACCGACGCCGACGGTAACTCCGCCGGGAGCGAGGTGGGCGTAGGTCGCAATGCTGTCGTCGGAATGCAGAATACGCACGTGGTTGGCCATGCCGAGCATGATTTTTTCTTTGCCACCCAGGCGATTTGCGCTTTCCGCAGAAATTACGGTGCCGCCGCGTGCGGCGAGGATAGGCGTATTTTCCGGCATCACGAAATCGACGGCTTGCTCGCTATCTGCAGAATCATGAGTGGGAAGAGGCCCTCCTGCCGCCTGGCTGATGACAAAGCTGCGCCCTTCTTCAAACGGCAGACGATAGAGGGCGGCAGGATCGTGAATTGCGCGAAAGTTACCCGGATGAAAGCGGTTATGTGTTGAAAAGCGAAAACTGCGTCCGGGATTGCTTACCCGGACGGTGGCCACGGGAGTGACGCTGTGAGGACGAATGACTGCCGAGACGGGAAAGCTCTGATCACTGCTGGCGTTGTCTTGGGAAGTCAGTGAAATCAGTACCGAAACTGGCGCCGGCCCGCGATTGTGGGCAATCAGCTGATAATTCTGCCCGACCTTTTCGGAGACAACGGTGAACGGGTAAGCCGTCTCAGCCAGCGCATGGCGACCGGCAAGCAAGAGCAGTAAAGCAAACGGCCAAAAACAACGTGCGCTAGAAACCTTCATGATTCCCATCAAACATAAGTCAAGCCAAAGCCCTGATCGGGCAGTTTAAGGCTCGGGGCTTGGCAAGGCTACTGTTTAACGGGGAGGTGCTACCGGCTGCCAGCCCTCCGGGCAGACGCGCACGTAGGGGTAGTAGTTCCCGGACGAGTTGCAGAAGTACCAATTGCCAGTGTCAGGCGGCGGCGTCAGGACTTGGGGCGGTGGACTGTAGATATATGTCGGGCGCGGCTGATAGCTCTGATAGGCGGCCGCCCCGATTGCCAAACCGCCAATCGCCAGGATGGCCGCCGGCACAGCCCAGCGGTTTTGCTGATGGTGTCCCGATGGCGCACTGGTGTAACCGTGACCTCGGCCATGGTTGTTGTACCCGCGGTCGTAGTGACCACGATCTGCCTGGGCGTTGCCAATCAGGCTGGCGGAAATCAGCAGGGTAAGACTTAGAACATTGCGTGTTTTCATGGCTCTCGTATTAATGGTGTTCACGAGGCAAATAACGTATGGAAAACTCTGGCGCTGACGCACGGCGTGTATTGAATTGTCAGCAATTGTTTCGGGCTGCCTGTGAGAGAATGGCGAAGTGCCAAGGCAATACCCGATCGTTGAAGAACGCCGGCCTGAAATGAAAAAAGCCTTGAATTACAAGGCTTATAATCAAAATCGCTTGGTGCCCAGGAAGGGACTCGAACCCCCACGGAGTTACCCGCTAGTACCTGAAACTAGTGCGTCTACCAATTCCGCCACCTGGGCACAGGTGCAAAGAGCCGCGAATTATAAGGAAAGAACAAGACATGTCAAGAAAAAAGCTATCCCGAATCCGCCGTGCAGATCCGTTTTTTGAACGCGAATCAGCACGCTATGAATTTCCGCTACCTTCTCGTGAATACATCTCGCAGGTGTTGACCGAAGAGGGGCGCCCCTTGAGTTTTGTTGACCTGACGGAAGCGCTGGATGTTGCCGGCAGCGAACGTGAGATGTTCCAGCGCCGGCTGGGAGCGATGGAGCGCGAGGGTCAATTGATGCGCAATCGCAAGGGCGACTACATTCTGCCGGAGCGGGTCAGTCTGACGCTGGGCCGGATTCAGGGCCATGCCGACGGTTACGGTTTTTTGATTCCCGATGACGGCAGTGCCGATATTTTTCTCGATCAGCACCAGATGAGCAAGGCGTTGCACGGTGATCGGGCTTTGGTTCGTGTCACCGGCGTTGATCGCAAGGGGCGTCCGGAAGGCGGGATTGTCGAGGTGACCGAACGCGTCAATACGCGGGTGATCGGCCGCGTGCTGGTCGAACACGGAATTGTTTTTGTTGTTCCGGAGAACAAGCGGATTGCCCAGGATATTCTGGTGCCGGTTGATCGAAAGGGAAAGCTCAAGCCGCTCGCCGGTCAGGTCGTGATGGTCGATATCATTGAGCAGCCGAGCAAGTTTTCAAAGCCGATCGGGCGGATTACCGAGATTTTGGGTAATTATGCCGACCCCGGCATGGAGATCGAGATCGCCCTGCGCAAACACGATCTCCCCTTTGATTTTTCAAAAGAGGTGCTCGACGAAAACAAGGCGCTTCCGGACAAGGTCAGAAAGGCTGACTTGAAGGGGCGCGAGGATTTGCGCGATTTGCCGCTGGTCACGATAGATGGCGAAACGGCACGCGATTTTGACGATGCTGTCTATTGCGAAAAACAGGGGCGCGGTTGGCGTCTGGTGGTGGCGATTGCCGATGTCTCGCATTACGTCAGGCCGGGCATGGCGCTTGATCAGGCGGCGATGGAGCGCGGTAATTCGGTGTATTTTCCGCGGCGGGTGATTCCGATGTTGCCGGAGAAGTTATCGAATGGCATTTGTTCGCTGAATCCCGATGTCGAACGGCTGGCGATGGTATGCGATATGCAGATCAGTGCGGCCGGTAAGATCGGCGCGTATCGTTTTTATCCCGCCGTTTTCCGCTCCCGCGCGCGCCTCACCTACAACCAGGTATGGTCATGGCTGTCGGCGGCAGCCACGCCCGAGAGCGCCGATCACCTTGCCTTGCAGCCGCAATTGAAGTCGCTTTACAAATTGTTTCATGCCTTGCACAAGGCGCGCGGGCAGCGGGGAGCGATTGATTTTGAAACCACTGAGACGCAGATGCTGTTCAATGCTCAGGGCAAGATCGAAAATATCGTGCCGGTCGTCCGTAATGACGCGCATCGTCTGATTGAGGAGTGCATGTTGGCGGCCAATGTCTGCGCTTCGGATTTTCTTGCCGAACACAAGCAGGCTTGCCTTTACCGTATTCACGCGGCGCCGTCGGAAGAAAAACTCAAAAATCTGCGCACCTTCCTGGGTGAATTCGGGATGGCCTTGAGCGGCGGCGATGATCCGCAGGCCAAGGATTACGCCTTGCTGCTCGAAAAAATCAAGCTGCGCCCGGATTTCCAACTGTTGCAGACGGTGATGTTGCGTTCTTTGAAGCAGGCGATGTACAGCCCCGACAATGTCGGCCATTTCGGCCTCGCCTATGAGCATTACACCCATTTCACCTCGCCGATCCGGCGCTACCCCGATTTGCTTGTGCATCGGGCGATCAAGGCGGTGCTGGCCAGGGAAAAATACGCGCCAACGATGAGCTGGGACGACATCGGCCTGCATTGCTCGGCGACCGAGAGGCGCGCCGACGAAGCGACGCGCGACGTCGAAAACTGGCTTAAAACCTTCTTCATGAAGGAGCGTATCGGCGAAGAGTTTGACGGCACCATCTCGGCGGTGACGGCCTTTGGTATTTTTGTCGCGCTCGATACAGTGTACGTCGAGGGGCTGGTTCATGTCTCAGACCTCGGGCAGGATTATTTTCAGTTCGACAACATCAAGCATCAAATGCTCGGCGAGCGCACCGGCCAACGCTTCCGCCTGGGCGACCGGGTGCATGTCAGACTGGTGCGCGCCAATCTGGAAAGCAACAAGATCGACTTTGTGCTGGTTCAGAATGATGGTCAGGAACGCGGTGCCGATCGACCTGCGCGAGTTGGCAAAGCTGCGGCGGTGCGGTCGCCCGGCAAATCTTCTGCGGTGCCGGCGAGTGCTCATTCGAGCAAACCGGAGACTGCCAAGCGTGGCAAGCAGGGTGGCAAGGCAAATGAAAAAAAGGCACAAAAACGGCGTTGACCGTGCCTTGCAGGCGAGCAATCTGCCCAGCCGGGGGCTCTGATTCAGTGGCCGGCGCTCAGGGATGCCCTTGAGACTGACGGAGTTCCTCGGCTTTGCCGACAATCGTCGTCACCTGCTCGTCATCGAGGCCGGGAAGTTGCTGGGTCAGCCACTCCAACGAAGCCCCGTGGATTATTTTTCTGGCTTCGGCGATATCCGAGGGGAGCGCCGGGTCGTCGGGGCCGCCGCTGTAGAGGTGGCGAGCCGTATCAATGCACAGCCGCGAGAGGTTGGCGCGCGGGTTGTCGATACCGCGTATCAACTGGGTAAGCAGTTGCGGCAAGCGCCAGTTGGTAGCGCATTTGATCGTTAAATCCTTGAAGCGGAAGCCACAGGTATCAACCTGGGCTTGCAGCGAGCGTTGTGACATTCCCGAACGCAACGCCTCGATGGCGGCCAGCGGCAGTTCCGGGGCGACTGACCATAGCAGTAGTTCGCCCATTTCAGCGAGCAGGCTGGCCATGGCCACCTCGTCGGGCGAAACATCGGCACGCGCCGAGCCCCATTTCATGGCTAATCGGCTGGCCAGTGACGAGCGTGCTTCGCAGTCGGCGAGGCCGTGGTTGCTTTCGTTGGTTTCGGCGCTGCTGGCGATTAACTGATGAAATTCATCGGTGCCCAGTTGCATGACGGCGGCCAGGGGGGTTGTCGTTTCGTGGCCGAGTCGCTGCGAGCGTCTCTCTTCAGCGGCACGCAGCAGGCTCAGGCAAAGAAAGGGGTCGCTGGCCGCAATGCTCGCCAGATCATGCGGTGAAAGCTGCTCGCCGAGGCTTTCTTCCAGTTCCAGAAGGCGCGCTTTGGAACGTGGCATACAGGGCAGTTCCTGGGCGCTCAGGTAAGCCGCCCACTGATCGACACCCCAATGCTTTTGAAACTCGGTTACCACGCCATGTTCCCCTCCGCTTGATCGCCGCAAATCTTAGCCCAGATAACGGCACTGATTTGCAATAACTGAAGGTCTTGCCGGGGCGGCGGTAAAATCCTGCTTCCGATTTTCTGAAAGCAGCCATGTCTTCCCGTCTGATTTACGGTTTTCACGCCATTACTGCCAAACTGCGCCATGATCCTTCGGCGCTCAAGGAAATCCTGATTGATGCCAGCCGCCAGGATGCGCGAGCCCGTGAATTGCTCGGCCATGCCGAACTTCAGCGTGTCAAGGTGGTGGTTTGCGACGGCCAGCGGCTTGACGATCTGGCGCCGGGAGCCCGGCATCAGGGAGTGATTGCCCGTGTTGAAGGCGGGCGCAAGGTGGCGCACCTCGATGACGTTCTCGATACCCTTGAGGAGCCGGCCTTTTTGCTGGTGCTTGACGGTATTACTGATCCGCGCAACCTCGGTGCCTGCCTGCGTGTTGCCGATGCAGCGGGGGCTCATGCGGTGATTGCCCCGAAAGACCGGGCGGCCGGCTTGACCGATGTGGCGATGAAAACTGCCAGTGGCGCCGCCGAAAGCGTGCCCTATGTGATGGTCACGAATCTGGCGCGCACCTTGCGCGAATTGCAAGAGCGCGAGATCTGGGTGATCGGCACTGCAGGCCAGGCTGAGCATGATCTTTACCAGGCGCAATGGCCGCTCGCGAGTGCCTGGGTGCTTGGCGCCGAAGGCGAGGGAATGCGCCGGTTGACGCGCGAAAACTGCAATCAGGTGATCAGGATTCCGATGTTCGGTTCGGTGGAAAGTCTCAATGTTTCGGTGGCCGCCGGTGTCTGCCTGTTTGAGGCCAGGCGTCGCCGCTGATCAGTGTGGTAAGGAAAAATTACTTGACCAATAAAGTCGGGTAATTTGTAATGCGCTCGGGAGTTTTCAAACTTCGGCAGCACTGCATGGCGCTTGCCAACCAGATCAAGGAGTAAAAAATGAATTTGCCGGCACGCGATGGGGATGGCTATCTGGAAAGCATGGATGACTGGACGCCGGAAATCGGTCTGGCGATGGCGCAAGCCGATGGGGTTGATTTGACCGGCGACAAGTGGGTGCAGATTCTCCGTGCGCGCGAGTACTTTGAAGAGTTTCAGTCGGTGCCACCGATCCGCAAATTTGCCAAGTACATCGGGGTTGATCAGAAAGAGGTATTTGACCTCTGGATGACCGGGCCAATGAAGCCGATCACCAAATACGGTGGCCTGCCGAAGCCGACAGGCTGCGTCTGAGCATCGGGGCGGCAGAGCATTTTCTTCTGATTCGGGGGCTGAGCACCGCGATCCTCGCGGGCGCGGCGACCATCATCGGCGGCATCGCTGTTATTCGCCCAGGCGATCAAAATCGGCCGTATTTTTCTCATCCTCGTAAATGCGAGTGTTGCCGGCCTGACTGCTGGCAAAGCAAGTGACTTCGACGTTTGATCGGGTTTTTGATTTGTGCAGCACATCGACCGCGCAGCGTCCGAAAATGCTGTCGATGGTGGTCAGCAGATTGCGTGCGTAGGGCGTTTCCAGTTTGCCGTCGAGGATCAGGTTGGCCAGGAGAACGCCGTCAGGTTTCAGGACGCGGCGCGTGCTGGCCCAGAATTCGCGCGTGACCAGGTGGCTCGGGATCGAGGTGTGCGAACTGAAGACATCAACCACCACGGCATCGAAGCGGCGCTCGCTGGTGGCAATGAAGCGCCGCGCATCATCAACAATGAATTCGCCGCGCACGGCGTTGTGCAAAAAGTGCTTTTCGGCAATTTCCCGGATCGCCTGGTCGATATCGACGTAGGTGTAGTGATTGAGCGGGTCGTTGAGCGAAAGCGTGAAACCGCCGGCGCCGAGGACGAGGATGTTCTTGTTCTGGTAGCCGAGATCGTCGAGCAGAATGTGCCGCAAATGCTGGATGTAGCGCGTTGTATTGGCTGGTTCGGTGTCGTCGAGCACGGACGCGAGGGAATTGTTAATCCACAGGGCGCGGGGATTTTTCTGGCCTTCGAGGGTGATCGGCGCGACTGAATAATCGGCGTAGGCGGTGGCGGCCGTGACTGGATGGCGATAATTGAAGCCGGCGGCGATTACTGCGCTCAATAGCGAAAGAACGATGATTTGTTTGTTGCGCCAAGCCAGCAGCACGGTGCCGATAATCAGCCCCAGCGCACAGGCAAAAACTGCCGCCGAAACGCCCATCAATTGCATGACCAGCAATGAAAGGCTGAGTGAACCGAGAAATGACCCGAGGGTTGACCAGTACAGCGCCATGCCGCTCGCTTCGCCGGTGCGTTTGGTGTTCATCAGATTGGAGAGCAGCGGCACGGTTTGACCAAGCAGCCAGGCAATCGGCGAGAGGACGCCGCCAATGAAAAAAAGGTAGGCGACCCATAGCGGCTGCAGGTGGGCGAACATCCAGTCCACGCTGGCGCCAGCCAGGCCAACGCCGGTCAGCGAGGCAGCAATCAGAAAGTTGCGGGCGACAATCGCGCTGTAGTTGGTAGTCACTTTGGCGCCCGCGGCGTAGCCGAGTGCCAGCGCCAGCAGGAAAAAGCCGATCGTCGGCGCGGTGACGACAATCGCGCTGCCGACATGCGGCAGCAGGCGGCGCAGGGCAATGATCTCGGCGCCGAGGGAGCAGAAACCTTCGATAAATACAATGCTGTAGAGCAGGGTTCGTGTCATGGCAGGGATAAGGTTGAAAATCGGGATGGCCGGGATTTGCTGTCGCCCGCCTCAAGCGCGCTGCAGCTTGCGCCACATGCTCCAGCTAAAAACAAGCAGACCGCACCAGATCAAGGCAAAGCTGAATAGCCGCGCCACCTGCAGCGGCTCGCCAAAAATCCAGATGGCGGTGATGAACTGCATGGTCGGGTTGATGTACATCAACATGCCGACGCTGGCCAGATCGAGGCGCTGGGTGGCGGCGGCAAAGAACATCAGGGGCAGCGCCGTGAGGATGCCGGCGCCGATCAGCAGGCCAGCGGTTAAGTTGTTGTCTGCGGCAAAAACAGCGTGCCCGCTGTGCGCCATCGACAGCGCGTAAATCGCGCACACCGGCAGCATGGCGAGGGTTTCCAGCCACAGTCCGGAGAGCGCATCGACAGCCACCTGCTTGCGAACCAGGCCGTAGGTGCCAAAGGTTGCGGCGAGAAAGAGCGATACCCAGGGCAGGCTGCCAAGTGCCAGAATTTCATTGACGATGGCGGCCAGCGCCAGTCCAACGGCAATCCATTCCGGCTGGTTGAGACGTTCTTTCAAAACCAGCAGCCCGAGCAGCACGTTGACCAGCGGCGTCAGAAAATAACCGAGGCTGGAGGCGACGACCTGCTGGTTGGCAACGGCCCACAGAAAAACCAGCCAGTTGCTGCCGACCAGAAGGGCAGCCAGCGCCAGCATGGCGAACTGGCGTGGCGTCTTGAAAACTGCCGCTACCTTGCCCCAGCCGCGTCGCAAAGTCAGCAGCAGGCCGACAAAAATGCAGGCCCAGAGCGCCCGGTTGCTGAGAACATCCATCGGCGAAACGTGCGCGAGTTGGCGAAAATAAAGCGGAAAGAAGCCCCAGATTCCATAGGCCAGCAGACCGAAGCCGATACCGGCGAGTTGCGCGTTGCGCGACATGGGCTCAGGTTGGTTCGCGGAGGATGGCGAGGGTTGCCGAACTGAAATCGCGCCGGTAAAGGACGATCAGGATGCACAGCGCGAGAAGCGCAAGCAGCAGGGGGTGCAGCAGCCAGCCGGAGGCGGCGAGGCCGAAATAATAGGCGCGAATGCCGCGATTGAAATCGTCGCCGGCCAGGTTGTTGGCACCGCCCAGGCGCAGCGCAAAAGCCTCGATTGACGGCTCGCCGGCCTTGCCCAGGGGAGCGGCGCCGACCAGAATCGACAGCAGATTGAACTGGCGCAGCGACCAGGTGAATTTGAAATAGGCAAAGACAAAACTGACGAGAACCAGCATCAGCTTGATTTCCAGCAACTCGCGATTGCCGGCGCCGCCGAAAGGCAGGTCGGCGGTCACGTTGATCAGCTTATCGGCCGCCCCCAGCGCGGCAATCAGGCCGGCGATGATATAAATGGTCGTGTTGGCGTAAAACGAAACGCTGGTCATCAGGTTGCCGATCAGCGCCGCATCGGTGACCCGGACGTCGCGCTCCAGCATGCTTCTGGCCCACGCCATACGGTAAAACTGGGTGCTGCGAATCAGCCCCCTGGCGCTCCACTGGCTATGTTCTGAAAACCAGGCATAACCCGCCCAGCAGGCAAAGAAAATTGCCAAAGAAAGCCAGTCGACGGCAGAAAGGTGGGGAAGTGCGTGCATGGACTCAAGTTTGCCACAAGGCGGCGCTGCTCGGCGCGGCAGATGCGCGGCTGTGAGAGCGTCGGTTGTGGCTTAGAGCCCCAAATAGAGGTTGTTCTGGCCAAGCTTGAGTCGCCGCAAATCGTAGATCGTGTAGAAATTGGCGAGGCTTGCGTAGTAGGCGATATTGAGTTGCGAGAGTCCAAGGCTTGGCAATATTTTGGCAATGGCATACAGGGGGAGCCAGCGTGAGGCGTTTTTGGCGCACCATGCCCATCTGGCGATAGCGAAAACTCTTGGCATCCCGTTTGAGTGCCGCCGCACAATGTGCTCTCTCGCACCAGCAATTGCTGGATCACTTTGCGTGTCGCGGGAGTCAGTGCTGCTTCGAGCATGTGCTCCAAGCGTTCACGCATGCTCGCAACGTCGGCAAGCGCTCATTCGCGATGCCGCTTGCTCGGGTAGTTGAAAATGCAGTGTTCGACTAAATTGCTTGCACCTGAAAAACCTTGGCCGGGCCGGCTCTGAACGCGATGTTTTTGGCATCAGCAGCAATCATGTGCGGCGCAATATCGTGAGCCTTCAGTGCCTCGATGGACGCCCATTTTTCAATAAGGATGTATTTGTTTTCATCGTCGATAACTCGGTTCAGCTCATACTGAAGGCAGCCCTCTTCGCGTAATACAATGGGGCGCAGATTATTAAATGCTTCAATTTGCTGTTTGGCACAACCTGGCCTGGTTTCGATCATGATGACAAGAGATATTTCTTTTGGCATTTTTTCTCCGGTTTTTAATCGCTACAGTGAGCCCGAGAGTTGACCCGGAAAGCACCATTTTCGCTCAGGATGAGTCCGGGCGGCGCACGCCGATTGCGTGACCTTGGGGTACCCCCAGGTGGAATCGAACCACCAATTCGCCCTTAGGAGGGGCGGGTTATATCCATTTAACTATGGAGGCAATTATTGTCCGCAGCGATTCTACCGGTGGTCGAGGGTCATGCGCCAGCAAGCTTCACCGGGATCGCTCCCCGCTTGAGCTCGTAAGACGTTAAAATCCTCGCTTTCCCAACACGGCGCCTCCGGGGCGCCGTTATTAATTGGTGCCATGCCTTACCTCAAACTCGCTGATGCTTGCCTCGCCTACGGCCACGTGCCGCTTCTTGACCATACTGATTTTTTGCTTGATCCGGGCGAGCGCGTTGCGCTGATCGGCCGCAACGGTACCGGAAAATCTTCGCTCCTTGCCGCCCTGGCTGGCGGTTCCGGGCGTGGCAAGCTTGATGATGGGGAAGTCTGGGTGCAACCTGGCATTCGCGTCGGTTATGTGCCGCAGGAACCCCCTTTTGATATGGAGGCGACAGTTTTTGAGGCAGTGGTTTCCGGCATGGGCGAAACCTCGAAAATTCTTGCCGAGTATCACGATGTCGTCCATCACCTCTCTGAAGGCAGCGGCGATCCGGATGTCCTGATGACGCGCATGGCGGCGCTTCAGCAAGAACTCGAAACACGCGGTGCCTGGGCTTACGAGGCGCAAGCCGAGAAGGTGATTGATCGCTTCGGACTCGATCCGGAGGCCAACGTCGGCAGTCTTTCGGGCGGACAGAAAAAGCGCCTGGCGCTGGCGCAGGCGCTGGCCGTCGCGCCGGAAGTCCTGTTGCTTGACGAACCGACCAACCATCTCGATATCGCTGCCATTGAGTGGCTGGAAAATCTTTTGATTGAAACGGGGACCACGCTGTTTTTTATTACCCATGACCGCTCGTTTCTCAACCGGGTGTGTACGCGCATCGTTGAGCTCGATCGTGGCCGCCTGGTCAGCTTTCCTGGCAGCTTTGCCGAATATCAGGCGCGCAAGGAAGCCTTGCTGCACGAGGAGGGACTGGCCAATGCGCGCGCCGACAAGTTGTTGAAGGAAGAGGAAGTCTGGATCCGTAAGGGCGTCGAGGCGCGCCGTACGCGGGCGGTTTTTCGCGTTCAGCGTCTCGATATCCTGCGTGCCGAGCGACAGGCGCGACGCGAACGAATGGGCAAGGTCAATCTGCAGCTCGATGCCGGGGACAAGAGCGGCAAATTGGTTGCCGAGCTGGAGTGCGTCAGTAAATCCTTCGGACAACGAGCGATTGTGCGTGAATTTTCAGCACGCATTCAGCGCGGCGATAAAATCGGCGTGATCGGCCCTAACGGCGCCGGTAAAACCACCTTGTTACGCATGATTCTCGGCGAGTTATCGCCGGATAGCGGCACCGTGCGTCAGGGGACGAAAATTGACGTGGCTTATTTTGACCAATTTCGTACCCAATTGAACCCCGACTCAACCCTGATCGATGTCATTTCACCGGGTTCGGATTTCGTTGAAATCGGTGGCGCGCGCAAGCATGTGATTGGCTATCTGGAGGACTTTCTTTTTGCTCCTGAACGCTCGCGCTCGCCCGTCAGCTCGCTGTCCGGCGGGGAGCGCAACCGTCTGCTGCTGGCGCGCCTGTTTGCCAAACCGGCCAACGTGCTGGTTCTTGACGAGCCAACCAACGACCTCGACATCGACACCCTGGAGTTGCTTGAGGAACTCCTCGCCAAGTACGACGGCACGCTCTTTCTCGTCAGCCACGACCGGACGTTTCTCGATAATGTCGTGACCCAGACAATCGCCGCAGAAGGCGACGGCGTCTGGCGTGAATATGCCGGTGGTTATAGCGATTGGGCAAATTACAAGGCCAGCGTGCAGAAGAAAGAGGCTGCGCGCTTGAAGACGGAGGCCAGGACGCCACTCAAAGGCGCGGAGCCGGCCAGAGCAAAAATCGACAAACTATCCTGGAAAGAGCAAAAGGAATTGACCGATTTGCCCGAAAAAATTGCGATGCTCGAAAGCGAACAAGGCGAATTGAGTCGTGCCCTTGCTGACAGCCGCATTTACCAGAGCAACCCGGATGGCGCGCAGCAGGCAGCGCTGCGGCTGGCTGTCATCGATGATGAACTGTTGCGCTACCTGGAACGCTGGGAAACCCTCGAAGCGCGCTCCGCTGCGGCTGGCTGATCAGCCCGGCTCGACTTCGGCGCCGTCCGCTTCGCGAGCCGGCATCGGATCGACGCCAATACGTTGGCGGACGGCTTCCGGGCTGATATTGAGCAATTGCCCGATGTCGATGTAATCGTCCTGAAGTGCCGGGTTATTCCAGCCATTGGCCGAATGGCGGGCAAGACGTACCGCCAGCGCAACGTTGTGCTGGCGCAGGTTGGCGTTGTCTGAACCGATGAGGTTTTGCAGCAGTTCCGGCAGATGCCAGACACGAACCAGCTCATCCTGAATATCCTGAAAGGTCATGCCCAGGGTATTGATCTGGGCTTCGCTACTGCGCAGTGTCGAATGCGCCAGTTGTTGTGCGCGGATTTCCTGACCGAGATCGGGGGCAAAAGTCCATACCAGAATTTCGGCGATGTCATGCAGCAGAGCTGCAATCCGAACTTCTTCCATGTTCAGGTCGTTGCGCCAGATTGCCCACTCCTGAGCATAATCGGCCGCCCGCTGGGCACGCCGGATAATTTGCAGAACCCCCAGCAGACCATGTTGATGCCGCCCCTTGAGCAGCCCTTCAATCGTTGACAGGTCATTGAAATGTTTGAAAAAAGGCTCAACGCCTATCATCATGACGGCACTCGAGACTGTGGTGATGTCGCGTTGCAGTGAGCGACTGCCGATCGCTTGCGTCAGAAAAAAAACGCGCGCGGTCATCAATGGATCCTGAATGACGACCAGTGATAGCTCACGCGCATCGACCTCATCCATGTCTTGACGCATTTCATCGAGGCGACGCTTGGTCGCTCGCAGGACGGGCACGCTGCTCTCGCTGAAGTGGGAGACCCAGGCATTGATGTCGGGCAAGGGATGGTCGAGCATAGGTCAATTCCTTGAAATGGCATTCCCAAAACGCGCTGTGCCGAGTGTAAGGGGCGCAGCGCGGGTGGGCAAGTTCGCTCATGCGATAATGCGCTTTTGACACATTTTTCCCATCATGCGCTACACCATTGTTCCGGTGACTCCTTTTGAGCAGAACTGCACTATTTTTTGGTGCGAGAAAACCCGCCAGGCCGCAGTGATTGACCCGGGAGGCGATATTCCGCGCATTCAGAAAGCACTTGCCGATGAAGGCCTGAGTCTCGCCAAAATATTGGTAACTCATGGCCATATCGACCACGCCGGCGGCGTCGCGGTGCTTGCTGAACTGGGTGGCGTGCCCATCGAAGGGCCGCACAGTGAAGATGCTTTCTGGATTGATGGCATGCCGCAGCAAAGCAAAATGTTTGGCTTTCCTGATGTTAAAACCTTTGTCCCGACCCGTTGGCTGGCAGGTGGCGACAAGGTACATTTCGGCGAGGTGGAACTGGATGTCCTGCATTGCCCGGGGCACACCCCGGGGCATGTGGTTTTCTTTCACGCGCCGAGCCAACTGGCGCAAGTCGGTGACGTGATTTTCCAAGGATCCATCGGTCGCACTGATTTTCCGCGGGGTGATCACGAAACCCTGATTCGCTCGATTCGTCAGCAGCTTTTCCCGCTTGGCGACGCTGTCGAGTTCATCCCGGGCCACGGCCCGATGTCAACTTTCGGTGAAGAGCGTCGCTACAACCCGTTTCTCAGCGGGAAATTCGGCTAATTTTTGGCTTCGCCGGGGACATTGACTTTTTCAGCCCAGATCAGCGCTTCAAGTTGAGCCTCGACGTGCTCGGCGGCACTCAATGGCAGATTGCCCAAAAGGCTCGCCGCCAGTGCGGTGTCTCGCGTTTCAGCGGCAATGACCAGCTTGAGCAACTGGCCAAGCACGCCTCGGTGCCCGAGCAGCGCCATTTTGACCGAGTCGGGCAAAGTAAGCTGCTGGACAACCTCACCGATCGACATGTGCAGCAAAACATCAAGCAGTGAAAACGAGCCCACCATAAAGGCTTCGTCACCCAAAATCTCAATATTTTGCTGGAGCGCGACCCGGCTCGACAAAATTTCCATCAAACGTCCGCGCGCCGCGGCTTTTTGCAGCAGCGGATTGGGTTGCTGGGCATTGTTCGGGTCGGCATAAACTAGGAGTTGAACCCAGCGCTGCAACTGCCGTCGCCCAAGTAAATTAATCGCCTGCGAGATACTGGTAATCGGCGTGCGGAGTGCGTTAGCCGCAGAATTGACCAACCTCAACAAGCTGTAAGAAAGCTTGGACTCATGGCGGAGTACCTCGTCGAGTGAGGCGGTATCGGCATCGGCGGCAATCAAGGCCAGAATCTTTAGCAGCTTGACGCGGGTGATGTCGGCCTTGTCCGCCTTGTCCACACGAGTCAGTAAAAACTCGGTTGTATGAAGCGAGCAATAGTTTTCTTTTGCCCAATGATGATCACCGTGGGTCTGAATGTCGGTTGCCACGACAATGGTTCGACTGGACAAACCGAGCAGAGAGTACGGCGGCAGCGTACGTGCATGGCCAACGCCAATCAGCAGGTAGTCCCAGGCGCCGGTGGCCGGCAATTTATCGCGCGGGCCAACCTTGACTGCCAGCTGTCTTTTTGCCTCGCGAAAGCCCGTTTCTGGTTGCGGTTTGGCGTTTGTTCCGTCGGGCTTGTCGGCTGCAGAAAATTGCGGAATGATGCGCTGATCAAGCGCGTGATTAGCCGGATCAAGTAAGTTGGCTTGAATCAGCCAAGGGTGTTGCGAGTTGAATTTGCCAAGCAGCTGACTTTCAATCAGGCACCGAATGGCCTCTCCGCTGCCTCCGGGCTGCAGCTCTCCGTCAACCAGATAACCCGACCAGGCATCGGTTTTTCCCAGCAAGGGGTGAATCAGCAAAATGTCAGACGCAGCCATGGTATCTCTCTCAATAGTGTCAACGATATTAGCAAAATCTGTTGGCATTTTGGATGTCGTCCGAACCTGGCTGCCAGCGGCAACTACCCGGCCAGGCGTAATTTGCTCTTTATAATTACGGCATGACTGCGCCCTCTTATTGGCAACAAGCATCTGATGACCTGGCAGCCGGCGATCCGCAGATGGCTGAACTGATTGAGCGTTATGCCGATGCCGGACTGATCTCGCGTGGCGATCCATTCGCAACACTGGCTCGCTCGGTGGTTGGACAACAAATTTCAGTCAAGGCGGCTGATGCGGTTTGGTTGCGGTTTTCAGCCAATGTTGGCGCCATCACGCCGGCGGCGGTTCTGGCGGCGGGGGCGACCGGGCTCGCCGGGTGCGGTTTGTCGCGACGCAAAATTGAGTATTTGTCCGATCTCGCTGGACATTTTGCCAGCGGCCATCTCGATCCGCTGCGCTGGAATGCGATGAGCGACGCCGAGGTGATCGCCGAGTTGACCAAGGTGCGAGGAATTGGACGGTGGACGGCGGAGATGTTTTTGATTTTCAACCAGTTGCGCCCCGATGTTTTTCCGCTTGACGATATTGGCTTGCAACGTGCTGTTTTTGCACGCTACTTTTCGGGTCAAAAACAAACGCTGAAGACCCTTGATCGTTTCGGCGAGCGTTGGCGTCCGTGGCGCTCGGTGGCGACCTGGTATTTATGGCGCAGTCTCGACCCGGTGCTGGTCGAGTATTGAACGAGCTTTTTTACCTTTGAGGTAAAATTCGGGCGAACCACGATAACGGGCTGTCCATGAAAACCATTTTCCTCGACTTCGAACAATCGCTCGCCGAACTCGAAGCCAAGATAGAAGAATTCCGCAACGTTCAGGATGATTCGGCAGTAGATATCTCAACGGAGATTGATCAACTCGCCGTCAAAAGTGTTCAATTGACCAAAGAAATCTACGCCAAGCTGACGCCGTGGCAGATTTCCCAGGTGTCGCGCCACCCACAGCGTCCTTACACGCTGGATTACCTTTCGCTGGTTTTTACCGATTTCGAGGAGCTTCATGGTGATCGCGCCTTTGCTGACGATCACGCCATCGTTGGTGGTCTGGCTCGACTCAATGGGCAGCCGGTGATGGTAATCGGCCACCAAAAGGGACGCGACACCAAAGAAAAAATCTACCGAAATTTCGGTATGCCGCGCCCGGAAGGCTATCGCAAGGCACTACGCTTGATGAAACTGGCGGAGAAATTCGCGATTCCGGTGCTCACTTTTGTCGATACGCCGGGTGCCTACCCCGGTATCGATGCCGAAGAACGCGGCCAGTCCGAGGCTATCGGTCGCAACCTTTACGTGATGGCCGAGTTGAAGGTACCCATCATTGTCACCATCATCGGCGAAGGCGGCTCCGGTGGCGCATTGGCGATTGCCGTCGGCGATCAGGTGCAAATGCTGCAAAACTCGACGTATTCGGTGATCTCTCCCGAAGGCTGCGCGACGATACTATGGAAAAGTGCCGAACGCGCCCCAGAGGCTGCCGAGACCATGGGCATTACTGCGCAGCGACTGAAATCCTTGGGCTTGATCGACAAGATCGTTGCCGAACCGCTTGGTGGAGCGCACCGCGACCCTGTGGCGATGGCCGGTCATCTCAAGAAATCGCTGCTTGACGCGCTCAAGCATTACACCGCGATGCCGACCAGCGAATTGCTGGAAAGGCGTTTTGAGCGCCTGATGAACTATGGGCGCTTCAAGGAACACGCTGTCAAATGATTTGCTGAACCGGGTCGGCGCCTTCGTCGCCGCCCGTACGTCCGAGGACGAGCCGCTGCTGGTCGGGCTCTCCGGTGGCTGCGATTCCGTGGTTTTGCTGCACCTGCTCACCAGCCTTGGGCTCGGTTCAAGGCTTTCGGCAATTCACGTGCATCATGGCCTGTCGCCGAACGCCGATCTTTGGGCAAATTTTTGTCGCCGTTTCTGCCAGCAACTCGATGTGCCGCTGCAGGTGATGAACGTTGCGGTCGATCGGGATTCCGGGCAAGGCATCGAGGCAGCGGCGCGTCATGCCCGCTACACGGCATTCTCTGCGGCGGCCGGAAAGGTTATTTTTCTGGCGCACCACCAGGGCGATCAGGCAGAGACCCTGCTTTTCAATTTGCTGCGCGGCAGCGGCGTAGCCGGTGCGGCAGCGATGCTCGATGAGCGCTTCCATGGCACCCTGCGTATCCTGCGCCCCTTGCTGTCGATGCCACGTGCCACCTTGCTGGCCTACGCGGAAGCAAACGGACTTGTCTGGGTTAATGACGAAAGCAACGAGGACAGCGCTTTTTCCCGCAATTTTTTACGGCACGAAGTCTTGAGCATCATCAATCGGCGTTTTTCATCCGCCGAACAAAATCTCGCCCAGGCTGCGCGTCATTTCTCTGAAGCGGCGACTTTGCTTGACGAGCTTGCCGAAGCCGACTGGAAAATGACGAGCGATGGCGAGGTATTGAATTTAAGCCGATTACGCACCTTGACCACCGCTCGCATCAAGAACTTGCTGCGTTATCGGCTACGCCAGTTGGGATGGGGAACGCCGGCCACTGTCCGACTCGAGGAGTTTGTCCGACAACTGCAAAGTGCTGGCGCAGACCGTCATCCCGAGCTGAAAATCGGCGCCGGGGTCATTCGTGCAGGCAAGGGGCGGGTGAGCTGGGTCGCCGATAAATAACATTCTGCTAGCCGCGACGTTTCGCAGTCAGACCCCATAAGTTACAATCTGAAGATTATTTTTTTGCTCAACAGGCCATGATTACCGGATCTATAGTCGCCATTGTTACGCCGATGCACGAGGATGGCAGCCTCGACCTCGATTCACTGCGCAAACTGGTGGATTTTCACGTTGCTGAAGGTACCGATGCCATTGTTGTTGTCGGAACCTCAGGCGAATCACCAACAGTGAATGTTGATGAACACTGTGAATTGATTCGCGTCACGGTTGATCACGTTGCCGGCCGCATTCCCGTCATTGCCGGCACCGGGGCAAACTCGACGCGCGAAGCAATCGAGCTGACTGAATTCGCCAAAAAAGCCGGTGCCGACATGGCGCTGTCGGTTGTTCCCTACTACAACAAGCCAACTCAGGAAGGCCTCTATCGCCACTTCAAGGCGATTGCCGAAGCGGTGGCACTACCGGTATTGCTCTACAACGTACCCGGCCGTACGGTGGCCGACCTGTCCAACGACACCATTCTGCGACTGGCGCAGATACCAGGCATCGTCGGGGTCAAGGATGCGACCGGTAATCTTGATCGCGCCAGTGACCTGATTGCTCGTGCACCGAAGAATTTTGCTCTTTACAGTGGCGATGATATGACTTGCGTTGCTTCCATCCTGCTCGGCTTCCACGGCAACATCTCAGTCACCGCCAACGTCGCCCCGCGCCTCATGCACGAGATGTGCGTCGCAGCGGCGAACGGCGATGTTGCCAGAGCGCGCGACATTCATTTCAGGCTGCTCGGCTTGCATCGCGACCTGTTTTGCGAGGCCAATCCGATCCCGGTCAAATGGGCAGTTCAGCAATTGGGTTTGATCCCGGGAGGCATTCGCCTGCCGCTAACCCCGTTATCCGAGACCAACCGCCCACGGGTTCATCTTGCAATGCAGCAAGCCGGCCTGATGGCCTGACGGAGTGATCATGAATCATCGGTTTTCCCGCCTTACCCTGGCTTTGCTGGCAATCTTTACGACTGGTTGTACCGTTTTCCCTGAGTCCCCAAAGATTGAATACAAGTCGGCTTCGGCTAAAGTTCCCACCCTTGAAGTACCGCCTGATCTCTCGCAGATCGCCAAGGATGATCGTTTTGCGGTACCTGATGCAGCCGGCAAAGGATCGGCAACCTTTTCGTCCTACACTGCCGATCGCTCCCTTTCAGCGCAGGCTCAAAATTCTGCCGTCTTGCCGCAAGTAGACAAGGTTCGCGTTGAGCGATCTGGCAATCAGCGCTGGCTGGTTGTGGCACTACCGGCCGACCAGCTGTGGGACACGGTCAAGGATTTTTGGCAGGAAACCGGTTTCATCGTCAATATCGAGCGCCCTGATGCAGGCGTAATGGAGACCGATTGGGCAGAAAATCGCGCCAAGATTGGCGGCGACATTATTCGCAACACGATCGGTAAATTGCTTGATTCGCTCTATTCGACGGGTGAACGTGACAAATTCCGCACGCGTTTTGAACAAGGTGCCGAACCCGGTACCACCGATATATTCATCAGCCACCGTGGCATGGAAGAGGTTTTTACTTCTTCGGCAAAAGAGGAAACGCGCTGGCAACCGCGTCCGCCCGACCCAGAACTTGAGGCAGAAATGCTGCGTCGCCTGATGGTACGCATGGGCAGCGAGGAGAAACGTGCTTCAGCGGCGGTTGTTGCGGCCAAAGCTGAGCCACGCGCCAAGCTGCTCAATGCCAATGACGGTTCAGGAACACTTGAGGTGCTTGAGCGCTTCGATAGGGCATGGCGCCGTGTTGGTCTGGCGCTCGACCGTGTTGGCTTCACCGTCGAGGATCGCGATCGTTCTAAGGGTCTTTATTTTGTTCGCTACGTCGACCCCGAAGCAGATTCCGCCAAAAAAGACAGCAACATGATGTCAAAATTGGCCTTCTGGAAAAAGTCTGACAGTACCGATGCCAAGGTTCAGTACCGTATCTACCTTCTGGACAGTGGTAACCGAACGGTCGTTCAAGTGTTGTCGAGTGAAGGTGGGGTCGACAAATCAGAAACCTCGAAAAAAATCCTCACGTTGCTGTACGACCAGTTGCAGTAATTTCGATAATCACGAAAAGGCTCCTGAGGGAGTCTTTTTTACGTCAAAAACAGGATGAAAAAAAGCGGGGCATATGCCCCGCTTTCCATGAAGAAATAAGGATTATTTCTTTTCTTCGGCCGGTTTGGCAGCCTCAGCCGGAGCCGGAGCGGCAACCGGTGCAGCTTCAGCTGGAGCCGGAGCCGGAGCGGCAACCGGTGCAGCTTCAGCCGGAGCCGGAGCGGCAACCGGTGCCGGTGCAGCAACCGGCGCTGGAGCGGCAGGAGCCGGCGCTTCCGGAGCTTTACCGCAGGCAGACAGGGCGGCAGCGAGCAGGGCGGCTAAGAAGATTGACTTGTTCATGGGGGGATTTCCTTATCGACAGGTTGCAGAAGTAAAAAATATAGATTTGGGTTGATCGGTCACTCCAATCAGTTCCTAATTGTATCAATAATTGAGGTTTTTGTTGTGCTGCACAAATCTTTAGTTCGTTTGTCCATAATCTGATGCGCTCGGCTATCGGCAACTTGAGTATGGAGAAATCTTCAGGTGGACTTTCATCGATCCACATCAAGGGTTGACGGACAAAACGCCCGATGGGGTTTATCTCAAAGCAGATGGCGGTGGGGCGCTGATCGTGGATGAGTTTTTGTGCGCCGGAGAAGTCCTGGTGAGTGCTGCATCGCGCGCATGTCACTGATGATGCCGATTGGTTTTCAGCTGACGCTCATCACCGCCTTGACCAGTTCGGCGAGGGTGCGCACGGCCATTTTTTCCATCACTCTGGCGCGGTGGGCTTCGACGGTTTTCATGCTGATATCGAGTTCTTCGGCGATTTGTTTGTTGAGCTTGCCGGCGACGACCAGTTGCATGACGGCGCGCTCGCGTTGGGTTAGTTGCCCCAGCCGGTGTTCGATTCCGCTGTTGCGCTGCTGGCGGGCGGCGCGTTGGCTGTCCAACTCAAGCGCCCGCTCGATGCGTGAAAGCAGGTCTTCGTCGCGGAACGGCTTTTCGATGAAATCACAGGCGCCGCGTTGCAGCGCCGCCACCGCCATTGGTACGTCGCCGTGTCCGGTGATGAAAATGATCGGCAGCAGTGAGCCGAGAGCGTCGAGTTTTTCATGTAGTTCGAGGCCGCTCATTTCCGGCATCCGGACGTCGAGAATGAGGCAGCCGCGCATGGCGTCGTGGCGGGCATTCAAAAAAGCGGCGGCGCTTTCGAAGCTGGCTACTTGGTAGCCTTCGCCTTCCAGCAGCCAGGCCATCGAGTCGCGCATGGCTTCGTCGTCATCGACGACATAAATGGTTTGCTCACTCATCATCTTCCTCAATCGGTACGGTGAACCGGAAAACCGAGCCGCCTTCGCGGCGTGCTTCAACCCACAATCTACCCTGGTGGAATTCGATCATCGAACGACAAATCGCCAGGCCGATTCCCATGCCTTCGGCCTTGGTGGTGTAGAACGGCACGAAAATCCTTTCTTCTTCGCCTTCGCTGACACCATGCCCGAGGTCGGCTACTGAAACCTCGACCAGGCGTTCATCGAGGCGCCGGGCGCTGACGCTCAGTTTGCGTCGTTCAAGCGGGATGCCGTGCATAGCCTCGATACCGTTCTTGATCAAATTCAGCAAGACTTGTTCGATCATGATGCGGTCAACGACGATTTTGGGCAGATTGTCCGGTATCTCGATTTGCAGGACGGTGGAGGTGCGCTGCGCCTCGATGTCGGCGAAGGCGCGTGCTTCGTCGATCAGCTCGCCGAGCGGCACGGCTTCGCGCCGCGGGTCGCTCTTTTTAACCATGTCGCGCATTCGGCGGATGATTTTGCCGGCGCGTTCGGCTTGTTCGCTGGCCTTTTGCATGGCGGCGAGCAGTTCGTCAAACTGATAGTTGCCGGATTGCATCCGCTTGACGCAGCCGGCGCAGTAGTTGGCTATCGCCGATAGCGGCTGGTTGAGCTCGTGGGCCAGCGAGGAGGCCATTTCACCCATGGTGATAAGCCGCGATGTCTGTTCGAGGCGCTTTTGCTGTTGCAGATTGACCTCGTCAATGTGTTTGCGGTCGGTGATGTCGGCGGCGATCTGGACGCGCACCGTGCGCCCGTCCACCCAGCGGATGGCTCGTTCATGGACGTGGTACCAATGCCCGGAGCGCAGGTGCTGAATCTCGCCATCAAAAATTTCGCGCGGCAGTTCGTCCGGGTTGAGGCTTGACGGATCAATCGTCACCGCTTCGGGGGGCGGGCGGCAGGCGGCGGTGACCACGGCGGAGTCGCTGCCGACGCAATCGAAGCCGTAAATTTGCTGGAAGGCGCGGTTGGCAAAGAGGATTTCGCCACTGCCGGCGGCGGCGACATGAACCGCCGTTTCGAGCCCATCGATCACCGTTACAAAACGCTCGTGCGCTCGCTCCAGCTCGACGCGCGCCCGTTTGGGCTCGGTGATGTCGTTCATCGAGGCCATCCAGCCGATCTGCTTGCCGGCGGTGTCGATCAGCGGCGAAAAATAGAGGCGGACGTCGAAGCGCTCGCCGCTCTTGCGCATGATGCGCATCTCGAAGCCGCTGGCCGGGGCGTGTCCGGCGAGGGCGACATCAATGTTGTTCTGCAGCTTCTTGAATTCTTCCGCCGGCCAGTAAGGGTAGGGCGGGGTGATGCCGACCAGCTCATCTTCATCGAAGCCGGTCATCTGGCAAAAGGCGGCGTTGACGAAGGTGATGCGACCTTCCATGTCGATGGCGCGCAGCCCGGTGACCAGCGATTGCGCCATGGCCTGGCGAAAGGCATAAGCGGCGCGCAAGTGTTCTTCGGTCTCGGCACGGTGGCTGGCGTGGCGGCGGAGCAGTACCAGCGTGATCGAGGCGATCAGGGTCAACACGAGAATCAGCACCGCTGGCAGGTAGTTGATCCAGGCGCCCTGGTCGCGATAAGCGACGATATTGAGGCCGAGCCGGTTATGCGGCAATTCGAGGCTGATGGTTCCGGATATTTTGCGATCGGTCGGGCGTACCGAGCTGTTGTTGAAGACCTCACGGTCGTTGGCGTCGAGCAGCGTCAGGCTGTAGCGGGCGGTGAAATTGGCCGGCAGGGTCACGCGCAGCAGGGTTTCCAGCGATTGCAGGGCGATGAAGGCGCCGATATCGCTGCTGCCTTGTTGTACCGGGTAAATCAGGTCATTGCGGCGGCTGCTGGCGGTGTCGCGGTAATCGGGCGAAAAAACCGCGCGGCGAATACGCAGGGCTTCGCGCAGCGCCTCAAGGCGAACACCATCGACTTGTTCGCCGACAAAGCTCGCCGTCGCCGTATGGGGCGCTACCCACTCGACCTTGCCCTCGGTGCTGACCCAGATAATCGCGCCGACTTCAGGGTTGTCGCGGACGTAGTGTTCGGCGCGAACCTGAAAGGATTCGTAGCTGAGCTGGCGAAATTCCTGGGCACGACCGAGTTCGGCAAGAAAATCACGGTGCGCGTAAAGGCGCGATTCGATTGTCCGCTCGGCCCAGTGCATGTCACCCTCAAGCGCGGCCAGGGCGGTGCTTTCTTCACGCCACTGCAGCAGCGCGGTGACTATCAGCATGGCAATCGCAAAAACGCCAATCGCCAGATACGGGGCGATCCACAAACCGGCATGTTGGATCTTGTAGGGAGGCGGGCGAACGAACATGAACGGATTCTTCGCCGGTGGCACCTTGGCGACCATAGGTAATTACCCTAAGCGGCCGCTGAGTGTCAGTAACAGCGGCAGCAGCAGGGCGGTCAAGGCACCGTTCAGACCCATCGCCAGCGCCGCAAATGCGCCACTTTGCTCGCTCACCTGAAACGCCCGCGCCGTGCCGATGCCATGCGAGGCGACGCCCATCGCAAAACCGCGAATCGCCGGGTCGTCGATGCGCAGCAGGTTGAACACATAACGCCCGCCAACGGCGCCGAGAATGCCGGTGATGATGACCAGCACGGCGGTCAGCGACGGAATGCCGCCAATCCGCTCGGCGATGCCCATGGCGATCGGCGTGGTGACTGATTTGGGCGCCAGCGAAAGTTGGGTTGGCAGGCTGGCGCCGAACAGTCGGGCGATGGCAATCGCCGAGAAGGCGGCGGTCAGGCTGCCGGCCAGCAAGCCGGCGAGCACCGGCAGCAGCATTGCCTTGACCCGCTTGAATTGCGCGTAAAGCGGCACGGCCAGGGCAACCGTGGCCGGGCCGAGGAGAAAATGGACGAACTGCGCGCCATCGAAGTAGGTCGCGTAGCTGGTTCCGGTCAATAGCAACACGGCAACCAGAATCGACACGGCGACAAGTACCGGATTGAGCAGCGGGTTCATTCCCGAGCGCTGGTAAAGCCAGAAGGCAGCCTGGTAGGCGAGCAGCGTGATGGTCAGGCCGAGCAGCGGGGTGGCCGCAAGATAGACCCAGATTTCACTCAGTTGCGGGGTCATCGGCGTTCTCCATCAGCGCTTGCCACGGAGCCGTGCAGGCGTTTCATGACCAGTGCCGTGACTACCAGCGTCGCCAGCGTGCTGAGCAGCACCGAGAGGAGCAGCGGCAGCCATTCATCGGCAACGCGGTGCAGATGCAGCATGACGCCGGTGCCGGCCGGGACGAACAGCAGCGAGAGATGCTGCAACAGGTTCTGGCTGGTTGTTTGTAAATCCTTGCTGACTTTCCCGCGTATCGTCAGGGCGGTGAATAGCAGCAGCATGCCGATCACCGGGCCGGGAACCGGCAGGCTCAAGGCGCGCGCGAGAACTTCGCCGAGTAACTGGAAAATCAGTAATTGGGTCAGGGCTGCCAGCATGGCTGATCAATCATCCTGGGTTGGGGGGAGCCATCTTACCTGCACCCGTCGGCGCTCGGGCGGCGCCAAAAAAGCAGAGCTCCTGCGCGTCACGGTCTGGCGCGCAGGATTCCCGATCTGCCAAGCCAAGGCGCCGGCTTGCCGGCTCCCTGGCGAGGCGGCGGATTTCAGGCCATGGCCTCGTACAGCGGCAGGGTCAGAAACTCCGGGTAATCCGCGGTCAGCGACATCGTGTCGAAAATCACCGCGGCTTGTTCGTAGCTGGCCGTGCCTTCGCCCTGGGCGCTGACGGTAACCTTCACCTTTGCCAGTTCTTCGGCAATCATCGCGCGAACCATGGTGTCGGTGACCTTGCGGCCATCATCGAGAATGCCCTTCGGCGAAATCACCCATTGCCAGACCTGCGAACGGGAGATTTCGGCGGTCGCCGCATCTTCCATCAAGTTGTGGATCGGCACGCAACCGTTGCCGGCCAGCCAGGAGCCGAGGTAGTGAATGCCGACATTGATGTTGTTGCGCAGACCGCCTTCGGTGATCGGCGTTTCCGGCTTGAAATCCAGCCACTGCGCCGCCCCGAAGCTGCCGCTGACCTGTTTTTCCCACTGATTCGGGCGCTCGCCGAGCACTTTGACAAACTCTTCCATGGCGATCGGCACGAGACCCGGATGCGCCACCCAGCCACCGTCATAGCCATCGTTGGCGTCGCGGGTCTTGTCGTGGCGAATCCCGGCCAGCGCCTTTTCGTTGGCCAGCGGGTCGTTCTTGATCGGGATCAGCGCCGACATGCCGCCCATTGCCGGCGCGCCGCGCTTGTGGCAAGCCTGCACCAGGGCCAGAGCGTAGGAGCGCATGAAGGGGACTTCCATAGTGATCGCGCTGCGCTGGGCGAGGCAGAAATCCTTGTTCTTCTTGAACTTCTTGATGCACGAAAAAATGTAGTCCCAGCGCCCGGCGTTCAAGCCGGCCGAGTGGTTGCGCAGTTCGTAGAGGATTTCTTCCATTTCGAAGGTGGCGAGAATCGTTTCGACCAGCACGGTGGCCTTGATCGTCCCTTGCGGCAGGCCGATGTGCTCCTGGGCCATGACGAAAATGTCGTTCCACAGACGGGCTTCGAGGTGCGATTCCATCTTCGGCAGGTAGAAAAAGGGGCCGGCACCGCGGGCGATCTGCTCTTTGGCGTTGTGGAAAAAGACAATGGCGAAGTCGAAAATTCCGCCGCCGACGCGCTGCCCGTCAACCAGCACGTGCTTTTCGTCGAGGTGCCAGCCGCGCGGACGAATCTGCAGGGTGGCGATCTTGTCGTTGAGCTTGTATTCCTTGCCGTTGTCGCCCTTGAACGAGAGTTCGCGGCGAATCGCTTTGTACAGGTTGATCTGCCCCTGGATCTGGTTGTCCCAGTTCGGCGAGTTGGAATCTTCGAAATCGGTCATGTACGAATCGGCGCCGGAATTGAAGGCGTTGATGATCATCTTGGCCTCGACCGGGCCGGTGATTTCGACGCGGCGGCAGTGCAGCGCCGGTGGCAGCGGGGCAACCTTCCAGTCGCCGGCGCGAATGTGGGCGGTTTCCGGCAGAAAATCGGGCATTTCGCCGGCGTCGATGCGTGCCTGGCGGACGACTCGCGCTTTCAGCAACTCCTGGCGACGGCTTTCGCAGGCGCGGTGCAGTTTGGCGACCAGCGCCAGCGCGTCGTGGGTGAGGATGGATTCGTAACCCGGCTTGATGGCGCCGGTGATTTGCACGCCCTGCGGAAGATTGAGGCTCATGGTGGCTCCTGACTATCGGTTGAACAGCGCGTCAGCCCGTCGGGGCGGGCAAAACGCGGGAAAAATTGGTGCAACGCGGCAAATTGTATTGCCGTTTTTATTAAACAAAAACCCGGCTAGAATCATTTCATCTTTTACTTAAAGTATTAAATGGACAGGCTAAAACAGATCGAGGCCTTCGTCTCAGCCGCCACCCGTGGCAGCCTCTCGGCGGCGGCGCGGATCGAGAAGGTAACGCCGGCAATCATCGGTCGACGCCTCGATGCCCTGGAGTCGCGCCTCGGGGTGAAGTTGCTGCTGCGCACCACGCGCAAGCTGACGATTACCTTCGAGGGGCAAGCCTTTCTTGAAGATTGCCAGAAGCTGCTCAACGAATTTGCCAACGCCGAGGCCGCGGTATCGCTGGGCGGCGTGCGCGCCAGCGGCCAGTTGCGCGTTTCGGCACCGTCTGGCTTCGGTCGCCAGCACGTCGCCCCGTGGGTCGCTGACTTCATGAGCGCCAATCCGGAAGTGACCGTCAGCCTCGATTTGAGCGACCGCTTGGTTGACTTGCTCAACGAGAACATCGATTGCGCGATTCGCATCGGCGAACTCACCGATTCCAGCCTGGTCAGCGTTCGCCTTGGCGAAATGCGCCGCATGGTGGTGGCCAGCCCAGCCTACCTGGTCGCCCATGGCGTGCCACGCA
This sequence comes from uncultured Pseudomonadota bacterium, assembly GCA_903951825.1. Lineage (GTDB taxonomy): Bacteria > Pseudomonadota > Gammaproteobacteria > Burkholderiales > Rhodocyclaceae > Azonexus. The sequence goes on from CAJBDJ010000029.1 coordinate 27,563, forward strand.
CGCCGGCCGATCTGGCGGCGCACAACTGCCTCTCACTCGGTCAGCAGCGCGGCTGGATGTTCCGCGATCCGCAGAGCGGCGAGGTCGATACGCTGAAGGTGGGCGGCTCCTTCGAATGCAATGACGGGGCAGTCCTGCACGAATGGGCGCTGGCTGGCCGTGGCCTCGCCTGGCGCTCGCTATGGGAGGTCGGGCAGGATTTACAGGAAGGGCGTCTGACTTCGGTGCTCGACGCCTGGCAGGCGCAACCGATGGGCATTTATGCGGTTTTCCCGCAACGCCGCCATTTGCCCTTGCGCGTTCGGCTGTTCATCGACCTCCTGAAAGCAACCTACAGCCGCCCGAGCTATTGGGAATTGCGCTGAAAAAAGGGTTTTTCGTGCTCGCCAGATCATCGCAGCTAATTCAGAGAGTTATCGCGCCGAACTTCTCGGTTTTGTTCATTATTCAGGAGGTTCACCACGGCCGGTGTCAGTTTTCCTAAGAGGATGGGAATTAGGCGAAGCGCCCGAGAAGGTTTTCCGCCTTGTTCCTTCCTTTATTCGTTTGGCCTACTTTTCGCCCATGGCATTCAGAGGGCTGTAACTCCTGCGGCCTTGGCGGCGTCTCGCAGCTTGCCATCCTGGCAGGCAATTGGCAGGCCATGACGCATTGCCAGTTCGAGATAGGCGGCATCGTAGCTACTCAGGTTGTAGCGCATGGCAAGTTCGAGTATTTGTCGAGGGCCCGGTGTGCCTTGATCGATCTCGATAGGTAGGGCGCAAATGCTATCCACGATCTGCCTAGCGGTATCAATATCCAGTTTCCCTCGGGTGCAGGCAGTTTTCAAAACATTAGCGAATTCCAGTTCCCAAAGCGCTGGAACGATGGCGCGATCTGTTTCCAGCTTGGCCACAATGGCTTCGGTGTAGTCGGTGGCCTGACTTTCGATATACCAGCCCGTGACTACCGAGTTATCCAGCACAAACGGCATCAGTCGCGCCCGTCTTCAATGGCTTCTGAGGGAGAGGCTCCCAGGCTGACGCCATGCCGGAGGCTACGGAGACGGGTCATGATGCCGGATACACGTTCCCGCTGCCCCTGCGCTGCCTGGCTTGGGGTACTGACCGATACTATGCGGGCAACAGGGCAGCCGTGCCGGGTGATAGTGATCTCTTCGCCGTGTTCAACGGCGTTCAACAGTTCCGAAAACCGATTCTTGGCTTCAAAGACAGCAATGCTTCTCATGGTGTGTGCTCCCAAAATTCTGGACATCCAGATTATAGGCTAGCTCTCTCTTATTGGAATGGATGAGGAATGGGCAGCCACGGCAATCGCATCAAAGCGACAATGACATTGTCGTTGACCCCATAAGCGAGCCGGTTTTGTGGTGTCGGACGAGTCTCAGGAAATGGCCTGATTCCTGTCGAGAATCGCCCACCCGCCGGCGCGTGCCTGGATCGGCGGGTGTTTTGGGCAAAACGCCAAGGCGCGAATTCAGTAGAACTGGTTGGCGACGGCCCAGACGGCAGCCTCGACGCGCGAGCGGAACTTGAGTTTTTTCAGCAGGTTGCGAATGTGTACCTTGACCGTGCTCTCCATGATGTCGAGTTCGCGGGCGATCAGTTTGTTTGATTTGCCGGCTGCCAGGCATTTGAGTATGCCTTGCTCACGTTCGGTGAGGTCGGTGTGGTTACGCCCTTCGAGGACGCTTTCCTCGCGTAGCGCAGTAGCCAGCAGGCTGGTCAGTTCGGGGCTGATGGCATTTTGCCCGCGCATGGCGGTCGTGATCAGCTGGAGGATGGCGTCGGGGTCGTTGTCTTTCAGGATGTAGCCGTCGGAGCCGGCGCGAATTGCGGCGATCAGGTCATCCGGCGCATTCGAGACGGTGAGCAGGATGATGCGTGCGTCGATTTCCATGTCGCGCATCGTGCGCAAGGTTTCCAGACCGTTCATGCCCTTCATGTTGAGATCGAGCAAAATCAGGTCGGGGTCGTGCTGTTTTGCCAGTTCTATCCCTTCCTGCCCGCCGGCGGCTTCGCCAACGACAGAAAAGCCCGGTTCGAGGGCGAGTAGCTGACAGACGCCGCGGCGGAACAGCGGGTGGTCGTCGATGACGATGACGCGGATGATTTCGGGCATGGCTGAGGCTTTCAGGTTGGCGTTTGCTGGTATTTCTGCGGCAGGAAGTGCAGGGTGATGGTCGTTCCGGCACCTGCTGCGCTGTCGATTTCGAGACGTCCGGCAAGAATCTGCGAGCGGTCGGCCATGATGCCCAGGCCAAAATGATTGGCCGGCTGCCGGCCACGGTCGAAGCCTTTGCCGTTGTCGCTGATACGGACGCTGACGGCGTGCCGGGCGTCGACGCTGATGTGCACCGCGGCGGCGCTGGCTTCGGCGTGGCGCTCGATATTCGAGAGTGCCTCGCGAATGATGCGGATAACGTGCATTTCTTCGTTGCCGGAGAGAACAATGCCTGACAAGGTGCTGTCGAGCGTCAGCGCAAAGCCGAGTTTGGCCGAAAACTCGGTGATGGTCTCGTGCAGCGCCGCATTGAAGCCGCGTTCGTCGATGCGCAGGCGGAAGGTGGTAATCAGTTCGCGCAGTTCGCGGTAGGCGGTGTTGAGGCCATCGCGCAATTCGTTGGCAATGGCGCGCGTGTCGCCGTCGTTGTCGAGGCTTTTGTCGAGGCGGGTGACCTGGATTTTGAGATAACTGAGCGACTGGGCAATCGAGTCGTGCAACTCGCGGGCAATTACCGAGCGTTCTTCGAGTACCGCCAGACGGTGTTTTTCGCCGGCGCGGCGCATGTTGGCCAGGGCGTTCGTTACATGGTGGCCGACGGTTTCGATAATTCGCGCCTTGTCGCGCGGCAGGGAGCGGTCGTCGCGCAGGAAAATCGGCATCACGCCGCGCAGTTGCTCCGAGTCGCCGATCGGCACGACGATCATCGCGGGCGTGGTGGATTGTTCGGATTGATCTGACAAGGCGGTGTCGCTGCGGGCAAAACACCTCCCGCAATCTTGTTGGCCGCAAAAGCCCTGCAATTCGTCCTCGCTCAGGGTGCCAATGACCGGATGCGCTGGCAACTGGCCGTTTTCGCTGATGCAGATCATGCTGTGGCCGAGTTCGAGAGCGTCTTCAATATCGCGCAGGACGTCCTGAATGTTGTCCAGTGTCAAATCGCTGGCCGACAGTCGCTGGCTGATGCGGTAGAGCAATTCGAGCGATTCGTTGGTGCGCGTCAGTTCGCGGGTCTTGTCGGCGACTTTTTCTTCGAGATGGCCGTACATCCCGGCAATTTCTTCGACCATGCTGTTGAAGGCGCGTCCGAGTTGCCCCAGCTCGTCGTCTGATAGATGCGCGACGCGAACGGCGAAGGAACCCTGCGAGACCGCCTGCGCCGCCTGCAGTAGCTGCGCCAGCGGGCAGATTACCTGCTGGCGCAGCATCCAGCCGGTCAGCAGGCTGACCAGGATGATGCAGCCGAGCAAGACAAGTTGCGTCAGCCGCAGCCAGCGTACTTTTTCTTCGAGATCTTGCTCGATCAGCAAGACGACGGCATTGATGTCTTCGACAAAGTCGGGAATGTCGCGCTCCAGCAGGCGCAAGGCCGGCAGCGAACCGGCGGCGGACTGCTCGGCGAGGGGCTGGATGTGGCCTTTCCAGGTGTCGAGAATGGCGGCGATGCCGGTTGCTGGCGGCGAATCGGGAGCGGATTTGCTGACGATGAAGCGCTCCAGTCCGCGCAGTCGTTTCTCGAATTGCCGGGTGGTCGCCAGCGCCTGCTGGCGTAAGGCCGGCTGCTGCAATTCGCTGAGTGCGCGAAAGCTCATCATCCGTAGCGAGCCGGAAATGTTGATGGCGCTGGCTTTGCCGGAAATGTCTTCGGCAATCACTGTCGACATGACAATCGACGCAAAAGAGAGCAGGGCTAGGGCACCCATGGTCAAACCGAGGCGCACCAGAATCGAGTTGCGCAGGGTTTGCAGGATCGTCGCGAAGAGGCGTTTCATGCGTTGTATTGAGGTGTAGGCGGGTGATCTTTGGGCGTAAGGAGCGATTGCCGGCGAAACCGGCGATGCCGTTGTAGCGAATTGATTTTACGGACTAAGGCGGACGGCAGCAGCGCTAAATCACTACCTATTTGTAGGTAGATCAGCCTTGCCGGTCGGGGCGCCGGGGTCTGTCGGCCGGTTTGGCAAGTGATTAGGATGCGGGCAGATCAACTTTGTCAGTGACCGCCATGCAACTCTCCCGCCGTGCTTTTTTGGGTGCTGCCCGTACGCCTCGCGGCAATCCTGTGCGCCCCCCCTGGGCGCTTCCGGAGGACGTGTTTCAGGCGCTGTGCACGCGCTGCGGCGACTGTCTTGATGTTTGTCCGACGCATCTGCTGGTCAAGGGGTCGGGCGGTTTTCCGCTGGCCGATTTCACGCCCGGTCAAGCGCCCGCCGGCTGCACTTTTTGCGCGGCCTGCGTGCAGGTGTGCACGCCGCAGGCATTGAAGCCGATTCCTGCGCAGCCGCCCTGGATGCACAAGGCGGTGATTGGTGCCGGCTGTCTGGCGGCTGCCAACGTCGTTTGCCGAACCTGCGGCGAACGCTGCGCGGTATCGGCGATCCGCTTTCCTCCGCGTCTCGGTGGCGTTGCCTTGGCGCAGCTCGACGCGGCACTTTGCAACGGCTGTGGTGCCTGTCTGGCGGATTGTCCGACGCTGGCCATCACCCTCCAAACCATTGCCCAAGCAGGTACCACATGAAAATTGTCAGTCTGCTGCTGAAATTCTTGCCCCATCACGCGCCGGCGGTGTGCGCGGCGGTGGCCGCCGTTGACGGCGCCTCGGTCGCTCACGACCACGGCGACGGGCGAATGATTGTTCTGCTCGAAGACGGCGAGGGCTACGCCGTTTCCGATTCGATTATCCGGGTCCACCAGGTGCCGCACGTCATGTCGGTCACCCTGGCTTACGAATACAGCGACGAAACGCTCGCTCCTGAGGAGGTTTGACGATGACCATCAATCGACGTGACTTTTTGAAATCCCAGGCGCTTGCTGCCGCCGCGGCAACCGCCGGAATTCCGCTGGTCGCCGCTGCCGCCAAGCCGGTGAGCACGCTGGCCGGGGCGACCGAGATTCGCTGGGACAAGGCGGCCTGCCGTTTTTGCGGTACGGGCTGCTCGGTGCTGGTCGGTGTTCAGCAGGGGCGCATCGTTGCTACCCAGGGCGATCCGGATGCCCCGGTTAATCGCGGTCTGAACTGTATCAAGGGCTATTTTCTGTCGAAAATCATGTACGGTGAAGACCGGCTGACGCAGCCGCTGTTGCGCATGAAGGGCGGCAAATACGACAAGAATGGCGATTTTCAGCCGGTTTCCTGGAAGCAGGCGTTCGACATCATGGAAGAAAAGTGGAAGGCGGCGATCAAGGCCGAAGGCGCCAATTCGACTGCCATGTTCGGCTCCGGCCAGTGGACGATCTGGGAGGGTTACGCCGCCGCCAAGCTGATGAAGGCCGGCTTGCGCACCAACAACCTCGATCCTAATGCCCGGCATTGCATGGCCTCGGCGGTCACCGGCTTCATGCGTACCTTCGGCATTGACGAGCCGATGGGTTGCTACGACGACATTGAGAATGCCGATGCCTTTGTTCTCTGGGGCTCGAACATGGCCGAAATGCACCCGATTCTCTGGTCGCGTATTACCGATCGTCGCCTGACCCACGCCAGCGCCGAGGTGCACGTGCTCTCCACCTTCGAGCATCGCAGCTTCGAGCTTGCCGATAACGGGATGATTTTCGTGCCGCAGACCGATCTGGCGATTCTCAATTACATCTGCAATCACATCATTCAGAGCAACAAGGTCAATACCGAATTCGTCAAGAAACACGTCAATTTCAAGATGGGCGAGACTGACATTGGCTACGGCCTGCGACCGGCGCATGTCCTAGAGAAGGATGCCCGTTTCAACGGCTACCCCGGCGCCGACGGCAAACCGAAGAACAATCCGAACGACGCCCATCCGATCACTTTCGACGAATTCAAGAAATTTGTTGCCGACTACACCCTGGAAAAAACCGCCAAGCTCTCCGGTGTGCCGGCGGCCAAGCTGAAAAGGATGGCCGAGCTGTATGCCGATCCGAAGAAAAAGGTGGTCAGCTTCTGGACGATGGGCTTCAACCAGCACACCCGCGGCACCTGGGTGAACAACATGATCTACAACGTGCATTTGCTGGTCGGCAAGATCTCCGAGCCGGGCAATGGCCCCTTCTCGCTGACCGGCCAGCCGTCGGCCTGCGGGACGGCGCGCGAAGTCGGTACTTTTGCGCATCGCCTGCCGGCCGACATGGTGGTGACCAATCCCGAGCATCGCAAACATACCGAAGAAATCTGGCAACTGCCGGAAGGGACGATTCCCGACAAGGTCGGCTTGCACGCCGTCGCCCAGAGCCGCGCGCTCAAGGACGGCAAACTCAAGTGCTACTGGACGTCGACGACCAACAACATGCAGGCCGGCCCCAACATCAATCAGGAAATTTACCCCGGTTGGCGCAATTCGGCGGCCTTTGTCGTGGTCTCCGATTGTTACCCGACGGTGTCGGCGATGGCCGCCGATCTCGTCTTGCCCTCGGCAATGTGGACCGAAAAGGAAGGCGCCTACGGCAATGCCGAGCGGCGCACGCAGTTCTGGCGGCAACAGGTCAAGGCGCCGGGCGAGGCGAAGTCGGATTTGTGGCAATACATCGAGTTCTCGAAGCGCTTCAAGGTCGAGGATGTCTGGCCGCCCGAGCTGATCGCCAAGAAGCCTGAATACAAGGGCAAGACCTTGTTCGAGGTGCTTTACAAAAATGGCGCGGTGAATAAATTCCCGCTCGCCGATCTCGAAAAAACCAACGGCCATGCGATCAAGGGCTACAGCAACGACGAATCGAAGGAGCTGGGTTTCTACCTGCAAAAAGGCTTGTTTGAGGAATACGCCATTTTCGGTCGCGGCCATGGTCATGATCTCGCCGATTTCGATGCTTACCACAAGGCGCGCGGCCTGCGCTGGCCGGTGGTTGATGGCAAGGAAACTCTCTGGCGTTTTCGCGAGGGCTACGACGTTTATGTGCCGAAAGGCGAGGGCGTGCGCTTCTACGGCCACAAGGACGGCAAGGCGGTGATTTTTGCCCTGCCGTATCAGGATCCGGCAGAAAAGCCGGATGGCGAATTCGACATGTGGCTATGCACCGGTCGCGTTCTTGAGCACTGGCATACCGGCTCGATGACGCGGCGCGTGCCGGAATTGCATCGTTCGGTGCCGGAGGCGGTTGTTTTCATGCATCCCGACGATGCCAGCAAACGCGGCCTGCAACGCGGAATGAAGGTGAAAGTGACTTCGCGGCGCGGCGAAATCGAGTTGCGCGTCGATACGAAGGGGCGCAACAAGCCGCCGGTGGGTCTTGTGTTCATCCCGTTCTTCGACGAAGGCAAGCTGGTGAACAAACTGACGCTTGACGCGACTTGCCCGATCTCGAAAGAGACCGATTACAAAAAATGTGCCGTCAAAATCACCCGTGCCTGAAAGCGGTTTCGTGCCTTCAGCGATTGAAGTCCTGACGTGATCAGCAACCCCCGCCCCGAGTCGGCAAAAAAAGCCGCCGTGTCGCCCGCGCCGGGGCGGCGCAAGTTTCTTAACGGAATCGCTGCCGCTGCCGGCACTGGCTGCCTGCTCAATCTGGCAGCTTTGATGCTGGCGCGTCCGGCGGCGGCGAATCCGCCGCAAGCCTTGCGCCCGCCGGGTGCGCTCGACGAGCCGGGGTTTCTGGCGGCCTGTCTGCGCTGCGGTTTGTGCGTGCGCGGTTGCCCTTACAACACCTTGAAACTGGCACCATTCGGCGGCGCCGCAGTGGCCGGAACCCCCGTTTTCACGGCGCGCGATGTGCCTTGTGAAATGTGCGAGGACATCCCCTGCGTCAAGGCCTGTCCGAGCGGAGCCTTGAAGCACGAGTTGAAAGATATCGGCGAAGCGCGGATGGGGCTGGCGGTTTTGTCTGATCACGAAACCTGTCTCAATTTTCTCGGTTTGCGCTGCGATGTTTGTTACCGGGTTTGCCCGGTGATCGACAAGGCAATGACTTTGGAGAGCATGCACAACCCGCGTTCGGATCGCCATGCGATGTTGTTGCCGACAGTGCATTCGGCGTATTGCACCGGCTGTGGCAAGTGCGAAAAATCCTGCGTTCTGCCGGTTGCGGCAATCAAGGTGATGCCGATCAAACTGGTTCAGGGACAATTGCCGGCTCACTACCGCAAGGGCTGGGAAGAAAAGGAAAAGCACGGCAGTTCGCTGATTGGCGATCAGGTGCAAATGCCGGTGCGCGGCATGGAAGACAAGGCGTTTGGTGACAGCCGTCTGAATGATACGGGCAAGGTCGGCTCGGCACCGGGTGGCCTCAATTCAGGGTGGAAGCCATGAAACTGGCGCAGGAAGCCATCGACAAAAAAGGCTGGCTGGGCGCCCACCGCTGGTTGATTTTGCGCCGAATTTCGCAGTTGACCGTACTTGTCCTGTTTCTTTCGGGGCCATGGTTTGGTCTCTGGCTGGCTAAGGGCAACCTGGCTTCTTCAGTCTTTCTTGATGTTCTGCCGCTGACTGATCCCTACGTCTTTTTGCAGACTCTGGCGGCCGGATTTCTGCCGGCCAGCTCGGCCTTGATCGGCGCCGGTATGGTCGTCGCGTTTTATTTCCTGATTGGTGGCCGCGTTTATTGCGCCTGGGTTTGTCCGGTCAATGTGATTACCGACCTCGCCGCCTGGGCTCGCCGGCGACTCGGCATCAAGGGCGGGCGCGTACCGGATGCCCATTCGCGCTACTGGATACTCGGCGGTTCGCTGCTCGTGGCTGCCTGGAGCGGATCGCTGGTGTGGGAATGGGTCAATCCGGTGACGATCATCCAGCGCAGTCTGATTTTTGGTTTGGGCGGCAGCCTGACCGTCGTTCTGGCGATTTTTGCTTACGATTTTCTCGTCGCCAGCCGCGGCTGGTGCGGCCACCTCTGCCCGCAGGGTGCCTTATACGGGCTGCTCGGCGATGTCGCGTTGTGGCGGGTGTCGGCCGCCCGGCGCGCGCAGTGCAATGACTGCATGGATTGTTTTACGGTCTGCCCCGAACCGCAGGTGATCCGTCCGGCGCTGAAAAAAGCCGGTCAAGAAAGCCCGCTGATTCTTGACCGGAATTGCACTGCTTGCGGTCGTTGTATCGATGTCTGCGGCAAGCAGGTTTTTACTTTTACTCATCGGTTTGACCAAAGGAGCGATTCATGAAACCCCGGAGCCACCTGTTTTATGGTGCCATGTGCGCATTGTTGATGGCCTTGTCACTCGCGGTTATCCCTGTTCAGGCGGCCGACGCCGGACTCAGGAGCTTGCGCGGCGCGGCGATTCAGGACGCCGACACGGAGTCTGCCGACCCCTTCAAGGGAAGCCGCGACAGCGCGCCGATCGAGCGTAACTATCTGCAGCAACCACCGTTGATTCCGCATAAGGTGGATGGCTACACCCTGACGCGGAATTTCAACAAGTGCATGGATTGCCATGCCTGGAACCGCTACAAGGAGACCGGCGCGACGAAAGTTTCGTTGACGCATTTCAAGACGCGCGACGGGCAGGAGTTGTCGAATATCTCACCGCGCCGCTATTTCTGTATGCAGTGTCACGTTCCCCAAGCCGACGCCAAGCCCTTGGTTGCCAACAATTTCAAAGCCGCCGACGGCATCCGCTAGAACGCGGTCATCACGGAGAAAATTATGGCGCAAGAAGATAAAAAAGCAGTTTCGCTGGCCGACCGCGTGCGCGGCTGGAGGACAAGGCTGGGTTTGTTCGGCGTCGCTGCCTTGTTCGTTGCCGGCGTTCTTTTTTGGGGTGGCTTCAATACCGCCATGGAATGGACGAACCGCGAGGCTTTCTGTATCTCATGTCATGAAATGCAGGAGAACGTCTATCTCGAATATCGCAATACGGTGCATTACTCGAACCGCTCCGGGGTGCGGGCTACCTGCCCGGACTGCCATGTACCGAAGGAGTGGGGGCCGAAAATGTGGCGCAAATTGCAGGCTTCCAACGAAGTGCTGCATAAAGTCCTTGGAAGTATCGACACCCCGGAAAAGTTCAACGCCAAACGCCTCGAACTGGCCAAGCATGAGTGGGATCGGATGAAGGCGACGGACTCCCGCGAATGTCGTAATTGTCACAATTTCGAATATTTCGACTATGGCGTCCAGGGACGCCGTTCGACCAATGCGCACCAGGTCGGCTTGAACGGAGGCCAGACCTGTATTGATTGCCACAAGGGAATTGCCCACCAGTTGCCAGAAGTCAATCAGTCGATCGGTTCGGTCAACGACGCCGGCGCGACGCCGAAGGAATTTCATCCGCCAACACCGCCCAAGCCGGCGGCGGCAGAGCGATAGCGGCAGCGCCCGTGGCGGCGACGGTAAGGTCATGCTGATCATCGAAACAAAATTCACCGGGCGCCAGGCAATTCTGGAGAGCGGGTTCCGCCTGTTTTTTCTCCTCGCGGCGAGTGCGGCGGCGCTCCTCATGGGGCTCTGGTTCGGGCTCTTCAATTTCTCGCCGGCAGCCCTGCAGCCCGGCTATTCGCCGCTTTACTGGCATGCCCACGAGATGCTTTTCGGCTTTGCGCTGGCTCCCATTGCCGGCTTTCTGCTAACGGCGGTGCGCAACTGGACGGGGCGTACGACGCTGGTTGGCAAACCGCTTTTACTGCTCGCCTTGCCCTGGCTGCTGGCTCGCCTGGCTGCTTTTTCTGGCGAGTTTTCGCCATGGATTGCGGCAGTGTTTGAATGTCTGTTTTTGGCCGGATTGGCTCTGGTGATCGGCAAACCCATCCTGCTGACGAAGCAATGGGCGCAGCTTGGCATCGTTTCCAAGGTCATCCTCCTGCTGCCGGCTTCCTTGGCGTTTCATCTTGGCGTGGCGGGATATTGGGCACCAGGGACGCTGATTGGTCTCAACGCTGCGCTTTATATCATCCTTGCCTTGGTCGTCACCCTGGTGCGCCGCGTCATGCCCCTGTTTATCGAGCGTGGATTGAACAATGGCTTCGTGCCGCGCAATTCCGCCCTCACCGACCGTTGGGGCTTGGTTGTCTTTCTTCTCTTTGCCTTGGTCGATACCGCTTTTCAGGTTGTCCCCGACATGGCTGCGCTGGCTCCTTTGAGCGCCATGCTGGCGGCGGTTTTGTGCTTGTTGCACGGCGCCCGGCTGAGCGCCTGGTATCACCGCCAAATCTGGGGCAAACCACTGGTTTGGGTGTTGTTTCTCGCTTATGCCTGGGTGGTACTGGGGTTTTTGCTCAAGGCCTTGCAGGGATTGGGCGTCGCCAGTCATAGCCTGGCGATCCATGCCTTTGCGGCTGGCGGTATCGGCCTCGCAACCTTGGGCATGATGGCGCGCATCAGCCTCGGACACACCGATCGCAATGTCAATCAGCCACCGAGAGCGGTCACCGCAATTTTTTTGCTGGTTTTCCTGGCCGCCGTCTGCCGGGTTGGCGGGCCCTTGCTGCTGCCCGCTGTTTACCTGTTCTGGATCATCGCAGCACAGATCAGCTGGAGTGCCGGCTTCTTGCTGTTTGTCCATGTTTATTACCCCATCCTGACCGGCGTCCGCACGGATGCGCTCGCATCGCCTTGATGACGGCGCTACACATGAGGTCGATATCTCGTTGAATTAAAATTTAAAATTAAAACGTAGAAGCTTCTTGAGACACAAAAAGTGTCGATGCTCGAAGCGGGCGGGGATTTTGCCGATGCTGTCATTGCCTGCGAGGGCAACTGGTTTGGCGCTGAAACCTTCGTTTTCTTCGGCAAAAGGCGGTGTCGCCCGAGAGGTAAGTTAAGTCAGCAAAGTCCCCGCCCGGAAACCGGCGGGGACAATTTTTTGCAGGGATTGAAATTTAGAGCATTCCCATCGTCCGTGGCAGCCAGAGCGACAGATCGGGCCAGTAGGTGACGACCAGGAGGAAGCTGAGCATCGAGAGCAGCCACGGCCAAACGGCAACGGTCAACTCGGTAATGCCCATTTTGGTGATGCCCGACGCAACATAGAGATTCAGGCCGACCGGCGGGTGACACATGCCAACCTCCATATTGACCACCATCAGGATGCCGAAATGCACCGGATGAATACCGAGCGCCATGGCTACCGGGAAGAGAATCGGCGCAAAGATGAGGACGATCGACGAGGGCTCCATGAAGTTTCCGGCGAGCAGCAAAATCACATTGACTGCGAGCAGGAAGGTGATGACGCCCAGCCCGTTGCCCAGCATCCAGTCAGCCAGTGCTTGCGGGATGTTCTCGTTGGTCATGATGAAGGAGAACAGCACGGCGTTGGTGATGATGTAGAGCAGCATCGCCGACATGTTGGCCGAGTTGAGCAAGACGCGCGGCACATCCTTGATGCTCATGTCTTTATAGACAAATACCGCGACGATAAAGGCATAAACCGCCGACATCGCCGCTGCCTCGGTTGGCGTAAAGATGCCGGTGTAGATGCCGCCCATGACGACAACGATCAGCAACAAACCCCAGGCCGAAGCACTAAAGGCTTTCCAGCGTTCGCCCCAACTTGCCTTGGGCTGACGCGGGTAATCGAATTTTTTGGCCCGATACCAGGTTACGCCGCCCAAGACACATGCCAGTGCCAGTCCGGGAATCACGCCGGCCATGAACAGGGCGCCGACCGAGGTATTGGTGGCGACCGAGTACATGACCATGACAATCGACGGCGGGATCAGGATGCCGAGCGCACCGGACGTCGTAATGACACCGGCGCCAAATTTGTTCGGAAACCCCGCTTTGACCATCGCCGGCAGAAGGATGGAGCCGATGGCGACAACGGTTGCCGGGCTTGAGCCCGAGACTGCGGCAAACAGGGCGCAGGCCATCACGCCGGCCAGACCAAGGCCGCCGTACCAGTGCCCGACCATTGATGTCGCAAAATTGATCATCCGCTTGGCCACCCCGCCGTGCGTCAAAAAATTGCCGGCGAGAATAAAGAAGGGGATCGCCATGATCTCGAATTTTTCAATGCCGGTGAATAATTTGAGGGCAACCGATTGCAGCGGAACATCGGTCATCGTAAACAAGAAGGTGAGCACCGTCAGGCCGAGCGAAATCGAGATCGGCATCCCGGTTAGCATGAGTACTGCCAGGAGACCGAAAATCACTAGCGCGTTCATTGTTTTTCGCCCCCTTGCGTAGCATCGCCATTGCCCGTCATCTTGTTTTTCAGATCGTGCATGTGCAGGTTGTCGTCCATTCCGTAGGGGTCGAAATCGACCGGCGGAACCTCGTCTTCCAGTCCGTCAACATGGCCGTGGTCGTGGTGCGGCAATTCGCCGGTTTTCAGAAAAATCCAGGTCACTTGCAGGAAGCGGAAGCTCATCAGCGATGAGCCGAGCGGAATCGCGCTGTACACAATCCAGGTCGGCCACTCAAGGTCGGGGGTCGTCGGCCCCTCGTAGTTGTCGCCGGTATCGATGCCAAAGAACTGGAAAATGGCGTAATGAGCGCCGTTTTCCCAAACGAAGTGGGCGCCCAAGGCAGCTACCACGCCGGTGAACAGGGCGCCGGACAGGAGGCCGAAAATGATTGCCTTGCGCCGATTGCCGTCGTCAAGCCGGTTGATCAGCACATCAACGCCAACGTGGATGCCGGTTCGAACCCCGTAGGCGGCGCCAAACTTGGCCATCCAGACAAACATGATGATGCACAACTCCTGCGCCCAACCGAAATTGAGTGTCAGTAACCAATCCTGCAAACCGGGAATATCGACCCCGGCCATGTAGCGATGCATCACCGATGCAAAAATAATTACCGTCGCCGCCCCCATCAGGAAGGTCACCAGCAGTTCTTCCAGGTGATTCAATGCCTTGTTGATCATGGTCTACCCCCGTTGCGATTCGGGGGCCGAAGCCCCCGAAAACTAACTGCTTTTTTATTACAGGCTATCCGGCTTGAAACCGATGTCTTTGTATACCGACTGGATCACTTCCTTGCCAACGCGGCTCTCCATTTTCTGATGCACCGGCACCATGGCTTTCTTGAAGGCCAGGCGCTCTTCTTTGGTCGGCACATAGACGGCGGTCTTGCCGCTCTTCTTCACGGCTTCGAGCGAACTGTCGTTTTCGACCTTGGCGATCTGGTTGGCGTAACGGGTAGCTTGCTCCATGGCATCTTCCAGCTGGCCGCGGATATCAGCTGGCAGACCATCCCAGAATTTCTTGTTGACGATGACGGCGTAGCCAAGATAACCATGCTCGGTCAAGGTCAGATGCTTTTGCACCTCGTGCATTTTCTGGGTGTACAGATTGGAAATCGGGTTCTCGGTGCCGTCGACCACGCCGGTCTGCAACGCCTGATAAACCTCGGAGAATGCCATGACCTGCGGCAGACCGCCGACCGCACGAATCTGCTCCTCAAGCACCTTGGAGGACTGAATACGCAGTTTTTTGCCCTTCAAGTCAGCTGGCGTCTTGATTGGGGAATTCAGGGAAAAGGACTTGAAGCCGTTGTCCCAGTAGGCGAGGCCACGAATCCCCTTGGGTTCGAGCTTGGCCATCAGTTGTTTGCCAACGGCGCCGTTGGTCACTTTGCGCAGGTCGTCGTAGCTGCTGAAAATGAACGGCAGATCGAAAACCTCAAACTCCTTGACGCCCAGCGGCCCGAACTTGGCCAGCGACGGTGCCAGCATCTGGACAGCGCCTAATTGCAGGGCTTCCATTTCTTCCTTGTCCTTGTACAAGGTCGAGTTGGCGTAAACCTCGACTTTGACCTTGCCCTTGGTCAACTCGCCGGCCTTCTTGGCAAACATTTCGGCCGCCTTGCCCTTCGGGGTATCGTTGGCAACAACATGGCTGAACTTGATAATGATCGGCTGTTGCGCATAAACCGCAAAAGACAGGGCGCCAGCAAACAAGCCCACCAGCAGCTTGGAAACTTTCATAGTTTTTCCTCCAAAGGTTAAGTCGCAATCAGCAATCACGACTGGGACAAATTATTACCGAACGCTCAATTTACGCGTATTGTGGATTTCCACAAGGCGCTCTGCGCGCCTCTGGCGGGTTAGGATTCAGGCCATGAAGCTCTCGCCCCGCTCCGCCACACCGCGCAATTTGCGCTGGTTTCTTGCCTTGCCGAAATTCGGCAGCATCCTGCTCATCGTCGCCGTCGTTACCCTGCTTTGGCTACTGCATCAAAATGAACTGGAAGAAGAGCGCACCGGGTTAATCAAGGACGTTCTCTGGCTTGAGCAAATTCTTCGCTTTCAATTGAATGGCAACGAAGAACGCCTGCAGCAACTGGTTTATGACCTGGCTGCGAGCAATGATCGTAACGCGCTCTTTCGCTTGCGCGCCAAACACCTGCTCAGCATCAATCCGGAAATTTCGCAAATATCCTGGCTCGATGCCAAGCGCAATGAGGTGGATGCGCTTCCCTCTGGTCTTCAGGTCAAGACAGACACCAACGAGGCGGGCAGCGCGGTGCGACAGAGAGCCTTCGAGATGGCTCGACGGATCGGCGAACCGGTGTATAGCGAACCGCTCCTACTCAACGGCTTGAGCGCCGTCTTTGAGGTGTCGTTGCCGATTTACATCGACCGCCGCTTTGCCGGCACGCTGACCGCCACTTATCCCCTGCAGACGCTCTTGAATAGCCAGGTGCCGTGGTGGTTTGCCGAGAAATACCAGGTGGTCGTGGTTGACGATAACGATACCGAGTACGCCGCCAAATCGAACATCAAGGGGACGCCCAGCCTCTTTTACGAGCTGCCTTTCGATCCCCCTGGACATGGGCTCAAATTGCATGTCACCAGTTACAAGAGCGCGGTCAACCCGCTGCAACGACTTCTCGCCATCGCCATCATGGTGCTAGCGGTCGGCGTTTTCTGGAGTCTGTGGATTGTCCGTGACCTGATGAAAAAGCGCTCGCAAACCGAGCAGGCGTTACGCGCCGAACATGCCTTTCGCACCGCTATGGAAGACTCGCTGACCGTCGGAATGCGGGCTCGCGACCTTCACGGCGGCATCATTTATGTCAATCCGGCCTTTTGCAAAATGACTGGCTTCACCCAGGACGAGTTATTCCGCGCCAAGCCACCAATGCCTTACTGGGTTCCAGAGCAAATCGATGAAACTTTCGCAATCCATCAGGCCGTTCTCGCCGGCAACGCTCCGAAAGAAGGATTTGAAATCAGCTTTCGGCGCAAGAACGGTGAGCATTTTGACGCCCTTATTTACGAAGCCAAATTAATTGACGGCAACGGCCAGCATACCGGCTGGATGGCCTCGGTCATCGATATCAGCGAACGCAAACGGGCAGCGGAACTCGCCCGCCAGCAGCAGGAGCAACTGCAATTTACCGCTCGCCTGGTCACCATGGGCGAAATGGCCTCGACCCTGGCGCATGAACTAAACCAGCCGCTGGCGGCAATTTCCAGCTACAACACAGGCTGCCTCAACCTGATGGATGCCACCGACTGCACGATTGCGGACATTCGTCCGGCAATGGAAAAAATCGGCATTCAGGCGCAACGCGCCGGCAAGATCATCCGCCGTGTTCACGATTTCGTCCGCAAGAGCGCTCCCAAGCGCGCTCCCTGCCAGATTGCCGACGTTATCGACGACTGTCTTGGCTTTATCGAGGCCGATGCGCGCAAACGCCATGTTCTGATCAACTGCACAGTACCCGAACTCCCCGATATTCTTGCCGACCGTCTGATGCTGGAACAAGTCCTGCTCAACCTGATGCGCAACGCGATGGAGGCCATGGCGAATACGACAAGCGCCAATCGTCGCCTGGAAATCAGCGTCCTGCTGCGCAGCGAAGAAATGGAGATTCGGGTCAGTGATCGTGGTTGCGGTATGACCGACGAAATCAAGGACAAGTTATTTACTGCCTTTTTCTCGACCAAGCCGGAAGGAATGGGCATTGGTCTATCGGTCTGCCGCTCGATTGTCGAATTTCACCGCGGCCGTTTGTGGGCAGAAAGCAACCCTGAAGGCGGTATGATTTTCCATGTCACCCTGCCCGTGGAAAAACAATGAGCCACCCGCAAGCCCATCTCGTTGACGACGACGAGGCGATCCGCGACGCGCTTTCCTGGCTGCTGGATTCGCGCGGCATTGCCAATTGCACTTATTACAGCGCGGAAGATTTCCTGGCACGCTGGACGCCGGCGCTCAGCGGCTGCATCGTTCTTGACATGCGAATGACCGGGATGACCGGCCTCGACTGTTTTGAGCAGTTGCAAGCCCGCCAGTCCAGTCTGCCGGTCATTTTTCTGACCGGCCACGGCGATGTCCCGCTGGCCGTCTCGGCGCTCAAAAAAGGCGCTTTCGACTTCTTTGAAAAACCGCTGAACGATAATGATCTGGCGACCCGCATCAACGAGGCAATTGCACTCAATGGCTGTCAGCGTGAGCAGAGCGCCTCGCAGAACTCACTCAAGCGTCGTCTCGACAGCCTGACCAACCGCGAACGACAGATCATGGATCTGGTGCTTCTCGGCAAACTGAACAAAATCATCGCCGATGAACTGAATATCAGTATGCGCACCGTCGAAGTGCATCGCGCCAACCTGTTTGAGAAAATGCAGGTAAAAACCGCAGTTGAGCTGGCTAATTTGCTCAAAGCAGCGCGCTAACTCTTCCCTAAGGCTTTTTTTTTCGCTAGCATCGTGACACATTAGCCGAAGCAGATTATTTCATCGGCACTCCACAACGGTTCTTCCCAAAACCTTCCCCCTTTTTACGAGGCATTTCAATGAGCGAGCACATCCATTACGTCACCGATGACACTTTCGAAGCCGAGGTGCTGAAGTCCGAGCAGCCGGTTCTGGTCGATTATTGGGCCGAGTGGTGCGGCCCGTGCAAAATGATTGCACCCATCCTCGACGAAATCGCCAAGGACTACTCCGGCAAGCTCAAGGTCGCCAAAGTCAATATCGACGACAATCAGGCGACTCCGGCCAAGTTCGGCATTCGCGGCATCCCGACATTGATGATCTTCAAAAATGGTAACGTCGAGGCAACCAAAGTGGGTGCGCTGTCGAAATCGCAACTCGCCGCCTTTATTGACAGTACCCTGTAATATCCGTAGTCTCGTGGCCTGAAGGTTTTTGCCTTCAGGCCGACGTCAGGGCAAATTGCCGGCGTCAATACTTCTCACTTTGCAATTTGCACCCTTTGGCTCCGGCCTCCTCCGGCCCCTTGCCGGTGCTCCCTCTCTAGCACACATGCAACTCTCTGAACTCAAGACGCATCACGTCGGCAAATTACTCGACATGGCCACCGCCGCCGGTATCGAAAGCGCCAACCGGATGCGCAAGCAAGAACTGATTTACGCCATCCTCAAACATGAAGCCAAGACCGGCGCCACCATTTATGGCGATGGTACTCTGGAGGTGCTCGCCGACGGCTTTGGTTTCCTGCGCTCGCCGGATACCTCTTACTTGTCCAATCAGGACGACATTTATGTTTCGCCATCGCAGATCCGCCGCTTCAACCTGCGCACCGGCGACACGATTGCCGGTGAAATCCGCACGCCCAAAGAGGGCGAGCGCTACGTTGCGCTCATCAAGCTCGACAGCATCAACGGCTTCCCCCCCGAAGCCAATAAAAACAAAATCATGTTTGAGAACCTGACGCCGCTCCACCCGACGCGGATGTTGCGCCTTGAGCGCGACATCAAGTCGGAAGAAAACATTACCAGCCGGGTCATTGACATGATTGCGCCGGTCGGTGCCGGCCAGCGTGGTTTGCTCGTTGCTCCGCCGAAAACCGGCAAGACGGTGATGCTGCAAAACATTGCGCACGCGATTACGGCGAATCACCCGGATGTTGTGCTGATCGTCCTGTTGATCGACGAGCGCCCGGAAGAAGTCACCGAAATGACGCGCACCGTCAAGGGCGAAGTCGTTGCCTCAACCTTCGACGAACCCGCCACTCGCCACGTCGCCGTTGCTGAAATGGTCATTGAAAAAGCCAAGCGTCTGGTCGAGCACAAAAAAGACGTGGTCATCCTGCTTGACTCGATAACCCGTCTGGCACGTGCCTACAACACGGTGCAACCGGCCTCAGGCAAGGTATTGACCGGCGGTGTCGACGCCAATGCGCTGCAAAAGCCCAAGCGTTTTTTCGGCGCTGCCCGCAACATTGAAGAAGGTGGCTCGCTGACCATCCTCGCTACTGCGCTGATCGATACCGGCTCGCGAATGGACGAGGTAATCTACGAAGAATTCAAAGGCACCGGCAATGCCGAAATTCACCTCGACCGGCGCATGGCCGAAAAACGCATGTATCCGGCAATCAACGTCAATCGTTCCGGCACGCGCCGCGAAGAACTCCTGCTCAAGCCAGATGTGCTGCAAAAAATGTGGGTGCTGCGTAAACTGTGTTACCCGATGGACGACCTGGCAGCCATGGAGTTCCTGCTCGACAAGGTCAAATCAACCAAAGGCAATGCCGAATTTTTCGACGCCATGCGGCGTGGCTAAATGCTTATTGATATTGCAAACGTGTGATTATTCGAGGATAATCCTGCGTTTTCCAGATCGGCCACATCCGCCGGTCGCGTAACGAAAGGACCCGAAGTGAAAGCCGATATCCACCCGAATTACAAAGAAATCCAGGTCACTTGCTCTTGCGGCAACAATTTTGCGACGCGCTCGACCATGAGCAAGCCGACCATTCACGTTGAGGTCTGCTCAATGTGTCACCCGTTCTACACCGGCAAGCAAAAAATTGTCGATACCGCCGGCCGCGTTGAGAAATTCAATCAGAAATTCGGTGCCATGCGTCGCAAGGCGGCCGCCTGAGCTGCCTGATGCTTCCGACCCAAGGCAGCCGTTTGGCTGCCTTTTTCATTTTCAGCCCCCATGCCTGATTTGACCTCGCTGAAAGCCACCCTTCGCCGCGGCATTTCCCTGCCGCCGGCCGGCTGGATGCTGGCGGCGATGCTCGCTTTCTACGTCCTCGCCGGCATCTTTGGCCGCGACCCCTGGAAGGGTGAGGACGCCGTTCATATCAGCACGGCCTGGTATACCTTGAGCCACGGTGACTGGCTGGCGCCCAACCTGGCCGGCCGTCCCTTTCATGAACCGCCGCTTTATTACTGGACGGGCGCACTGACCGGCAAGCTTTTTGGCTGGTTGCTGCCACTGCATGAAGCTATTCGCCTGGCCAGCAGCGTCTGGGTCATGCTTGCAATGACCAGTCTTTATTATGCCGGCCGTGAAATGTACGGCCAGGAAAGCGCCGCCGCCAGTCCGCTATTGCTCGCCGGTTGTGCCGGTTTGTTATTGCACGCGCATGACGCACAGCCGATGTTGATTGCTTTGGCTGCCTACGGCGGCGGCCTTGGGGCGTTGGCAACCATCGGTCGTAAACCGCGACTCACCGGGGTCTTTTACGGTTTGGCACTTGCCGCGTGCCTGCTCGGCGCCGGCATTTCACCGACCCTGCCGCTGCTCGGCATCGCGCCTGTCGCCTGGTGGCTCTCACCGGATCGCCCCAAAGCCTTGCATACGCTACTGATCGGCCTGGCGCTTGCGGCCATCCTGATTTTGCCATGGCCGCTTTTGATGCTGGCACTCGAGCCATCCCGCCTGCATGGCTGGCTGAATACCGAGTTGGTGCCCTTGCAAACGCCTTTTTCATTTTCCGGGCTTGGTCGCTTCCTCGCTTTGCTGCCGTGGTTTGCCTTCCCGGTACTGCCGCTGGCCGGTTGGACACTGTGGACGCGGCGTAAAGTATTGCGCGACATGCCGCAACTCCTGCCGCTCAGTTTTTTCTTCTTGACCCTGCTGATGCTTGGTCTCGCTTACTACCCGCGCGAAATTCCTGCCTTGCTGCTCTTGCCGCCGCTGGCGCTGCTGGCGACGCCGGGGGCGTTGACACTGCGGCGTGGCGCGGCAAATGCCTTCGACTGGTTTGGCATGATGTGTTTCACCTTCTTTATCGGCCTCGTCTGGCTTGCTTGGTCAGCAATGGCGCTTGGCTGGCCGAGTCGCTTGGCCGGCCGGGTGGTGATCCTGAACCCTGGGTTCGTCGGGCAATTCGACCTCTCCGACCTGCTCATTGGTGTCGCCGCCACGGCCTGGTGGATCTGGCTGATTTTCACGGCGCCGCGCTCACCCTATCGCAGCCTGACCCATTGGACGATGGGGTTTACCACGCTCTGGCTGCTGGCGACCACCCTGATCCTGCCCTGGTTCGACTACGGCAAGAGCTACCGCCCGGTAGCCGAAGAAATTGCCAAACTATTGCCGGAGCAAAGCGGCTGCGTCGCCGAACGCGGGTTAAGCGACACCCAGCGCGCCTCACTCGCCTATTTTGTCAATATTGCGCCGCTGAGTGCCGACACGGCGGCCGGAAAGCAATGCAACTGGGTTATCGTTACCGGCGATACCACCCCCGAACTGGCGCCTCCGAAAGGTCGTTGGACGCGCGTCTGGGAAGGCAATCGCCCCGGCGACCGCAAGGAAAAATTCCGTCTTTTCCGGCGTTGACCGCAAGCTGATGGCGGCGCAGAGCTCGGCGCGCGGAGTCAGGTCTTGAGGAAATGCTCGCGGTAATACTTGAGTTCGTCTATCGACTCGTAAATATCGGCCAAGGCGGTATGGCGGCCTTTTTTCTTGAACCCTTTGTAAATTTCTGGTTGCCAGCGTTTGCACAACTCTTTCAGGGTGCTGACATCAAGATTGCGATAATGAAAAAAACTCTCCAGCGCCGGCATGTAACGCGCCATGAAGCGGCGATCCTGGCCTATCGAATTGCCGCACATCGGCGAGTGTCCCTTGCTGGAATGGCGCTTGAGAAACTCCATCGCCTCGGCCGCCACTGCCGCCTCGTCCATGCTCGACAGCCTGACCTTGTCGATCAAGCCCGAACGTCCGTGTGTTTTCTGGTTCCAGTCATCCATGGCCGCCAGCGTTTCGGTAGACTGATGCACCACCCAGGCGGGGGATTCGGCGACCAGTTCAAGTTCGGAGTTGGTGACGACCATCGCCATCTCGATAATGCGGTCGCGCTCCGGATCCAAACCGGTCATTTCCATATCTAACCAGACAAGGTTGTTTGCGTTGGCTGCCATATAATTATCGCTTTTCGTCAAAGCCCGAATTTTCTCACAGCTTGCTGCCGACCTTCCGTGACTTCCAACTTTACTGTCTTTTTTCTCATCGCTTTCGCACTGACCCTTGGTATCCGTCTGTGGTTGAAACTGCGCCATATCCGCTTCGTCGCGGCGCATCGCGAAGCGCTTCCGGTCGACTTCGCTGCGCAAATTTCGCTGGCAGACCATAAAAATGCCGCCGATTACAACGTCGATCGCAGCCGTGTCGCCTTGCGCAGCATCGTCGTCGATGCCGCCCTTCTACTCGCCCTGACGCTCGGCGGCGGCCTCGCTGCACTGCATGAATTCTGGTCGCCGCGACTCGGTGAGCTGGCCTACGGACTGGCGATGATCTTCAGCCTGATGTTGATTTCCGGCATCATCGACCTGCCGTTTTCGCTTTATCAGCAATTCGTTATCGAGGCGCGCTATGGCTTCAACCGCATGACACTGCGTCTGTTCCTCAGCGACCTGCTCAAACAAAGCCTGCTTGGCATTGCCATCGGTACTCCGCTCATCGCTGCCGTTTTATGGCTGATGGGTGCAATGGGCGATTTCTGGTGGCTTTATGTGTGGCTATTCTGGTGCGCCTTCAATCTGCTCATTCTTTTCATTTACCCAAGCTGGATCGCCCCGCTCTTCAACCGCTTTTCGCCCCTTGAAGACGGTGAAATGAAATCGCGCGTCGAAGCCCTGCTCAGGCGCTGCGGCTTTCGCTCCGGCGGCCTCTTCGTCATGGACGGCTCAAAGCGCTCCAGCCACGGCAATGCTTATTTCACCGGTTTTGGCCAGAACAAGCGCATCGTCTTTTTCGACACCTTGCTTGCCCGTCTGTCCCCGACTGAAATTGAAGCCGTGCTGGCTCACGAACTCGGCCATTTTCGTCATCATCACGTCATTCAGCGCATCGCCCTGATGTTTGCCATTTCACTCGGTTTTCTCTGGCTGCTCGGCCAACTGATTTCTG
Organism: uncultured Pseudomonadota bacterium; assembly: GCA_903951825.1. Taxonomy (GTDB): domain Bacteria; phylum Pseudomonadota; class Gammaproteobacteria; order Burkholderiales; family Rhodocyclaceae; genus Azonexus. The sequence goes on from CAJBDJ010000029.1 coordinate 50,682, forward strand.
CCGAGTGGTTTTACAGCGCTCTCGGCGTACCCGCACAAAGCACCGCCCTGGCCTTGATCCTCTTTTTTCTGGTCATTCCCGTTTTCACCTTCCCGCTTCGCCCCTTGAGCAGCAGCCTGTCGCGCCGCAACGAATTCGAGGCCGACGCCTATGCTGCTCAATATGCCAGCGCCGACGATCTGGTCCGCGCCCTGGTCAAGCTTTATCAGGACAATGCCTCTACACTGACGCCCGATCCACTGCACTCGCTGTTCTACGACTCGCATCCACCGGCAGCACAACGCATTGCCCGCCTCCTGCAACTACAACCCGAACACGGAACAAGCTGATGGACGGACGTGTTATCGCGGCGCATGGTCGCCAATATCTTGTTGAACTGGCCGATGGCGAACGGATCAGCTGCGTCCCGCGCGGAAAAAAAAGCGAGATCGCCTGTGGCGACCGCCTTGAAGTCGAACGCTCTTCGGACAATCAGGGCGTCATCAATGCCATCGCCCCGCGCACCAGCCTGCTCTACCGCTCCAACGACACCCGGCAAAAGCTCATCGCCGCCAACGTCGACCAAGTCGTCATCGTCGTCGCCACCGAACCCGGCTTCTCCGATGAACTCGTCACCCGCGCCTTGCTCGCTGCCGAGAGCGAAGAGATCGAGCCGCTCATCGTCCTCAATAAATGTGACCTGACCGACAAACTGGAGGCCGCCCGCGAGCGCCTGGCGATTTTTGCCGAACTTGGCTATCGCACGCTCGAACTCTCGGCTCGCCAGCACGCGGACGATCTGCGCCCGTTTCTGCAGTCCTGCATCAGCGTCCTTGTCGGCCAGTCGGGGATGGGGAAGTCAACGCTGGTCAATGCCCTGGTTCCGCAAGCTCATGCCGCCACGCGGGAAATTTCAGCAGCGCTTGATTCCGGAAAACACACCACGACGCACGCCACGCTCTACCATCTCGATGCCGAAAGTGACCTGATCGACTCACCCGGCCTGCAAGAATTCGGCCTTGGCCATCTCGACCGCCAGGAAATCGAACACGCCTTCCCGGAATTCCGTGCTCATGTCGGGCAATGCCGCTTCCGCGACTGCCGCCATGACCAGGAGCCCGACTGCGCTCTCGTCGCTTCGGTGAACGCCGGAAAGATCGATAAAAGACGTTTCGCGATCTATCACCGCATCGTCGCCAGCATCCGCTGATAACGAAATTGGCTCTCCGTCGGTCGATTGGTGAATTTTTCATCTCACTGGTGGGTTCAAGCGCATCAATTATTTTGACGGCGGCGACAACAACTGACGTACGCCACGGCCGGCCACGAAGCCGCTGGCAAAACATGCAGTGAGCAGGTAGCCGCCGGTCGGCGCTTCCCAGTCGAGCATTTCACCGGCACAGAACACGCCCGGCATTTGCTTGAGCATCAAATTTGAATCGAGTGCTTCAAAGCAAACGCCGCCCGCGCTGCTGATCGCTTCATCAAGCGGTCGTGCTGCGACGACTGGCAAGGGCATGGCCTTGATACGGGCAGCCAGGGTGGTTGCCGTGGTCAAAGCCGAATCCGGGCAAAATTCTCGCAGCAAAGCTGCCTTGGCACCTTCAATGCGAGCCTGGCGACGCAGGTGTGTGGACAAAGAATCCCTCCCTCTTGGCCGGGAAAGATCGGCTACCAAGCGTTCATAACTGCGCCCCGGTGCCAGATCAAGCATCAGGGTGGCGCTGCCGTGGCGTTCCAGACTCTCGCGCAATGGCGCTGACAGGGCATAAATCAAGCCGCCTTCGACACCATGGTCGGTAATGTTGAATTCGCCTGGCTGACTTTGCTTACCGACACGCGCAATCACCGTCTTGATGGGTTGGCCGGCATAGTGCTGACGAAAATACGCACTCCTGTCAACGGCGATTTAAAACTGACACAGATTTCTTTTGATCAGCGATTTAAAACTGATACACCCCAGATAGTGACTTGCGCGGCATAGGTGTCTTGGAGGGCGGGCCGCAGGCCCAACCGGAAAGATGC
>CAJBDJ010000030.1 GCA_903951825.1 uncultured Pseudomonadota bacterium
GAGTTTGATTCAGGCACCGTCATCTGCGACCGCTGCCCAGCGTCAGGCCGCCATGACCGCCCTCATCTACCGCTGGACTGGCGTCGACAACCGCAACCCGACTGAGCGCAGCGGCAGCCTGGACAGCCGCAAGATCGACGCCCTGGAAATCATGCTCGGGCGCGATTTCACCCAGGAGAAGACCCAGGTGAAAGAGGCGCACTACAACACCAGCCGCACGCTCAGCATGGCCTGGGAGAATGCGGTGGCGGAATACGAAGCGCTGCTGCAGGCACAGGGGCCACTCAAGGATTTGTATGAACGGCTGACGATCGATGCCAGCGGAGCGTGCCAACTGGATGCAGCGGCCAACGTGCTGCTCGACGAAATCAACCGCGCACTGCCCGGGGCGCAGGCTCGCCTGAATGCCTTCGTTGCCGGCATCGGCATCCTTCGCTTGTCGCAGTCTGTGAACTGGAGCGGGTTTCGCAGCCAGATCGTCGCTGCCCGCCCGGAACTGGCGGACACTCTGGATTTGGGGGTGCTGCCCCGGCACGAAGCCCTGGCGGCCAACCCCTGGGTGACCGGCACGGCGCTTGCGGAATACCTGGTGGGGAGCAATGACAAATCGACCCTGCAGGGCGGGGGCGGCAATGATGTACTGGAAGCAAACTCCTACCAGTACCAGCTTGAAGGCGGGACGGGGAATGATACGTATCTTGTCAACAAGGGAGATAGCAGTGCGCAAAAAGGTGCGGTGATTGACGACAGCAGCGGGGCTGCCGACGAGGTTCGTCTTGGCAGCGACCTGGTATTGGCAAGCTCGGGGTTCAGCCGGGAAACCGATGATCTGGTGATGACGTATGTCAATGGGCAATCCCTGCGCATCAAAAACTATTTTGGCAGCGGCTTGGTGGAAAACATCAAGTTTGCCAATGGCTCGCTCTTTACCCAGGCCGATGTCATCACCGCCATGAATGCCACCGGCCAATGGCTGGTTGGCGATCCGGGCAGAGCCAACACCTTGAGCGGCAGCAGCCTGTCTTTTGACGCCTATGGAAGCGCCTACGCCGATGCGATTCAGGCGAGTTCAGGTTCGTCTGGCGGGAACTACAGGCTTTACGGCGGCGCGGGGTCGGATACCTACACGATCAATGGCAACAGTGCCCTTGGGCAACTCGTCATTGCCGACAGTGCCGGCGCTGCGGATGCGCTGGCCTTCACCAACCTGACGTCGGCTCAGGTATTGAGAATTTGGCGCGACAAGTACGACATCGTTATCGACACGCGCAGTAACGCCAACCAAACAACCGCTAGCGGAAGCATCAGGCTGCAAAACTATCTCGGCTCAGGGGAAATCGAGCAGATCACGTTCAGCAACGGCTTCAATGCAAATTGGCAAACCATCTATTCCAACGCCTCGGCGGCATGGTCGAATCTGGACAAGGGCAGCGGCACGGCGCAAGGAACGGCGGCGGCCAATATCCTTTGGGCGCCAACCACGAAGGCCGTCAGTATTTACGGCAACGGGGGTGACGATGCCATTTATGGTTCGACTTTCAACGACACCTTGTCCGGCGGCGCCGGAAACGATGTCTTGTACGGGGAGCGCGGCGCGGATCGGTATATCGCGGGCAGCGGTGACGGAGATGAGGCTATCTATGAGTCCAGTGCTGCCGCACAGCTTTGGGGGCAGACAAACGCAGACGTCAATCGACAGGATGTCGTCGCCATCAATTTGCGCCTGGATGAGGTTAATTTCACGCGATCAGGTTCATCGCTCTACATTCGTTCCAACGTGGCGGGTAGCGTTTCGGTACGCGTGGACGGGTTTTTCAACTACAGCAGCTATGCCAGTTACTCTTCGGATGGGGCGCCGTTTCCAAGCAATGTCTATCGTTACGACCCACTGGTGGAGTTTTTCGAATTCAACGGTGTGACCGCGGGCACCACCGTCACACTGAGCCATGAGGATATTGCGCGGCGTACCGAATATCGCTCAAGCGGCACACTCGTCGGCGTCTCTGGTATCGATAACCAGCTTTACGGCGGCAGCGGCGACGACCTCCTGATTGGTGGAATTGCCTATTCGACAAACCGGCTGGAAGGTGGCCAGGGAAACGACGTCATGAAGACCTACTGGGGCGGCAATGACGTTTTCGTCTATAACGCGGGCGACGGCAACGACATGATCGTTGACCAGGGCGGCACGGATGATCAGCTGGTATTTGGTGCCGGAATCCTCTCCAGTGACTTGAGGTTGGTGCGGGATGTCTACGACCTGCGCGTGGAAATCGGCTCCAGCAGTATTTTGATCAGCAGTTTCTTTGGCGGATTTTTTGCAGGTGACGACACCTCTCATGCGCTGGAGTCGTTCCGGTTCGCCGATGGCACGACCTGGAATCTGGCGGATATCGTCAGTCGCACAGCGTATGTCGGCACCGAGTTCAATGACCAGATGGTCGGACTTATAAACCAGGCCAATACGCTAAGCGGCGGAGCAGGCAGCGACCATTTATTGGGCGGCTTCAATGCTGATGTGCTTGCTGGCGGGCAAGGTGCAGATACACTCGAGGGCGCCTATGGGTCGGATCGCTACGACTACGCGGCGGGGGACGGCCATGATGAAATTTATGATTCGTATGGCACGGCGGATTCGGTAGTGCTGGGTGCTGGCTTGTCAGCGGCGGCCGCCACCCGATACCGCGAGGGACTCGATTTGCTGTTGAGTTTTTCTGCAACGGAGTCTCTACGAATCAAGCAGTTTTTTAGCCAGGAAAATCGCATCGAAACCATCCGCTTTGCCGATGGCACTGCGTGGCTGGCAGACGACCTGGTCGCCGCGCTCGGCCCGCAGGGCACAATCGCCTCGGACAAGTTGTACGGGATGCTGGATCAGGCAAACAACATAGAGTCGGGTGCCGACAACGACCTGTTAGTGGGTGGCAATATGGGCGATACCCTGGACGGTGGCACGGGGAACGACTTGTTATATGGCAGCAATGGAGATGACACCTACGTAGTGGACGCGGCCGGAGATAAGGTAATTGAAAGCATCGACGAAGGCACCGACACAGTCAGAAGCAGCATCACCTACACGCTAGGCGCCAACGTCGAGAACCTGGTGCTCGCGGGACAAGCGGCGATCAACGGCGCGGGTAACAGCCTGAATAACATGATCACCGGAAACAGCGCCGAGAATTCGCTCACAGGAGGTCTGGGTGCTGACACGCTCGCCGGCGGTTTGGGCGATGATCAATACACGATCGATAACATCGGCGATGTCGTGACGGAAAATGCGGGCGAGGGTAATGACCTGGTCGGCAGCCCTATTACCTGGATGCTGGGTGCCAATCTGGAGCAGTTGTACCTGACAGGCAGCGCGGCGGTGAATGCGACGGGCAACGCCTTGAACAACGTGCTTTACGGTCAAGCCAACAGCGCGGCCAACGTGCTAACGGGCGGCCTCGGCAACGATCGCTACATGGTCGGCGCTGGCGACACGGTGGTGGAACTCGCCAACGAAGGCATTGATGGTGTCTACGTGTTCAGCAACTACACCCTGGGTGCCAACCTGGAGAATCTGGTGATGAATGGGACGGTCAGCGTATCGCTGAGCGGTAACGAGTTGAACAACAGCGTCACGGGCAATGTCGGCAACGACACGCTGATGGGCAATGCCGGCAACGACACCCTGGATGGAGCCAATGGCGCTGACCAAATGATCGGCGGCTTGGGCAACGACCAATACACGGTCGACAATATCGGCGATGTCGTGACCGAAAATACCGGCGAGGGTGATGACCGTATCTTCAGCGCCATCAACTGGACGCTGGGTGGTAATTTGGAGCAGTTGTACCTGAAAGGCAGCGCGGCGGTGAATGCGACGGGCAATGCCTTGAACAACGTTCTGTACGGTCACGCCAACAGCGCGGCCAACGTGCTGACGGGCGGCCTCGGCGACGATCGCTACATGGTCGGCACTGGCGACACGGTGGTGGAACTCGCGAACGAAGGCATTGATGGTGTCTACGTGTCCAGCAAC
>CAJBDJ010000031.1 GCA_903951825.1 uncultured Pseudomonadota bacterium
GCCTGAACACCGGCAGCCTCAACCTGACGCTCGATATGTCTAGCGGTAACCATCTGGCCGGGACGACCGGCTTCAACAGCTTCGAGACCCTCAGCGGCACCGGCGGCGTAACCGCCAACAACCTCAGCGGCGCCACCTTGAACGCAGCCTCCGGACGGATATTGAGCGGTACCGGCGCCGTCACCCTCTCCGGCACACAATACGGCAACAACGTGACGCTCAACGGCGCCGCCGGCAACCAGACGCTGACGACCAGCGACAACGCGACCATTACCCTCTCCGGCGCCGCCAGCGGCAGCGCCGTACTCAGCGGCTTGTCGACCAGCTTCATTGGTTTCGAAACCCTCGCCGGCAACGGCGCCAGCGATGTGCTGACGGCCAACAGCGTGCAGAGCGCCACGCTGAGCAGTGTGACGGCGGGTAGCGTGACGATCAGCGGCAGTGCGACACAGTTCTCCGGCATGGAGACCTTGACACTGAATTCGGCGAATACCGGCGGCACCGAAACCTTGACGGTCGCGGGGCTTAATCTGACCCTGACCTCGGCCACACAGGGAACATCGGGCAACCTGACCTTCAATAATTTCGACAGCCTGGTCGGCAGTGTGAGCGAGACCCTGAACGCCGGTTCACTGTCCGTAGTAATGGACATGAGCAGCAGCGGGCGCACAGTCAACGGCAATATCACGGTTAGCGGTTTCGAGACGATCAGCGGCAGCGGGGCACTGACGGCAACTAATTTGACGGCAGCCTCGCTGAGCAGCAGCAACAGCACGCTGACCGGTGCGGCGGGTACCCAGACGTTCAGCAGTTTCGCGACGCGCAACCTGAGCGGCCTTGGCAGCGGCAGCCAGACCCTGACGGTCAATAGCCTGGCAGTGGCGATGGCGGCGGGTTCCTACATTGTTGGCGGCAATTCCACGTTCAGCGGTTTTGAAAGCCTGAGCGGAGCCGGCACCGAAACCCTGACGGCCACCGGCCTTGCCGTCAGCCTGAACATGGGGGCGGGCGGGACGCGGACGGTCGATGGCGTTTCGATCAGCGGTTTCGAGAGACTCTCCGGCACTGGCGGTGCGACACTCTCCAGCAGCAATTTGACGGCGGCGGCGGTTTCCGCCACCGACAGCACGCTGACCAACAGCGGCTCACAGGTGGTCAACGGGTTTACCATGACCCTCGCCGGCAGTGCCGCCGGTAACGATGTGCTGAGCGCCAGCAGCGTCAATGTCACCCTCAGCGACACCGGCAACAGCGTCGGCACCCACAGTTTCAGCGGTTTTGAAACGCTGATCGGCGCCAGTGGTGCCACCCTGACGGCAAACAACGCTACGGCGGTTTCGATGACCGGTTCAAGCTTGACTGTCACGGTGGGCGGCAACGGCTACGGTCTCAGCGGTTTCAGCGGCTACACGCTGAACGGTTCGGCTGGCAACGACAACTTCACGATCAACGATTTGATCGTCAACTTCAGTGGAGTCACGGCCGGTTCGGTCACAGCCCCCGGCTTTAATGTTGGCTTCACCGGATTTGAAAACTTCATCGGCGCAGGCACCGGCACCGGTGATCAACTCAACTACAGCAGCCTTGGCATCAGCCAGACGGTAATTTTTACCGCCGATTCATCCTCTGCAGGCCAGGTCAGCGGCAGCGTCAGCTTCAGCGGCATCGAGTCGCTGACCGGCAGTTCCGGCACGGCCGACCACCTGGATTTCAGCGCCTGGACTAACGCCCTCAACGTCAATCTGACCTCCGGCAACTACAGCGGATTCGAGCAGATAACCGGTGGCGCCGGGGGCGACTCCCTGCGCGGCTTGAGCGGCGCCGATACCCTGAGTGGCGGTAACGGCAATGACACGATCTATGGCAGCGGCGGCAACGACAGCCTGAGTGGCGGTGGAGATACCGATGTTCTCGATTACAGCGGCGTTGCGGCAAGCACCTTCAACCTGCTGACCGGAACCACCAGCGGCGCTGCCGGCACCGATACCTTCGCCGGTTTCGAAAGCCTGATCGGCGGCACCGGTTCCGATACCTTCATTGTCGGCACCGGTGCCTCGGCCACCTCGATCAATGGCGGCAGCATCGGCGCCGATACGGCGAGCATTTCCGGCCTGACCGGCGGCGCTTCCTACGATCTCGCGACGCTGGCCAGTTTTGCCAGCAGCATCGAGAAGGTAAGCGCCCAGGATGGCAGCGGTGGCGAAACCGTTGCGGTGTCGAAAACGGACATTGCCGGCTTGCTCAACGGCGGGCAGACGAGCCTTGATCTGGTGCTGGACAGCGGCGATTCACTCTCCATTTCGGCTACTGATTACTACTATGACGGCAGCGCCTGGGTCACCGGTACTACGCTGGCAGTGAGTGCTGAAGCGACTTACCGGATCAGTTCCTCGGCGGACGGGGCAAACGAAGTCCAGTTGCACTTGCTAACCCTCTGAACATGCCGCCAGCAAGCACCGGGAGTCGTTATTCCCGGTGCGCTGCTGTTACCATAGTTGCCCATGACGAACATTCTCTTCATCCATCAGAACTATCCGGGACAATATCGCCGACTTTCCAACCACCTGCTGACGCAGCCGGATTTCAAGGTCGCGGCGATTGGGCAGAAACATGCGCCGGGACTGCCCGGCGTGATGATGGCGAATTACAACTTCGATACGCCCCAGGGCAAAAGCGACAACCCGTTCATGCGCGAACTCGATAACGCCCTGTTCAACGGCAAGGGTGCGCTTGAGGGACTGGCGCTACTGCGCAAAAACGGTTTCGAGCCGGATATCGTCTTTGCCCACCCAGCCTGGGGCGAGTCGATTTTTCTCAAAGATGCCTTGCCGCGCGTTCCATTGATTCATTTCTGCGAATTCTTCTATCGCTACGAAGGTGCCGATTGCTGTTTCGACCCTGAGTTTCCGCTCGGGTCGAGTGATACCGAAACGCGGATGCGTGTGCGCCAGCGCAATGCCTTGCACCTGCTCAACATCAACGCCTGCGATTTGGGGATTTCCCCGACACGCTGGCAGAAGAGCGTTTTCCCCGAAGAATATCTGCCGAAGATTCGCGTGCTCCATGAAGGCATCGACGTCGAGACGCTGGCGCCGCCGCCGCGCCCCGAGCTGAAGTTGCCCGATGGTCGGGTACTGACGCCGGACGACGAAGTAATCACTTACGTCTCGCGCAATCTTGAGCCCTATCGGGGGTTCCATATTTTCATGCGGGCAGCGGCGGAAATTCAGCGCCGCCGACCGAAGGCGCATGTCGTTTTTGCCGGGGGCGACGATGTCAGCTACGGACGCCGTTTGCCGCCGCCGGAAACCTGGCGCGAACGGATGCTCAAGGAAGTAACGATTGACCCGGCGCGCACTCACTTTTTGGGGGTTGTTCCCTACGCGACCTACAAATCGATCCTGCATGTCTCCAGCGCCCATGTCTACCTGACCTATCCCTTCGTCCTCTCTTGGTCGATGCTCGAAGCAATGGCCGCGGGCTGCCTGTTGATCGGCAGCGATACGGCGCCGGTGCGCGAGGTGATCAGCGACGGGAAAAACGGCTTGCTGGTCGATTTTTTCTCGGTCAAGGGCATTGCCGACCGGGTCGATGAAGTGCTCTGCCATCCCGACCGCATGGCAGCCATTCGCAAGGCGGCGCGGGAACATGTCGCACATCGCTACGATGTGCGCGATGCCATCGCTGCCTACCGTGCTTTGATTCACGAATTTGTGGTGTGACCCATGACAACAGAACCGATTCCTGACGCTACCTTTGAAGCCGCCCTTGCCTTGCATCGCAGCGGCCAAACGGACGCCGCCGAAGCCGCCTACCGGGTGCTACTTGCCGAAACTCCCGGACACGCGGACGCGCTGAACAACCTGGCTTTGCTACTCAAGCAGCGCGGTGACTATGCGGCGGCGGAAGAGGCTTATCACGAGTCGCTGGTGGCACGACCGCAAGTGCCGGAAGTATTAAGCAATCTCGGCGTGCTGATGCTCGAACGTGGCCGCCTCAAGGAGAGCGAGACCGCCTTACGCGAGGCGCTCAAGCAGCGTCCTGATTATCTCGAGGCCTGGAACAATCTGGGCAACCTGCTGCAAGGTATGCGTCGCCACGACGAAGCGATTGATGCCTATCGCCGCATCATCAATGCGACGCAACCGCGCCTGAACGCCATTGGCGAGCGTATTCAGGCCGTGCTGGCCAACCCGACGCTGGCCAGCGACCCGCCGGCCGAAGTTGGCCGCTTGCAGTCGATGGGGCGCACGGCGCGCGCCACATTGCTTGAGGCTTGCTGGAACCTGAGCTTGCTGCTGCTGCTCAAGGAAGACTATGCAGCCGGCTGGCCGTTGCATGAAAGTCGCTACGATCCGGGTCGGGTGCGCCCGGTGCTTTTGCCGCCCAAGTTGCCGATGCCGATGTGGCGCGGCGAACCGCTGGCTGGCAAGTCGATTCTGATATGGTTTGAACAAGGCATGGGCGACGAAATCCAGTTTGCGCGCTACATCCCGTGGCTCAAGGAAATCGGCGCCAGTGCCGTGACGCTGGTGTGCAAGGCGCCGCTCGTTCCTTTGCTGAAAACAGTGGCCGGTGTCGATGCGGTGCTGGCGGCGGAGGGCAAGCTGGTCATGGCCGCCCAGGATTACTGGAGCTTCCCGCTGAGCCTGCCCCTGCATCACAAAACCACGCTGGAGAACTTGCCGGCAAGTTTGCCTTATGTGGCGGCCGACCCGGAAAAGACGGCATTTTGGGCAGAAAAGCTTCCCAAGCGCGGCAAGAAAACCAAGTTGCTGGTGGGGTTGGTGTGGGCCGGTAGCGCCAGTCACCGCAATGATTATCACCGTTCATTGGCCAGCCTGGATTTGCTGGCGCCGCTCGCCGCGCTGGAGGGAATCGCCTGGGTCAGTTTGCAGAAGGGCGAACGCGAGGATGAGGCCAAAAATCCGCCGCCTGGTCTGGTGCTGATGCCGCTCGGCGGGTTGATTCAGGACTTCAGCGATAGCGCCGCGATTATTTCGCAGCTCGATCTGGTGATCACTGTCGACACTGCCGTCGCCCATGTTGCCGGGGCGCTCGGCAAACCTTGCTGGGTATTGCTGCCATGGCTGGGCACTGACTGGCGCTGGGGGCTTGATCGCGAGACCTCGGCCTGGTATCCGAACGCTATCCGCCTGTTCCGGCAAGGAGAAACCGGCGGCTGGCCGCTGGTTATTGAGGCGGTGGTGCGGGCGGCGAAGCGCCTGCTGCCCAAAAAACGTGCGCCCGGCAAACGCGGCGGCAAGGCCTGAGCCATGCTGCTGCCACCACAGAACGTTCCTTATACCGTCACGCTGGCCACCCGCTATGGGCAGATGCTGGTTAATCGTTACGATACCAATCAGGCCAATGCGCTGTTCAAGACGGCCGAAGCTTTTGACCGTGCCGAGGTGCAACTCTTTATCGACCTTGCGGCACGCCTGCCGGAAGGGACGACCTTTCTCGATATTGGCGCCAATTTTGGCGTTTTCAGCCTGGCTGTCGCGCAAGTGCTGGCGCAGCGCGGCGGCAAGGTACATGCCTTCGAGGCGCAGCGGGTGATTGCCTACATGCTGTGCGGGACGACGGCGCTCAACAGTCTGGAAAATCTTTACGTGCATCATCTGGCCGTCGGCGACACGGCGGGTGGCAAGATCGATATCCCGTCGTTTGATTACCGCAAGGTATCGAGTTTCGGCAGCATCGAATTTGGTGGCACGCAAAATGAGTACATCGGGCAGCCACCGCAAGCCCCTTCCGGTGATCAGGTAGCGCTCTGTCGCATCGACGATTTTGGTTTTGAAAATGTCGGTCTGGTCAAAATTGATGTTGAAGGCATGGAGGCAGCAGTGTTGCGTGGCGCCGCCACCCTGCTCGCCCGCGACCACCCCTGGGTACTCGTTGAGTGGCTGAAATCGGAGCGGGCTGGACTGGCCGGATTCTTTGAAAACCTGCAATACCGTGTCTATCGTCTCGGTGGCAATTTGCTCTGCGTGCCGCCGAACACCCCGATCACAATCCAAAATGACATGCCAGACTGGCGGAGTTGACTCCTATGACCATCAAAAAATTACTGCATGTCGGCTGCGGCCCCAAGCGCATCGACCGTACCTCACATTATTTCCGTTCCGGTGACTGGCAGGAAACCCGCCTCGATATCGACCCGGCCATGCAGCCCGATGTCATCGGCAGCCTCACCGATATGTCGGCAGTTGCCAGCGGCAGCATGCAGGCGGTGTTTTCCTCGAACAACATCGAACACCTTTATCCGCATGAAGTCCCCATCGCCGTCGCTGAAATGCGGCGGGTGCTGGATGCCGAAGGGGTGCTGATAGTGACCTGCCCGGACATTCAATCCATCGCCCGGCTGGTGGCTGACGACAAGTTGCTGGAACCGGCTTATCAATCACCGGCCGGCCCGATCGCTCCCCTCGACATGCTCTACGGCCATCGCCCGGCGATGGCAAGGGGCAATCTGTTCATGGCGCACCGCTGCGGCTTCACTTTAAAAGTTCTGCTGGGCGTATTGCATCAGGCAGGATTCAAGAGGCTGGCCGGGCTGGCACGCCCGGAATATTTTGATTTGTGGGCGGTGGCGACCGTCGACGAGTGCAGTGATGCGGCCATGAGATCCTTGTTGCTGGCTCAGTTCGGCGTAGCGACCGAGCCGGGCGCGGTGGAGAACTAACATGACAGACTGGGCGTCCGGTTATGTGACAGAAGTGCCTTATACACCGGGTTACTACCGGGAATTGAGCCCGCTGGCGATCCGCTTTGCGCTGAACTGTGCCGGTTTCAAGGCGCCGCCGGCACGCGGTTTCAATTATTGCGAACTTGGTTTCGGCCAAGGCCTGAGCCTGAACGCCCACGCCGCAGCGCACCCGGATAGCCATTTTGTCGGCGCTGATTTCAATCCGGCGCACGTGCGAATGGCTCAGGAAATGGCCACCGCCAGCGGTGCCAGCTTGCGCGTCCTCGAAGCCAGTTTTGCCGAAATGCTGCAGCGAACCGATCTGCCGCAATTCGACTACATTGCCATCCATGGGGTCTGGAGTTGGATTAGCAGCGCCAATCAGGATTTTCTGGTGGAATTTTTCCGCCGTTACTTGCGGCCGGGGGGTGTGGTTTATATCAGCTACAACTGCTTGCCAGGCTGGTCGCAGGCGGCGCCGATGCGTCAATTGTTTGCCGAATACGCGCATCGGCAGAGCGCGCCGGGCAAGGGAGTGACGACACGCTTCGACGAGTCACTGGCCTTTGTGCAGAAAATTGCCGATCTGAATCTGGGCTATTTTGCCGCCGCCAGCAGCCTCAAAGACAGACTGACGGGAATCGCCCGACAAAACCGCAACTACTTGGTGCATGAGTACCTCAACGAGGACTGGCAGCTGATGTATTTTTCCGAAGTGGCTGCCAAGCTGGCCTCGGCCAAGCTTGATTTTGCCGCCTCAGCCGCCGTCCAGGAGCAACTCGACGCGCTACGCATCCCGCCGGCCGGCATGGCGTTGCTTGACGAAATCAACGATCCGGTCATGCGCCAGACTACGCGCGATTACTTGGTCAACCAGCAATTCCGGCGCGATTTGTTCGTACGGGGCGGCGAACGAATGACCGTCGTCGAACAAAAGCGGGCGCTCGATAACTACCACTTCGCCCTGCTCCGCCCGGCAACGCAACTGCGCGAAGAAGCGCGGCCACGCAATGGTTTTCCAGAGCCTTTACGGGAAGCCGTAATCGCCCGCATTGAGGAAGATGGTGAGTGCTCACTGGCTGACTTGACCAAGGCTTGCTCTGCCTATTCTCCGAACCTGGTGCGTCAGGCATTGATGATCATGCTCGGCACCAATGAACTGACCCTGTGCCTGCCGGCGGCGCAACGGGGGGCTGCCGGGGTCGCTTGTCGGGCGCTCAATGCACGCTGCTACGCACAAATTGGCGAAGGTCGGGAGAGTGCTTATCTGGTTTCGCCAGTCACCGGCGGGGCAGTTGCCGTCGGCGCGCTGCAGCAATTGATGCTTGATGTCAGCGGCCGTCGCTCAGCGCCGACTCCTGGCGAGCTGGCTGCGTTGGCTTTGGCCAAATTATCGGGTCTTGGCCAGCGTGTGGTCAGCATGGGCAAGACCTGTGTTGACGATGCCGAGAGTCTGGCGGCGCTTGAGCGGATTGCCGGTGAATTCATCAGCCGCGACCTGCCCCTGTTACGTTTGCTTGGCTGCGCCGACCAGCCAGACTGAGTTCGGCGCCACTCAGCCGTTTTGCAGTATTTTCTGGCGCGGGCCGTCGGCAACGACCTTGCCGCCATTGACAACGATCAATCGGTCGCAGAGCAGGTTGAGCAGCAGCGGACTGTGTGTGGCGAGGATCAGGGTCTTGCCTTGACTCCAGGTATGGAGGTACTGCGCCACCGCCTGCTCGGTCGGAATGTCAAAACCCGAGGTCGGTTCGTCAAGAATGACAATGCGCGCCGTCGACAAGAGGGCGCGAGCCAGGGCGATAGCCTGCCGCTGGCCACCGGAGAGATTGCTGCCATAGGGGGCGATTTCATGCGCCAGGCTCAGTTCGCCGATACGGATTGCCTCGCGCAGACCTGCACCGGCCAGCGCCTGCATGACGGCTTCGGCACTGGCTTGACGATTGCCGGCGCGCACGTTGTCTTCGAGCGTGCCGGCAAAAAGCAGTGGCTCCTGCGGTTTGTAGACCAGCCATTCGGAGCGCTCTTCCGGTAAATAGCGATTGACCGGAATCCCGTCAACCAGCACGTCGCCGTTGCTCGGGTGGATGACGCCGGCAAGGGCGCGAACGAGGGTGCTTTTTCCCGATCCGGGGCGCCCGACGATGCCGATGCGTTCGCCCGATTCGACCCCGAAATTTGCATTTTCGAGCGCCGCCAGACCTTCCTTGCGAAAGCGATGGCTCAGGGCGCGAACGAACAGGCGTCCCTCGACCGGCGCCGGAGGTACTTCGCGGGCTTGCGTGTCGGCATGAAGGCTGATTATGCGGTTGAGCGACGCATTGGCTTCCTTGAGGTGGCGAAATTTGGCAAACAGCGTCACCGCTTGCGAAATATTGGCCAGCGCCCGCGACGACAGCATACTGGCGGCGACGAGCGCGCCAACGGTAATACTCTGCGATTCGATGAGGAAAACGCCGATCACCATGGTTGTCACATAAGTGACCGTGCTGCTGCTCATGGTAACTGCGGCACCCAGGGAATTCCAGAAACGGCTCTTGCCCTGGCTGACGCACTGCTGTTCGCTGAGACCCTTCCAGCGCAGGCGGAACCCCGTTCCCATTTTGGTTGACGCAAACACCTCGGCGGCACTGATCAATTCGGTCAATTGGCCGAGCTTGATAGCCTCAGCCTGGCGTGAGGTTTTCAGATAATCCTGGGTCGGGATGGCCAGGGCGGTCTGAATGACGACCACGGCGGTACCGATCAGCAGCGGGGAAAGAACGATCGGGCCGCCGATGATGCCGAGAACCACCATAAAAACCACGGTAAAAGGCAGGTCGGCCAACACCATCAAGGTCTGCGCCGAAATGAATTCGCGCGCCGAGGTCAGTTCCCGATAGGCGGCGAGTGCTGAACCCACTGGCGGCGTCTTGCCGATATCACCGACCATCAGCCGACTGACCAGCATTTCGTCGAGGGAAACATCCGACCGAATGGCGATTTGCTCGACATAGTAGGCACGAATGGCACGCAAAACGAAGTCGAGGGCGGCGAAAAGCAGCATCCCGATCGCCAATGCCCACAGGGTTTGGGTGATGTTGTTGCCGATAATCTTGTCGTAGACCAGCATGGCGAAGACCGGCGTGGCCAACATGAAGGCATTGACAATCAGGCTGGAGAGGCCGATTTCAATGTAGCGCCCCCAATAGGCGCGTAACGGCATCAGGTATTTGGGATCGTTCTCGGAAAACTGCTTGGGGTTCATGAGCCAGACAAAGGCGGGTTTGATGACCTTTGCGTTATATCACTTTTCCCCGCCTCAAGGCGCTCAAGTACCGCCGCGAAGGCGCTGAGGCCGGCCTCCGGAAGCTCGCCGATTCGTCGGCGCAGGGCGAGTTGCCGCGCCTGCCAGTGCCGCAAGGCAGCTGCGACCTGGCCAATCAACGGCGCCCAGCCGCCCTCGGCTGCCTGGCGGAAAAGGCGCAGACTGCCGGGATACCAAGGGGTGTCGCTGCCATTTTCCAGCCAGCGCCAGTCACATCCTTGCCATGGCAAGAGTACCCAGCACGGACGACCCAGGGCGCCAGCGAGATGGACAATCGCCGTATCCACCGAGATCAGCAGATCAAGCTCGCCGAGCAAGGCCGCCGAGTCGGCAAAGTCGGCGGTTTCAGCGCCGAGATGAATCAGCGGCTGCCCGGGAGGCGGCGCGCTTGCCTGAAATGTGGCACTGTCGTCGGGAGGACTTTTCTGCAAACTGTAGAAATCGATACCCTCAACTTGCCACAAGGGGGCGAGCAGGCTGAGATCGGGTAGCGAACGATTGCGGTCGTTCTTGTGCCAGCGGCTGCCGGCCCAGACCAGGCCGACGCGCAGGCGCCCGTTGGCGGGCAGGCGCTGGCGCCATTTGGCACAGTCTGCCGGGATTGCCTGCAGGTAGGGGAGGCGACCCGGGAGCGTGGCCAGAGTGCACCCGAAGCGCCCCGGCAGGCTGCCGGACAAAACCCAGAGATCGTGCCCGGGCAGCGTGGCACCAAGGGGTAGTACCTGATCGACGCCGGACAATGTGCGCAGCAAGCGGGTCAACGGGGGTTTGCAGACGAGGGTGATGCGCTCAGCGGCGAATCTGTCGCGCAAATCCGGAATGAAGCGGGCAAACTGGATTTCATCCCCGATGCCTTGTTCGTGCCAGACCAATAGATGTTTGCCGTTGAGCATCTCTCCACGCCAGGGCGCGCTGTTGACGACCGGCGGGAAGACTTCGCGCACCTGACGGCGAGGATCATGGCGGGCTTCGTAAAGCGCCCAGCCATGACGGTAATCGCCACGCTGCAAGTGCAGCAGACCGAGGTTCCAGCGGGCATCGGCATGTTCGGGAGCGAGCGCCAGGACGCGCCGGTAGGCGACCATCGCTTCTTGCGGCCGGCGAAGATCCTTGAGCAGATTGCCGAGGTTGTTGAGCGCCTGGAGATGTGTCGGGTTGCCTTCGAGAATGGTGCGGAAATGCGCTTCGGCTTCGTCAAAGCGTTGACTGTCATGCAAGGCCACAGCAAGATTGTTGCGGATGTCGGGCTGCTCCGGCCAGATGTCGGAGGCACGTTGCAAAAGATCGCTGGCGGCCGCGAGTTCACCTTGGTTGCGCAGCAGGTTGCCGAGATTGTTGAGCGCCTGCGGAAACTCCGGACGCAGAGCCAGAGCCTGCCGGTACAGTGATTCGGCTTGCTCAAAGTGTTGCTCATCCTTCAGCCGGTTGGCCAGATTATTGAGCGCATCGGGATCGTCGGCAGGAAGGTTAGGCGCAGGCATGGGCTGGGAAGATTCGCAAAACAGGCTATTCGTCGGGGAAATCGGATTTGGCGCGCAAAGCCGTGTGGTGGTCAGCGCGGAAGGGCTAGAATCGCTCTATTCTCCTGTAATCGTCCCAATCAAACAATGACCCTTCCCGCCGTCGAGAGTCCGTCAGACGCCCGGTTCACGGCTTTGCTTGCGCTTTTTCGCAAGGCGGCTTTCGCCGACATGCTGGCCGACTTCGAGGCCGGCGAGACGGCTTGGCGTGATGCCGACCAACTTAATTTGGCCGGACTGGCCGCGCGGCGACTGGGACGGATTGAGCAGGCCGAGAGCTATTATCGGGAGGCGCTCGGCAAGGATGGCGAGCATCGCGCCACCTTGAACAATCTGGCTATCCTGCTGCAGGACAGCGGCCGCAACGACGAGGCGCGGATTCTCTACGAAACCGCTCTGAACCTGATGCCAGACGACATCCTGCCGCGTTTGAATCTGGGTAACCTGCATCTGGCAAGCCGCAACATCGAGCAAGCGGTGGCAGCCTACAGCGCAGTGCTTGCCAGGCAACCCGGGCTGCCGGCCGCCTGGCGCGGCATGGCGGAAGCCCTGCAGGCGCAGGGGCAAAACGCCCCGGCGATGGCCGCCATGCGCCGTGCGCTGGCGGCAGAGCCGGACGATTTCGACGCCTTGCTGCGCCTCGCCGAGTGGTGCCGGGCAGGCGCCCCGGAAAAACCGGAATTGTTGCAGGAAGCCGCCGATCTGGCCGGCCGGGCCGTCCGCTTGCAGCCGCAAAGTGCGCGGGCGGGGGTGATGCTGGGAGAACTGCTGCAAGCCCTCAAACGGTATGCCGAGGCCGAGACGGCTTTTCGAGCCCTATTGGCGACTGACCCTGAGAACACCGACGTCGGCAACAGTCTCGGCATCCTTCTCAACGAAACCAAACGCTATGCCGAATCCGAGGCAACTTATCGCCGCGTTCTCGACAATCGCCCGGATTTTCCCGAGGCGCACAACAATCTGGCTGTCCTGCTGCAAAAACTCAAACGCTTTGACGAAGCCGAACCACACTACCGGCAGGCGCTGGCACTGCAACCCGACTACGCCGCAGCACGCTGCAATTACGGCCTGTTGTGCCTGACACTGGGGCGCTTCGCTGAGGGCTGGACGCATTACGAGGCGCGTTACGCGCCGGAGCGCACGGTCGCCTTTCCCAAGCTGCCGCGCCCGCAGTGGCAAGGCGAATCCTTGCTCGGCAAGGGCATCCTGATCTGGAACGAACAGGGACTCGGCGACGAAATCCAGTTCGCCCGCTATGCAGCCGAGCTGAAAAGGCAAGGTGCGCGCCACGTCGGCCTGATTTGCCGCAAGCCCCTGAGCGCTCTGTTCGGCACCCTGCCTGGCGTAGACAGCCTGCATGAAGAGAGCCAGAAATTTTCCTTGAAACCCTATGATTATTGGGTTTTCCCGCTCAGTATTCCGCGCTGGCTCTGCCCGACGCCGGCCGACATTCCGGCGACAGCGGCTTATCTTCGGGCTGCCCCGGCACTGAGCGCCCGCTGGGCCGGCAAATTGCTCCCCGGACGGCGGCTGGGTCTGGTCTGGCGTGGCCGCTCCGAATACACCAACGATGCCAATCGTTCGCTGCCTGACCTCCGCCTGCTGGCGCCGCTCTGGGAGATTCCCGGCGTAACTTTCTACAGCCTGCAAAAAGGCGATGGCGAGGCCGAAGCGGCGAAGCCGCCGGACGGGCAGCCGCTGTTCAATCTCGGCGCCGATTTTGCCGATTTTTCCGACACCGCTGCCGTAGTCAGCCAACTCGACCTGGTCATTTGCGTTGATACGGCGATTGCCCATTTATGTGGCGCACTCGGCGTCCCCTGCTGGGTCATGCTGCCGTTTGTCGGAACCGACTGGCGCTGGCAACTGGGGCGCTCTGACTCGCCCTGGTATCCCTCCATGCGCCTCTTCAGGCAGCCCGCGCCGGATGCCTGGGAGCCTGTCGTTGAGGGACTCTACCAAGCCCTGCGCGAGCGCTGGGGTGGTCCGGAGAACGTCGTTCCAGCGGGCAACGTACCCGTCCATGCCAAAGCAGAACAGCATTGGTCGCGCCTGCGTCGTCTCGCACCGCGCGAGCGGCGCCTGGCAGAAACCTGGCTCGACCGCAGCGGCACGCCCAGCGCCAGCGCCAAACGGGCGGCGCTGGCTCACTGGGCGTCGACAGCGCTGGCGCATCAAGAGGCGGGTCGCCATAACGAGGCCGAAGCGGCCTACCGGATTGCCATCGGGTTGGCGCCGGTCGCCGCGCCTCTGTGGCACAACCTCGGTGCCCTGCTACGCTCAGCAGGCCGCCCGCACGATGCGCTGGCGGCGTACGAGCGAGCGCTCGCCCTGCAGGGACCCTATGCCGAGGGTCATTACAACCGCGGGAACCTTTTTGAGGCGCGTGGCGATTTCGCGGCCGCCGAGGCCGATTATTTGCAGGCCCTCGAACTGCAGCCGACCTACGCCGAAGCCTGGTACAACCTCGGCGTCGTCTTCAAGGCGCAAGACAAGCTTGAACCGGCAGCCAGCGCCTACCGCAAGGCGATTGCCCTGCGCGCCGGCTACAGCGAGGCGCACAACAATCTCGGTATGCTTTTGCACGAGAATTACGATGACAGCCCGGCAGCCGAGGCTGAATATCGTCGCGCCCTCGCGGAGCGGCCGCGCTACGCCGAGGCGCACAACAATCTGGGTGTGGTCTTGCAGGAAAGACAGCAGTTTTTCGAGGCCGAGCTGGAGTTCCGTGAAGCATTGGCAATTCGCCCCGATTATCCGGATGCTGCCTGGAACCTCTCGCTGATGTTGCTGGTGACCGGGCGCTTCAGCGAGGCCTGGCCGCTGTTCGAGCACCGTCGCGCAATCACTCGCTGCCAGACTTTCGCGCCGCCGGTGCCTTTTGCCGAGTGGCGCGGAGAATCGCTGCGTGGCAAATCCATCCTGGTCTGGCCGGAACAGGGATTTGGCGACGAAATCCAGTTCAGCCGCTATTTTTCGCGGCTCAAGGAAGTTGGCGCGGCGCGCGTCGTGGTTGCCTGCAAACCGCCTTTGATCCGTCTTTTCGGATCTTTGGCCGGGGTGGATGCCTGCGTCGAAGTCGAAACCGGCGAAGTTCAAGTCCCGCTTTGCGATTTCTGGGTATTCTCGATGAGCCTGCCCGGCCTGTTCGGCAGTTCGCTCGACAACTTGCCGGCCAAACAGCCTTATCTTGCCCCCCACCCTGCCAGCCGCGCCAAATTCGCCAACTTGCCTGACGGCTTCAGGGTCGGCTTGCTGTGGCGAGGCAGTCCGGAACACCCCAACGACCGCAACCGTTCGCTACCCTCGGCCGCCCTGCTTGATCCGCTAGGTGAAATCCCCGGTGTTTCATGGATTGATCTGCACACCGCCGAGGCCGCCGGCGGCTTGCCGGGCTTTCCGCTTTGCGCGGCAGGCCGCTTGATTGAGGATTTTTCCGATAGCGCCGCCCTGTTGGAGGCCGTCGACCTGGTCATCACCGTAGACACGGCAATCGCCCATTTGGCCGGCGCTTTGGGGCGACCGGTCTGGGTCATGCTGCCACATGCCGGTCTTGACTGGCGCTGGTTGCGCGAACGAGGCGACAGCCCCTGGTACCCGCAGGGAATGCGCCTGTTTCGCCAGGAAAGTCCCGGCGACTGGCCCGCACTGATCGCCCGTCTCGGCGAGCACCTGCGCGATTATTTACAGGCTGGGCATGCGCCTGCCTCCGAAGTCCATTCGCCCATCCCTTCTGCGGAGTGTCCATGAATAACCCAAGCACCATTCGTCCCCCCGCAGTCGCCGGCAGTTTCTACCCGGCCGAACCGGCGGCGCTCAGGCAGCAACTCATGAACTTGCTTGGCGAAGCGCCGGCCAACGATCTGCCGGGACTCAAGGTACTGCTGGTGCCTCATGCCGGCTATGTCTACTCGGGCGGGGTGGCAGCCCGTCTCTACGTCAGCCTGCTTGGCTGCGCGGCCAAGATCAAGCGGGTGATCCTGCTCGGGCCGGCGCATCGTGTCGCCCTCACCGGCATGGCAGTGCCGGCGGCTCTCGCCTGGGCGACACCACTCGGCCAGTCCACCATCGACCAGGCGGCGCGGGCGCAGGTGGTGCAGGCCGGGTTGGCGGTCATCGACGACCAGCCGCATGTTGCCGAACATTCGCTGGAAGTGCAGTTGCCCTTCATCCAGACACTGCTGCCGGAAGCCAGCATCCTGCCGGTGGCGGTGGGCAATTGTCCGCCCGAGCAGGTGGCGGCACTGATCGACCTGCTCTGGGGCGGAGCAGAAACCCTGATTGTTCTCAGCAGCGATCTTTCGCACTATTTGCCCTATGCCGACGCACGTGCGATTGATCAGGCCACCGTCGCCCGCCTGCTGGCGGCAAGCGGCGGTTTGCAGGGCAAGCAGGCGTGCGGTGCGCGTCCGCTGAACGGTTTTTTGCAGGTTGCATCAAGGCGCAAGCTGGAGCCGCGCCTGATTGATCTCCGTAACTCCGGCGACAGCGCCGGCGACAAAACGCGAGTGGTCGGCTACGCATCGATTGCCTACAGCGAGCCGGTGGCGATGTTGGGCGAAGTTCTTTTACGCATCGCGCGCGGCATCATTTCCGCAAACTTCGGCGCGCCGCTCCCCGTCGTGCCGGCCTTGCCGGCCTTGCGGCAGATGGCGGCGACTTTCGTGACATTGACCAGCGGCGGGCGCTTGCGCGGTTGCATCGGCAGCTTGCAGGCGCATCGCAGCCTGCTTGATGACATCATCCACAACGCCCGCGCGGCCGCCTTCAGCGATCCGCGTTTTCCACCCTTGACCGGCGCCGAGCTGGCGGCCATCAAGGTTGAAGTCTCCTTGCTGTCGCCCGCGGAAGCCATCGAATTTACCGACCAAGCCTCGGCGCTGGCGGCCTTGCGGCCGGGAATGGACGGGGTGATCCTGACAGATGGCGCCCATCGCGCAACTTATTTGCCGCAGGTATGGGATCAGTTGCCAGGTCCGCAGCAATTTCTCGACGGACTCAAAAAAAAGGCCGGCCTGGCGCCGGATCACTGGAGCGATACACTGTCCCTGCAACGCTATGCGGTGGTCAAGTGGAAGGAGGCGGCATGAACCAGCGGCGCCGTGATGACGGAGGCACTGTGTATAATTAATTGCCATTGATGGGTGCGAATCGATTTCTCGGGGAAATGATGATTAACAAGAAAAAACTTGTTCCGGCGCTGGTCGCCATCCTGTTGATGATCGTCATGCCGCAGGCGATTGCCGATTCACCGCTTCCCGCCAAGGTTCAGGCTCTGATGCAGAGCGATGATGCGGTCGCCCTCGGCGAAGCGATTGACGAAGCGCTGGCCAAAACACCTGACGACTTTGCCCTGCAGTTTCTCAAATCCCTCTCGCTGATGGATCGCGCCCGCCTCACCGAAGCGCTGACCCATCAGGACGCGATGATTGCCAAGTTTCCGGGAGTCGCCGTGTTGCACAACAACCGGGGTGTCGGGCGGGCGCAGATGCGTCAGTACAGCCAGGCGATTCAGGATTTTGAAGAAGCCGTGCGGCTCGACCCCGGTTACGCCATCGCCAGCGAAAACCTCGGCATGGTGTACGCCGCGCTCGCCGACATGGCACTGAGCAGCGCCATGAAGCTGGATCAGGGCAATACACGAATCGGCAAGCGGCAAGGTCTGGCACGTTCATTGGTCGAAGACCGGGTGGTCGGCATCGCGCCGACGCCAGCCGCAGGCGCTGTGACACCGCTGCCAATTACACCGACTGTCGCTGTTCAGCCGCAAGTCAAGCCAAGCGCGGTTGTCCTCTCGGTCGGCCCGGCGAAATCTGCGGAAAAGCCGGAAGTTGCAGAAAAACCGGCGCTTAAGCCGGATACCCCGGCAGCAAGCGAACTGGCACTGCCCCCGAGCATCGAATCTACAGCGGCTGCGAACATGCCGGCGGCAGGCAAAACACCCGAACCGCCGCCGATTACCCCTCCCGCCCCGCCTGTTGCCGAACCGCCGCCCCCACCGCCTGTGTCACCCCAGCCTCCGGCTGCGTCCCTGGCGGCCGAGGCCAATCAGGCCAGCGCCATCCTGCAGGCCATGGAAGCCTGGCGGAGCGCCTGGAGCAAAAAAGACATGGCTGCTTATTTTGCCGCTTACTCGCCGACGTTTACGCCGCATCCCTCATTGAAAGACCAGGCGGCTTGGCGCCTTGATCGCGAGAAAAAAATTGCCCAGCGCAGCGGGGAAATCAAGATCAGCATCGATAACCCGATCATAGTTTTTCGCCCTGACGGCACCGCCGAACTGAAGCTTGAGCAGCAATATCAGACGGATGATTTTTCCGAAAGCATCCGCAAGCTCTTCGTGCTCTCCAATCAAGGCGGACGCTGGTTGATCGAGGTCGAGAAAAACCTCATTTTGCGGGTGGCGCCCAAATAAGGCGCAAAGGCTGAAATATCTGTGAATTTTCAGCCGACGGCGCTGTAAGCGGCTTAATTCACTTGATTCAATGTCTGCAAAAACGCACCGGCTTCGACAAAACCGACAACGCGGATCGACTTGATTTCTTTGCCAGATCGATCAAAAAACAGAATTCCAGGCGGACCGAAGAGGCCAAAACGCGCCAGCAAGGCTTTATGGTCTGCGTTATTGGCCGTCACATCGGCCTTTAGCAGTTTGAATCCGGCGAGTTTTGCCTGCACCGCCGGGTCGGAGAAGGTAAAGCGCTCCATTTCCTTGCACGAAACGCACCAGTCAGCGTAAAAGTCGAGCATCACCGGCTGTCCGGCGGCCATCACCCGGGCTTCGAGATCGGCCAGAGAAACCACGGGTTCAAATGGCAGTTTCCTCGATTCACCGGCCACCGCCTGTCCACGCCAGCCGGCCAGTGGTTGCAAAGGATCGCGCCCGCCGGCCAAGGCACCAATCAGCAAGGCAGCGCCGGTGAGCAGCATGAAAATGCCGATGCCCTTCCAGAAACGCTGCCATCCTTTGGCTTGGGGTGGCAAAGGATCAAGCGCATGCAGGTAAATTGCCGGAATGATCAGCAAGGCGGACCATGCCAGCATTTGGGCAAAGGCGGGGATCACCGGTGAAACCAGCCAGACGGCGGTGGCCAGCAAGAGGACGCCAAAGAATTTTTTGACCGCCTCCATCCAGGCACCGGCACGCGGCAACAAGGTGCCTGCCGACAAGCCGACGATCAGCAGTGGCACCCCCATGCCCAGCGCCATGACAAAGAGTGCCGTGCCGCCCAGCACAGCGTCGCCGGTCTGCCCGATGTAAAGGAGGGCGCCAGCCAGTGGCGCAGCGACGCAGGGGCCGACGATCAGAGCCGACAAGGCGCCCATGACGAAAACGCCGAGGCCGCGGCCGCCTTGCAGGTGCCCGGATTCTTCCGTCAATTTGCTTTGCAGCGAAGTCGGCAACTGCAATTCGTAGAAGCCGAACATCGACAGCGAGAGCGCAACAAAAACCAGCGCGAAGCCGCCAAGAACCCAGGAATTTTGCAAGGCAGCCGAGAGCAGGGTGCCGCTCATCCCGGCGGCGATGCCGGCGGCGGCGTAGGTCACCGCCATCCCGAGGACGTACATCAGCGACAAGGCGAAGCCGCGTCCGCGCGAAATTTTGTGCCCCTGACCGGCGATGATTCCGGAAAGAATGGGAATCATCGGGAAGACGCAGGGTGTCAGCGAAAGGCCAAGGCCAGCGAGAAAGAAAAAGGCGAGGATGGCCCAAAAGCCGGAATCTTTCAGGAGACCGGCAATTCTGCCGCTTTCGTCGCCATCGACGGCGATCGTCGTGCCGCTGGCCGCCAGCGCCACCGTTGTCGGGTCAGGCAGCTCAATATCGAGCGCCTGGCTTTGTGGCGGATAGCAGACCCCCGCATCGGCACAGCCTTGCGAACTGACATTGAGTTTGATCGGCAGGATGCCGCCAGCACTGCGCTCAACCGGCACACGGATCGCCACGCTGCCGTAATAAACCTCGACTTTGCCGAACGTCTCGTCGTCTTTTTCTTTGCCCTTGGGAATTTGCAGCGCGCCAAGCCGGGCGGACTCACCATCGACGGAAAATCTGAATTTGTCACGATAAAGATAGTAGCCCTTGGCGATCTCGTAGTTAACTTCGATCGTTTGCCCGTCGAGAGCACGCGCTGAGGGTTTGAAAGCGACCGCCGGATCGAGAAAGTCTTCGGCATGAACCAGCGGAATCAACAGGCTGAAGAGGAAAATCAGTATTTTCATGGTGTATTAGCCGTTTCTGCTGCCAGCCACTGGAGATACGCCGGCAAACCGTGGCTGATCGGCATGGCGATGATTTCGGGAAGGTCGTGGGGATGGCAACTGCGAATCAGGGCTTCGAGCGCCGGATAATGACTCGCGGTCGACTTGATCAACAGGGGGATTTCGCTGGCCGACTCGACGACGCCCTGCCAGCGGTAAATCGACTGTACCTGCGGCAGGATATTGACGCAGGCTGCCAGCCTGGCTTCAACCACCGCCAGCGCGATGGCTTTGGCGCTGGCTTCGTCGGGGCAGTTGGTGATAATCAGCACGGCTTCCATCAGGGAATTCTACTTGAGCAACCGGCGCTGCGTCAGATGCAGGGCGATGGCAAAAGCGACAACGGTAGTCACCAGTAACAGCGCGATGGGGAGCAGGGGGGCGACAGGAAACTGCCCGGCCAGTAACGGCCGAACCAGCGCCACCCCTTGCGCCAATGGCAATAGTGAACCAATCGCCGCCAGCCAGCCGGGCAACTGGTCGGTCGGGAAAAAGACGCCGGATATCAGCGTCATTGGCGTGATGAAGAGGGTGAAGTAATACATGAAAAAATCGTAGGATGGTGCCAGCGCGTTCCAGATCAGGCCGAGCGCGGCAAAGGCCAGCCCGGTGAGGACGATGGCCGGCAGCGCCCAGAGCACCAGCGGGCCATGGGTCAAGCCCATGATGGAAATGACGATCAAGATGGCGGCGCCGGAAAACAGCGACTTGGTCGCCGCCCAGAACAGTTCGCCGGCGAGGACATCGCCGAGCGCGAGCGGTGTGTTGAGAATGGCATCCCAGGTTTTCTGCACATGCATACGGGAAAAAGACGAATAAAGCGCCTCGAAGGTAGCGGCGTTCATCGTCGAAGCGCAAACGGTACCGGCAGCGAGAAAGGCAATGTAAGGCTGGCCTTCAATTGTCGGCAGCATGACTCCCAGGCCGTAGCCGAGGCCAAGCATGTAAATCAGTGGGTCAGCGAGGTTGCCGAGTATCGACGGCAGCGCCAGTTTGCGCCAGACGAGAAAATTGCGTCGCCATACCGGCAGCCAGCCGAGGGGTAAAACGGTGGAGATCATGTCGCGGCGTGCTCCTTGAATCGGCAGAGGTCAACCGATTGTAACGCGCCGTCGACGATCCGGCCGTGCGCTATGATTGAGGTTCAATCACCGTCTTATTCAAGGAGCTTCACCCATGTACAACCTCTTCAAACCCGAGCAGCCAGTCGGCCTGATGGACTTCGTCAAGGCCGCCAAGTCCTGCATCAGCGAGATTTCGCCGGTTCAGCTCAAAGCCAAGATGGAGGCCGGGGATGATTTTTTGCTGGTCGACGTCCGCGAGTTCTCCGAGTTCGAGCATGGTCATATCAGCGGCGCGCATCTGGTGCCACGCGGCATTCTGGAGGCGGCTGCTGATCCGACTTATGCCAAAAACTACCCGCCGTTGTGCGCCGCTCGTGATCGTCAGGTAGTTCTCTATTGTGCGACCAGTGGCCGCTCAGCCATGGCTGCGGCGGTTCTGCAAATGATGGGGTTCAAGCATGTGCTCAATTTGAGCGGCGGCTACAGCGGCTGGGAAGCCGAAGGTCTGCCAATCATCCACGAAGCCGAGTATTGAGCGGTCAAGCCCGGCAATGCCCGTTGCTTGCGACCCTCAGGAGATTTTCTCGCACCTGGTCGACAACCACCCTGCCATGCCCATAGAGCGCAATGTCGATCTCAGCCGCTTCAACACCCTGGGTCTGCCCGGTCGGGCTGCCGCCTACCAAAAAATCACGGCCGCCGCCCAGTTGGTGGCAATTACTTCCGGAGACAAGCGTTTCGTCCTCGGCGGTGGCAGCAACCTCGTCCTCGGCGGCGATTTTGACGGCCTTGTGCTGCACGTCGGAATCCCCGGCAAACGTCTGCTCAAGGGCGACAGCGAAGCCTTTTATGTCGCCGCCGGCGCCGGTGAAAACTGGCACGACTTTGTCCAGTGGACACTGCAACAAGGTTGGCCCGGACTGGAAAACCTGAGTTTGATTCCCGGCACCGTCGGCGCCGCGCCGATCCAGAATATCGGTGCCTACGGGCGGGAAGTGGGAGATTTACTGCACAGCGTCAGCCTTTGGGACTTTGCAAAACGCGAGTTTTTGACGCTTGACCGCAAGCAATGCCGTTTGGCCTACCGCGACAGCGTGTTCAAGCAGGAGGGCTGGCACCTGAGCGGGCGAATGGTAATTACCGAAGTCGTATTCCGGCTGCCACGGCTTTGGGTTGCCGCTACCGGCTACGGCGACGTGGCGCAGGAACTCGCAGCGCAACATGTCGCCACACCGACTGCGCCAGACATCGCGCAGGCGATCAGCGCCCTGCGCCAGCGCAAGCTGCCGAATCCGGCGACGATCCCCAACTGCGGGAGCTTTTTCCACAATCCGCTCGTCGACCCGGCGGCAGCGGCGCGCCTCAGGGTTGCCTGTCCGACTTTGCCACAGTATCCGCAGCCCGACGGCCGCATCAAGCTGGCCGCCGGGTGGTTGATCGAACAGGCCGGCTGGAAGGGGAGGCGTCTGGGGGCGGTGGGAATGTACGAAAAACAGGCACTGGTGCTGGTCAACCACGGTGGTGCCACGACAGACGATGTGCAGCGAACCATGGCGGCGGTGCAAGCCGATGTGGTCAGGCGGTTTGGCGTCCAGCTGACTCCTGAGCCGGTTTTTCTGTGATCTGCGGATGTCGGCAGTTGCGCTGGCAATATTTTTGGCGTTACGCTGCCGAAAGCTGATTCCGCCTCGCGCCAGCGCCTTGTCATGAGACTTGACGTTTGGGTTATATTGTTCCCAACTGACTCAGGAAGCCCAAAATAATGAATGACGAAAAAAACCTGCCACGTGGCACTCTGGCACATGCACCCGACCTGAACTGGAGCCAGGTACGCGAAACCGTGTTGATGCTTGAACTCGCGGCGGTTCAGATTGAAGCCGCGATGAGAGACAGCAACGCTTCGGTTGAAGTATTGACAGACTCATTCACAACCATGGCCGGCTCCATGCGGATGATTTCCGAGATTGTCCAAACCCTGCCGAACGAGGGCGAGGTCGGGACGGCCAAGCAAAATCTCCACGGTGTCGCGGATCGCGTCTCGGGCATGGTGCATCAAGCGATCATCGCCTTTCAGTTCTACGACAAACTGGTTCAGCGTCTGGCGCATGTCGGTATCAGCCTGGGCGGCCTGAGCAATCTGGTTTCCGAACCCGGTCGCCTTTACAACCCGGGCGAATGGGTCAGCCTGCAGGGTCAGATCAAGTCCAAATATACAACCCGCGAGGAAATCGCGATGTTTGAGGCGGTCATGCAAGGCGTGCCGGTGCACGAAGCCGTCGAACGGTTCATGGCGGAAATGAAAGAGAAAAGCGACGATATCGAGCTTTTCTGAGCGCCCGACCAGTTGCTCAACAGGAGCCGAAGCGCGTGGCGTGAACCGTTCAGTCTGGTGGCTTCCGTTGATGGCGCACTAAAAGGCGGCGCTGGCTTCCCAGATGATATTCGCCTGCGCGTCACCCCGACTACTGCGTTCGAGCATATCAATCAGCGGCCAGGCGCGTGAGCGCAAGGCGACCGGCTTTTCTCCGCCAGTCTCGACAGCTTCGTCAGGCAAATCCCCTTCACCGCGTGCCACCGCCTCGCGCAGGGTTTGTGCCGCCGGCATCATTTGTTCGCGGGTAAACGTGCCGCGTGCCGTGCATTCCTTGCCGATAGCCCGCAACAGGCTGCCGGCGACCTCTGAAAACATCAGGAGCTCACCGCTTTCACTGGATACAAATTTCACTAACATCAAGGTTTCCTCAGCGTGTTCCGGGTTTCGGGTTGTCAGGTACTCGGGCGTTCATGCACAATGACCGGACGGAGGCAAAAATGATTGCTGATATTAACGCGAATACCTTCGACACGGGGGTGGATGAGCTGGAGCGTTTTGCACTGGAAGAGTGCACCAAGCGGCAGCGGCTTGATCATCCGGTCGCCGCCATGGTGATGCCGGCTAGCGATTGCGAACTGGCAATCAAACTGGCGAGGCTCGGCGCCCGTATCGCCGCCGTTGATCGTCCGGCCAAACGCGAAATGATTGAAGCAAACATACTTGCCAGCGGCCTGAATTCGCAGATTAGCTACGCTGCCATGGAGCTGCCTGGCGTGGCCGACGAATTGCCCGACGAACCCTACGACATGATCTTCATCCGTTATGGACTTGAACACCTGGCGTACGAAGATGCGCGCTCGACGATTCGCCAGCTCATGAAAAAATTGCGCATCGGCGGCAAGCTTTATGTCTCGATTCTCGGACTCAAGTCCGAACTCGGCGATGGCTACGCGGATGCCGAAAAATCCGTTGAAGAGCGGTTTTCCCATCTGGCACCGGCGATGGTCAAAAAATACGGGATCAAGAGCAAGGTCTGCCTGTACTCGGAACGCAACCTTTTCCTCATGCTCATCGGAGCCGGCGCCAGCGTTTTGCGTACGCTGACGACCACCTACGGAAACGTCAAAGCGGTTGCTGTAAAAGTTTGAGCCGCTTGCGGATCGGACTTGATCTGGGCGGCAGCAAGATCGAGATCATCGCTCCCGAGGCTGACGGCTCTCCCTTGTTGCGGCATCGTGTCGCCACGCCGCACGCAGGGCGAAGTAGGGTCACAACCCGTTGCCTGTTACCGAGACGGATGGCCTGCCCTTGCCCGATTGCTATTGCGGACGCCGAGGTTGCATGGAAGCCTATCTTTGCGGGCCGGCGTTAACCTGCGATCATCTGCGGCATGGCGGCGAGCGACTTGCGCCGGAAGATATTGATCGTCGGGCGAGTGCCGGTGACGCGCTGTGCGAGGCATCGATGCAGCGCTACGAAAGGCGGCTTGGACGGGCGTTGGCCAGTGTCATCAATCTGCTTGATCCGCAGGTAATTGTCCTTGGCGGCGGCCTTTCGAAGCTTGAGCGGCTCTACCGAAATTTGCCGGCCGCCTGTAACGAACATGTTTTTTCAGATGTTTTTGTCAACCTGATACGTCCACCGGCGCATGGTGACTCATCGGGCGTACGCGGTGCTGCCCGGCTGTGGAATTAGTGGCACAATCCACAAATCATGACAAATGTAGTTCTATTTACCGGCGGCATTTCCACACTCCCCGTTAGCGGTCGACCGACCGGCATCTACAAACAACGGGCAAATGCCCCCCTCGATCTTGGGTTGACCGGCTTTGCCGGCGACCGGCAAGCTGATCTTCGCGTTCACGGAGGAGCGGACAAAGCCGTTCATCTTTATCCGTCTACCCACTTCGCCACGCTTGCGGCGCGCTTTCCCGAGGCGGTCGGGACATTGATTGCGGGCAGCATGGGCGAAAACATCGCGAGCGCCGATCGTGACGAATCACAAATTCGTATCGGCGATATTTTTCAACTCGGCAGTGCGCATCTTGAGGTGTGCCAGCCGCGTAATCCGTGCTGGAAAATCGATGAGCGTTTTAACTGCACCGGGATGGCTGCCTTCATTGCCGAACAGGGTTTGTGCGGTTGGTATTTTCGCGTTATTCAAGCGGGGCGTGTCAGTCCCGAAGATTCACTTGAGCAGCTTCACGCTGCCGCCGGCATTAGCCTGGCGACCGCGCTGGCGCTTTGGCGGGAGCATCGTCCGGCACCAGATGACCTCGAACAACTTGCTGCAATGCCAGGGATAGCTGCTGGCTGGCAGCGTAAAATTCGTGAGCGTGCAGCTTGGCTGAGGCTGCAGTTTCACGTGAAACCGGATACCCCATGAACTCTCCCGATTCCCGCCAATTGTTGCTGCGCCTTTTCATGCCGTTTGCTGCGGGCTACTTTCTTTCTTATCTTTACCGTACGGTCAATGCGGTTATCGGCCCGCTTTTAGCGACTGAACTTTCTCTGGGCGACAATGCCCTGGGGCTATTGACGAGCACCTATTTTCTCGCCTTTGGTGCCGCCCAGCTACCGCTGGGTATGCTACTCGACCGTTTTGGGCCACGCCGCGTCGAGGCCGGGCTGTTGTTGATCGCTGCCAGTGGGGCGACCATTTTTGCACTTTCCTACACTCTTGGTGGCTTGGCCAGTGGCCGTGCACTCATCGGACTCGGGGTTTCCGCCTGCCTGATGGCCTCATTCAAGGCTTTTTCGCAGTGGTATCCGCCCGAGCGCCTGGCCTCACTGACCGGCTGGATCATGGCCTCCGGCGGCCTTGGTGCGCTGGCCGCTTCCAAGCCGCTTGAACTGGCACTCGGCTTCGCCACCTGGCGCGAGGTGGCGCTGGCGCTCGCCGCCACCACCTTGGCGGTGGCGGCGATGCTATGGCTTATTGCCCCGGAAAAGGTCGGTGACGGCAAAACTACCGGCTTTTCTGAACAGATGGCCGGTGTGCGCAAGATTTACAGTAGTGCCCATTTCTGGCGTTACGCGCCGATGAGCTTTTGGTTCACCGGTGGTTTTATGGCGGTTCAGGGATTGTGGGTGGCACGCTGGATGAGCGTCATTGAAGGGCTCGACAGTGGAGAAGTCGCTGCCCGCCTGACCTGGAACGGCATCGCCATGCTTATTGGCTTTTTGTCCATGGGCTTTTTCGCGACGCGGCTGGTGCAGCGGGGTTTCAAGCTGGAAAAAATTTACGCTTATGCCATGCTGCTCGGCATCATTAATTTGTTCCTGATTGCAGTTGCGCCAAATTTCGCCAGCTACTTGCTATGGCCTATTCTCAGTATCTGTTTTTCGCTGTCCAATATTTCCTACTCGCTGGTCGCCCAACATTTTCCGCCCTCGCTCTCAGGGCGTGCCAATACGGCACTCAATTTGCTCACTTTCTCCGGTGCCTTCGGCTTGCAATGGGGAATCGGCATTCTGGTCGATGCTTTGCAAGCCGGCGGATGGGCAGCCGATACCGCCTACCGGATGGCTTTTTTTGCGCTGTTGGGCGGGCAATTACTGGCTATTATCTGGCTCCTGCGCCCCGTTCGCCACAATTAGCCGCCAGATCAGGTACGCACCTGTGGTCGAACACGGGTGGGGGTGTTCAACCGCCGATTGTCAGAAAATTCTTGGCGGTCAAAACTCAAGAGGATCGACCTCAAGGTGCCAACGCAGTCGGGACGGGGGTTTGAGCGCCTTGATCGCTTCCCTCCAGCGCGGCAAAAAGGCTTGCAGCGCTGCGCGGGAAGCGGATTCGGCCAGCAACTGTCCGCGCTCCTGATTGGCCAGGCGCGACAGCTTCATCGGGATCGGATCGTAAATTATCACGTTCTGATGCTCGTCAATCACCGGCAAATTCGCTGCCGCTTTGAGAAAGGCAATTGAATCGGCCATTAGCGGCGCCTCGGCGCGCAGCATGGCCTGAAAGGTGTAAGGCGGAAAGCCGGCTTGTTCGCGTTCCTTGAGTAGCGTCGCGGCAAAACCGGGATAATCGTGGGCAACCAGCGCGGCATACAGGGGATGATCCGGGTACTGCGTCTGGATCAGCACCTCGCCCTTGAGTTCAGCGCGACCGGCACGCCCGGCAACCTGCATCAATTGGGCGAATAGGCGTTCTGGCGCCCGCCAGTCGGCGGCAAAGAGGGCGGCATCGGCTCCCAACGCACCAACCAGCGTCAACTTTGGGAAGTCGTGACCTTTGGCCAGCATCTGCGTGCCGACCAGAATATCTGCCGCGCCACCGTGAATTCGTTCGAGCATGGCTTCCCATTGCTTGCGGCTTTTCACCGAATCACGGTCGACACGCAGCACTCGTGCCTCTGGAAACGCCTCTTGCAACCAGCCTTCGAGGCGCTGCGTGCCACGCCCGAAGGGGTGAATGTCCTGATTGCCGCAAGTCGGGCAGGCTTTCGGTAGGCGCTGCTCAAAACCGCAGTGATGACAACGCAGCCGGCGATCTGCCAGATGCAAAACCATGTTGGCGGCACATCGCGTGCAACGTGAAACCCAGCCGCAAGCCACACACGACAGCACCGGCGCATAGCCGCGGCGGTTAAGGAAAATCAGGCTTTGCTCGCGACGCGCCAGGCGCTCCTTGATGGCGGCAATCAGCGGCTCGCTGACACCTTCCTGCAAGGGCAGCTTGCGCGTGTCGAGCAAGGTGACGACGGGCAAAGTGGCCGCCGGGTTGGCTCGCTCCCTCAACGTCAACAAGGCGTAGCGTTTGTTTTGTGCATTGGCCCAGGATTCCAGCGCGGGCGTCGCCGAACCGAGCAAGATCGGTATGTTGCCCTGATGGGCGCGAAAGACCCCGAGATCGCGTGCCGAATAACGCATCCCGTCCTGCTGTTTGAAGGACTGGTCATGTTCTTCATCAATGACGATCAACCCGAGGCGCGGCAGCGGGGTAAAAATTGCCAGCCGCGTCCCCAAGACAATATCTGCTTCGCCGGCAAAAGCGGCAAGCCAATTTCGCTCGCGCGCCGCTTCGGCGAGTTCACTATGCAGTGAAACCACGCTGGCATCGGCAAAACGCGCACGAACGCGACCCTCAAGTTGCGGGGTCAGGTTGATCTCCGGAACCAGCAACAAGACCTGTTTACCCGCGAGCAAAGCCCGCTCGACCAGGCGCAGATAGACCTCGGTTTTGCCACTCCCGGTGACGCCATGCAACAAGTGCGCTGAAAATCCTGCGGCAAGATCAATCGCCGCCAGGGCGGCGCTCTGCTCCCCGGTCAATGCCGGCGCGACAGCAGGTGCGCCGGATCGGGTTCCGCGTGCCTGACGCCGCCGGGGTGGCTCAAGCCGCTTCAGCCCAGCCGGCAATCCCTGCATGATCACTTCACCAAGCGGCGTCTGATAGTAGCTGCTGGCGAAACTGCAAAGAGCAAAAAAATCGGCGGGCAGCGGGGCGATGTCGCGCAATATCTCGATCGCCGGCCTGATTTGCGCCAGCGGCCAATCGCTCCCTTCAGCCACTTCGACTATGACCCCGATCCGCTCGTCGCGCCCA
Source organism: uncultured Pseudomonadota bacterium (assembly GCA_903951825.1). Taxonomy (GTDB): domain Bacteria; phylum Pseudomonadota; class Gammaproteobacteria; order Burkholderiales; family Rhodocyclaceae; genus Azonexus. The sequence goes on from CAJBDJ010000031.1 coordinate 28,712, forward strand.
AATGGAACACGGACACGCAAACCGACTTCAGCACAACCCGCATTTTCATGGCGGTAATCGAAAAGGCAATGCAAAGGAAGGTCGAGAGCAACGCGCAGGACAGTCATTTAGCTGACACAGTCGCCGTAAATTCTCGGGAAGTGAATGCAAGTCCTTCAGTCATTGGCACTTTTCAATTTGTCCACAAAATCTGTGGATAACTTTGTGGATTGAATTCGAAACTGCCTACCAAGGAGCGCTCAGTCAAGAGATATGTCACTTTGCCGAAATAATAGGCAAAGTGACATATCGTTTAAATTCATGGACTTAAAAAATAATCGAACTGTCAAGCCATTTATCGAATTATTTTTTGCCGAATTTCGGTTTCTGTGAGTAAGTCAAGTCGCTGCAGCGATTTCCAGCATTACTTTCGTAATACCCGACTGTGAGAATGCACAGCATCAACCAGGGCAGTCACACTATCAGGCGGAGTGAACTGCGAAATGCCATGACCAAGATTGAAAACGTGACCGGTATTGGCAGAGCCGAAACTATCCAGAACCTTGATTGCTTCGGCAGCGACAATTTCCGGTGCGGCAAACAGCACATTGGGGTCGAGATTGCCCTGCAAGGCCACTTTGCTACCAACGCGACGACGCGCATCGCCAATATCTATCGTCCAGTCGAGGCCGACGGCATCGCAGCCGATATCGGCAATTTTTTCTAGCCAGAGGCCGCCATTCTTCGTAAACACGATGCTCGGAATGCGCTGTCCGTCTTTTTCCTTTTTCAGGCCGGCGACGATGCGCCGCAGGTATTGCAGCGAAAATGTCTCATAAGCCGCATTGGACAAGGAACCACCCCAGGTATCAAAAATCATGACGGCCTGAGCACCGCAATCAATCTGCGCATTGAGGTAGGAGATCACCGCATCGGTCGTCACTGAGAGGATTCGGTGCAGAAGATCGGGGCGGTTGTAGAGCATCGCCTTGATATTGCGGAAATCGCTCGATCCTTCGCCTTCGACCATGTAGCAAGCCAGAGTGTAGGGGCTACCGGAGAAGCCGATCAGTGGCACCGAGTTGTCAAGCGCCCGGCGGATTTCTGCGACGGCATCCATCACGTAGCCGAGATGCTCATAGGGATCCGGTGCCGTCAAAGAATTGATCGCCCACTCTTCACGTAGCGGACGCTCGAATTTCGGTCCTTCGCCCTCGGCAAAATAGAGTCCGAGACCCATTGCATCGGGTACCGTAAGAATGTCCGAGAAGAGAATCGCGGCATCAAGATCGTAGCGTGCCAGCGGCTGCAAGGTCACTTCGCAGGCCATCGTCGGCGATTTGCACAGATTGAGGAAATTGCCGGCGCGTTTGCGGGTTGCGCAGTATTCGGGCAAATAACGGCCGGCTTGGCGCATCAGCCACAACGGCGTGTATTCGGTGGGCTCTTTCAACAAGGCGCGCAGAAAGGTATCGTTCTTGGGTCGGCTCACAGGGGCACTCCGCCAGAAAATCGCAAAGGCGGGATTATCCGCCTTTCTCGGGTTGCGGTCACTTGCGCCAGAAGTAAGGCGTGAACAGCACGATCAGGGAAAATATCTCCAGACGCCCGGCAAGCATCGCCAGGGAGCAAATCCATGTCTGAAAATCGGTCAGCGAGCCGTAATTCTGAGCCGGCCCGACAACGTTCAGTCCAGGGCCCGCATTGTTTATGCAGGCAATGATGGCGGTGAAGGCGGAGATGAAATCAAGGCCGCTGGCGACCAGAAAAAAAGTCAGCTCGCCAACCACCAGGGCATACAAAAAAATGAATCCCAAGACCGCGCCGGTAATGCTTTGGGGAATGACGCTGCCACCGATCCGAATTGGATTCACGACATTCGGGTGGATCAGTTTTTGCAGCTCGCGCAGGCCTTGCTTGGTCAATATCAAGGTTCTGATCATTTTTATGCCGCCGCCGGTTGACCCCGACGATACGGAAATGCACGAAAGAAAAAGCATCCACAAGGGCACAAAAATCGGCCACTTGTCGTAATCAACGCTGGCAAACCCGCAATCGGTGGCGATTGAGACCAGGTTGAAGGACACATGTCGGAAAGCCACCCCGAGATCATCGTAGGTATCCATGATCCACAGGTAAAACGAGCAGACAACGATGCTCGAAAACACCAGCGTGACGAATGCCTTGGCCTCAGTGTCGCTCCAGTAACTGCGTAGGGAGCGTCCGCGCCAGGCAACGAAATGGGTTGCGAAATTGATACCGGCAATCATCATGAAAAAAATCAGAATGCCTTCGATCAAGGGTGAATTGAACTGTCCGACGCTGGCATCATAGGTTGAAAATCCGCCCAGCGAGAGCGCCGCAAAAGCGTGGCAAATGGCATCCAGCCAGTTCATTCCGGCCAGCTTGAGCGCCGCGATGCACGCCGCGGTAATACCAAAATAGACCAGCCAAAGTGCTTTGGCGGTACCGGCGATACGCGGCGTCAACTTTGAGTCCTTCATCGGTCCCGGCGTTTCCGCCTTGTACAGCTGCATACCGCCAACCCCCAACAAAGGAAGGATGGCAACGGCGAGAACAATGATCCCCATCCCGCCCAACCAATTCAATTCGTGGCGCCACAGATTGACTGAGGGCGGCAAGTTGTCGAGACCGGTCAGTACCGTTGCACCGGTGGTGGTGAGGCCGGACATGGTTTCAAAAAACGCATCGGTAAATGACAAGCCGTCAATCGTCAGCATTAGTGGCACGGTGGCTATCGCGGCCATCAGAACCCAGGCCAGAGTAACCAGCAAAAAGCCGTCGCGGGGGCGAAGTTCCCGCTTGAAACGACGGGTAAAAACCACCAGTCCGCTGCCGCAAGCCAGACAAACGAGCAAAGCGTCAAGGAATTCGGGGGTTGTCCCGTCGGCATAAATCAACGAACTGGCGATCGGCATCAGATAGGTGACGGCGAAGAAGATCAACATCATGCCCATCACGTGTAATACGGGAAATAAGGTATGCATGGGCGACTCGCTCAGAGAAATCCAACGCTCACCTGAAACAGTGCCTCAACCTTGCGCACCAGTTTTTTGCTCAGGCAAAAGACAATCACATGATCGTCGGGCTCGATCACCGTATCACCGTGCGCAATGATGACGTGTCCGGCTCGCCGCTCGGTGGTGCCGTCATCACGAACCCGCAGGACTTCAATCTGGTCGAAATGGCGAACCAGGGCGGCGACCGTCACCCCGGCCGGCCAGTCGATTTCGTCAATCCGGCGACCGATGACGGCCGAGTTTTTACGGTCTCCGTGCGCCACCAGTTCGAGTGCCTCGGCGGCGCCGCGCCGCAAGGAATGGACGGCCGAGACATCGCCACGCCGGATATGCGCCAACATGCTGCCGATCGACACCTGCGCCGGCGAAATCGCAATGTCAATCGGCCCACCCTGAATCATTTCGGCATAAGCCCGCCGGTTGATAATTGCCACGACCCGCTTGCATCCCATCCGCTTCGCCAGTGACGCTGACATGATGTTGTTTTCGTCGTCATTGGTCAGTGCCAGAAACAGATCCATCTCCTGAATGTTTTCCTGATCCAGCAGGGCTTCGTCGGTCGTGTCGCCGGACAAGACGAGCGCGCTATTCAGTTTTTGCGCAGCGAATTCGGCACGACTGATCTGGTTTTCGATCAGTTTGACTTCGTAACGATGCTCAAGCGCCGTGGCGACGCGCAAGCCAATGTTGCCGGCGCCGCCGATCATGATCCGCCGCACTTGCGTCATCATCCGTCGCAATTCCCGCAACACCTGGCGAATATCTTCGGTTGCAGCCAGAACGAATACCTCGTCTCCCGCTCGGATCAAGGTTTCACCATCGGGGGGTATGGCTTGTTCATCACGATAAATGGCCGCTATCCGGGCATCCATCCCGGGCGGCAAATGCTCACGCATTTCGCGAATCGGCTTGCCAACCAGCAAGCCGCCCTCGTAGGCGCGCACCGCAACGAGGCACACTCGCCCTTTTGCAAACTCAAGCACCTGCAACGCCTCGGGAAATTCGATGAGACGCTGGATATATTCAGAAATGATCTGCTCCGGGCAAATCGCATGGTCAACCGCGAAATTGTCCGGAGACAACAAGGCCGGATCATCGAGAAAATCCTGCGCCCGCAAGCGGGCAATCCGCGTCGGTACGTTAAACAGGCTGTGCGCCAGTTTGCAGGCAACCAGATTGCTTTGATCGCTTTGCGTCACGGCAATCACCAAATCGGCGTCGTCTGCTCCGGCACGACGCATTACTGACGGCAAAGAACCATTGCCCTGCACCGTTCGCAAATCAAGACGATCCTGCAATTGCGCCAGCCGGACACCGTCGAGATCGACGATAGTGATGTCGTTTTCTTCGGAAACCAGCCCTTCGGCCACACTGGCGCCGACCTGGCCGGCACCGAGAATGATGACTTTCATATCCTGCCCCCGCTCACAAATAGGCTGCTATTTATTCTTCGTGCCGCTTGTTCAGCGCAATTCCCAACTGCTTCAATTTCCGGTACAGGTGTGTCCGCTCGAGGCCAGAGCGATCTGCCAGCTTGGTCATGTTGCCCCCCTCAAGTCGCAGATGGTGCTCAAAATAGAGTTTCTCGAAAGCGTCGCGAGCCTCACGCAGCGGCTGTCCGAAAAGGGGCAGCAATGACGAAATCTCGCTCTCGGCACCGTCTTCGACAGGCGCCACCCGGCGCACATCTTCGGCGCTGATTTCATCCTCCAGCGCGGTCAATGCGAGATTGCGAACCAGCGCATAGAGGTCGCCCCAACTCGCTTCCGGCTGGTTTTTCCAGGGCAGGGTGCGCAACGCATTGAGTGCGGCAGAGGAAAAGCGCCGCTTCTGAACTTCGCCACGCTCAATAAAATTGGTCAGCAATAGCGTGGCAATTTCCGGCAATTCATCGGCGTGTCCGGCCAGCGGCGGCAGCGAGAGCCATACCTCGCTCAGCCTGGTCAGCAATTTACTGTCCCAGCCGGCTTCAAGCAGACTGGAAAGCGGCCGCGCCACCGCCACCACCAACTGCAAATTAAGCTTCTCCAGGCGGTCGACCGCGTACGCCAGGTTCATTTGCTGCATTTTGCCGAGAACAGCGAGATCGGGGACAAATAGCAGTCCACCGGAAATTTTTTCGAGCATTTCTTGGGTCAGTGCGCTGCTCAGGGAAGACAAATCCAGCCACGGGGCGCGCGGTGTCAGCAGCGTGCGGGCGCAAATTTCGGCCATGCCGCCAGTTGCCCCCTTGATCAACACCAACGATGACTTGGCGGCAGCCTGTTCGAGCCGGCGCTTGAATTCCTTGACGAATCCCGAGCGCCCGAACGCCTCCAGTGTCAGCGGTGGATGTGCCGGCGGGGCATCGTGTTTGAGCGCTTTTTGAACAGTCGATAGCAATTTTTGCAGGGCAATCGGCTTTTCCAGAAAATCAAAAGCACCGAAGCGCGTCGCTTCAACCGCCGTATCTATCGTCCCGTGCCCGGACATCATGACCACCGGCATGTTGAGCTGGCCGGCGGCATGCCACTCCTTGAGCAACGAAATACCATCGGTGTCAGGCATCCAGATGTCGAGTAAGACCAAATCCGGGCGTAACTCCGTCCTGACGCGACGTGCGGCGGCCGCATTCTCCGCCAGCCGGACATCGTAACCTTCGTCGATCAGAATCTCCGACAGCAGTTCGCGGATGCCAACCTCGTCGTCAACGACCAATATGATTGCCATTCTTGGCTTCCTCCTCTTTCACCAGCGGCAGACGGATGCAAATCCGTGCCCCGCCTGCTGGTGCATTGCCGATTTCAATAGTACCCAAATGCTCATCGACGATCTTCTTGACAATAGGCATTCCAAGCCCGGTTCCCCGCGCCTTGGTGGTAACGTAAGGTTCAAAAATGCGCGGCAGGATTTCTGCCGGGAAACCCGGCCCGTTGTCGGTGATTACCAACAGTGCATGGCGGTTGATGGCTTTCGTCGACACACCGATACAGCCGTTCACATTGCCTTCCAGAGCATCTTCGGCGTTGCGCAGCAGGTTGTGAATCACTTGCCGCAATTGCGTGGCATCGCCGAGAACGGCAGGCAAGGCGACAGCCAGATCGAGCTCGAAGCTTGCCGACGAACTTTCATAAAGACCGAGGACTTCGCCAATCAATTCGTTGAGATCAAGCGGCGAAACATCCGGTGTCGGCAAGCGGGCGTAGTCGCGAAAATCATCCACCATGCGCTTCATCGCCTGCACTTGATTGATGATGGTTTGCGTCCCGCGCGCCAGCATGTCCGCATCGCTGCCGGCCAGCTTGCCGGAGAGCTTGAATTGCAAACGTTCTGCCGAAAGCTGGATCGGCGTCAACGGATTCTTGATTTCGTGCGCCAGGCGCCGTGCCACCTCGCCCCAGGCGGCGCTGCGCTGGGCGGCGACGAGGCGGGTGACATCGTCAAAAACCACTACATCGCCGCCGCCACTCACTTCCGGCAAGCGCGAGCCGCGCAACAGCAGCACCTGCGGCATACCGTTTACACGCTCCATTTCAAGCTGGGCTTGCCACTCGACCTCCTCGGTTGCTGCAAAGTGTTCACGAATGAACTCACCGAAGACGGTTTGGCGCGGCCAACTGGCGACATCCTGGCCGATGAGGCCGGAAAAGTCGTCGTTGAGAATGTTCAAGGCTCCTTCATTAACCGTGCGCAGCACAAAATTCCGGTCAAAAACCAATACCCCGGCAGACAGGTTGGCCAGAATTGACTCTAGATAGCCGCGCGCCGCTTCGAGCTCGTTTCGATGGCGCTCGGTTTCACGCCGTGCATCATCAAGCTGGCGCGTCATGCGATTGAAAGACTGCGTCAACAACCCCAATTCATCACCGCTATACACCGCCGCGCGCGGCGAAAAATCGCCCTGGGCAACTGCGTGTGTTCCTTCCGCCAGTATGAGCAACGGCGCGACGAGGCGACGAGCCATGACGTAAGCCAGCGCAAAGGCGGCAAAAAGAGCGACGAGTACGGTCAACGTCAATGTCAGTGCATAAATTTGCGTCAAACCCTGACGCGCCAGTTGCAGCTCCTGATAGTCGCGATAAACGGCTTGCACGGCATCGGCATCATGCGCCATCGCCTCGGGTACCGGGTGCGTCAGCTGCAAAATGCGCGGCTCCTCGTACAAATCACGCGCCGCGACTGGCACCAGAACACGTAAATGGAGCTTGCCTCCTTCTTCTTCGACCGAGGTGACCGCGCGCGTCGAACGCGCCTGCTTGAGTTGCGCCTGACTGGGCAGATCGGGTAGCAAACTGCTGAGGTCGGCGGTCGCGCTCGAGAGTAGCTGCCCCCCCACCGAGAAAAGCGCCGCCGACTGGATACTTTGCTCGTTGCGCAAACGTAAAAGCGCCGAGCGCCGTGAAGTCTCGGCGATACCCGACAATTCAGCAGCCATGCTACGTGCTTTTTCGACAAGGTCGTCAAGCTGCGAATCGAGCACTGTGCGACCAAGCTGGAGCCCTGACTCGAGAGCTTTCTCGACGCGCACGTCGAACCAGCTTTCAATCGAGCGCGTGACGAACTGTACCGAAACGCCATACACCAGCACTCCCGGCAAGACCGCCACGACGCCGAACATCAACATCAGGCGCAGCTTGAGGCGGGCGCCGAAAATCTGTGCCCGATAGTCTTGCCAGAGGGCGCGCAACTGCCAGCCAACCAGCGCCAACATGCCGATCGCCAGAATGACGTTGAGAGCGATCAGCAGCGGGTAATTACGCGAAAAAACAACGGTATCGGCGGCCGTTGATATCAGGAGCAGAAACCAGACGATGCCGCCTACCGCAGCGATCAAGGCACTTCCAGCCGCGAGCAAACGCTTCATTTGGCTTCCGCCTGAGATGCGGGCACCAGTGTCACCGGCCAGGACTTCCACTCGGACGACAAACTCCATTCCTTGTTGCCCAAGGCATTGATCTGGAATGGGCGCGGCAGTTGATTAAGATCGAGCCGCATACGCAGGCTGGCCTCGTAGACTTCACCTGTGCGTACTGCCTTGTCGCCTTTTTCTATCACCAGCCAGCCGCGAACCCTGGAGAAGACCAGCAAGGCATCAGCAAGTGAGGAAAAGCTTTGATGCAACCCACCGGTCGTCACCCGGTACTGGCGAGTCAGTGCATGATAAGACAAGCGATAGGTTTGTGTCCTCGTCGCCGCCTGTTCTTCGAGCCAGTACCAGCGCGGCTTGGACAGCTCAAAATCAAGGACAAAATTGAGGACGACACCCTTGGCAATCGCATCTTCAAGCCGCTGATTGATCTCGAAGTTGAAATCAGCGGCGACAACATAGCCATCCTCAGTGGCCGTCAGTTTCGGGTTGACGACCTCGATTTCTGCCGCCAACAACCAGACCGGAGCCACCAGCAATGCAACGAAGAGCAGGGCGCGCAGGCGTTCAGGCACGTTTTTCAAGCAGGCTGTAGAAGAATCCATCATGTTCGGCGGTCGGCAACAATTGCTCCTCGACAAAGCACCGTGCGGTGGGCTGGCGGTTGAGAAAACGGGTCATTTGACCCGAATTTTCTGCAGCAAATACCGAGCAAGTGGCGTAAAGCAGTTTACCGCCGGGGCGCAAGCAAAGCCACAGCGCATCGAGCATCCGTGACTGGGTCGCGGCAAAACTGGCAATATCGTCAAATCGCCGCAACCACTTCGTATCGGGGTGACGACGTACAACACCGCTAGCCGTGCATGGCACGTCCAGAAGAATGGCATCGAAAAGCCGGCCATCCCACCAAGTATCCTTTTTAATGCAATCGGCTACCTTGACGCTTGCGCTCAAGCCAAGACGCACGAGATTTTCTTCAACCCGCCGACAACGTGCGGGTTTCAGATCGAGGGCGAGCAAATCGAGATCAACGCGCTCCAGCAAATGCGCCGCTTTACCGCCGGGCGCTGCGCAGGCATCCAGAACGCGGCTGCCTGGCGCCGGATCGAGCAACTCGGCGGCACGCTGGGCGCCGGGATCCTGAACCGAAACCAGCCCCTCGACAAAGCCCGGCAAGCGATCGACCGACAACGGCTTGTCAAGCAGGATGGCGCCATCGGGGTGAAGACGGGCAGGAATTTCGGCGGCCTCAAGTAGCCGCAGATAGTTCGTCGGCGTGATCCGCCGCCGGTTGGCGCGCAAAGCCATCGGCGGCGGTGAATTGCCTGCCGCGGCAATGGCCTGCCAGTCGGTGGGCCAGTCGGCACGCAGGGAATCCAGCCACCATCCAGGATGTTGATGCAGTGCAATTTCGTTACCTGCGACGGCAAGGCTCAATTCATCGCGGCGCCGCAAATAATTGCGCAACACAGCATTGACCAGCCCGCGCAAACGTCCCTCGAACAGCACACCAGCCGCCTGCACCGCTTGATCAACCGTGGTGTGCGCAGTGTCGGGACGCGCCTCAAGTCGTGTCAAGGCAAGCAACAGCAGGGCACGAATTTCGAGTACTTCGAGGGGGCACTCCATCAGTCGGGCAAGGATGAAATCGCCCCAGCCAAAGCGCCTTAACGCGGTGTAGAGCAAGTCCTGAACGGCCGGCCGAGCGAGCGGGTCGACCTTCCCCAACAGGTTCTCGGCAAGGCTGCGACCGCTGAAAACGGCGGCTCCCGCTTGGGCGGCATTGAGCAGGGCATAAGCCAGTGAGGTGGGTGCAAGATCAGACATGAACCAATTATCGCACGCGGCATAATGGCGCCATGAGACAACTCTTACTCGCACTCACGCTTTGTTTGGCATCGCCCATTTGCCACGCCTGGAATGCAGCGGGTCATCGCTTGGTCGCCGCAATCGCTTGGGATCAACTATCCCTGGCGAATCGCCAACGAGTCAGCACGATACTTGCCAGCCACCCGGATTATGAGCGCTGGGCAAAAATTCCGGGGTCATCGGAACACCCGGATATTTTCGCGGAAGCCGCAACCTGGCCTGACGCGATCCGCAGCGACCCACGATTTAACGACGAATCCGGCAAGGGTTCGGCCATTCCCGGCCTGCCTGACAACGGGCGTCACAAAAACTGGCATTTCGTCGACATCAATGCCGACGGGGAGGTTGTCGACGGGCTGCTGGATCGGCAGATCGAGGAACTGAGCGAGGTGCTGCGATCAGAAGTCGATATGTCGCAAATTTCTTACGCCTTGCCTTGGTTGCTGCATCTCGTGGCGGATATTCATCAGCCGCTGCATGTCGGTCGTCATGGCGACGAAGGCGGCAATCGGGTCGACGTTGAAAATCCCTACAACCGTCGCTGGCTGTTTTCCAGCTTGCACACCTACTGGGACGACTTGCCCGGCCCCCCCTGGCTGCGCGGCAAACGTCTGGAGCAAAAAAAGCGGGAATTAAGCGAGCGTTACCGGGCGCCGGAACAAGCCAATGTTCGCCGCTGGCGCGATGAGAGTCATCGCTTGCTGATCCATGCCTATCCGGATAGCGAAGGCAATCTGCCAGCGTTCATCAGCGAGGAGTTTCATCGGCGAGCCAGCGAAATTGCCGGACAACGGATAATTGACGCCGGTTATCGTCTCGGCCGCCTTTTGGAGGAAATCCTGAACGCTGGCGTTTCACGTGAAACTCGATAAAGGCTAGCCAGGCACGATGGAGGCAGCAGCTTGTCAGGTAGGGAGGTCGAAGCAATCACCGCGTTGCCAGGGGTTGCCAGCCAAAAACTGCTGAACCGGCAAGCGCTTGCCGCCGGCTTTTTGCAACTCGCTGATCGCCAATGCGCCATCGGCGCAGGCGACAACGATCTTGCTGCGGTCAACCGCCAAAATTTGCCCGGCTTTTCCTTGACCCGGTGTCGGCTCAGCTTGCCACAGCTTGATCAGCTGTCCCTTGAACCCGGCTTGGGCTCCCGGGAAAGGGTTAAATGCGCGCAACTGGCGATCCAGCTCGGCCGCCGATTTGCGCCAGTCAATCATCGCTTCCGATTTCTCGATCTTGTGCGCATAGGTCACCCCCTCGCTCGCCTGACCAACACTGGTCATGGGTAAACCGGCCAAGACTTCAGAAACCAGTCTTGCACCCAATTCGGCAAGCCGATCATGCAAACTGCCCGCCGTATCGTGCGCCTCAATTGGCAATTCCCGACGCAGGACAATCGGGCCGGTGTCCAGCCCCGCCTCCATTTGCATGATGCAAATACCGGTTTCAGAATCTCCAGCAAGCAAAGCGCGCTGAATCGGTGCGGCACCCCGCCACCTCGGCAACAATGAAGCGTGGATGTTCAAACAGCCAAAATTCGGCAAATCGAGCACTGCCTGAGGCAGAATCAACCCGTAGGCAGCGACCACCATTACATCGGCTCTCAGCTTTGCCAAGCGTCCGAGAGCCTCAGCATCCTTGAGGCTCAGCGGCTGAAAAACTTCAATGCCTCTCTCAAACGCAAGTTTCTTAACGGCTGACGGCTGCAAGCCCAAGCCCCGCCCGGCCGGTCGATCAGGCTGCGTCAAAACCAAGGCAACCTCATGCCCGGCATCAACAATTGCCGCCAATGCCCGGGCCGCAAACTCGGGCGTGCCAGCAAAAATCACCCTCATGCCGTAACGCGCGCCTTCTTGGCCAATTTGCTTCTGATTCGCGCCTGTTTTAACAGCGACAAGTGATCGACAAACACCTTGCCATTGAGATGATCCAACTCATGCTGCAGGCAGACTGCCAATAGGCCTTCAGCAACCAGCGACTGCTGGCGGCCGTCAATATCGAGATAATGAACGGTTACCCGCTGCGAGCGCTCAACCTTTTCGTACACGCCGGGCACGGAGAGGCAGCCCTCTTCCCCTTCTTGGGAACCTTCGCATTGTTCAAGACGCGGATTGATGAAGACGCGCAAATCGCTTTTGTCTTCAGAAACGTCAATGATGATCAACTGCTTATGAACATCAACCTGCGTTGCTGCCAAACCGATTCCTGGCGCTTCATACATGGTTTCTGCCATGTCATTGACGAGACGGCGAATGCTTTCATCAATACAGCTGATCGGCTGTGCAATTTTTTTCAGACGGACGTCGGGGAAGCGCAGAATGGGTAAAAGTGCCATATCAATTGGGGAAAAGCTTGCTCGCCTTGGTTAATACGTTCAAAATCTCACGCTATTTCTGTATTTTGAAACAGCTTTAACGTCCGAATGGACATTAATTTTCGCGCCGTGTTCCACCGGCACGTGAGGTAATAATCATGGTTCGCATTATATCTGCACTCTTTCTGGCCGTGATGGCCACCTGCAGCTTCGCAGAAACTCCCGTTCGTCTGGTCGATAACCCACCCGACCGTCACATTGTGGTGCCCGGCGACACGCTGTGGGGAATTTCCGGCAAGTTTCTCAAGGAACCTTGGCGCTGGCCTGAAATCTGGCGGATGAATCGTACCCAAATCAAAAATCCGCACCTTATTTATCCCGGCGACATCATTCTTCTTGATTACTTTAAAGGCAGTCCACGTTTGCGCGTTGCCAAGCCGATCAAGTTACAACCCAAGATATACAGCGAGGTGATTAATAAGGAAATTCCCAGTATTCCAGCGCATGTGATCGAACCGTTCATATCCAAGCCACTGATTATTCAAGCTAATGAACATGCGAGCGCTCCAAGATTTATTGCAACGCAAGAAGATCGTGTTTTTATCGGCATTGGTGATACCGGGTTTGTTTCAGGAATTACTGACACTCAAGTTCTTGACTGGCACATTTACCGCCCGGGCAAACCACTGAAGGATCCCGAGACAAAGGAAGTTGTTGGCCATGAGGCCTTCTTTCTTGGAAGCGCCAAGCTGGTTCAGCCAGGGGAACCCTCCGTGGTGCGCATCAGCGAGGCAAAAGAGGAAATCGGGCGTGGTGACCGACTGATACCGGCTCCCCAGGTCAACTTGATTTCCTATGTCCCGCATCGCCCCGAGGCGTCGGTCACTGGGCAAGTAATGTCGATTTACGGCGGCGTCGACGAAGCCGGCAAATTTTCCGTGATCAGCATTAATCGCGGGACGAATGCTCAACTGGAAGTCGGACACGTGCTCGCGTTGTTCCGTAACCGGGTTTCACAAGGTTACGACGAGGACAACCGGCGCGTGACGACAACCATTCCCGAAGAGCGGTACGCCTTGGCCTTTGTCTTCCGCGTCTTCGACCGCGTTGCTTATGCGCTGATCGTTGAAACCTCCAAGCCGGTCATCGTCGGCGATTCGGTAAAAAATCCGTGAATGCGCCCCCAGGGTTGGCCGCCTGGTTGCGGTTGACCCTTGTGCCGGGTATTGGCGGCGAGACACAACGTAAACTTCTCGCCGCTTTCGGTTTGCCCGACGCCATTTTTTCTGCCGGACGCTCCGCCGTCCATGAGGTCATCGGCAAAAAGGCCGATCTGCTCTTCGATTTTGACGCGCAGGATGCTATTGAGCGCAGCATGATCTGGGCCGATGAACCTGGCCACACCATTCTGACGCTGGCCGATTCGAACTACCCAAAATCGCTGCTCGAAATCGCTGATCCACCGAGCCTCCTTTACGTTCGCGGCAATCCTGATCTTTTGCAACTCCGTGGACTAGCGATTGTTGGTAGCCGCAACGCCACACCCCAAGGCATCCAAACTGCCGAGAACTTTGCCAAATCATTGGCAGCCAAAGGGTTAAGTATTCTCAGCGGCCTCGCACTTGGCATCGATGCGGCCGCTCATCGCGGTGCTTTGGCGGCCGGTGGAGCAACGGTGGCTGTAATCGGCACTGGCGCCGATAGACTCTATCCGGCGCGTAACCGTGATCTGGCGCTACAAATTGCCGAACAGGGCGCTATCATTTCCGAGTTCCCGCTCGGAACCCCGGTACTGGCAGCCAATTTTCCCCGTCGCAACCGGATTATTTCCGGAATATCCTGTGGCGTTTTAGTCGTTGAAGCGGCTACCGAGAGTGGTTCATTAATCACCGCACGACTCGCCGGAGAACAAGGACGCGAAGTTTTTGCGATTCCCGGTTCGATACATTCACCCGTTGCACGCGGCTGTCACCAACTGATCAAGCAAGGCGCAAAACTGGTTGAAACCGCCAACGACATTCTCGAAGAGCTCGGTGAAATTACTGGGGCAGGGATGGCGCTTCCGCGATTCGACGAATCCGATGCTCATCCGCTGCTTGCCGCACTTGGCCATGACCCATGCTCGCTGGACGAACTGGTAGAACGCACCGGCATGAGCGCTGATCAACTACTGGGCGAATTGCTGACACTTGAACTCGCGGGCAATCTGTCCAGCCTGCCGGGTAACCGCTATCAACGCCTCGGCTAAACTCCCTCATCTTTAATAGCGGCTTGCCAAGGCTCTCTCCGCGCACTTATCATGCCCCGGCACCCAACCGATAGAATCCATGACAAAAAAGCTCATTATTGCCGAAAAGCCCTCAGTAGCCGCCGACATTGCCAAGGCGCTGGGCGGGTTCACCAAGCACGACGACTATTTCGAGAGTGATACCCATGTTATCTCGTCAGCCGTCGGTCACCTGCTGGAACTGTCTTGCCCGGAAGAATTCGAGGTCAAACGCGGCAAATGGTCATTTGCCCATTTGCCGGTCATTCCCCCGCATTTTGCGCTATCCCCTATTGAGAAGACCGAGTCACGCCTGCGTGTGTTGAATAAACTGATCAAGCGCAAAGACGTTGATGGGCTGATCAATGCTTGCGACGCCGGGCGCGAGGGTGAGCTGATTTTCAACTACATTGCCCAGCACAGCAAGACTACCAAACCAGTGCAGCGCCTTTGGCTGCAATCCATGACCCAGGGCGCCATCCGTGATGGTTTTTCGCGCTTGCGCTCGGGCATTGAAATGCAGGGGCTTGGCGATGCTGCCGTATGCCGGTCGGAATCCGACTGGCTGGTTGGCATCAATGGTACCCGGGCAATGACCGCCTTCAATTCAAAGACAGGCGGCTTCCACCTGACGACAGTGGGGCGTGTCCAGACACCGACATTGGCTATCGTCGTCGACCGTGAAAAGCGGATTCGGGAATTCAAAGCGCGCCCTTATTGGGAAGTTGAAGGGCATTTTTCTGCCAAGGCAGGCGATTATTCCGGAAAATGGTTCGATGAAGCTTATAAGGGAAAAAACGAAGACGAGCACGCCCGCGCTGATCGTCTATGGGATCAGCAGCGTGCCGAAGCTATTCGCGCTGCCGCTCTTGGCAAGCCCGGAATAGTGACCGAAGAAGCCAAGCCAGAAACTCGACTCTCACCACAGCTATTCGATTTGACAAGCCTTCAGCGCGAAGCGAACGCTCGCTTCGGATTTTCGGCAAAAACGACACTGGGCATTGCCCAGGCACTTTACGAAAAACACAAAGTACTCACCTACCCGCGAACCGATTCTCGCTGCTTGCCGGAAGATTACATCGCAACGGTCAAAACCACGATGTCGGTGCTGACCGGAGAAGGCGCCGGTAAAGGCCACGATGAAGTACTGCTTGCGCGCTACTCACCCTTCGCTCACCAGATCCTTGCGCGTCATTGGATTCTGCCCAACAAACGTATATTCAATAACGCGAAAGTGAGCGACCACTTCGCCATTATCCCTACTCCACAGGCACCCAAGGCTTTAAACGAGATCGAACAAAAGCTTTACGATTTCGTTGTCAGGCGTTTCCTTTCGGTGTTCTTTCCGGCTGCTGAATATCTCGTCACCACCCGCATCACCCGCGTTGCCAGCCAGCCTTTCAAAACTGAAGGCAAGGTGTTGGTGAATCCCGGCTGGTTGGCGGTCTATGGCAAAGATGGACAGGAAGGCGACGATGGCAACCTGGTTGCGGTGGCCGCCGATGAACAAGTAAAGACAAGCGAGATTATCGTCAAGGCCAACGAAACCCGTCCCCCGCCGCGTCACTCGGAAGCAACCCTGCTTTCAGCGATGGAAGGTGCCGGCAAGATGGTGGACGACGAGGAGTTGAAGGCAGCGATGGCCGGACGCGGTTTAGGAACGCCGGCGACACGTGCGCAAATCATCGAAAATCTGATCGGCGAGCAATACATCGTTCGTGAAGGACGAGAGTTAACGCCGACCGCCAAAGCGTTCTCGCTTATGACCCTCCTCAACGGTCTCGGCATCAATGAGCTCACGCATCCTGAGCTGACTGGCGACTGGGAATGGAAACTGGGTCGAATCGAAAAAGGCGAATTCACCCGCGCAGAGTTCATGCGCGAAATTGCCGAAATGACTCGGCACATGGTCGAGCGAGCTAAAACTTTTGATAGCGACACGATTCCCGGTGACTTTGGCGTATTAACCGCAAAATGCCCTCGCTGCGGCAGCGAAATTCGCGAAAATTACAAGAAATTTCAGTGCATAAGCTGTGACTATTCGCTCTGGAAAATTGTCGCCGGACGTCAATTTGAGCCAGCCGAAATCGACACACTGATCACCGAGAAGCAAATTGGCCCCTTGACCGGCTTCCGGAACAAAATGGGTCGTACTTTTGCTGCTGCGATCAAACTTAACGAAAAAATGGAGCCTGAATTCGACTTTGGCCAGGACAAAACCGAAGAAGCCAATGCCGAGCCCGTTGATTTTTCCAGCCAAAGCACTCTCGGCCAATGTCCGAAATGCGCGACTGGCGTCTTCGAGCACGGTAACGCCTACGTCTGCGCGAAATCCGTTGGGCCAGATAAAACCTGTGATTTCCGCTCGGGAAAGATCATTTTGCAACAGCCGATTGAGGCCGGGCAGATGAAAAAGCTGCTCACCGAAGGCAAAACCGATTTGCTTAGAGAATTTGTCTCCAACCGCACCCGACGGAAATTTTCCGCCTATTTGGTCGCCAAGGATGGCAAGGTTGGCTTTGAGTTTGAAAAAAAGGTCGCCAAGCCCAAGGTCGCTCCCAAGAAAAAAGTGGAAGCCTGATCAACCTATCAACGTTTCACGTGAAACGTCCTTTACGGTCAGCGGCGAGATTTCGTCCCTGGAAGGCGGCAGGAAAGCAGAGCGGCACGGATGGCATCGATGGCCTGTGGTCGAGGAAAAGTCACTCGCCAAACCAAGCCAACGGTGCGAAGCGGCGGGTCACCGGAGAAAGGTAAAACCCTGACCAACGGCTCTTTGCCTACCAATGGGTCGGCGGCGGTGCTTGGCATTACCGCTACTCCGGCACCGCTGGCGACCATGTATCGGATGGTTTCGAGAGAGCTACCCTCCAGCGAGTGCTCCAGCACATCGCGTCCAGCCGAGCGCGGACAGGACTCAAGTACCTGATCGCGAAAACAGTTGCCATGACCTAAAAGCAGCAAGTTTTGACTCTCAAGCTCATCTGCGTTGACATCCGTACGATCAACCCAGGGATGACTGGCTGGAACGATTACCCTGAATGGCTCATCGTAGACAGGTTGGGCAACCAGCCCCGGTTCACCGAAAGGCAAAGCAATGACAATCACGTCCAACTCGCCTGCCTTCAATGCCGGTATCAGGTTGGCCGTGAAGTCCTCCTTGAGAAACAATGGCATCGCCGGTGCGTATTTATGCATGGCGGGGATCAATCGAGGAAAGAGATAAGGTGCGATGGTATAAATGACGCCGACCCGTAGCGGGCCGCTCAGCGGATCACCGGCCGCCCCGGCGATCTCCTCAAGGCGTACCGCCTCTTCAAGAACGCGCAAGGCTTGATCGATAATGCGCTCCCCGAGCCCGGTAATTCGCACATCGGAAGCCGTTCGCTCAAACAACGCCGCACCGAGTTGTCCCTCAACCTTTTTTAAAGCCACCGATAACGTCGGCTGACTAACATGGCAAGCTTCAGCGGCTCTACCGAAATGGCGTTCGCGGGCAAGTGCAACGATGTAGCGCATTTCAGTCAAGGTCATGACAAATACCCCAGCTTGTGCAGGTCGTGCCTGCTGAGCCAGCGCCATTGACCCGGTTCCAGATCAGCGGGCAAGATCAGCTCACCCACAGCCTCACGATGCAGCGACTCAACCCGATTTCCGGCAGCCGCCACCATGCGCTTCACTTGATGATACTTGCCTTCAGTGACAGTCAAGCGAAGTTGGTGTGACCCTACAATTTCGCAAGCAGCTACGCAAATCGGTGTCGGTTCATCGTTCAACAAAACCCCGCTCAGCAAGCTATCTATCTGATTTTGATCGACGGGATGACGGGTGGTGGCCAGATAAACCTTGGGTACTTTGCGCTTGGCCGATGAGAGAAGGTGATTCAAGTGCCCATCGTCGGTAATCAACAATAAGCCGGTCGTGTCTTCATCAAGGCGGCCAATCGGCTGCACGCCACGTTCGCGCAACGGGATCGGCAACAAGGTCAAAACGCCGGGGTGATGCAATGGTTTGCGCGAGCACTCATAGCCCATCGGCTTGTTGAGCATCAGGTAGGCAAATTCGGCGTAAGGCCAGGTCACGCCGTCGACAGTAAAATCAAGTTCCGAGGTGTCAAACTCTGCGAAAGGATTAAGGCAACTTTCACCATTGACCGTGACTCTCTCGCTGCGAATCAGCCCACGACACGCCTTGCGCGTGCCAAACCCATGCTTCTGGAGCAGTCTGTCTAGTTGCATGGCGGGAATGCTAACATTGCGCCATGAATTTCGAACATCTTCTCCAGATCAACGATCCCGAAAATCCTCTGCTTGAGCCCTTGAGCCGTCAGCAATTGTGGAATGGCCTGCTGCAACGAGTTGAACACCCGCTTCCCTTTCTTCCCGGACTTGAGGCGTGTACCATACTGGGGCGACAGAACGATTCGCTCCAGCGCGAATTGAATTTCGGCTCTGCTGTAATTCGCGATCATGTAACGTTTAGCGAATTGAATTGGGTACGTTTTGCTATCGTACCCAACGAACAACATGCGGGCGGTTGCCTGACCATAACCATCGAAGAGCCCGGAGAGGGGTTCCTGTATCTGTGTTTTGCTTACGAAACCACCTTGGCAAAAAATCCAAACTCTGAAGAGCGGGCTTACATCGAATACGTCAAATCCGCCTATCACCAGTCCGACGTGGATTGCGTGCGAATCATCCGCAGATGGGTCGCCGAAGGCTCAACCCAGTAATCAATTGAAGCCCATACTGGCCAGATAGTCCTCATAGCCACCGAGATAATCGATAATCTTGCCGCTCGCCTTGACCTCAAACACGCGGCTTGACAATGACGAAACGAACTCGCGGTCATGTGATACAAAAATCAGCGTACCGGGAAATTTTTCAAGGCCGGAGTTCAATGACTCGATGGATTCCATGTCAAGGTGATTGGTGGGCTCATCCATGATCAACACGTTTGAATGCAAAAGCATCAACTTGCCGAAAAGCATGCGCCCCTGCTCGCCGCCGGAAATGACATTGACCGGCTTTTTTACTTCATCGCCGGAAAACAGCAAGCGCCCCAAGGTACCTCGAATCAGCGTCTCAACATCGCCCCCCTCATACCCACCGGCACGGACAAATTCGGCAATCCAGTCAGTCAGGCTTATTTCCGACTTGAACAAATCCGAGTGATCCTGCGAGTAATACCCCGGCTTTGCCTTCTCGGCCCACTTGATGCTGCCGAACTGTGGATGGATTTCTCCCATCAATAATTTGAGCAAAGTGGTTTTGCCGACACCGTTTTCACCAATGATGGCGATCCGCTCGCCGGCATTGATGGTGAAGCTGAGATTGTTGAATATTTGACGATCTGACCCAGGATAAGTGAAGGAGATATTGTCTACCTCTACCGCCTGACGATGAAGCTTGTCCTTTTCGTCGTAATCAAAGCGTATCCATGGATACTGGCGTGACGAGGGCTTGACGTCTTCCGGCTTCAGTTTGTCGATCAGCTTCATCCGGCTGGTTGCCTGCTTGGCCTTCGAAGCGTTGGCCGAGAAGCGGCGGACAAAAGTTTGCAGTTCGGCGATCCGCTCCTTGGCTTTGGCATTGGCATTCGATTGACGTTCGCGAGCCTGCTGCGAAGCTTCCATGAAGTCATCGTAGTTACCGGCGTAAGTCGTGATTTTGCCGTAATCAAGATCGGCCATGTGCGTGCACACTTGATTCAGAAAGTGACGATCATGCGAGATGATGATCATCGTCGAATCACGATTGTTAAGCACCTCTTCCAACCAGCGGATCGTGTTGATGTCGAGATTATTGGTCGGCTCGTCGAGCAGGAGAATATCCGGATTGGCAAACAGTGCCTGACAAAGAAGCACTCGCAGCTTCCAGCCCGGTGCTACCTGACTCATCGGGCCGTTGTGTTGGTCAGTCGGGATGCCAACTCCGAGCAACAATTCGCCAGCCCTGGATTCAGCCGTGTAACCGTCGAATTCGGCGAAATGATGCTCAAGCTCGGCGGCCTTCATATAGTCGTCTTCAGTCGCCTCGGGGTTGGCATAAATCGCGTCGCGTTCCTGCATGCAGGCCCACATGGCTTCGTGACCCATCAACACGACATCAAGAACACGCATCTCTTCAAAAGCAAACTGATCCTGACGTAGATAAGCCATGCGCTCATGTTTGTCCTTTGAAACATTGCCAGCCGACGGCTCCAGCACCCCGCACAGTATCTTCATAAACGTCGATTTACCGGCTCCGTTGGCGCCGATCAGGCCGTAGCGATAGCCTTCGCCAAATTTGACGTTAACGTTTTCAAACAGGGGCTTAACCCCAAATTGCATGGTAATGTTGGCGGCGACAAGCAAGGCAATTCCAATCGGGTAACGTTCATAATCAGAGAATTCGATTTTACCCGCTTTCAAAGCCACCCCTGCCAATCGAATCAAATTTGAGTAAAGTCGATGCAGGTTCGCGATATTTTTGGCAAACTGTCTGAATAATGGGAGAACACGGAATGAGTGCGAAAATGCATGTTGCAGTCATCGACGACAATCCGCCGCAGCGGATGATTTTGACCCGGCTTCTCGAGAGCGATTACCTGGTGAGCGCTTTCGAAAACGGTGAGCAATTTTTGGCCAGTGATGAAACCTTCGCAGCCGTTTTGCTCGACATCGAAATGCCCCGACTCAATGGTTACGAAACCTGTCGCAAGCTGCGTGCCCGTCCCGAAGGCAAGGAAATTCCGGTCATTTTCGTCTCAGCCCACGATACCGCACCCGAACGCGTCGACGCCTACGAGGCGGGTGGTGACGATTTCGTCACCAAGCCAATTACCGCTCATGAGTTACGCCACAAGCTCAAGGGCGCTATTGAGCACCGATTACGTGTCCAGGAGCTTGCAGCTCAATCCTCAAATGCCCAGCAAGTGGCCTTCACGGCAATGATCAGCATGGGGGATTTGGGCGTCGTTATCGATTTTTTGCGCAACTCCACGAATAAGCAAAGCTACGAATCAATTGCCCAACAACTTATTGATGCGATGTCCGCCTGGGGGCTGCTGGGTGTCGTCCAGGTACGCGGCCGCAAAGGCTGTCTGGATATCAGTTCGGCTGGCGACATGTCTCCGTTGCAGGCCTCGGTTCTCGAAACCATGCGCGAAATCGGCCGTATTTTCGAGTTTGGTTCGCGGGCTATTGTCAATTACGAGCATGTTTCGTTACTGATTCAGAACCTGCCCACAGACGATCCGGACAAAGTCGGACGCCTTCGCGATCACCTTGCCGTCCTGGCCGAAGGCGCCGATATGCGGGTCGCAGCACTTGATGCCGCCAGCGAAAAAGACGGTGTCGTCGCGGCGCTGACCAAGCTGCGCCACAGTTTGCAGCAGGTAAGCCAGCAAAATCGCGTTAATCGTACAGATGGGCAGAACCATATTCTTGAGGCACTCGAGCATCTGGCAAGAACGCTACGTACATTCGGTTTGACCGATACGCAAAAGGTTTATGTTGATGATCTGGTAAAAGAAACGCTGGACGAAACCCAGAACTATTTCAATGATGCACAAGGTATCGAAAGCGATTTCAGTGAATTGCTCAGCCAGCTTGATCAACTCTCGCGGAATCACTAAAGCGGCTGTTTTTTCAACGGGCAACTAACGATCTGTTTTGGTGCACCGCAGTGTAAGATGCCGACCAAGCCTATTAGCGGATGACTCTGAGACATCATGGTTCCCCACCTCACCACAGCCCTTAGCGGACCGCTTTTGGAGCTGGAACGCCGCTTTCTTGACAGCAGCGCACAGATAGAACACTGGCTGCGTAGCCAATGGCAGGAAAGCACACCGCCGTTCTATTCATCCTGTGATTTGCGCAATTCGGGCTTCAAGCTGGCACCGGTTGATACCAACCTCTTCCCGGGGGGCTTCAACAATCTCAATCCGGCATTCCTCCCTCTATGCGTTCAGGCGGCGATGGTCGCCATCGAAAAGATTTGTCCAAACGCCAAAAACCTGTTGCTGATCCCTGAAAACCATACGCGCAACCAGTTTTACCTGCAAAATGTCGTCCAACTCGTGACTATTTTGCGCCATACCGGTTTGAATGTGCGAATTGGTAGCATGTTGCCGGAAGTTACGCAGCCAACCGAGATCGAATTGGCGAATGGTCAAAGCCTGCTCCTTGAGCCCCTGGTTCGTTCAGAAAACCGCCTTGGTCTCAAAGGCTTCGAGCCATGTGCGATTCTGCTTAATAACGACCTATCGGCAGGAATCCCGGAAATACTGAAAAACCTCAGTGAGCAGTTTGTCCTCCCGCCTTTACATGCCGGCTGGGCGGTTCGGCGCAAATCCAATCATTTCTCGGCTTATAACGAAGTGGCCACTCACTTTGCGAACGAAATCGGAATCGACCCATGGCGAATCAATCCGGCTTTTGACACCTGTCGCAGTATCAATTTCCATGAGCGGCAGGGTGAAGCATGTTTGGCTGCCAAAGTGGCTGGTGTGCTTGAAATCGTCAAGGAGAAATACAAGGAATACGGCATCAGTGAAACCCCTTACGTCGTTGTCAAGGCGGACGCAGGAACTTACGGTATGGGGGTGATGACGGTGCGCGACGCCGATGAGGTAATTGCCCTCAATCGCAAACAGCGTAACAAGATGAGCGTTGGCAAAGAAGGAATCGAAGTCAGCGAGGTCATCATTCAGGAGGGTGTTCACACCTTTGAAACCCTCAATGAAGCGGTGGCGGAACCAGTGATTTACATGATGGATCGCTACGTCGTCGGTGGTTTTTATCGGGTTCATACCGGGCGTGGCAAAGACGAAAACCTTAACGCGCCGGGTATGCATTTCGAGCCGCTGGCTTTCGAAACCGGTTGCAATCTTCCTGATTACAGCGGTGGCCCGGACACGCCACCCAATCGTTTTTACGCTTATGGTGTCGTCGGCCGCCTCGCCTGCCTGGCGGCGGCCATCGAACTTGAGCGAACATCTCCAGATAACGCCTGAAAGCTCTGCGGCATGGCGCAACAGTTGCGGCTTGGAGATCACCCCCCGGATGGCAGCAATCAGCCGCTCAAGCTTGCCTTCGTCCTCGACCCACTGGACACGCTCAAAGCCTGGAAGGACTCCTCGGTAGCGATGATGCGAGCCGCCGAGAAACACGGTCATGAGGTTTTTGCCATCGATTGCGCGAGCCTCGCCTGGCGTCGCCAGGAGCCAGGTCAGGTAAGCGGGGTGTTCGCTCAAGCCGTTCAATTGCATCTGCGCCCCGATGATCACGACTGGTATCGTGACACCGGCTGCACCCGGATGTCCCTTGACGGCTTCGACGCCGTCATCATGCGCAAGGATCCGCCATTTGATTTTGAATACCTGACGGCAACCTGGCTACTTGAGCGCGCTGAAGCCGATGGCGTTCGCGTTTTCAATCGCCCGCGGGCATTGCGTGAGCACTCAGAAAAACTATCAATCAGCGAATTCGACGAATTTGCACCACCGACCCTGGTAGCACGTGACGTCAACCTGCTACAGCAATTCATTGACGAGCAGCGCGATATTATTTTGAAGCCGCTCGACGGCATGGGCGGTAGCCAGGTGTTTCGCATTCATCGTAACGACCCCAATCGCAATGTAATTATTGAGACGCTCAGCCAACACGGGCAGCGCACGGTAATGGCGCAGCTTTATCTGCCGGAGATAGCGCAAGGTGACAAGCGCATTCTGCTGATTGCCGGCAAGCCCGTACCGTATTGTCTGGCACGCATTCCGCGTGCCGGGGAGAGCCGGGGCAATTTATCTGCCGGTGGCACCGGCGTTGCACAGGCCTTGTCGCGACGTGACCACGAGATTGCCGAGCATCTCGGACCACTCCTTTTTAAGCGCGGACTCATGCTGGTGGGCCTCGATGTGATTGGCAAACACCTGACTGAAATCAACGTCACCAGCCCAACCTGCATGGTTGAAATCCGTCAACAGACAGGTTTTGATGCCGCTAGTGCTTTTATTTCAGCAATTGAACATGCATGCAGCGTTACCTGAGCCTCTGTCTTTGTCTGATTGTTCTTGTCGGTTGTGGACGGACTTCATTGCAGGAGCAGCAGGCTTATGTTTTTGGCACCCGCGTCGAAGTCCTCGTCGTTGGTGACGATCCGGCGCTCGCCCATCAAGCCATCGCCCTCGTTTTGCGAGAATTTGATCGTTTGCATCAGACCTACCATGCCTGGCAGGATTCTGAACTGACGACACTCAATTCGGCCATTTTTCAAGGTCGCCCGCAAAAGGTCAGTGACGAACTCGCCAATTTGATACGCGACAGCCAGGCACTTGCCAGTGCGGGAGACAATCTTTTTGACCCAGGGATTGGTCAACTCATCAAAACCTGGGGGTTTCATGGTGATGACTTCAAAGCCGTTCTGCCACCGCAAACCGAACTCAAGCAACTGCTTGCCGCACACCCCTCGATTCAGGATCTGAGCGTGAACGGAAACACGGTCACCAGCAAAAACCGTGCTGTGGCGATTGATTTTGGTGGCTACCTGAAAGGCGTTGCACTCGATCGGGCGGCAGCGATTCTTCGTCAGCAGGGGGTGGCTAACGCATTGATCAACATTGGTGGGAATGTCATGGCGCTAGGCAGCAAAAATGGCCTCCCCTGGCGCGTCGGAATTCAACATCCGCGTCAATCCGGGTCTCTAGCAACGGTTGAGTTGGCAGATGGTGAAGCGATTGGCACCTCGGGCGACTACCAGCGCTATTTCGAATTGAACGGAAGGCGTTACAGTCATCTGCTTGATCCACGCAGTGGTTATCCGGCAACCGACACACAGGCGGTGACCATCCTCGTTGCCGGTGGAGCGCGCGCTGGGGCGCTGTCCGATGCGGCATCCAAACCCGTATTTATTGCCGGCTCTGTGGCGTGGCAAAGGCTCGCCAAACAGCAAAATCTCGAATTCGTGCTGCGTATTGACCGGGACGGCCTCATTCAGGTCACTGAAAAATTCGCCCAACGTCTTAAGTTTGCAGATGCTAAAGCAGCTATCGAAGTAATGCCCTGAGGTCTACAATGTTCGGCTAATGCCAACTGGAGATTACGTCATGTTTTTAAGGTTGATTTTTGCTTTTGTCATTGCGCTGATTTCCAGTTTTTCTGCCATCGCCGAGGATAGTAATTTATTGATTTACTGCGGCATCACCATGGTCAAGCCGATTACCGAGCTATCCCGCGCTTTTGAGCAACGCGAGAAAAACGTCCGCATCTCGCTCGCCCAAGGGGGTTCCGAAGATCTTTATCAAAGTGCCAAAAAAAGCCGGATTGGCGATATCTATTTTCCTGGCGAACCCAGCTACCGCGACCGGCACTTATCTGAAGGACTGCTCGGTGACTATAAATTGGCCGGCTACAATCAAATGGCACTGGTCGTTCAAAAAGGCAATCCCAAGCAGGTCAAGGGCGACGCAATGGAGCTTTTGCGCAAGGATCTGACGGTGATGATCGGCAACGCAGAAAGCGGCAGCGTCGGCCAGGAAACGAAGGCAATACTGGACAAAGTGGGTATTTACCCCAAAGTGGTCAACAAGTCCGTTGCCTTGATGCCCGATTCACGGGCGATCAATCTGGCTTTAAAGCGCGGCGAAGCCGATCTGGCAGTCAACTGGCGCGCGACGGCTTTTTTCCCTGACAACGTTACGCAAATTGAAGCCGTCAATCTCGATCCAAAAATTGCCAAGCCACAGGCCTTGCTCCTGATCCAGCTAACATTTTCGAAAAATCCGCTTGTCGCCCGAAAGTTCATTGACTTCGTTGCTTCCGAAGAAGGGCAGGCCGTTTTCCGCAAACACGGTTTTCTCGACAACAAGACCAAGCTTTAAGCCGCATGGGAAGCCGACATCTCCATGACACCACTCGCGCCAGTCGCGCCTTGCTGATCCTGTTTTTTGTCGGTTTTCTTACAATTGTGGGTGTCAGTTCGATTATTTCCAGCCTGATTGAAGAGCTGAACCAAAAAAGTCGCAACGAGCAGGCACGATTGTTTATTGGCGAACAAATCGTCAACGCCATTCGTAACATTGAAAGCACCTTTTACCAGCTCGCTCCGGTCTCTGGTAAAGCGTCGCACACTCGGCTTGGGCGGCAGATTCTGGCAATGACCGACGACCTTGAAAAGAACCTGTATGTTCTGCAAAAAGGGGGCTCGGTTGTTCACCGTATCGCACTCAATATTGAGGGGCAGGACGAAATGGTGCGTGAAGTAAATTACTTGCCGCAGGCTGACAACCAGCGTTATGTGATGGAAATCATCGAAATTGAGCCCTATCTCGAACAAATACGCCGCCGCGTCGAGGAGCTCGGCAAGCGCCTGGATGTTAGAGATAACTGCGCTGAGAATGATCTTCGGTGCCTGAAAAATTCATTTGAAGAGATCAACGCGTATTACAAAACCATTCCGTCGTTTTTCTTCCGGCTCAATGAAAACGCCAACCGTCTTTTTTACGAAAGCAACCAGAATCTGGTCGAACTTCAAACTGATCTCGACAAACAGCAGCGAAATCTGAAATACACCCAGGCTGGGGTTGTCTTGCTGGTGATATTTTCAGTCATGGGTCTTGGCATCTTCTTTATCCGGCGTATCAATATTGCGCAAACCCAGCTCCGCAAGGCGAAGGAAGATGCTGAAGCGGCAAGCATCGCCAAGTCTCAGTTTCTGGCCAACATGAGCCACGAAATTCGCACACCGATGAATGGCATCATCGGCATGACCGATCTTGTCCTTGATACTGAACTTGATGATGAACAGCGGGATTACCTGAAAATCGTCCAGTCATCTGCCGACGGTCTACTGACGGTCATCAACGACATTCTGGATTTCTCGAAGATAGAAGCCGGCAAGCTGAATATCGAAGCGATACCCTTCGATCTGTCGCGACTGCTTTGGGATACTTTGCGCACACTGTCATTGCGCGCTGAGGAAAAGGGACTTGAGTTGATCTGCGATGTTTCACCTGCAATTCCTACACAAATTCTCGGAGATCCGGGTCGTCTACGTCAAATTATTCTCAATTTGATGGGTAATTCGATCAAGTTTACCGAAAAAGGCGAAGTTATCCTGCGTGCTGATTGCCAACCCAGTGCCCCCGAGGGAGTTTGCCGAATTCATCTGGCTGTTAAAGACACAGGTATTGGCATCTCCGCAGATAAGCAAAAGCTGATATTTGAGGCCTTTGCCCAAGAAGACGCTTCGACAACACGACGCTATGGTGGTACCGGACTCGGCCTGTCGATTTCCAGCCGACTGGTCGAATTGATGAATGGGCGAATATGGGTCGACAGCAAAGTCGGAGAAGGAAGTTGCTTCCAGATAGAAATCGATTTTCCCATCGCAAAAACTACGGTGTCGCCCCTTTCCTGCGATATCTCATCACTGATCGGCAAATCCGCTTTGATCGTTGACGACAACAAAACAAATCGACACATGCTCGAAAGCTGGATGATTCAGTGGCAAATCAAGGTATTTTCGGTCGCCAGTGCCCATGAAGCACTACTGTTTGTTGAAAAAGATGGAAACCTCCTGGATTTCATCCTCCTCGATAGCCAGATGCCCGACATGGATGGCTATAGTTTGGCTAAAAACCTGCAGGAGAAATACAGTACGCCGCCGCCAATGCTGATTTTGACCTCTACTGCAATGCGCGGGGACGCGGATCAATGCAAGGAGCTCGGCATCAACGCCTATTTTCCGAAACCCGTCGCGCCGTCAGATTTGCGCCTTGCGCTCTGTCAATTAACTGAAAACGTCGAGCGTGAAAAGCCCCCTGCCAAGCTCCTGACCCGCCATAGCTTGCGAGAAGCCAATACTTACCTTGATATTCTGTTGGTCGAAGACAACTTGGTTAATCAGAAACTGGCAGTCAGCCTTTTCAAAAAATGGGGTCATACCGTCAGCGTCGCCGAAAATGGTCAGGAAGCCCTTGATACTCTGGCAAACAAGCATTTCGACATCATTTTTATGGATATGCAAATGCCTGTTATGGGCGGACTTGAAGCGACGCGTCTTTTCCGCCAGAGAGAAATTGCGCACGGGCTCATGCGAACGCCAATCATCGCAATGACGGCCAACGCAATGGACAAGGATCGTGACGATTGTCTGCAAGCAGGCATGGACAGCCACATTTCCAAGCCTATCAACATCAAAAATTTGCAGGAATGTCTTGCGCAAGCGGTGAAACGATCAAATTTTGTCACCAATGAGCCAATACCCACGTAATCCATTGCAGGGCCGATTTATCCTGTAATCCAGCCTACCGTTCCTCCTGCTCATGTCCATGTCTATCAGTTCGTTTTCTGTCATTTGCTTGTGCGCCGACTGGTGCGACACTTGCCGCAATTACCGCCCCGGATTCGAGCGAATCTCAGTTCTATTTCCTGACACGATCTTTGTCTGGTTGGATATTGAAGATATTGCCGATGCTCTTGGTAACACCGACATTGAAAGCTTTCCTACCCTGATCATCAATCGTGGGGAATTAGTGCTTTATTACGGAGTGATGCTGCCGTACCCGGAGCACCTGGCAAGGGTCCTCGAAAGCTTTCGGGCTCAGGATGACGAAGAAAGCAGGCGCTATGTAAAGTCCGAAGCGCAGCGCCGACACTGGCAAGACGATCAAGACTTGAAAGGGCTGCTTGATCGATGCACGAACAAGTAATCATGTTGTCATGTCGGATGACACAGAAAGTGAAAAACAGGTTCTTGGCCTGCTTGCAATTTTTCATCTTCAGTGTCATCCCCCGCGAACAGTAGTGCCATAGAAAGTGAAAAAATCCGGATTTCGTGCCACGGTTAGTGAAAACTTCCGACAAGCCCGTTAGCTCGAGACGCTACTTTGCTCCCAACTCATCTACAGGGGTATATCCAGGTACAAGTGAGATTAATCCGGACCACCACTGCCCTTCAATGCGCCATACACCTTATGCAACATGTGCTCCATCGCCAGCCGACGAAACTCACCATCGCTCATCAGCTTGCCGAAGATATCCTCGTTACCATCCATCCGGTCGATAACCAGACCTTCAAATGCCTTCTCGAAGACGTAGCGGAAATCCTCCTTCGAGTTAGTGGCGGCAGCCTTGCGCAAGGCCTCGCTCTCGATGGCCTCTTCCTGAATCTGGTCGAAAAATAGCTGGTCGGCTTGGGTAAAGTCAGTCCCAAAGCGCTCGTTGAGGATATCGATCAGCTCAGATAAGCGAATCGTCTCGTCCTGCTGACCGGTACCGACATCGCCGGGGCCTTTCAGCGGCTGGCCATCGCCTGTATTCAGGTCAATCTGCCCCTCGCTAATCTTCTGCAAGCGGTAGTACTGCAGCTCGACCTCATCCTCCAGATGCGCCGGGCCGGACCCCTCGCGCTTGGGCAATTTGGTCAGCAAGAAGCGCAGGTAGGTGTAGAGCTGCTCCAGGTCGCTGTCCTGATAAGGAATCACCTGCGAGAGAAAGCCGTAGAGATTCCGGAAATTCACCAGCAGCGCCTTGATCTCCTCACGCTCTTCCTCGTCCCGTTCCTTGAAGCGATCCACCGCCTGATCGAGGATGCCATTCATCGCCGCATGGTCATGCACCGTTTCCTTGCGACGCGGCTTGAAATACACCGCACAAAAGGCTTTGACCTCCTCTTCGAAGATCAGGCCAAGCTCTTCAATCTGGTGATACAAGCGGTACAAATGCTGGGCATCGGTCAGCGGCTCAGTGGGCGTATCCTCGTAATATGGCTTGAAAGCCTTGAAGATTTCTTCCGGTTTGTTCCGAAAATCCAGGATAAACGTATCTTCCTTGCCAGCACAGGTCCGATTCAGGCGCGACAAGGTCTGCACCGCCTGCAAACCGGTCAATTTGCGATCCACATACATCGTATGCAGCAAAGGCTGATCGAAACCCGTCTGGTACTTCTCCGCCACCAGCAACACCTGATACTCGTTACTGTCGAAGCGTTCCGGTAGCTCAGTTTCCTTGATGCCACCATTCATGCCGACTTCAGTCCAGTTCTTGCCCGGCGCATC
Source organism: uncultured Pseudomonadota bacterium (assembly GCA_903951825.1). Lineage (GTDB taxonomy): Bacteria > Pseudomonadota > Gammaproteobacteria > Burkholderiales > Rhodocyclaceae > Azonexus. The sequence goes on from CAJBDJ010000031.1 coordinate 59,059, forward strand.
CGGGTCTTCCACTACGCCGGAAAACGCCACCAGCGTTTTTACGTCGGTATAGCCCTTCTCGGCAATGTAGTTGTCGAAAGTCCGCTTGTAGCGCACCGCATGCAAGCGGCCATCCGTCACCACCATCGCCTTGGCCCGGCCACCGATCTTGTGGCGAACATGGGTGCGGAAATGCTCGACCATCACTTCGGTCTTGGTACGCAGGTTGACCTCATGAAAAGTCAGCGTCCGCGCCAGCGCACGCGCGGCCTTTTTTCGCTCGACATGCGGATCATCATCGCCCACCTGCACCAGCCGGAAATAGGCTTCGTAGGTCACGTAATTCTTCAGCACATCAAGAATGAAACGCTCCTCAATTGCCTGCCGCATCGTGTACAGATGAAACGGTGCTTCGCCGGTCGGACCGGGTTCGTCGAAAACCTTCTTCGTCTTGTATTTCGGTGTCGCCGTAAAAGCAAAAAAGCTCAAGTTGGGCTGTTTGCCCCGCTTCATCATCTCGCGCACGACGCCCGCCATCTGATCCGCTTCGTCATCCTCATCAAGCCCCTGCTCAACAACATAACGCGCCGCCTCTTCCTGCACGCCGTGCGCATTGAGCACGCCTTTCAACTCCATCGCGCTTTCGCCCGACTGCGAGCTGTGCGCTTCATCGACAATCACCGCAAAGCGCTTGCCCTGGGTCGAAATCGATAACCCATCCTGCAACTCGGGCGGCAGTTCATCGCGCAGCTTGTCCAGCGTTTCGGCAATGAAGGGGAATTTCTGCAAGGTGGTGATCACAATCGGCGTACTCGAAGCCAGCGCCTGCACCAGTTGCCGCGTGTCCTCGTCGATCTTCTGCACCACGCCCTGCTTGTGCTCGAACTGGTAAATCGTGTTCTGCAACTGCTGATCAAGCACGCGGCGATCAGTCACCACAATCACCGAATCGAAAACCTTCCGATCCTCCGCGTCATGCAGGCTGGACAACCGATGCGCCAGCCAGGCAATCGAATTCGACTTGCCCGACCCCGCCGAATGCTGCACCAGATAATTCCGCCCCGGCCCGTAGGCTTGAGCATGGGCCACCAGACGGCGCACTGCATCCAGCTGGTGATAACGCGGGAAAATCATCGTTTCCTTGGTGATCTTCTTGATGCCCTCATCGCTGAGGATGCGCTTTTCTTCAACCTGCAAATGCATGAAACGGCCAAAGATGTCGAGCAGGCTGTCACGCTGCCACACTTCCCGCCACAGATAAGCCGTGCGATAACCGCCATCGGCCGCTAGCGGGTTGCCGGCATGGCCACCATCGCCAAGGTTGAACGGCAGAAAATACGTCTTGTCGCCGGAAAGCCGCGTCGCCATGAAGACCTGATCCTGATCCACGGCAAAATGCACCAGCGCCCGCTTCTTGAACTCAAAAATCAGTTCGCGCGCATCGCGATCCTTCTTGTACTGCTTCTTGGCGTCTTCCACCGTCTGGCCAGAGAGCGGGTTCTTCAATTCCGCCGTCACCAGCGGCAAACCATTCAGGAACAAGACCAGATCGAGGCTTTTGGCATGCGTTTCGCCATAAAAAAGCTGCCTTGTTACGGTCAACCGGTTTTTTTGGCATAAATCCAATACCTCCGGATTCATCCGGTTGCTCGGCGCAAAGACTGCCACGCGCAATTTCTTGCCATAACACTTGAAACCCTGGCGCAGCACCTTGAGCATGCCCTTGGTGTCCAGCTCCTTGACCAGATGATCGAGCACCACCTTGCCCGTCTCCGCGCCATGAATCGCATTCAGGCTCTGCCACGGCTTGGGCTGCGTCGCAGCGATGAAATCCAGCACCAGTACCGGGTCCAGCGCCCGAACCCTGTCGTAGCGATCCTTGGCCGGGCCCTCTCGGTAATCGATCAAGGCGTAGCCGCCCACCGAACACAACTGATCGACGATGGCATCTTCGAGGCGGGCTTCAGTGTGCTTTTTCATCTGAATATTGTTCCCTGTCGTCTATTTTCGTAACAACAAAAATCCGGGCAACCCTTATCTTCCCTTGCGCAATAAATAACGAAAAATAGGTTTCGTTATTTTATGAACAACTCAAGATAAGCATCGAATACATAAATCTTGTTTCTACCCGCACCGGTCATCTCACGCAGCACAGCCAGCCGGTTGAAATCGTTCAACAGCGCATTGGCCGTCGGCTGGCTGACATTCAGGCCAACCCTCAAGTCGGCAGCGTTGATCATGGGCTTTCGGTACAGCAGGTTGAGAACCTGCCGGGCATTAGGCGCGCGCTTTCCCAAAGACAAGACCTGATGCTCCACCTCCGTACGCAAAGCCAGAATCTGCTTGAAAACATCGCGCCCCTTGATCGCCGTTTCCGCCACGCCACGCAGAAAAAAACGCACCCAATGAATCATGTCGTTGCCGATACGCACCCGCATCAAGGCATCGTAGTAGCTCGCCCGGTTGCGTTCAAAGAAATCTGACAGATACAACGAAGGCTTGGCCAACAGGCCGTGGCTGACCAGATACAAAGGTACCAGCAAGCGCCCGATACGCCCGTTGCCGTCAAGGAAGGGGTGGATCGTCTCGAACTGGTAATGACTGATTGCCAGACGAATCAAATGCGGCACCACAACCGACTCGTCATGCCAGAACTTTTCCAGATCACTCATCAAGTCAGGCACGCCATCCGGGTGCGGCGGAATGAACACGGCATCCATCAAGCTGGAACCGCCGATCCAGTTCTGGCTGATGCGAAATTCACCCGGTTGCTTGTGCTCGCCGCGCACCCCACGCATCAAAATCTTGTGGGTATGCTTGAGCAAACGATTCGACAAAGGCAGCGTCGCCAGCTCGCTAACTGCCGAATTCACCGCATCGACATAATTGCGCACCTCACGCCAGTCATCGCGTTTTTCCGGGCGAATCTGCTCTTCCGGCATCAGCGCTTCGTCCATACCGGTTTGCGTCCCCTCGATTCGGCTCGACGTCTGCGCTTCCTTGACCACGTGCATTTCAATGAACAGGTCGATGTCCGGCACGATCAGCGAAAACGCATTCAACTCCCCCAAGGCCCGGTTGGCCGCCTCGAGCAGCGTATTGATGGCCGGATCTTCCCAAATCCACGGCTGATCGACCGGCACCGGTTCGAAACTCTGGTATTGATAACGCGGCTGCCAGACGCCCGCCTGAAAGGTTTCGAATTTCATGCACCCTCCTTGCCGGCCTGCCAGCCGCGAACATCGATTTTGCCGGTGGTTGCGGCGGTGATAAGGGCGGTGCGGTATTCGGTGAGGTAGCTAATTGCAAGGTCCGTTTTTTCTAAAAATCCGTCGATTCTTTTCGTAGTGGAATCAAGGAATTCAACGATTTTCTCTTGCTCTGGCGCGGGAGGAACAAGAAGAGGTGCCGCATTAAGTGTTTCACGGTTTAGCTTTGGCATAGCCACTCTCATCGAAGAGACGGTTGCGTAATCAAGGAACGGTTGAGCAAGCATCCAGTAGCGCAAAAAATCTGGCCTCAATGGTGGCTCAGTTCGAATTGGATACATGTCAGCGCTGCATATGCCATCAAAATCCGACAGAGCGCATTTATTCAGATGGGGACGAATTTTGCTGTAAACCACATCGCCATTCCGAACTAAATATTTGCCACTTATCGCCCCTTGTTCGTGTGCTGTAGCCAGACCGAAGACGAGTCCCGTATTAGACTCAATATGATTTGGGGCAATCAAAATCATCTGGCTGAACGGCTCAAACTCAGGATCAACCTGTCCTTCCTCGATATGCGTCCGATATCCAAACTTCATCACTTGCCAATGCTCGGGTACTTGATCGAGCCATGGAATATCCGGATCACGCACTGCTGAGGAGGGATCAAGCCCCTTCGTCACGGCTTGGGTAATCACCGCCAGCCGCTTTTCCTTCAGCTTCTCGATCAAGGCCTGTTTCTTGGCAATCAGCGCGTCGATCTGGCCTGTTTTCCAATCGAGAAAAGCAGCGATTTGTACTTGTTCGACTTCTGACGGATACGCAACCAGAGTATTCAGATACTCCCCCGAGTCGAGGTTCTGGATTCCTGTCGTTTGCTTGATTGCCAGATAGTTAAGCTTTCCGGCATATAGTGCCGCGTGGACATAGGACCAAAACCTGGGTGATAGGCCTGCGGCAACGACCATTCTGGCTACAAAGTTTGAGCAGACTGCATCGAAGTCATGATCAAAATGGACAACGCACCCAACAAGCTGCTTTTCGCCACCTCCCGATTTTTCGAGTAGCAAATCATGCTTGTTTATCTTCCGGGAGCCACGTTGCCTTGCATCGACCGACCGGACCGTTAGCGAACTGGTGCTGACTCGCAAGGAGTTACGGTCAAAGTCTGCGACGCGCAAACAAATAATATCGTCTTCTCCTCCATCCGGTTCCTCACCCCAAACCCCATTGTCGCAGCCTGTAACAGACCACTTAAGGCGATGGATACCCCATTCATTGGGAATCTCAGCAAGCCAAGGCAAACGGCTCGGCTTGTATGATGGATACGGCGAATATCTCATTTCGCTTTTCCCTGCTTCTCCAGCGACTCCAGCATCCGCATATCCTCAGCATCGGCCGCCAACGCCTCGGCGCTACTGCGGCGCGCATCGAATACCTCATAGCGTTCGTGGGCGACGCTCTTCATCTGTTCGGCGCTGACCCGGCCTGCGCCTTGCAAGACCGGGCGTTCGTTGAATTCGAGCAGGCGATCCACATTCTGGCGCCAGTAGGCCAGGGTCAGTTGCTTGCGCTCCTTGACGCGCAGTTCGGCCTGTTCGAGAAAGATGACCACCAGGCGATTGAGCGTATCCACTTCATCGGCAGTCAGGTAGTTCTTGGCGACGATGACATCCTGCTTGCGCACGCGACTGCCGCTCCAGGTGGTCAGCGCCATGTTCGGGGCATCCGGGTTACTGCGGTCGACGACGATTTGAGCAGCCGTTTTTTGGGTGACGGCGTAGAGCAGCTTGTTTTGCACTTCGGCAAAGAACTGCTGGGCAGCGCCGTCATTGGCCTGGTAGTCGTCGCTCAGGGCAAAGAGATCACGCACCTTTTGGTAGAAACGCTGCTCGGACGCCCGAATCTCGCGGATGCGGGCCAGCAGTTCGTCAAAGTGATCCCAGCCGCCGGGGTTCTTGAGGCGTTCGTCGTCCATGACGAAGCCTTTGATCAAGTATTCGGCGAGATAGGTCGTTGCCCACTGGCGAAATTGCGTGCCGCGTATGCCTTTTACGCGGTAACCGACGGCCAGGATCATTTCCAGCCGGTAGAGTTTGGTGCGGTAGCGTTTGCCATCGGCGGCAGTTATTAAGGATTCTTTAATAACTGAATCCGCGTCCTGTTCCCCTTCTTTCAGGATGTTGCGGATATGGATATTGGCGTTGGGAACGGTGGTTGAAAACAACTCAGCCATTTCAGCCTGACTGAGCCAGACACTGCCATCTTCCGCCCGTAGCTTGACTTGGACCTTGCCGTCTTCGGTTTGATAGAGGATCAGCTCGCTCATGCGGTGACCTCCTTGAGCATAGCCATGATTTCGCCTTCCAGTTTTTCGATATCGGCTTCGATGGCATCCAGCGGGCGGGGCGGCTCGTATTCGTAGAAGTGGCGGTTGAAGGGTATCTCGTAGCCAACCTTGATTTTGCTGTGCTCGATCCAGGCATCAGGGCGGTAAGGCAGAACCTCGGCTTTGAGATAGTCCTCGCAATGCTCGCGCACCAGCTTCAACAAGGGTTCTACGTCGACCTTGCCTTTGTTCTTCTTGCTCTCGTAATCGAGCGGCAGCGGCAGTTCGACATCTTCCGGCAAGGATACATTTTCGGTATCGCGCAAGTCGGCGTCGGGTTCCGGATTGCCTTTCTTGTCACGGCAAATTTCGGCCCTCGGATCTTTTTCGCCCAAGCCGCCCGGCGCCAGCAAGGCGGTCTTGAGGGGCAAGTCGAGGGTCAAATCGGCGGCCTTGAAGGCTTCTGTCAGTTGCGCCTCGAAAACCTTGCGGTCCTTGACCAGTTGGCCATCGGCAAAGGCGGGCTTCATGGCTTGCAGCACTGCCAGGATGGCCGCCTGCGCGGCTTTGCCTACGAGGATTTCTTCTTCGATTTTGGCCTTGTTCTTGCGCTTGAGCGAAACGGCAAGCGAGTCGAAAAAACTGCCTTGCTGGAAGCGCGCGATGCGCTCGTCGGTCACCGCAAAATTGAGACGCAATGGGCGTTCGACAGTGATTTTCAGGTAGCCGAATTCGCGGTTGTCAAAAATCTTGCTGATGCACAGCGATTTGGTCTGGTCGCGCTTGGCGTCGATATTGGTTTCAATTTCACCCAGGGTCATCCGGGCATCGTGTTGAAAATCGGCATAGAGACGCGTGATGACGGCGATGTGATTCGGTGAGCCATCGGGTTCGTTGCCGCTGCCATCGGTACCGTCACCCAGGCGCTTGCGCTTGTCACCCAGGCTTTTTTTCATCTTGCGGGCGAATTCGGTGCCGTTGATGAGCTGAATCTTGCCGGCACGCCCCGAACGCTTGCGGTTGGTGACGATCCACACGTAGGTGTAGATGCCGGTATTGTAGAAAAGCTGATCGGGCAGGCCGATGACTGCTTCGAGCATGTCGTTTTCAATGATCCAGCGCCGGATATTGCTCTCGCCGCTGCCGGCATCTCCGGTGAACAAGGGCGAACCATTGAAGACAACGGCTATGCGGGAGCCATCACCACCCTTTTCCGGCGCCGGTCGCATCTTGGAAATCATGTGCATCAGGAAAAGCAGTGCGCCATCGTTGATACGCGGCAGGCCGGGTCCGAAACGGCCTTTGAAACCGAATTCGTTGTGTTCGCGGGTAACGTTGTCTTTTTCCGGCTTCCATTCCACGCCAAAGGGCGGATTGGCCAGCATGTAATGGAAACTTTCATCCGGATGGCCATCGCCATCGACAAATCCTTCTTTGCTCTTGCCGGTGCCCAAGGTGTTGCCGAAGACAATGTTCTTGACCTCCTCACCCTTGATCATCAGGTCAGAACCACAAATGGCGTAGGATTCGGGGTTGTATTCCTGGCCAAAAAGTTGAAGGTTTGCGCCGGGATTGAGGCCGGTTTCGGGGTCGAGAATCAGCTTGTCGGACTCGGATAGCATCCCACCCGTACCGCAAGTAGGGTCGTAGATCTTGATGACCTTGCCATCCTTGTACACAAGATCGTCATGGGTAAACAGAATGCTGACCATCAGCTTGATGACTTCGCGTGGCGTGAAGTGATCACCGGCCTCTTCGTTGGCTTGTTCGTTAAATCGACGGACCAGATCTTCGAACAGGTAGCCCATCTCAATGTTCGAGATGCGGTCTGGATGGAAATCGACGGCCGCAACTTCCTTGACGACCTCGAATAGCCTGTTGGCTTCTTCCAGCTTCTCAATTTCTTCATCGAACTTGAATTTTTCGATGATTTTCCGCGCCCGCGCTGAGAAACCGGCGATGTAATTGTTCAGGTTGGCCGCAAGCTTGTCGGCATCACCCAGCAGGTTCTGAAAGGTGAATTCGCTAGTGTTGTGGAAGTTAAGCTTAAATCGATGATTGATCATCGTCTCAATCGTATCGGCGTCGTACTTATCGTCTGCCTTGAGCTTGCGGTGATAGTCGATCACCTGATCCTTGCTGCTCTCCAGGACGCAGTCGAGACGCCGAAGTACCGTCAGGGGAATCATCACCCGGCGATACTGTGGCGGACGGTAAGGACCTCGCAATAGATTGGCAATATTCCAAATGACATCGCCCTGCTGTTTGAGGGCTTCGTAGTTTTTCATTGATTGTTCTTCTTCCCGAAACATCAGGTCGCGCAACCAGCTGTGCGCAAAAATGAAAATGGTATTCCAAAAAGCAGAAAGAGGCGTGGTTAGCCTCTCTCTTTGGTTTATTTCACTATCTGTGTCAGCAATTTTTCACTAACTTGGCACAGTTTTCACTTTCTCTGTCATCCGACAACGCTTTTATATATCAATACGCGCATTCAAGGCATTCGTTTCAATAAACGCCCTTCTTGGCTCAACCAACTCACCCATCAGGGTGGTGAAAATTTCGTCGGCGGCTATCGCGTCGTCAATCTGAACGCGCAACAAACGACGCACCTTGGGATCCATCGTCGTTTCCCACAGTTGATCCGGATTCATTTCGCCAAGACCTTTGTAGCGCTGCTTGCTGATGCCGCGCTCGACATCGTTGAGCAACCAGGTCATCGCGTCGCCGAAATTAGTCACCATCTGCTTTTTCTCGCCACGCGCCATGAATGCACCGGGGCCAAACAAGTCAGCCAGGGTTTCAGCGGTACGCCGCAGTTGCATGAAATCGCCAGAGAGTAGCAAATCCTCGTCGATCAGGCCAACTTTAAGGTTGCCGTGATGCATGCGCTCAACACGCAAGGTCCAGCGTTCCTGAATGTCATCGTATTTCGGCACGATGCGAACACCAATACGAACATGCTGCGTCACCAAAGCAGCGCTAGCCTTGGTGCTTTCTTCACTGCTCAGGTCAAGCTTCAGGTTGTGCTGGACCAGCGCCTGCAGAATCTCAGGATTGACTAGATGGGAGATGCGCTCAATGACTGCTACGGTCAACAGCCAGGAACGGGCTAATTCTTCAAGGGCCGGGCCAACGATTGGCTCGGCGCCGGCGCGGGGCGTCAGGCTGGCTTCATCAAGCGCCAGACGCAGCAGGAACTGATGGTATTCCTGGTCATCCTTCAGATAGCGTTCGGTCTTGCCATGCTTGACCTTGTAGAGCGGCGGCTGGGCGATATAAATATGGCCGCGCTCAACCAGCTCGGGCATCTGGCGATAGAGCAGGGTCAACAACAGGGTACGAATGTGGGCGCCGTCCACGTCCGCATCAGTCATGATGATGATGCGGTGGTAACGCAGCTTTTCTATCTTGAATTCATCTTTGCCAATACCGGTGCCTAGCGCGGTGATCAGGGTGACGATCTGTTCGCTGGAAATTAGCTTGTCGAAGCGCGCTTTTTCAACGTTCAGCACCTTGCCGCGCAATGGCAGAATGGCCTGAAACTTGCGGTCACGCCCTTGTTTTGCAGAACCCCCGGCAGAATCTCCCTCGACGATATACACCTCGCAGAGTGCCGGATCCTTCTCCTGGCAGTCAGCCAGTTTTCCCGGTAAACCCACCCCGTCCAGAACACCTTTGCGACGGGTCATTTCACGGGCACGGCGAGCAGCCTCACGTGCCCGTGAGGCTTCGACAATTTTTCCGGTAATCATTTTTGCGTCGGCTGGTCGTTCAAGCAGAAAATCAGCAAGTTTTTGGGCGACGACTTCTTCAACTGCCGGACGGGCTTCCGATGAAACCAGCTTCATTTTCGTCTGGGATGCGAATTTTGGATCAGGCATTTTGACTGAAAGTACGCAAGCCAGCCCTTCACGCATATCGTCGCCGGCAATTTCAACCTTGGCTTTTTTGGCTATCTCGTGTTCGTCAATGTACTTGTTGATAACCCGTGTCATGGCAGCACGCAGACCAGTCAGGTGAGTACCCCCATCCGACTGTGGGATGTTGTTGGTAAAACAAAGTACTTGTTCCTGGTAGGAATCGTTCCACTGCATAGCCACCTCGACCCCTATGGTGACCCCGGTATCGCCAACTTTCGCTTCACCCGCTGAGGTGAAAATTGTCGGATGCAGAATGGTCTTGCTGCGATTGATGTACTCGACAAAACTTTTGACGCCGCCGGAAAAGGCAAAATCTTCCTCCTTGCCCGTGCGTTGATCAATGAGTCGAATACTTACCCCGTTATTGAGAAAAGAGAGCTCACGCAGTCGCTTTGCGAGAATTTCATAGTGAAATTCAATATGCTCGAAAATTTCGTCATCTGCAAGAAAGTGAACTTCAGTACCGCGTTTTTCAGTATCACCAACCACTTTGAGTGGTGAAACTTCAACACCTCCTCGCACCTCGATGATCCGGTCAACGGCGTGACCACGACAAAATTCCATTGTGTGTTTTTGCCCGTCACGACGAATAGTCAGACGCAACCATTTCGACAAAGCGTTAACACAGGAAACGCCGACACCATGCAAACCACCAGAAACCTTGTATGAATTCTGATTGAATTTACCCCCGGCGTGCAGTTCGGTCAGGGCGATTTCTGCCGCTGAACGCTTCGGCTCGTGCTTGTCATCCATTTTGACACCGACCGGTATACCCCGTCCGTTATCAGTCACGCTGATCGAACTATCGGTGTGGATTGTGACGACAATATCGTCACAATGGCCAGCCAGAGCTTCATCTATCGAGTTATCAACTACCTCAAAGACGAGATGGTGCAATCCCGTTCCATCGGAAGTGTCACCAATATACATACCTGGCCGCTTCCGTACAGCTTCGAGACCTTCAAGAATCTGAATACTGGATTCGCCGTAAATCGGCGGCACAGCTTGCGGGATAACTTCTTCATTCATTGCTTGTGTTCCACGTGAAACTGACTTTTAACAATCAAATACGCATCGGCATGACGACATACTTAAAACGCTCGTTACCCGGCAGTGAAATCAGGGCACTCGAGCTCGCATCATTGAAACTCCACTGAACTTCGTCAGCTACTACGTTGTTCAACACGTCCAATAGATAGCTGACATTGAACCCAACATCGATTGATTCACCCGAATAATCTATTTCAATTTCATCCTGGGCTTCTTCCTGTTCGGCATTGGCAGCAATCAATTTCAAACTGTTTTCACTCAATAAAACGCGTACACCCTTAAATTTTTCGTTAGTTAAAATTGCTGCTCTTGTCATTGCCTGCATCAAGGCCTGACGACCGACAATGACATGATTACGAAGTATTGCGGGAACCACACGCTCATAGTCAGGAAACTTCCCGTCGATCAATTTTGAAACGAGAACAACATTGCCAAAGGCAAAGCGAATTTGATTACTGGCCAGCGTAATCTTCAAGGGATCGTCGGTATCAACCAGCAAACGGTTCAACTCAAGCACCGTCTTGCGCGGCAAAATCAATTCCTGACGCGGAAATTCAGCTTCAATTTCAACACTGGCATAAGCCAGGCGATGCCCATCAGTAGCGACCGCACGTAATTCTTTGCCTTCTACCAGCAACATCAGCCCGTTCAGGTAGTAACGAACATCTTGTGCGGCCATGCTGTATTGGGTCTTGCCAAGCAATTGACGAAAAGCTTTTTGCGAAAGCTGAAAGTCCCTGGTTTCACCCTCACTAATCGACATTCTTGGGAAATCTTCAGCCGGCAAGGTTTGCAAACTGAATTTGCTTTTTCCGGCACGCACTTGCAGTCGTCTATCTTCAAGTACCAGGCTAACTTCCGTTTTATCCGGCAGTGAGCGCAATATTTCCTGTAGTTTTCGCGCACCAACAGTGACAGCACCAACACCATCACCACCAGCACCGTCGGTGGTAGTGGTGATCTGAACTTCAATATCTGTTGCCAGCAGAGTTAGCTGATTCCCACGTTTTTCAAGAAGTACGTTTGACAAAATGGGTAGCGTGTGACGACGTTCTACGATACCCGACACAGACTGTAACGGGGCAAGCAAGGTGTCTCTTAAGGTTTTGATAAGAACCATAAATTAAATTCCTTTAATAAGTATATCAAGAACAATTCTGTGGATAACTATAAAAAACATAATTTATTCATTACGTTAGTATGAAAAATAGGCTCTGGGTAAGGTACTGAAATACTTGTGGATCAAAGTCGAACAATTTTCCCATAAACCACCAATCGATGAATTTTCCACAATCGACCCACAACTTATGTACAAACTTACTGACACCCTCAACCTTTCAAAACTTGTAGCAAAACATGAAGGTCATGGTTTAGCCCGGCTTCTTTAAGGCGCAGGGAATCGATGGTCTTTACAGCATGAATGACGGTAGTGTGATCACGTCCCCCAAAAGCGTCTCCAATCTCAGGAAAACTATGGGTCGTCACTTCGCGACATAGCCACATTGCTACTTGTCTTGGTCGGGCTATAGCACGTGTTCTCTTCCTAGAGAAAAATTCAGTCACCTTGATTTTGTAGTAATCAGCAACAGTTTTCTGAATATTGTCCATCCCAACATTGCGAGATGAACCAATCAAATCCTTGAGTGCTTCCTTAGCCAGATCAAGAGCAATTACCCGGCCATGGAAAGATGAGTAAGCCAATACTTTCTTGAGAGCTCCTTCGAGTTCACGTACGTTGGAACGCAAATGCTTGGCAATGAAGAAAGACACCTCATGGTCGAGAAGCATTCCTTCGGCTTCTGCCTTTTTTTTAAGAATGGCAACACGCATTTCAAGCTCGGGAGGTTCAATTTGGACGGTGAGCCCCCAATCAAATCGTGTCACCAGACGATCATCGAGACCATTGATGTCCTTTGGATATGTGTCACAGGTGATAATTATTTGCTTGCGAGCCTCAATCAACGCATTGAACAAAAAGAAAAATTCTTCTTGGGAGCGATTTTTGCCGTTGAAAAATTGAACGTCATCAAGGAGGAGGACATCGAGCGAGCGGTAAGTACGTTTGAACGTATCGAATGATTTTTGCTGATAAGCACGAACGACATCCGAGTAATAATCCTCAGCGTGAACGTAGCGAACAATTTTTTTCGGATTTTCGGCAACAATCGCATTACCGATAGCGTGAATCAGGTGTGTTTTCCCGAGTCCGGCGCCACCATAAATGAAAAGCGGGTTGTAGGCTGAACCTGGATTGTTGGCAACCTGAACAGAGGCTGCACGAGCTAGGTCATTGGCTTTACCAACAATTAAGTTATCAAACGTAAAGGTTGGGAACAACCGCGATTTTTCATAGGGTTTTGCCTTCTGGCTACCCTTTGAATCATTGGTTGATGTAGAAGAATCGGTCGCTTTACCCGGAAAGACTTCTCGTGAAGTTGGATCAACAGTTTTACTTTGACCGACGATCAAAACAACGTCTACAGCTAAGCCGAAGAAAGTTTGTGCGTACTCCCTGATTCGGTTGAGGTAGCGGTCACCAACCCACTTGAGAATAAAACTATTGGGAGCAATCAATCGCAAACCATCTTGTGGCGTGGCTTCCCCTTCGAGCCGCAAGGGCTTGATCCAGGTAGTAAATTGTTGCGTGGGCAGTTCCTGTTCAAAACGTAGCAAACAGGATTCCCAGAAACCAGCCATGACCAACCAGACCCCTCTCCGCCCAGACTGAAAGTCGCTGGCGGCTTAACTCCATGATTTGAATCGCACTGTGCGAACAAAAATGGCGACTATCAAGCCGCCGTGAAAGCCAAATTCTACCTTGAGCGTGACAGGTTATCCACAGCTAAAATTAATAACTTAGCTTGACAACAGAGATTGTTCTAGAGTGTAATTCGACGTTTTTCTTCTCTCACCAAGGGACTCCCAAATGAAACGCACGTATCAACCGTCGGTCGTGCGCCGCAAGCGCACCCATGGCTTCCTGGTTCGTATGCGCACCAAAGGTGGCCGTGCAGTTATTGCTGCTCGCCGCGCCAAAGGTCGCAGACGTTTGGCTGTTTAAGCCGGACGTACAGGCGGGGTGAATCTATCCTTCGCCAGAAGCTATCGCCTGACCAAAACGGATGATTTTTCATCCGTTTTTGGTTTCAGAAAAGCGCTGCGTGGGCAATTGATCATAATGCATTATCGACCGCATGAGGCGGCTCTCGATGGTTCGCGGCTTGGTTTGGTTGTCGGAAAAAAGCAGCTCAAAAAGGCGGTTGACCGCAACATGTTCAAGCGCGTGATTCGAGAGCAGTTTCGCCTCTGTCGAGCAACGCTCCCGGCGGTTGATTTGATCGTCAGGCTTGCGGTAAAGCCGGGCAAGGTAAGCCGCAAGATCATTGCCGAAGAATTTTTGTCGCTGGTTAAGAAAATACCAGGTCAACCGGCTAACCGATGAAAAAGTTGTTGATGGCAATTTTTAAGGCTTATCAGTACGCGATAAGTCCGTTTTTAGGACAAAATTGTCGCTATTTTCCCTCTTGCTCGGAATATGCGGTGGAAGCGGTAGAAAAGCATGGTGCCCTGAAGGGTAGCTGGTTGAGCGCCAAGCGTCTTTGCCGCTGCCATCCTTGGCATCCCGGCGGGTACGATCCCGTACCCTAATGATTGATTTTTTTGTAGGCCGTTCATGGACACTAGACGCCTGATATTGGTGATGATCTTTTTTTTCTCAAGCTTCATGCTCTGGGAAAACTGGCAAAAATTCAACCAACCGAAGCCACCCGCTGACGCCGCAGCCATAACTTCTGCGGGCAATTCCCCAAAATCGGCGAGTCTGGCCCCGACGCCGTCGGCCAATTTACAAGCAAGTTCCAGCAAGCCACCGGCAGTTGCTGTTAAACCAGCTTTGGCCGGGAGTTTCACCGTCACCACGGATCGCGTCAAAGCGACGATTTCGGCTCAGGGTGGCGACATCATTCAGCTTGAGTTGTTGAAGTACAAGGAACATAACAATAAGGAAAAAACCTTCCTTTTGTTTGATCCGGCGCATCACTACATGGCACAAAGCGGTTTGATCGGAGAAGGTTTACCGAATCACCGAACTACTTTCAGGCGCGTAGAGGGTCCTACAGAGCTAACCGAGGCAAGTGACGAGATCAAGATTCGTCTCGAGGCAAATGGGGCGAATGGAGCCAAAATAGCCAAAATATTGACCTTCAGGCGCGGATCATATCTCATCGATGTTGCTTGGGAAGTGGTAAATATTGGCGACAAGCCGCTGATTTCACATGCTTATTTTCAAATGCAGCGGGACGATGTTGCTCCGGCCGGTGAGTCGGCGATGGTCTCCACCTTTACCGGACCGGCCGTTTTTACCGATGCAGAGAAATACCAGAAAATCAATTTTAGTGACATCGCTGATAACAAGGCTAAGTTTGCCAAAACAGCAGACAACGGCTGGCTGGCGGTCGTTCAGCACTACTTTGTTTCTGCCTGGGTACCTCAGGAAAAGGTGCAGCGCGAGTTTTACATGCGCAAGTTGGAAGGCGTGAATACTTTTCAGGCCGGCGTAATTGTTCCGCTGACGGAGATTGCTCCGGGGGCAACCGGAACTACATCCGTCGCTTTATTTGCTGGCCCGCAGGAGCAGTCGGTACTCAAAAAGCTGGCTCCCGGGCTCGATTTGGTTGTCGATTATGGTTGGTTGACCGTTGTCGCTGCGCCGATTTTCTGGGCGCTGGAAGCTATTCACAGCCTGGTAGGGAACTGGGGATGGGCAATCGTCATTCTGACCATCATTATCAAAGGGATTTTCTACCCGCTATCGGCAGCCTCCTATAAATCGATGGCAAAAATGAAGCTACTGACCCCGCGCCTCATGCAGATGAAGGAACGCTTTGGCGACGACAAGCAGCGCATGAACCAGGAAATGATGAAAATGTACCAGACGGAGAAGGTTAATCCGCTCGGGGGGTGTTTGCCAATTCTTGTGCAAATTCCGGTTTTCATCGCGCTTTACTGGGTGCTGCTCGGTGCCGTCGAAATGCGCGACGCACCATGGGTTCTATGGATCAATGACCTTGCTTCACCCGATCCCTTTTATATTTTGCCGATCATCATGATGGCCTCGATGTTCTTGCAGACCAAACTCAATCCGACCCCACCTGATCCGATTCAGGCAAAAGTGATGATGATGATGCCGCTGATTTTTGGTGTCATGTTCTTCTGGTTTCCTGCTGGTCTGGTGCTTTATTGGGTGGTTAACAACGTGCTTTCGATTGCCCAGCAATGGCAAATTACCCGGATGATCGAAAGTGGTGGCAAAGCCGCCAATGATGCCAAGGCATAAGGTGTGAATGGCGCCATCGTCGCCCCGACCATAGCCGCCATCGCCACGGCTGCGGGGCGAGGCGGGATAGGCGTAATTCGTGTCTCGGGCAGCGATTTGCTGCCCTTTTCATTGGCGTTGACCGGCAAAAATCCGCCACCACGCTACGCGACAATGGTCGATTTCAAAGCGATCGACGGAGTCGCGATAGATAGCGGAATCCTGCTGTATTTCCCGGCGCCGCATTCATTCACCGGCGAAGATGTCATCGAGTTGCAGGGTCATGGCGGCCCGGTGGTGATGAACATGCTGCTTGCCCGCTGCCTTGATCTTGGTGCGAGGCTTGCCGAGCCGGGCGAATTCAGCCGCCGCGCCTTTCTCAACGGCAAGATCGATCTCACGCAGGCCGAAGCGGTGGCCGATCTGATCGACGCGGCAACCACCAGTGCTGCTCGTTCCGCCGTACGATCGCTGCAAGGAGAATTCTCGAAAGCCATCCATGACCTGACCGATGAGTTGATCAATCTGCGCATGTTGGTCGAAGCAACGCTTGATTTTCCTGAAGAAGACATTGATTTTCTTAAGGCCGCTGATGCTTTTGGGCGATTGTCACGCTTGAAAGCCAAACTTGCCGAAATACATAGCCGCGCCGGCCAGGGAAAATTGTTGCAATCCGGATTGCAGGTGGTGCTTGCCGGTCAGCCCAATGTTGGCAAATCATCCTTGTTGAACTGTCTGGCCGGAGACGATCTGGCGATCGTCACCGCGATTGCCGGTACGACGCGCGATGCCTTGCGCTCAGCCATCCAGATCGAGGGAATTCCACTCCATATCATCGATACCGCCGGTTTGCGCGAAACCGATGATGAAGTCGAAAAAATTGGTATTGAGCGCAGCTGGAAGGAAATTGAGCGCAGCGACCTGGTGCTCTTGCTGGTCGATTCCCGTCACGGCATCGGCGCCGCCGAGCGCGCAATTCTGGCACGCCTGCCGGCTGGACTGAAGCAAATTACGGTTTATAACAAGATAGATTTGCTCGACAAGCCTGCTGAAATTCATAGTGAAGCCAGCGGTTCGGTGATTTCCCTCTCGGCTCGTTCAGGAGAAGGAATCGAGCTGTTGCGCCAAGAACTACTGAAAGTTGCTGGCTGGCAACAAACTGAGGACGTTTTCATTGCCCGGGAACGTCACTTGCGCGCTTTGGCCTTGGCTAAGTCACACATCGAAGCCGCACGCCAAGTTGCTGAAGGCAGCCAACCTGCCCTTGAATTGTTTGCTGAAGAACTGCGTCTGGCGCAGCAGGCATTGGCAGAAATAACCGGAGAATTCACTGCTGACGATCTTTTGGGGGTAATTTTTAGCCGTTTTTGCATCGGAAAATAGCGATAGCATTTTGCCGGTACCGAGCCCGCGTGAAGAAAAGTTAACGTTCTGCCTCGAAGCGATTGCGGCGGATGATGGCTTCGGCAATTGCATGACTGATTGCTTCGGCATCGGGTAATTCATTGGGGCGGAAGACGATGAGTGGAATTCCCAGGCTTTGCAACGATTGGCGTTTTTGTTCTTCGGAAGCAATCGCTTTGGCTTCAAGCGCCGGCCAGGATAATTCGATGGCGGCAATGATCGAAAAATCTTCGCCGCAGACGACAAAATCGACACCGCGTCCGGCCATGTTGCTGAGCCTTTCGGCCTCGGCACGTCCGCGCAACAAGGCCAACTGGGCAACGCCAACCTGGGCAAAAATGGTCATGTTAGGCATCGCTTCGCACAGGCGATGGTAAAGTTCCTGCTCGCTATCGTTAATCAGACGCAGTTTCTTGCGTATTGGTGCTTCGACGTAGCGGGTTCCCGGATCAAGACCCAAATCCTGTTGCTGCCAGCCTTTGGGTTTGGCATTGCGAATCACCGCCGGCGCTTTTGCTGGTGCCAATTCGGCGGCCGGGCGTTTGCGCTTGAGAAATACGATGACAGCCAGAAGACCTACTACAGACAATAGAGCAAGTGTGTATATATCCATGTGCATTCCCTTTCCCCCATTCTTAATGATGACACGAAAAGTCCTCAAGTAATGATGGCGTTGATTGATTCGGCTGAGCAATGATTGTAGACGTCCTTGATCCCGGTTTGCTGGCGCTGATCATGGCGGCGTTTGTCGCCGGAGCTATTGATGCCGTGGTCGGCGGTGGCGGGCTGATCCAGATTCCGGCGCTCTTTGCTGTCTATCCAGGGCAGTCGGCAGCGACGCTGTTCGGTACCAACAAGTGTGCCAGTGTGGTGGGTACGATTAGCGCTACCTGGCGTTACGCCCGCCAGGTAAAGATGCCTTGGCGCACCATTTTACCGGCGGCATTTGCCGCTTTCGCGCTCTCCTATGTCGGGGCGGCGGCGGTTGCCTGGCTACCGAAAAATGCCATTCGGCCGATGATTTTGCTGCTGCTCATCCTGGCCGCAATCTATACCCTGAAGCGCAAGGATTTCGGGTTGACCCACCGGCCGACGCACGGTGGTCATCGTGAGTTGGCTTACGCGCTGCTGCTCGGCGGCGGCATAGGTTTTTATGACGGATTTTTCGGCCCAGGTACCGGCAGCTTCCTGATTTTTCTTTTTGTGCGGTTTTTCGGGTTCGATTTTCTCCATGCCTCGGCCAGTGCCAAGGTGGTCAATGTCGCCACCAATCTAGCCGCGCTTGCCTATTTTGTGCCGAACGGCTACGTTTTGCCGTTGCTCGCGCTGTTCATGGCGCTTGCCAATGTCAGTGGTTCACTGGCTGGATCGTGGTTGGCCATCAGGCATGGCAGTGGCTTCATTCGTCACGTTTTCCTGATTGTCGCCGCTATTTTGATTGTGAAATTTGCCTGGGACACGTTGTTGCTCATCCACTAGCAATCTTGCCGAATGCGATTGTTATCGGGTTTTTCTTGAAGTAAAGCTGCCTTTGCCGATTCGCCGCAAGCATGTCAAATTTCGTTCTGATTTACGCTGACGAGCACCTGATCGTCGTAAACAAGCCATCCGGAATGCTTTCAGTACCCGGTCGCGGACCGGATAAGCAGGATTGCCTGATCCACCGTGTTCAGGCTGAATTTCCGGATGCGCGCAGTGTCCATCGCCTCGACATGTCCACTTCCGGTCTGCTGCTGATCGCCCGTGGCCCGGAGATGCAGCGCGAGCTTTCGCGCTTGTTCGAGCAACGCAAGGTGAGCAAGCGTTACATAGCGGTGGTAGCTGGTCAGCTCGAGGCGGCGGTCGGCGAAATCAATTTGCCGCTGATTTGCGACTGGCCCAATCGACCGCGGCAGAAGGTCGATTTCGCCATCGGCAAGCCGTCGCAGACCCGCTACCGGTTGCTGGCCTTTGATCCCCGGAGCGCCTGCAGTCGGGTTGAACTTGAGCCGATTACCGGCCGCTCGCATCAGTTGCGCGTCCATCTCGCTGAATGCGGGCACCCGATTTTGGGTGATGAGCTCTACGGCGTCGAAACCAGCGCCCCGCGCTTGTTGCTGCACGCAACGCAGCTTGGCTTTACGCTGCCGGGTAGCGACCAATTCAGACATTTCGAGTCGCCGCCGGAGTTCTGAGCCGTCAACCGGGCGCTGCGGCAGGTTGTGCACGGGCTTTTCCGGCTTCTGAATCAGCCACCCAAAACCGTATAATCCGTTTTACCCCAATACTTTGCCGGATTGCACCGATGCTCCTCTGGTTCGTTGTCATCTATTTGCTGGCCTCCATCGGCATCGGTCTCTATGCCGCGACGCGCGTACATAACGCCAAGGATTTTGCGATTGCCGGGCGCAGTTTGCCGATGCCGGTAGTCACCGCCACCGTTTTTGCCACCTGGTTCGGCGCCGAAGCGGTGTTCGGTGTGTCTGCCACGTTCGTCAAAGAGGGCTTGAGCGGGGTTGTTGCCGACCCCTTTGGCGCCAGCATGTGCCTGATTATTGCCGGCATTTTTTACGGCACCAGGCTCTACAAGCTCAATGTGATGACCCTCGGTGATTTCTTCCGTATGCGATACAACCGTACGGTCGAAATTCTTACCACCCTCTGCATTGTCATCTCCTATCTCGGTTGGGTAGCGGCGCAGATCAAGGCGCTCGGCCTCGTTTTCAACGTGGTGACCGATGGCGCCCTCAGCCAGGAGGCCGGCATGGTGCTGGGGACGGCGATAGTGCTGACGTACACAACTTTCGGCGGCATGTTTTCGGTGGCCATTCTCGATTTCATCCAGATGGGCGTCGCAATGGCCGGCATGTTGTTCATCGCCTATCTGGTTTCCGGCATGACCGGCGGTTTTGGTGTGGTGATTGATCACGCGGCGGCGGCCGGCAAACTGGAGTTTTTCCCGAGTGGCACCTGGGTGGAGTGGCTCGCTTTCCTTGCCGCCTGGATGACCATGATGCTCGGCTCGATTCCGCAGCAGGATGTTTTCCAGCGTGTCACCTCGGCAAAAAGTGCGCGCGTCGCCATTTACGCTTCGATTCTCGGTGCCGTGATTTATTTCTGCTTCACCTTCGTCCCGATGTTCATTGCCTACTCGGCGACGCTGATCGATCCTGAACTGTTCAATGGCCTGATTGCCAGCGATTCGCAGCGTGTTCTGCCGACCCTGGTGATGCAGCACACACCGGTTTTCGCGCAGGCCGTCTTTTTCGGCGCGGTGCTGGCGGCGATCATGTCCTGCTCGTCGGCGACCTTGCTGGCACCATCGGTGTCGTTTTCGGAAAACATCCTGCGCAATATTTATCCGCAGATCAATGACCGCGGCCTCTTGCGCATGATGCGGATAACCATGGTCTGCTTCGCCGCCATCGTTCTCGGTTTTGCGCTGACCAGCGAATCGTCGATTTTCAAGATGGTCGAAAACGCCTACAAAGTGACGCTGGCTGGCGCTTTTGTCCCGCTGTTCTTCGGCGCCTACTGGTCACGTGCGACCACCCAGGGGGCGCTCCTCGCAACAATCGGCGGCGTCGCCTCGTGGTTGCTGGTCGAACTGCTGGTGGGTGCCGAAAATCCGGTGCCACCGCAGCTGATCGGTCTCGCCGTCAGCATGTTCGGCATGATCGCCGGCTCGCTGTTGCCGCAATGGGTCGGTCGGGCAACGCCGCACGAAGACATTCATCACGCCTTGCATCATCGCGCTGCCGCCGAAACCCATCACCTCGGCGAACACCAACGCCGACTTTAGCGGCGTGCCGGAAACTCCCCGGCGGGGCGGACGCGAGACTTATTTGAAGAGCCGATCCATGTAGCCGATGACATGCGCCGGGCGCAGTGGTTTGAGAATATAACCACTGGCGCCATGACGGGCGGCGACTTCGACCACGCTTTTGTCAGCGCTGCCGGTGACCATGACGACGGCAGTTTTCGGGCTCGCCGCGCGGATCAGCGGCAACGCCTCAAGGCCGCCCATTTCAGGCATGTTGACGTCAAGACAGAGAACTTGCGGCTGGTGTTTGCGCGCAGCAAGCACCGCTTCATTGCCATTGGCGACGTCTTGCAACACCGTTAATCCGCATTCTTCGAGCAGGCCTTTGAGCAGCAGACGAACGGCGGCACTGTCGTCGGCGATTACCGCTGTACGGCGTTGCCTGAGGTCGCCATGGTTATCCGCCGGGGCGCCTGCCGCTTCATGCCCGGACGCGGGGCGGACTCCCGGTGCGGCATGGGTGCGGGTTTCTTCAACGATTGCCAGTTCGCGGACGATCTGTTTCTGGCCAAAAGGCTTGCGGATGAAACCGGCAGCACCTGCATCGCCGGCGCGTTCGGCGAGGCCATCTTCATCGGAGGCGGTCATCAACAACACGTCAATGTGCGGGGCAAAAGCCTGAATTGATTGCAGGAGGGTAATGCCATCACGTCCCGGCAGATGGTAGTCGAGGCAGACGACATCGGGATCGGTACGGCGGATTTCACTCTCCACCCTCTCGCTGCCGTCTTCAACCACGGCAACGACTTGATGCCCGGCGTTGGCGAACAGCGAGGCAAGCATGGTTCGCAGTATGGCGTTGTCTTCAACAATCAGGATGCGCATGAGTGGGCATTGTACGAGTCGTCGAACGGTGGTCGGCATGTTCCGCCCGGCATCATATTAGCGCCTGCCATTCGCTTATGGATATTTTGTGTTGCCCGAGCGGCACCTATTCCGGAGGCTGGATTGCGCAGCCTTCTCGGCTAGAATCCGGGCATGTCTGACCACGCCCGCAGCGCCATCGTGCTTGCCCGTTATCTGGCCCTTGCCTGGCTGGGGCTGGTTATTTACGGCAGTCTGCATCCTTTTTCTGGCTGGCGCGATAGTGGCATTTCACCGCTGGCTTTTCTTGAAGGCGGCTGGCCGCGTTACTGGACGGCCTTTGATCTGGCCGTCAATGTGGCGGTCTACCTGCCTTTCGGCTTCTTTTTCACCCTTGCCCTGAGCACCCAGCGCTGGCGCTGGATCGGCCCGGTTGCCGCGGTGCTATTGGCTGCGCTGACCAGTTTTTCGCTGGAAATCGTCCAGAACTGGCTGCCCTCGCGGGTGCCCTCGAATGTCGACCTTGCCTGCAATATGCTCGGCGGACTGCTGGGGGCAAGCGCCGGGCAAATTCTCGGGGCGCACGTTCTGACGCGAATCACCCGAATGCAGCAACATCTGATTGCCCCCGTTTCTCATGCCGAACTCGGGTTGACCCTGCTCGTTCTCTGGTTGTTGGTGCCGCTTTCGCCGGAAACCCTGCTTTTCGGTGCCGGTGATTTGCGGCAAATACTTGGTCTCGCCGGCGCAGTGCCGTTTGCTGCCGATAGTTTTGTAAAAATGGAAGCCGGCATCACCGCCCTCAATACCATCGCCGTTGGTTTGATTGTTCGCTGGCTGGTGGTGCGGACTGCTTGGTCTTACATCGTCGTTCCCTTGTTTATTTTTCTGGGGCTGCTTGTCCGCACCTTGGCAACGAGCATTCTGGTTGGCCCGCACGAAGCTTTGAGCTGGCTGACGCCGGGTTCGCAAAGCGGTCTTGCCTGGGGGTTGTTGGTACTTCTTGTCTCCTTGCCGCTGCCGGCAACCCCGCGCTTGATGCTGGCAGCCCTGTCATTGATGGCGGCTACCGTGCTGGTCAATCTGGTTCCACCCAACCCCTATTCACCGGCCGCCCTGGCTGCCTGGCGGCAAGGGCATTTCCTGAATTTCAACGGACTTACCCGATTGGTGGCAACCCTATGGCCCTTCCTGACCCTGCCGTTTCTCTTCCTGACCACGCGACGAAGGTGAATTGGCACGCGCTGAGCAGCGCGGAGGTGGTGCAACAACTTGCGGTTGATAGCGGCGTCGGCCTCGACGAAACTGCCGTCCTCGCCCGCCGCCGCCAGTACGGAGCCAACCAGATAGCGGTGGAGCCGGGAAGTGCTCCCTGGCGGCGTTTCCTGCAGCAACTGGCGCAGCCTCTGGTGATCGTGCTGATGGCTGCCGCCGCTATCACCGCCGCACTGGGCGAGTGGACAGATGCCAGCGTGATATTCGCTGTCGTGCTGCTCAACGCGATCATTGGTTACTGGCAGGAAGCCAAGGCGCAAGGCGCGCTGGCGGCCTTGGCGCGGACGGTGTCAACGGCGGTCACGGTTCGCCGCGCCGGCCACCGTCAGAAAATCGACGCCAAGTTGCTGGTTCCCGGCGATGTGGTCATTCTCACGGCCGGTGACCGTCTGCCTGCCGACTTGCGCTTGATTGAGCAGAATGAACTGCGGACAGACGAATCGATGCTGAGCGGCGAGTCACTGCCGGTCAGCAAGGGGGTTGCGCCGGTGGCCACCGATGCCATGCTCGCCGAGCGCTTGAATATGGCCTACGCCGGCAGCGCGGTGGTTGCCGGACACGGGCTTGGCATCGTCGTGGCAACGGGCGACGCTAGCGAAACCGGGCGCATCGCCGGCCTGATTGCCGCGGCACCGCAACTGGCGACACCGCTGACACGCAAGATGGCGCGCTTTTCCAACTGGTTGTTATGGGCCATCGGGGGCCTCGCGTTGTTGACTTTCGCGGTTGGCCTGGCGCGTGGCGAACCGCCGATGGCGATGTTCATGGCGGCGGTGGCGTTGGCCGTTGGGGCGATTCCCGAGGGGCTGCCGGCGGCGGTCACCGTCACGCTGGCCATTGGTGTGGCGCGTATGGCCGAGCGCCGAGCCATCATTCGCCATCTACCGGCAGTCGAAACGCTGGGCAGCACGACGGTCATTTGTTCCGACAAGACCGGTACGCTGACCGAAAATGCCATGACCGTGCGCACGCTGTGGTGCGCCGGGCAAAATTTCATCGTCAGCGGTCACGGCTACAACCCGCATGGCGGCATCAGCCATGAAAATTTGCCGGCCAGCGTGGCGGGTGCCTTGCGTGAATGTCTGGTGGCCGGCGCGTTGTGCAACGATGCCAGTCTGGCGCTTGTCGGCAAGCACTGGAAAATTACCGGCGACCCGACCGAAGCGGCTTTGCTGGTAGTCGCCCGCAAGGCAGGGCTCGACGAACACACCTTGCGCCTGCTGCACCCGCGTCTTGGCGAACTGCCTTTTGACTCGCGCCGGCAGTCCATGGCAAGTGCCCACCGTGTTGATGGTGGGCAACATGTCTATGTCAAAGGCGCCCTCGAACGCCTGCTGCCGCATTGTGTTGCGCAGTTGCAGCCGGATGGTCAGCCCGGCTCACTGGATGCGCAGGCGGTTGAAGCGGCCGCGCAGGTGTTCGCCGAACAGGGGCAGCGGGTTTTGCTGATCGCCCGCAGGATTTTTGCCACAGATACGCCGTTGACCGCAGCAAGCCTCGATCAACTGACGCTGATCGGCCTCGTCGGCATGATCGACCCACCGCGCAAGGCGGTGATCAGCGCGATTCGCAACTGTCACTCGGCTGCCATCCGGGTCAAGATGATTACTGGCGATCATGCCGTGACGGCGCTCGCCATCGCCCGTCAGATCGGCCTTGCCGGCCAGCGGGCATTCACCGGGCGGCAACTGGCCGCCCTCGATGACGCCGCTCTGTCGCGGGTCGCCGACGAGATCGATGTCTTCGCCCGCGTCGAGCCGGAGCAAAAGCTGCGACTGGTGCGTGCGCTGCAAGAGCGGGGAGAAGTCGTTGCCATGACCGGCGATGGAGTGAATGACGCGCCGGCCTTGAAGCAGGCCGACATCGGTATCGCGATGGGTCTTGGCGGCAGCGAAGTGGCCAAGGAAGCGGCGGCAATGGTACTGACTGACGATAATTTTTCGACAATCGAGGCAGCGATCGAGGAGGGGCGTGGCGTTTGGGACAACCTGATCAAATTCATCACCTGGACTCTGCCGACCAATTTTGGCGAGGGGCTGGTCATCGTTGCCGCCATCCTCTTTGGCGTGACCTTGCCGATCACACCGCTGCAAATTCTCTGGATCAACATGACGACGGCGGTGCTTCTCGGTTTGACCCTGGCCTTTGAACCCATCGAGCGTGGCATCATGCAGCGGCCGCCGCGCCGGATGCACACGCCGGTTCTCGATCATGTCCTGATACGCCGGATTGCGCTGGTTTCCATCTTGCTGCTCGGCGGCTCTTTCGGCCTCTTTCTGCGCGCGCTGGATCAGGGGTTGAGCTTGCCGGAGGCACGCACGGTGGCGGTCAACGTTTTTGTCATGGTCGAAATTTTCTACCTCTTCAATTGCCGCTCGCTGACTCGCGGCTTCTGGCACCAGGGCGTCTTTTCAAATTTATGGGTCTGCGCCGGCGTCGCTGCGATGCTTTTTTTGCAGGGCTTTTTCACCTATTGGCCGCCGCTCAACGCACTCTTTCAGACAGCGCCGATCGGCCTTCGGCAATGGCTGGAAATCCTTGTTTTTGCCTTGGGCTGTTCGAGTCTGATTGCCCTCGAAAAGCACTGGACGGCAGGACGCGCAAAAGGGGCGCGCAGTTCAAGCTGAGCAGTGAGAGGGCTGCCGCGCCAGCGGTTCGCTGATTCCGGTTCGAGGCAAGCGCCTGAAACCACTATAATTTGTCCTCCCGAGGAGAGTCTGATGAGCTATTTCAAGCACCACGTTTTTTTCTGCTGCAATCAGCGCGAAGCCGGCGAAAGCTGCTGCAATTCACTGGGCGCCAGCACCCTCCAGACCTACGCCAAAGAGCGCATCAGCGAGCTCAACATGAAGGGCGCCGGTCAGGTGCGGATCAACAAGGCCGGCTGTCTCGACCGTTGCGATCAGGGGCCGGTGCTGGTGATTTATCCCGAAGCGGTCTGGTACAGCTACATTGATGAAGAAGATGTCGAAGAAATCATTCAGGAGCATCTGCTCAATGGCCGTATTGTCGAACGCCTGAAAATATGAGGGCGCCCGAAGAAAAAATCCTGATCGACGGCCCGGCGGGCAAGATCGACGTCATCATGGAGCGCCCCGACGCACCGCGCGGCATCGCGCTGATTGCCCACCCGCACCCGATCGGCGGCGGTGCCAACACCAACAAGGTGGCTTACACGCTGGCGCGAACATTTGTCAGCCTCGGCTATGCAGCGTTCCGCCCGAATTTTCGCGGCGTTGGCGCCAGCGAAGGGATTCATGATGAAGGGGTGGGTGAAACCGACGATCTGCTGACCGTCATCGCCGAAGCCCGGCGGCGTTGCGGCGACCTGCCCCTGGCGCTCGCCGGTTTTTCCTTCGGCGCCTATTGTCAGACCCGCGTTGCCCGGCATCTGGCGGAAGCCGGGCATCCGGCTCAACGCATTGTTCTGGTCGGCACGGCTGCCGGTTTTATCGAGGGAACGCGCCAGTACGAAACCGAGGCAGTGCCGCACGACACTATCGTCATTCACGGTTCGGCCGATGAAACCGTGCCGCTGAACAATGTCCTCGACTGGGCGCTGCCGCTCGATTTGCCGGTCGTCGTGGTTCCCGGTGCCGATCATTTCTTCCACCGTCGCCTGCATGTGATACGCGACATCATCGTCCGCGCCTGGCGGCATTAGTGACGACTCCGGTGCTGGCGGTTGCCGATCTCTGCAAGGCCTATGCCGGCAGTCAGGTGGTTGCCGGGCTGTCGTTTGCCGTCACCCCCGGTACCTGTTTCGGTCTGCTTGGCCCCAACGGCGCCGGCAAGACCACCACCCTGCGCCTCTGCCTTGGCCTGACGGCACCCGATAGCGGCCAAATTGTGTTGAACGGTCGGGCCATTCCCGCCGCAGCGCAACAGGCACGTGCGCGGGTCGGGGTCGTGCCGCAGTTTGACAATCTCGACCCCGACTTCACGGCCAGCGAAAACCTCCTCGTTTTTGGCCGCTACTTTGGCCTGAGTGACGCGGCGATTCGCTCGCGCATTCCCCATCTACTTGAATTTGCCGGTCTCGGCAGCAAGGCCGAGGCGCGGATTGCTACGCTGTCCGGCGGCATGAAGCGGCGTCTGACGGTTGCGCGGGCGCTGGTCAATGATCCGGATATCGTCTTTCTCGACGAGCCGACCACCGGCCTTGACCCGCAGGCGCGCCACCTGATCTGGGAGCGCCTCAAGCAACTCAAAGCGGCGGGCAAGACGCTGATCCTGACGACGCACTTCATGGATGAAGCCGAGCGTCTGTGCGATCGCCTGATGGTCATCGACCACGGCAAGAAAATTGCCGAAGGCAGTCCGCGCGAACTGATCGCCAGGCATATCGAGCCGCAGGTGGTTGAGGTGTTCGATGAGTCGAGCGGCACGCTGCCCGTCTTTGTTGATGCCCATCGCCACCTTGCTGAGCGCCTTGAGCTGAGCGGCGATACGGCCTTTTTCTACTGCCGCGAGGCGGGCGCATTGCTGGCCGCGCTGGCGACTGCCGATGGTTTGCGTTATGTCCATCGCGCCTCCAATCTGGAGGACGTTTTCATCAAGCTGACCGGCCGTGAATTGCGTGATTGAGGGCGTGATGTTTGCGCTCAATGGCCTCAGTGAGCCGATTTCTCGCATTGCCGCCGCACAGCACTGCGCCGATGTGTATGATGCGGCGATCGCAACGAGACGTGGTCAACATGGATGCAATTGATAGCGCCATCATGGCGCACCGGAGTTGGGTCGCCAGATTCAAGACGGCTTTCAAGGGAAACAATACGGAAGTCTTCGATCCGCTGCGGGCAAACGATGCTGAGTCCTGCGAACTTGGTCGCTGGCTAGCTTCGGGACGCTCCTCAGCGCTGCTCGGCGAGGAAAACTGGCAAAGCATCAAGGGCATTCACGTCAAATTTCACGAAACTGCTTGCCAGATCGCTGTTTTGCTCAATCAGGGTGAAACCTTTCAGGATACGCAGGCCTTGATTGAACGCTTCGATGAGTTATCCAAGCAGCTTGTCAAGTTGCTGATGCAGGGCAAAAAAAACCTGTCACGTTTGGGGTAAGTTCAGACTTTCAACCACGAACACAAACAGCATAACTTGGCATCGACACGCAAGATTGACCAGGTGACCTGCCTTACCGAGAAAAATGACCATTCGGCGGGTGCCGTAGAACGGGTGGCGTGTGTATTCCTCGTCAATCAACTGGCTGTACCGCCGGTCGCTTGGATCCATGGGTGACGGTGCTTTCTGCGCATAGACCGTCGCGCGCGACACGCTAGCCAGCTCACATTGTCGAACCACGGCGACATCCTCTGCCTCGCCTACCCACGCCCGTCGCGTTGTCACAGGCTGATCCCGGACTTTGGGCGATGCCGAACCTGATCAAACCGCCCAAGACGCAGCGCCTGCCGGACATCGTGACGGTCGACGAAGCGCAGCGCCTGTTTCTGGCGACACGGGTGCTCAGCTACCGGGTGTTTTACTTCACCCTCTACAGCCTGGGATTACGCCTCGGTGAAGGGCTGGATCAATAACGAAGCTGTAGAAAAAGTATCAACATCCCAGCATCGTGCCGTGACCGGCACGGACATGTCACGCTTTGCCACGGTCAAGCACTTCACGTGTTGGCTGGGGCTTTGCCCTGGCACCAAGATTACGGGCGGCAAAGTCATGAGTGGCAAGACCAAGCGTTGTGCGAACCGGGCGGCCCAGGCCTTGCGGCTGGCCGCCGCGGCGCTGCGTCGTAGTCAGTCGGCTTTGGGCGCCTACTTCCGGCGGATGTGCGCCCGTATGGACCAGCCCAAGGCCGTGACCGCAGCGGCTCACAAGTTGGCTCGCCTGATTTATACGATGCTGACCAAGGGCGAGGAATACACCGATCAAGGCCAGGATTATTACGAGGAACGCTACCGTCAACGGATACTCCGCCATCTGGCGCAGCGTGCTGAAAAAGTGGGCATGAAACTCGTTGCTTCCGAACAGTCACAGTCCGCTTGAGTCAGTCATTTGAATCAATCACTTGGGAGGTGTTTCTTGAGAGCGCACATTGTCAATCGTCATATACGGACGAAGGAAACGAGCGGGCTGGAGACTGCTGGTAGACGTTGTACGGTCTTGACGGGAGGCCAGCAATACCAAGGCGCCAAACTTCCAAGATTCTCCATCCATCAGTTTGTTTCTCCACGACGTACCTGTAGTCTTGGCCGGATTCTCGAATGGTTAGCTCGGTGTGTCAGCAGCGGATGTAAATTGATACTGAGCTTCCCCCGAAAATTAGTCTGCCAAGGATGACCTAAAATTAGCGTCACTTTTGGAAGGCAGGAAATGAAGATACCGAAACAGGCATACACGACCGAGTTCAAGGAACTGGCGGTCAAGCGGATCAAAGATGGGCAGA
>CAJBDJ010000032.1 GCA_903951825.1 uncultured Pseudomonadota bacterium
AAAAGCCGCGAGGCTACCTTTAACTATTCATGCAACATCTTCCGCATCGGTCACGTTCAGCGCGAAATCGCGGTCACGCTTTCGTGAAACAACGGTCACGCTTCGGCGAAATCACCGGTCACGATGACGCGAAATACGCACCAAGGTCAAGCCGTGAGCTATCGCGTGCGGTTTACAGAAGCCGCCGAGAACGACCTGATCAGGCTATATCAATTCATCTTGGCTCAAGACGATACCAATTGGGCTTTGGCGACAAGGGCACTCGACGCCATCAAGCACGCCATCCGCAGCCTGGAAGGCTCACCGTTCAGCTACCGAAAAGCGGATTCGGCCAATCCCTTCCTGCGCGAACTGATCATTCCCTTCGGCGCTTCCGGCTACGTCGCGCTTTTCGAGATTGAGGATGAACAGACAGTCACAATTCTGGCAGTTCGACACCAGCGTGAAGATGATTACCACTGAGACACCTGCCTGTAGACAAATCGTCTCTCCCTTTGATTCATTGGCTCTCAAATACCTGACCCGCATGAACTGGTGCGCCACCCCCTCCGCGGGAAAGCTGTCGAAACAAGCCTTCGACCTGCTCAAACGCCGCCACCCCGGCTCGCGCGAAGCGCAAACCACGAAATACTGGTTCAAGCCGCGCAGCTAAAACCGTAACCGCCCAGCCAGCGCGTCAGCCCCCACAAAAAAGCCCCCGCCGTTTCCGACAGGGGCTTTTTCATATTGCTACGGTCAACCGGAAATTCCGGCCGAAATCAAAATTACATTTCGACCGTCGCCGCCACTTCGACAAACTCCGGAATCTGGTCGAAGTTCATATAACGATAGACGTCAGCTGCCTTGGCGTTCACCAGTTTGATCTGCTCCATGTATTCCGCAACGGTCACGATGCGGCCGGCCAGGGCGCACATGGCGGCCAGTTCGGCGGAGCCGAGATAAACCTGGGTGTCGATACCGAGGCGATTGGGGAAGTTGCGGGTCGAGGTGGAAATCGCGGTGGAACCCTTGCGGATTTGCGCCTGGTTGCCCATACACAGCGAACAGCCGGGCATTTCCATGCGCGCGCCGGACTTGCCGAGGACGCCGTAGTAGCCTTCTTCGGTCAGGATCAGCGCATCCATCTTGGTCGGCGGAGCGATCCACAGACGGGTCGGGATGTCCGACTTGCCTTCGAGCACCTTACCGGCGGCACGGAAGTGGCCGATGTTGGTCATGCAGGAACCGATGAAGACTTCGTCGATCTTGGCACCGGCGACTTCGGACAGAATCTTCACATCATCGGGATCGTTCGGGCAGGCGAGGATCGGCTCGGTGACTTCGGCGAGGTCAATTTCAATCACGGCGGCGTACTGGGCGTTGGCGTCAGCCTTGAGCAACGTGCCGTTGGCGATCCAGTCTTCCATGGCGTTGATGCGGCGCTTGAGGGTGCGGGCATCGGCGTAGCCTTCGGCGATCATCCACTTCATCAGGGTGATGTTCGAACGCATGTACTCGACCATCGGCTCCTTGTTCAGGGCGACGGCACAGGCAGCAGCCGAACGCTCGGCAGCGGCGTCGGAGAGCTCGAACGCCTGTTCGACCTTGAGATTCGGCAAGCCTTCAATTTCCAGGATACGGCCGGAGAAGACGTTTTTCTTGCCCTTTTTCTCGACCGTCAGCAGACCGGCCTTGATGGCGTAGAGCGGAATGGCATTGACCAGGTCGCGCAGGGTAATGCCCGGTTGCATTTCGCCCTTGAAGCGGACGAGCACCGATTCCGGCATATCCAACGGCATGACGCCGGTGGCGGCGGCAAAGGCGACGAGGCCGGAGCCGGCCGGGAAGGAAATGCCAATCGGGAAGCGGGTGTGCGAGTCGCCGCCGGTGCCGACGGTATCGGGCAGCAACAAGCGGTTCAACCAGGAGTGAATAACGCCATCGCCGGGGCGCAGCGAGACGCCACCGCGGGTGCTGATGAAGGCCGGCAGTTCACGGTGCATACGGACATCGACCAGCTTCGGATAGGCGGCTGTGTGGCAGAAGGACTGCATGACGAGGTCGGCGGAGAAGCCGAGGCAGGCCAGATCCTTCAGTTCGTCGCGGGTCATCGGGCCGGTGGTGTCTTGCGAACCGACGGTAGTCATCTTCGGCTCGCAGTAGGTACCGGGCAGGATGCCGGTGACGCCACAGGCCTTGCCGACCATTTTTTGCGCCAGCGAATAAGCCTTGCCGTCGTCAACCGGGTTTTGCGGCAGGCGGAACAGGGTGCTTTGCGGCAAACCGAGAAATTCGCGTGCCTTGGTCGTCAGACCGCGGCCGATGATCAGGGGAATCCGGCCGCCGGCGCGCACTTCGTCGAGAATAACCAGAGTCTTGAGTTGCGATTCGGCGATGGTGTTGCCGTTCTTGAGAGCCGTCACTTTACCGGTGGCCTGATCGACTTTCAGCTCGATCTCGTCGCCCATGTCCATCTGACCGGCATCGATTTCAATCGGCAGGGCGCCGGCATCTTCCATGGTATTGAAGAAAATTGGGGCGATTTTGGAACCGAGACAAAAACCGCCAAAACGCTTGTTCGGCACAAACGGAATATCCTCGCCGGTGAACCACAGCACCGAGTTGGTGGCGGATTTGCGGGAGGAACCGGTACCGACCACGTCGCCAACATAAGCGATCAGGTTGCCTTTTTTGGCCAGGGCTTCGAGTTGCTTGATCGGGCCGCGGGCACCGGCTTCGTCCGGCTCGATACCCGGACGCGGATTTTTCAGCATGGCCAGCGCGTGCAGCGGAATGTCGGGACGCGACCAGGCGTCCGGCGCCGGCGACAGGTCGTCGGTATTGGTTTCGCCGGTGACCTTGAAAACAGTCAGCTTCTGCGAAGCCGGGACTTCCGGGCGCGAAGTAAACCACTCGGCATCGGCCCAGGATTGCATGACCGCCTTGGCGTTGGCATTGCCGGCCTTGGCCAGTTCGGCGACGTCGTGAAAGAAATCGAAAACCAGCAGGGTCTTTTTGAGACCTTCGGCGGCGACGGCACCGACGGCGCCATCAGCCAGCAAATCAATCAGCGGCTTGACGTTGAAACCACCGAGCATGGTGCCCAGCAGTTCGGTGGCTTTTTCCTTCGAAATCAGCGCGCAGGCTTCTTCACCCTTGGCGACCTTGGCGAGAAACTCGGCTTTGACCCTGGCGGCATCATCGACACCGGCTGGCACGCGATAGGTGATCAGCTCGACGAGGGCGGCTTCTTCACCCTTTGGCGGATTCTTCAGCAGGGCGACCAGTTCGGTGGTCTGTGGCTTGGACAGGGGCAGCGGGGGGATACCGAGGGCTGCACGCTCTGCTACATGGGCGCGATAGGCTTCAAGCACGGCGACTTCCTTTCGTAAGAACTTGCGTAGGAAAACAGCTATTTTAGGACTGTGGCGACGGCTGATTGGTTCGGCAAAACACAGGTTTTCAAGCAACGCCTCACAAGTCTTCTATATTATATCTTTTCTAAAAATAATTGCTATTGACTGACGACGGTGATTCGCGCTTTGCGGCCTTCTTGAGCAGCATCAACGGCGGCGCATCGCCGAGACAGCTCAGCGCTGTGCGTCATTTACCAGCCGCTCCAGCCCGCAGCGTTGGCGGGCGCGGTTGCAGGCGTCGTGCTGCGTATCGAACTCCCGGCACGGCGAAGGTCGTTGCGCATATATGCGACAACTGACCTGACGACCGATTTCTCCGCTCAAGGCCACGCAGCGCGGCTCCCTGGCATCGGTTCCGGCCATGCGCACGAGTCTTGCCGTGAGCGGCACGGTCATTTCCGGCGGCACGCCGGTGTCCCAGGGAAAGGCGCCGCCGACCAGTTCAGCCGAATGAAAATCGACACGAAAACTCACGCAACAGGCACCGCAGGTTTGACAGACCGTCATCGTAAATCGACCCGGCAGCGCCACAACAAATGCCCGGAAGCGAGATATTTTTGCTCGAAGGGCGTCATCGGGTCGTCGGTTTCATAGGCTTCGACAAGCACCGTCTGGCCGCTCAATTGCGTCAGCGCCAAGGCCATTTCTTCTATGTAAATCGGCCAGTTGCTGCGGCATTCGAGTTTGCCACCCAAGGCCAGCCAGCTCGGAAAAACCGCATGGCCGTGCCAGCGCCGCGCCAGATGGCCGATTTTCGGCCACGGATTCGGGTAAAGGTTGTAATGGCGGGCAAGTTTGACGCCACGCGCTACCAGCAGTCGCCAGAAATCGACGAGGTCGGCGCGAACCAGAACGGCGTTAGCCGGCAGCGGCAGGGGCTTGCCGCGATTGATGCGGTCAAGCGACTGATCGACGCCAATAACGAAATGCTCGGGGAAACGCTCGGCGAGGCGCCGGGTGCTCCAGCCAACGCCGCAACCGGCATCGAGAATCAGCGGCGCGGCTGGCTGCCGCTTCTCGTAACTCGACATCACCGCGCTAAAGGCCTCAAGGTTGTAATCCGCCATCGGCTTGCGAAAGGGGTGCGCGATGTGGCGCTGCACCAAGGCACTCAGATCGCCATGCGGCGCGCTCTGCGCACTGCTGATCAGGCGTGAATTCCCGCTCATGCGACGACGACCGGCAAGCCGTCAAGAACACCCGCCTCGACAAGTAGCGCATCAATCGCCACCGCCTCGCTGAGCGGGCGCACGCGCTGATAGAGGGTTTCCGCTTGCGGATAATTGCGCCGCAGCAAGGCCAGCCACTGCTTGAGGCGCCCGCCGGCGTGTGCCGCCACAACCTGGCGGCGCACGCCCAGCCAGTAGGCGGCAAGCCCCTCATTGATTTCAGCCCAGCCACCCACTGCATCGCCGCGCACGCGGCGGGCGAGCAGCGGGTCGGCAATCGCCCCGCGCCCGAGCATGATGTCGGCACAACCGGTTTCCTGCTGGCAACGGGCAAAGTCTGCCAGCGTCCACACTTCGCCGTTGGCAATCAGCGGGATAGTCAGCGCGGCGCGCACCGTGGCTATCCAATCCCAACGCGCCGGCGGGCGGTAGCCATCGAGCTTGGTACGGCCATGGACGATCAACTCGTCAATGCCGGCAGCCTGCAAAGCCTGCGCACAATCGACCGCGCGGCTGGTGTCGTTGATCCCGAGGCGCATTTTTGCCGTAAACGGCGTGCTGAGCGAAACCACTGCACGCACCGCGCTGGCGATCTGGTAGAGCAACTCCGGCTCGCCAAGGAGTGCCGCGCCGCCGCGATGACGATTGACCGTTGGTGCCGGGCAACCAAAATTCAGATCGACCCCTGCCGGCTTCAAGCTCATCAGACGACGCGCGTTCTCGGCCATCAAGTACGGATCGGAGCCAAGCAACTGCACGCGCATCGGCGTTCCCGCCGCAGTCACGCCGCCATTGAGCAATTCCGGGCAAATGCGCTCGAAGGTCTTGGCCGGCAAAACATTCCCCGAAACCCGGACAAATTCGCAAATACCCCAGTCGTAACCGCCAATGCGCGTCAACACCCCGCGCAACAACGCGTCGGCGAGACCCTCCATCGGAGCAAGCAAAATGCGGGACATGCGGCGTTCGGGGCGGCGTTGAAGAGCGGCAATTATAATCGTTCCCATGCTCCGCCTCGTTCTCGATACCAACGTCGTTCTCGACCTCTACCATTGGGCGAATAGCGATGCCGTGCCGATCATGGCGGCACTGGAAGCCGGGCAAATCACCTGCTTCGCCGACGCCAGCACACTCGACGAGCTGCAACGGGTACTCACCTACCCACAGCTAAAAATGACGGCAGAAATGAGGATCGAGCGTTATCAGCGCTATTGCAATCTGGTTCAGCTGGTTGCCGCCGGACAGGCACCGCCGCTGCCGCGCTGCAAAGACCGCGACGACCAGAAATTTCTCGAACTCGCCGCCCGCTGCGCAGCGAACATTCTGGTCAGCAAAGACAAGGCCTTACTCAAACTGCGCGGGCGGACGATGCTGGGATTTCAGATAATGAAGCCGGCAGCGGCTTCATTAATCATCGGATTGCAGCCTGCTGGCGACCAGGCGCATCGGGAAAGCCAAGCCACACTCATTCTGTGACAGCCATGCTCCTGAAATTCGGCTGATGTTTGCGGAGGCGCAACTGCAATTTTCAGCGCACCCCGTTCAAAGAAAGGGGTGAGAGACTTATCATCGCCCCACCCCAACATCCATGTTTGCCGGAGATTTGCAACTTATGACGAACTCCCCCCTGTTCCTCGCCCGAATTGCGCTACTCGCCTTTGCCGGCTGCTTCATTGTGTTTCCGGCTGCTGCCAGCCCTCCAGTCACGGCCGATGCGATTTACCTGGGCGGCGATATTGTCACGGTCAACGAACTGCAGCCCGGCGCCGAAGCGCTGGCGATCCGCAAGGGACGAATCATCGCTGTCGGATACCGCGATGAAGTGATGAAATTTCAAGGGAAAAACACCGTCATCAACGACTTGCAAGGTAAATCGCTGTTGCCGGGCTTTATTGACCCACATGGACACGTCTTCAACACCGGGATTCAGGCGGTGTCTGCAAACCTCTTGCCAAGACCCGATGGCGAAGTGAATGACCTAGATGAACTTCTGGCCAGGCTCAAATTATGGGCGGCCCAAAATCAGAAAATCACCCAAAAATATGGATGGATCATCGGCTTTGGCTATGACGACGCCCAGCTTAGGGAGCATCGCCATCCGACACGCGATGATCTTGACAAGATTTCACCTGACATTCCAATTGTCATTGTTCATCAGTCCGGGCATATGGGTGTGATGAACTCCCGAGCATTGGCAATCGCCGGCATCAATAGCGCCTCCAAGGACGTCCAGGGCGGTTTGATTCGACGCCGTTTCGGGAGCAATGAGCCGAATGGCATTCTGGAAGAAGCGGCGTTTTTTGGCCCCTTATTCACTCTTCTGGGCAAACTGAGTCCAGATGCCAATCAAGCCGTGTTTGCTGCCGGCGTCAATCTCTACAAGCGCTTCGGATACACCACCGCTCAGGAAGGACGGGCTTCGGCCATTTCGGTGGCATCAATGCAGACCGTCGCAAAAGCCGGAAAACTCGATATTGATGTCGTGGCCTATCCTGATATGACGGTCGCCCCCCACATCATCAAGGCGCCCTTGTGGTCGAAAAATTATCACCGCCATTTTCGTATCGGCGGCGCAAAATTAAGCCTTGATGGCTCACCGCAAGGCAAGACGGCATGGCTGACGCAGCCTTATTACGAGGCTCCCGAAGGGCAAACAGCTGATTACAAAGGGTATGCCCAATTCAAGGATGAGCAAGTCAATGACTTCATCGACCAGGCCTTCAAAAAACACTGGCAAATTCTGGCGCACGTCAATGGCGATGCCGCCATTGACCAGTTCATCAACGCTGTCCGCTTGGCCGAAAAGAAATATGGAAAGGCGGATCGGCGCCCGGTGGCCATCCATGGACAAACGACACGTCTGGATCAAATCGAAGCGTTCAAACAGCTGGGCATCATTCCATCGCTCTTCCCGATGCATACCTTTTACTGGGGTGACTGGCACAACGACTCGGTATTGGGTCCCGAGCGCGCCGCCAATATTTCGCCGACCGGATGGGCGATTGATCGCAACATGGTATTCACTTCTCATCACGATGCACCGGTCGCCATGCCTGATGCCATGCGGGTGATCGGTGCCACCGTCACGAGAGTTACACGGAGCGGCAAGGTGCTGGGGCCTGAACATCGAACCTCGCCTTTGACGGCGATTAAATCCCATACCTTGTGGTCGGCCTACCAGCACTTCGAGGAAAAATCGAAAGGTTCGCTTGAAGTTGGCAAGCTCGCCGATCTGGTGATCGTCGACAAAAATCCACTGAACATTGATCCGCTGGAAATCGCCAATATTCAAGTGCTGGAAACCATCAAGGAAGGCAAAACCGTTTATCGCCGCCATTCAGGCCAGGCCAAACCGGCAGGCCTCTCCAGTTGCACTGAATCAGCGGCGTGCTTCAAGCTGGCCAGTTACACCCTCGGCAAAGCGGGTTGGATGCATTCACACGAGCACGAGCACGAGCACTAATCGCTACAGATTGAGCCAGAAGCGGCGCTACGGCCGGCGCCGTTTGACGAGGCACGAGCGCAACGTCGGTGATTCACCCTATTCCTGACGCCGCCGGAACACCCATCGTTTTTCATCAGACAGCGACGCTTCGAATGCGTAGCCGTCGTCGTCAAAATCCTTCAACCCTTCCGGCTCGCTCAGGCGATTGAGCGTTGCAAAGCGCGCCATCAGGCCACGAGCGCGTTTGGCGTAGAAGCTGATGATCTTGTATTTGCCGCCTTTCCAGTCCTCGAACACCGGCTGGATCAACTGGCCGTTGATCTTGCGCCCGACGGCCGCCTTGAAATATTCCTCAGAAGCGAGGTTGACCGCCACCGGGCGCGCCATTGCGGCGAGTTCATCATTGATCGCGGCGAGCAATTGTTCACCCCAGAACGCATAGAGATCCTTGCCGGCCGGATTGGCGAATGGTGTACCCATTTCCAGCCGGTAGGGCTGCATCAGGTCGAGCGGCTTGAGAATGCCGTAAAGGCCGGAGAGGATGCGCAGCTGTTTTTGCGCAAAGGCGAGGTCATCGGCGCTCAAGGTCTTGGCGGCCAGCCCGTCGTACACATCGCCATCAAAAGCCAGCACTGACTGTTTGGCGTTTTCCGGGGTGAAGGGCAGCGACCAGTCGGCGTAGCGACCGAAATTCAATTGCGCCAGCGGGTCGGAGAGATCCATCAACTGGGCAATTTCAGCCGGCGACAGTTTGCGCAGCTGGCTGATCAGCGCTTCCGACTGCGCCAAAAATGCCGGCTGGGTGAACGTGGCAACGTGCGGCGGCGTTTTGAAATCAAGCGATTTGGCGGGAGAGAGGAAGATCAGCATGGTTTCAATTTTGTGCATTGCGATGCGGCGAATTTTACCGCTGGTAAAATTCAACCTTTGAATTTTCTGGACACCCCATGAAACGTACCCGCTTTGGCTCGCGCGACCGACTTTCACGCGACGCGGCTGAACTCCAGCGCCTGGCCACCGGACTCGCCGATTCCGGCGGCAAACTGGAAGACCTCTATTGGGAGAACCAGCTTGCCGAGATCGTGGACAGCCTGCTCAAAAATGGTGCTGAAGACGACATCAATACCGCCCTGGATCGCCTTTTCGAGGCCAATCCGCGCGCCCATGACGAACTCGCCGACATGGTCGAATCGCGCGCCGAAGCCGGGCGCACCGAGTTCAAGGGGCAGGCTTTCGATATTCAATTATTTGCCGCACCGGTACTTGCCTGGTCGCGCTTCTCGATTCCCGCCGGCGCGCTCCCCGCAGCGACTGTCGCCGCTTTGACCGCGCATCTCGGCGCCCATGTCTTCGGTGCCGATGTCCGGGTGGCGCTGGCCAATTACCTGTTCAGCCCGGATCAGTTGCCGCGCAGTTTTTGCGATACCTGGCAACTAACCCAGGCGCTTGGCGAGGCCACGCTGGCCGGCCGTCACCTCGCGGTCGACCACGACGGCATGCCGGAAACCAATCGTTTTTTGTCCGACGTGCGTTATCTCGTCGGCAGTATTGCCGTACCGCACGGCCAACCCATGTTTCGCTGGAATGAAAAAGACGGCAACAAGGAAACCGCGCTCAAGGACTGGATCAAGCAAGGCAGCCCCAATCTCGAGCCGTTGCTCACCGGCTGTGCCTGGCAACCGCTGTTGCCCGATGCTTACCACGCCGGCTGCCGCAACGCCGACCGCCTGTCGCGCCCCTACTCGCTGAAGGCCTCGGTGGCTTTTCTGCAAACCATGCTCGGCCTCATGCCGGCCAATATACGCGCCGTCGTCGGCCCCTGTTACGACCGCCGGATGGAGGAATACCGCATCGGACTGGGCGCCCGCGACAGCGACGACACCTTGCACGGCATCGTCTGGCCGCTGCTCGGCGCGGAGGATGAAGCCACCGATGCAGCCAGCGAAATCGAGGCCGTTTTGCGCGAGGCCGGAGTTCAGGATGTGGTTTTTCTCGACCATCATTTTCCGCTGGAATTCTGCGACGACTGCGGTGCGCCGCTCTTCCCCAATCACGAGGCTGAACTGGTACACGCCGAAATGCCCGAGCCGGTCAGCACCAACTCGCAAGCCCTGCATTGATGAAGCGCGCAGCGCCACTCCTGCGCGATGATTGAGCGCTCCAATGGCGACTGGCTGCGGCGCAGCCAGGCCGCCGTCTGGCACCCGTGCACGCAAATGCGCCAGCACGACGATAGCGCGTCGCCGGCGCACCTGCCGCTGCTGCCGATCGCCCGCGGCAAAGGCGCCTGGCTCTACGATTTTGACGGCCGACGCTACCTCGACGGGATCAGTTCGTGGTGGACCAATCTCTTCGGCCATGCCAATCCACGCATCAACGCCGCCTTGCGCGAGCAGCTCGAAACGCTTGAGCACGTCATGCTGGCCGGCTTCACGCACCCACCGGTGATCGAGCTTTCCGAACGTTTATCGGCGCTGACCGGGGGCAACCTGGGGCACGCTTTTTATGCCTCGGACGGCGCTTCGGCAACCGAAATCGCCTTGAAAATGAGCTTTCATTACTGGCGCAATCTCGGTCGTCCGCAAAAATCCGGGTTTCTCTGCCTTGCCGGCAGCTACCACGGTGAAACGGTCGGCGCCCTGGCGGTGACCGACCTGGCCATTTTCAAGGACGCCTACGCGCCGCTCTTGCGCACGGCAACGGTCATGCCGACGCCCGACGCCCGTCTCGCCGGCGCCGGCGAAACGCCGGTCGACGTCGCTCGCCGCGCGGCCGCCGCGCTCGCCAGCCATCTCGAAGAGCACGCCACGAAAATCGCCGCCCTGATCGTCGAACCGCTGGTGCAAGGCGCCGCCGGCATGGCGATGTACGACCCGGAGTACCTGCGCCTGGCACGCGCCCTCTGCGACCGCCACGAAGTACACCTGATCTGCGACGAAATCGCCGTCGGCTGCGGCCGCACCGGCACCTTTTTCGCCCATGAACAGGCCGCCATTCGCCCTGATCTGATGTGTCTCTCGAAAGGCATTTCCGGTGGCTATCTGCCGCTCTCCGTCGTTCTCAGCAGCGACACCATTTACAACGCCTTTCTCGACGACAGCGTTGCCCGCGCCTTCCTGCATTCGCACTCCTATACCGGCAACCCACTGGCCTGCCGGGCGGCGCTGGCGACGCTCGATATCTTTGCAGAAGACGATGTGCTGGCGGTCAACCGCCGGAAATCGGCAAAAATCGCCGCGGCCCTCGCCCCCCTCGCCGCCCACCCGCAGGTTCGCCATTTGCGTCAGCGCGGCATGATTGCGGCCTTTGACGTGGTCACCGACGACGCCTGGTTTTCGCGCAAGTTTTACCGTGCCGCACTGGCTCGGGAGGCGCTCGTCCGGCCGCTTGGCAACACCATTTACCTGATGCCGCCGTACATTGTCAGCGATGATGAAATCACCCATCTGGCGAATGCCGTCAGTGGCGCACTGGCCGAGGCGCTGGCTTGAACGGCGGGCAAGGTCGATGGCCGCAGCCGGCGCGCCGTCAAAATGCTTTTATGCATCGAGACACGAGAAAAAACCGGCGGCAGACGATACTATGACAAGTGCGCTGCGCTCGCCGCCAACACCGCAGCGGGACTCCCTCCACGACTTTCGACGGACACCACGATGGACTACAAGCCTTTTGTTTTTCTCGCCTCAGCCGACCGCGACTTTGTTTTGCGGGTCAAGGATGCGTTGACCGCGCACGTCGACCTCAACATTTTCCACAGCGCCGCCGATTGTCAGGCCGCCCTCGCCCGTCAGCAGCCGCACGCGCTGATCATCGACAGCAGCCTCGCCGATGGCGACGGCTACGCCCTGCACCGGGCAATTCGCGATGACTTCGACACCTCCGACGTCTACCAGTTACTGCTCTGCAGCGAAGCCGAAGCCGGGCGCGAAAACATGGTTGCCGACGATTTTTTGTGCAAGCCGCTGTCTGATACGACCTTTCTGCAAAAAATCGCCCTGCTCAAGAAAATGCTCGAAAGCCGCCAGCGTGCCGGCGAGCAGATGGCCTATGCGCAAAGTGTCGCGATGACCGCCATGTCGAGCATGGGCGAGCTCGGCGTGGTCATGGAATTCATGTCTAAAAGTTTCTCCTGCCGCAGCATCCAGTCGGTCGGCGAACTCGCGCTGAGCGCCATCAAGCGCTACGACCTCGACAGCATCATTTATTTTTCGTGGGATGGAGAAAGCTACATCGCCCGCACGGGCGGCGGCGATGTCGAGCCCGAAGATCGCGAGCACATCCTGCAATTGCGCCCGCTCGGCCGCCTGCTCGAAATCAACGGGCAACTGGTGATCAATTTTGAACACACCTCAATCCTGATCAAGCAACTGCCGGATGACAGCGCCCTCTGCGGGCGCCTGCGCGACAACATCGCCATGCTCTGCGAAGGCGTCGATGCGCGCGTTACCGGCCTTCTGATGGAGCAGGACAACCTGCTCAAACAGCAGGGTATCCGCTATGCCGTCAACGAAATCCGCGATTCCGTCGCCAATCTTCACCAACGCCAGCTCGCCTACCTCGTTGCCGGACGCGCGATGATCGGCGAGGTCACCGACGATTTTGAAGAGACCTTCTTTCACCTCAACCTGGTACCGGAAGTTGAAAACCTGCTGATCAGCCAGCTCGTCACACTGCGCCAACGCCTCGCCGAACTCTGGTCGCAGCCGGGCGAAGTCGAAGCCAAACTGCAAAGCGTGGTGACGGCACTGGAAGTGCTCGCCGGCGATGTTTCGGCGGCCGATCCCAGAGCCCATTGAATTCTCGACCAGGGCACCGCCGGTTATTGAAAGACTGGCTCGACCAAACGCTGCCGGAAACACCGCACCATGATTGAAACTCGTCTGACCGCCGAATTGAAGGCACTCGCCGACGCCGGCCTCAGCCGCCGCCGGCGCATCCTTGAGAGCCCTTGCGGACGTCGGGTGACGGTCGACGGCGAAAATCTGCTGAATTTTGCCAGCAACGATTACCTCGGCCTCGCCGGCCATGCGGAAATCGCCCAGGCGCTTGCTGCTGGCGCCATCAAGTGGGGCGCCGGCAGCGGTGCGTCGCATCTGGTCAGCGGCCACCAGTCGCCGCATGAGGCGCTGGAAAAGGAAATCGCCGCGTTGACCGGCTTTCCCCGCGCACTCACCTTCTCGACCGGCTACCTGGCCAATCTCGCCGTCACCCCGACGCTTGCCGGACGCGGCGCGGCGGTGTTCGCCGACAAGCTCAACCACGCCTCGCTGATCGATGCCATGCAACTGGCCAAGGCGCAAGGTGCCGAAGTTCGTCGCTACCCGCACAA
This sequence comes from uncultured Pseudomonadota bacterium, assembly GCA_903951825.1. Lineage (GTDB taxonomy): Bacteria > Pseudomonadota > Gammaproteobacteria > Burkholderiales > Rhodocyclaceae > Azonexus. The sequence goes on from CAJBDJ010000032.1 coordinate 13,339, forward strand.
CGACATGGCGGCGCTGGAGTCGATGCTCGCCGGCACTGCGGCGCCGACCAAACTGATCGTCAGCGATGCCGTTTTCAGCATGGATGGCGATCTGGCGCCGCTGCCCGCGCTTTTCGCCCTAGCCGAACGCTACGATGCCTGGCTGATCATCGACGATGCGCATGGATTCGGCGTCCTCGGCGCGCACGGCGCAGGCAGCCTCGCCCACTTCAACCTGCCGCCCTCGCCGCGCATTGTGCTGATGGGCACGCTGGGCAAGGCCGCCGGGGTCGGCGGTGCCTTTGTCGCCGGCTCGCACAGCAGCATCGATTACTTGCTGCAAAAAGGCCGCAGCTATATTTTCACCACCGCCCAACCGCCGGCACTGGCCTGCGCCCTGTCAAAAAGCCTGCAACTGATTGCCGAGGGCGATGCCCGGCGCGCCCATTTAATGGCTCGAATCGCCCAACTGCGCGACGGATTGAGCCATTTGCCGCAGCCCTTGCTCCCCTCGATAACGGCTATTCAGCCGCTCATCGTCGGCGACAACGACGCCGCTGTTCAACTCTCGCAGGCACTCTGGGAACGTCGCCTGTGGCTGCCGGCCATCCGCCCGCCGACGGTTCCTCCCGGCACCGCGCGTTTGCGCATTTCGCTTTCGGCGGCGCACACGGAAGCCGATATCGACGCGCTGATCAGCGCCCTGCACGCCCTGACATGAATACCCGGCTGCTCTGCCTGCCCGGCTGGTGTCTCGGGCGCGGCCCGCTGCAGGCGACGGTAGATGCCGTTAACGGGCAATTCATTGACCTTCCCGGCTACCGCGAAACACCGCTGATTGACGATTTTGAGGCCGCCGCCGAGAGCATCGCCAGCCGCCTGCCCGCCGCGACGGTTTTGCTCGGCTGGTCGCTCGGCGCCCAACTGGCGATCGCCATCGCCGCCCGCGCCCCTGAAAAAATCGCCAAACTGGTGCTCGTCGCCGCCACCGCCTCCTTCATCCAGCGCGACGGCTGGCCGCACGCCATGCCGCCCGAGCTGCTCGCCGACTTCAGCGCCGGCGTTGCCAACGATGTCGAAGCCATGCTGCCGCGCTTTGTCGGTGGTTTCAATCGCGGCGACGCGCACGCCAAGGCAGTCACCCTGAGCTTGCTTAAACAGGCCGATCCGCGCCCACCGGCAACGACGCTGGCCAGCGGCCTGGCCTGGTTGCGCGACGTTGATCTGCGTCAGAGGGCGCCCCGCATCAAAGCTGCGACCCTGCTCATCCACGGCAGTGCCGACCCGCTGATGCCGTGCGCTGCCGCTGAAGCACTGGCAGACCTGATTCCCGCAGCGCAACTGAGCATCCTGGACGCTTGCGCGCACGCCCCGTTCATCTCTCAGCCAGCGGCATTCACTACCCGTTTGCGTCAGTTTCTTGATGAATAACCCCCCCAAATCCCGCATCCGCCAGTCTTTCGAGCGTGCCGCCAGCACTTACGACGGCGCCGCGACAATCCAGCGCAGCATTTGCCGGCAACTCGCCGCCAGCTTGCCGCCGACCCTCAAGCCCGACTGCGTGCTCGACGCCGGTTGCGGCACCGGCTTCGCGCTGGATCTGTTGCGCCAGCGCTTTCCGGCGGCACGACTGATTGCCCTCGACTTTGCCCCGGCCATGCTGAGCCGTATCAGCGTGCCTGCTTGCCGCATCGGCGGCGATCTCGAACATTTACCGCTGACCGCTGCCAGCGTCGACCTCTACTGGTCGAGTCTGGCCGTCCAGTGGTGTGCGCTGCCGGTGGTTCTGGGCGAGGCGCGGCGCGTACTGCGCAGCAGCGGCCTGCTCGCCCTCGCCAGCCTCGGCCCGCAAACTTTTCACGAACTTCGGCGCGCCTTTGATGGCGTCGATGCGCATCGCCACACCTTGACATTTCATGGCGTCGATGAAATCCGTCACCTGGCACTGGCCGCCAGATGGCGTGCACTCAAAGTCGAAAACAGCCCGAAAACTGCGTATTACCGCGATTTCAAAAGTCTGCTCAAAGCCGTCAAGGCGCTCGGCGCCAACCAACTGGGCAGCGGCCGGCGCACCGCCCTGCTGAGCCGCACCGCCTTCAGCCGCGCCGAAGCCGCCTATGAATCGCAACGCACGGCGGACGGCCTGCCGCTCACCTACGACCTCGTTTTACTGACAGCCCAAGCATGAGCTACAGCTATTTTTTAACCGGCACCGACACCGCCGTCGGCAAAACCTTCATTACCTGCGCCCTGCTCCACGCCGCCCGCCAGCGCGGCCTGCGGGCGGCGGCGCTCAAGCCGGTGGCAGCCGGCACCGATGCCGCCGGCCACAACGAGGATGTCGAGCAAATCCGCGCTGCGAGCACTATCGTGCTGCCCGCTTCAATCATCAATCCTTATTGTTTTTCAGCCGCTGTCGCGCCGCACATTGCCGCCGCGGAAGAAAACATCAGCATTGATTTCGGACGCATTGTCGCCGCCTGCGGCGTCGCCGCCAGCCAGACCGATTTGCTGGTCGTCGAGGGTGTAGGCGGATTTTGCGTGCCTTTGGGAGCCGATGGCGACAGTGCCGATCTCGCGGTTTTGCTCGGCCTGCCGGTGATTCTGGTCGTCGGCATGCGCCTTGGTTGCATCAACCATGCCCTGCTCACAGCCGAAGCCATCGGCCGGCGCAAGCTGAAGATTGCCGGCTGGGTGGCCAACCGGATCGATCCCTCAATGCCGCGCCTGGAAGAAAACCTGGCGGTTCTGAACAGCCGCTTGCCGGCACCGCTACTCGGTGTCGTTCCCTTTGACGCCGCCGCCGATAGTTCCCGCGCCGCGACTTATCTCGATCTACCCGCCGATTTCGCCTTGTAAAACGACGGCGATTTCGCTCATGCGGGCTTGCAGTTCGGCGATTGCCGCTTCTGCATCGCGCATGTCGCCTTCCTTGAGGCGACTTTCCAGAGCAAAGGCCATGGCCGCCCCATCCTCGTCGGCAAAAGTCGCCAACAAACCCTTGACCGTATGCACTTCACGCAACAGACCGGAAGCGTCTTCGGCCGCCAGGGCGCTATCCAGAGCCGAACAATTGTTGTCGACATCCTGTAAATACATGTCGATCATCATGGCGAGAATTTCTTCGTCATCGCCAAGCCGTTCGAGAATCACCGGTCTGTTCAAACTATAGGCAAGCATTTTGTCCTCTCACGCCGAGGTCGGCGGCTGTTTCCTGAGTTCCACACTGGCAGCAATCGCGGCCAGCAATTCTTCTATCCGGATCGGCTTCGATACATAGCCGTCCATTCCTGCAGCGAGGCATAACTCGCGGTCGCCGGCGAGGGCATTGGCCGTCATCGCGACAATCGGCACCCGCGGCCCCTCTCCTTCACGCTGACGAATCATTTTGGTCGCCGCCAGGCCATCCATCACCGGCATTTGCAAATCCATCAGAATGAGGTCGAAATCCGCAGCTGTCGACATTTTTACCGCTTCTTCACCGTTGACCGCAAGTTCCACCTGATGCCCCTGCTTGCGCAACAGGATCAAGGCCAGCTTCTGATTGACCAGATTGTCCTCGACCAGCAGTATTTTCAATACGACGCGCGACTCTTCAAGCATATGCCGCGTTACCAGCGGCTGCACAACGCGTTCGCGCTGACCAAGAATAACCCCGATCGCCTCGCACAATTCTTCTTCCAGCAAAGGCTTGGTCAGATAGGCGCCGACTCCGAGTTCGCGGCACCGCTGCGCATCGCCGCGCAAACCCGCCGCAGAAATCATCATCACCGTTCCGGTCGCCGGCACCTCGCCGCGATAAAGCATTTCGGCGACCTCGAAGCCACTCAATCCGGGCATTGCGGAATCCAGCAGCAACAAGCGATAGGAGTGACCATCAGCGGCCGCTGAACGCAGTGCATCAAGCGCTGCCTCTCCGCCGTCCACCGCCGTCACCGCCGCTCCCCGGCGGCTGAGCGCCGTTACCAGCATGTTGCGGTTGGCCGCCACATCGTCGGCAACCAGAACGCGGCAACCGTGCAGGCTGATTGGCGGCGAGAGCGGCGCTTGCTCGGCGGCCATGCCGACGACAATCGTGACGTGGAAGCGACTGCCGCGACCCAGCTCGCTGTTGACCCAAATCCGTCCTCCCATCAGAGCCGCCAGTTTGCCACAGATGGTGAGGCCGAGACCGGTGCCGCCAAAGCGCCGGGAGACCGAGGAATCGGCCTGCGAAAAGGCATCGAAAATGCTCTGCAGCTTGTCTGGAGAAATGCCGATACCGGAATCGCTGACCGTGAAATGCAGCACGCTGCGCGTTGCCTCAAGCGACTCGACGGACACCTGCAAATCGACATGCCCATGCTCGGTGAACTTGATCGCGTTGCCGAGCAGGTTGATCAGTATCTGGCGCAAGCGGCTGGGGTCGCCATTAACCCACGCCGGAACATCGGGATCAATGTTCAGAACCAGCTCCAGTCCCTTTTCCTCGCAACGCATGGCAAGCGGCTTCAAGGTATCGCGCAGGACATTGGGAAGGCGAAAATCAATCTGCTCCATGGCCATCTTGCCGGCTTCGATTTTGGAGAAGTCGAGAATGTCGTTGATCAGTACCAGCAGAGCATCGGCGGATGAGCGAACCATTTCCAGGTATTGCCGCTGGTCGGCGTCAAGGTCGGTGTCGAGCGCCAGTGAGGTCATGCCGATAATGCCGTTCATTGGCGTGCGGATTTCATGGCTCATGTTGGCCAGGAATTCGCTCTTGGCGCGGTTCGCCTGCTCGGCGCTCTCCTTGGCCTGAGAGAGCTCGGCGGCGGCCAGTTTGCGCTCGGTGACATCGTAAAAAATCCACAGGTGTCCGCGGCATTCTTCGGGCTGTGGATCGAACGCCGAGTCGTAAATCGGCACATATTCAAACTCAAGCATACGTCCGCTTTGCAGGGTGGCTTCATGATTTTTCGAGTGCTTGCCAGCCTCCAGAATGTCGCGCATCTGCTGCATGAAGCCATTGCCATCGAGCAATTTATCCCAACACGCTGCGAGCGCTTCGAGAGAGGGCAGGCCGACGGCATCCATTGACCCGTCAGCAACCTCAAACAGCCTGAAAAATGCCTGATTGGCCATGACCAACAGGTGATTTTCGTCTTCGACAATGATCCCAGACTGCATGCTTTCAATCAGTGCCGATAACCTTGAACTGGTCGATAACAAAAATTCTTCATCATTCTTGCGCGTTGTGATGTCCTGGAAGGCGGCCACCGTACCGACAAATTTTTCGCCCTCGAAGAGCGGCACCGAAACCACGGAAATCGGGAAAATCCGCCCATCCTTGCAGGTAAAGCAATCAATCTCTGAGCGAAAAACGTGGCCGGCGGCCACCGGCGCATGCATCGAACATTCTTGATGGCTGACGCGCAATCCCGAGGCGGTCTGAAAATGAATCGTCTCATGCAGATCGCGCCCAAGCAGTTCATTACGTGCCCAGCCAAGCAGGCGTTGCGCCTCGGCATTAACAAAAGTGCAGCGTCCTTCGGCATCAGCGGCAATGACCCCTTCACCCAGGGCATCGGTCAGACTCTTGAGGAAACGGTTTTGCTCACCAATACGCTCCTCCTGTTGCTTGAGACGCAACGAAGCGCGATTGAGGGCTGCGACGAGGCCGCTGATTTCAGTATTGCCTGAATAATCGGGCAACGCCTCGCCACGCCGCTGATCGAGCGCGGCGGCAAAATCGGCAGCGCGCGCCAACACCCTGAGCGGTCGCGCCAGCAAAAGCAGCAAGAGCGTCACTGCCAGAACAATCGCAAGACCCGCCGCCACCATGCTGTCTTCCCACATATGGCGGCGCGTCTCGTGCAACCCGGCAAAACTGACCTCAAGACGCACCCAGCCGGATTGGCCGATCAGCGGCTTCCAGATGGCGAGAACTTCGCTGGCGCCGGAGGAGGAGCGTTGAAGCCAGCGGCCGTCAGTCGGCGGCGCCGAGAGCCGGGTATCGCTTTTTTCAGCAAAAACCTGGCCGTCGCCAGCCTTGCGCACGCCGGCCAGCAATTTACCCTCGTCATTGAGGACGTGCAGTGCCGCCACTTCCGGGTCACTCGCCAATTCGGCGAGAACTTCTTCGAGACCGGCACGATCCGTAATTGCCCGGCCCGCAGCCATCACCGCCACACCGCGAGCCAGCGCTTCGCCCTGGTGGAGCAGCATGGATTCACCGAAGCCGGACTGTTCTTCAACGGTATAAGCCGTATAGCCAACGACAATCAGTGCAAAGAGCAGCGAGACAGCCAGTGCAATCTGGTGACTGAGGCGCCGCGGGAAAATCGAATATCTGCGCATGATCATTTACAGGAGAGGCACTACTACGTCCTGAAAGCGCTGACGTTTCTCGACCACCTCATCCCAGCCGGCCAGAAACGCATCAACACACAATGGATCGAAGCGTTTGCCGCGCCCGTCCTCAAGAAAAGCCACCGCATCCTCAAGCGACCAGGCCTTTTTGTAGGGGCGCTCCGACGTCAGCGCATCAAAGACATCGGCAACCGAAACAATACGACCAAAAATCGGAATCGCCGAGCCGGCAACTTGATTCGGATAACCGGTACCGTCATATTTTTCATGGTGGGTAAGGGCAATTTCGGCGCCGGCACTGATGATTTCCGAACGACTTCCGGCGAGCAACTCATAACCGAGACGGGCGTGTTTTTTCATGATTTCAAATTCGTCCGTTGTCAGCTTGCCGGCCTTGAGCAGAATGCCATCGGGGATGCCGATCTTGCCGACGTCGTGCATCGGCGCCGCTTCAAGAATCAGGCGCTGCTGCCGCTCGTCAAGCCCGAGGTTGCGTGCAATGATTTGCGAATAGTGAGCCATTCGCTGAATATGCGCGCCGGTTTCCGGATCACGAAATTCAGCCGCGCGCGAAATGCGGAAAATCAGCTCCTTTTCACGATCGCGGATATCGGCGGTTCGCGCGGCAACTTCGGCCTCAAGATGGACGGCGCGGTTGGCGAGGTGTTTCTGGGCAGTGCGCAGCGACAGCATGTTGCGCGTACGCGCCGAAAACTCGGCGCGATCAATCGGCTTGTTGAGAAAATCGTTGGCGCCACCGATCAGCGCGTCGTAGCGAACATCCTTCTGGTCACTGGCGGTGACCATCAGCAGCGGAATTTCGTTACGCCCATGCAGGGCGCGGAAGGCGGTGATGAACTGCAGACCATCCATCACCGGCATCATGTAATCGACAATCACCAGATCCGGAACATTGTCCTTGCACCATTCGAGTGCTCTGAGCGGATCGGCGAAAAGCACCGGATCGCAGCCACCGAGCTTCTGCACCAGCGCCTTGATCAAGGTCAGGTTGATTTCACTGTCATCAATGATAAGTACGCTATGCATGGTTTTCGCGAACTTCAGAAGACAAAGCCGGAAGTATATAATGCTTCACCATGAAACTGCTTTTCGACCTCTTCCCTGTCATCTTTTTCTTTGTCACCTTCAAGTACGCCGAGAAGAGTCCCGAGCTTGCGGCAAACTGGGTCTCCTCGCTGACCGGCCTTGCTGCGGTTGACCCCAAAATCGCCCCGATTCTCTTGGCAACAGTGGTTGTCATCGTCGCCACCATCGCCCAGATTGCCTGGGTCGCCGCTCGCCACCGCAAGGTTGACAAGATGCTTTGGGTAAGTCTCGTTCTGGTCGTCGTTTTTGGCGGCATGACGCTGGTTTTCCGCGATGAATCCTTCATCAAATGGAAGCCGACCATCCTTTACTGGGCTTTTGCCGGCAGCATGGGGTTTGCCGCGCTGTTCATGAAAAAGAACGCCATTAAAGCCATGCTTGGCGAGCAATTGAACTTGCCCGATCCGCTTTGGGTCAAGGTCAATGTGTCATGGATCACTTTTTTTGTGGTGATGGGCATTCTTAATTTGCTGGTGGCTTTCAACTTCCCAACCGACATCTGGGTCAATTTCAAGCTTTTTGGCGGCATGGGGTTGATGCTCGTGTTTGTTGTTATTCAAGGCATGTTGCTGGCCAAATACGTTGAGGAAAAACCGTGATGCTCTACGCCATCATTGCTGAAGACCGTCCTGCCTCGCTCGCCCAGCGCATGGCCGCGCGCCCGGCACACCTCGCCCGCCTGCAGGCACTCCAGGCCGAGGCGCGCCTGATTCTCGCCGGCCCCTGCCCGGCCGTCGACTCCGCCGACCCAGGGCCGGCCGGCTTTTCGGGGAGCATCATCGTCGCCGAGTTCGATTCGCTGGCGAGCGCCACAAGCTGGGCCGATGCCGACCCATACGTTGCGGCGGGCGTCTACGAAAAAGTTACCGTTAAGCCTTTCAAGAAGGTTTTTCCGGCATGAGCACAGAAATCGTCGAGCAATTGCGCGAGCGTCTGGCCACCTTGCAGCCCATCAAAATGGTCATTGCAGACGAGTCACATCGGCACGCCGGGCACGCCGGCGCGCGCGACGGCGGCCACTACCATCTGGAGATCGTTGCTGCGGTTTTCAGTGGTCGGACGACGGTGGCTCGTCATCGTCTGATTTATGATGCGGCCGGCGATCTGATGCGCTGCGGCATTCACGCTCTGAGCATCCGTGCATTCGCCCCCGGCGAAGTATAATTTTTTCGTTTTCACCTCTCATTCAAGGAATCGTCCATGTTGAAGCTTTCCCGTCTGGCCTCGCTGCTGGTCGCCACCGCCATCGTCTCTGCCCCCGCTTTTGCCCAGAACAAGGCAGCTTTTGCGACGGTCAACGGTCAGGCCATCCCGCAATTTGTGTATAACGCCTTTGTTGCCGAGCAAAAGGCTCAGGGGGCACCGGATTCACCCGAACTGAAAAACGCCGTCAAAGAAGAACTGGTTCGCCGCGAAATTCTGGTTCAGGAGGCCCGCAAAAAAGGCCTCGACAAAAAGCCGGAAATGCAGGGGCAAATGGAACTGGCCAAGCAGGCCGTCCTGATCCGCGCCTTCCTCGGTGACTATGTCAAGGCGCATCCGATCAGCGATGCCCAGCTTAAATCCGAGTACGAAGCAATTTCCGCCAAACAGGGCAGCACCGAATACAAGGCTCGCCACGTTCTTGTCGAGAAAGAAGACGATGCCAAAGCGATCATCGGTAAACTGGGCAAAGGCGAGAAATTCTCCGAACTCGCCAAACAGTCAAAAGACCCCGGCTCCAAAGACAACGGTGGCGAACTCGGCTGGAGCGCTCCCGGCGCCTTTGTCAAACCGTTTGGCGACGCACTGGCTCAGCTGAAAAAAGGGGAGTACACCAAAACGCCGGTTAAAACCGACTTTGGCTACCATGTGATTCAGCTCGACGACTCGCGTCCCCTGACGCCGCCACCGTTTGAGCAGGTCAAGCCGCAGCTTCAACAGCGCGCCGCCCAACAGCAGGTTGAACAATTGGTCAACGATCTGCGCGCCAAGGCCAAAGTCAACTGATTTTTGAGCAGATCACCTTGCCCACCTTGCGGTGGGCTTTTTTTTGGCTAACAAAACACACCGAGGCGGATCCGACCTACAACTGGTATTCCGCCCCACCACCTTGCATCGCCAGATCAACCGCGTGCCGGCTCAGGTGGGGGGCAAAGCGCTCGATAAAGTCATAGTCACAACGGCGCAGATAAGTTCCCCGGCGCAAGGCCAGGCGCGTCGTATTCGACTCGAAGAGATGTTCCGCCGGGAGTGCCTGCAAACCGGCATCGCGCTGCGCATCGTAGGCTAGCGCTGAAATGATCCCCAGCCCGAGTCCGAGACCGACATAGGTTTTGATCACGTCAGCATCCAGGGCGGTCAGCACGACGTTGGGGATTGCGGCGATTCGCTCAAAAGCCTGATTGATATGCGAACGCCCGGAAAACGCCGTATCGTAGGTAATCAGCGGCCACTTGACCAGCTCGCTCAATGCCAAGGGCTGCTCTTTGAGAATCGGGTGCCCGTCCGGAGCAATGACGCAGTGGCTCCACTGGCGTACCGGCAGCGTCACCAGTTGCGGATAGCGATCCAGCGCTTCCGTGGCGATGCCGAGATCGGCGTTGCCATTGACTACCCATTCGGCGATCTGCGTCGGGTTGCCCTGGTGCAGCTCCAGCTTGACGCCGGGGTGCCGGTTGATGAAGTCTCGTACGACCAAAGGCAAGGCATAGCGCGCCTGGGTGTGCGTGACGGCGAGAACGAGACGCCCAGCGCTGCCGCTGGCGAACTCGGCACTCGCCCGCTTGAGATTCTCCGCCTCACGCAAAATTTGCTCGGCACTGGCCAAAATGGCTTTTCCCGGCTCGGTGACGCCGGTAAAGCGCTTGCCACTGCGCTCGAAAATGGTCACACCCAGTTCATCTTCCAGCAATTTGACCTGCTTCGAAATGCCGGGCTGCGAGGTAAATAAGGTTTCAGCAGCTTCCGAGACATTGAGTCCCTGGCGCTGGATTTCCAGGATGTAACGCAATTGCTGGAGTTTCATGGCAGCACTTAATAACTTGAAGATATAACAATCTAACTCAATATTCTTTTTAATTCAAACTGGCGCTGCTACGATGCCGGCCATGGATATTTTTTACACACTTTCCGGGTTTGCCGTTGGCGCCATCGTCGGACTGACCGGCGTCGGCGGCGGCTCGTTAATGACTCCGCTGCTCGTGCTGGTTTTTGGTGTGCCGCCCGCTACTGCCGTCGGCACCGATTTGCTTTACGCCGCACTGACCAAGGCCGGCGGCACCGTCGCCCATGGCCAAAAAGGTCATATTGACTGGCAGATTACCGGCCGCCTGGCGCTCGGCAGCATCCCGGCCGCCGCCATCACGCTCTACGCACTCTCGCAACTACCGAGGGGAAGCAATTTCCTCGCCGCACTGATTTCACACGGCCTCGGCTTTGCACTGGTTTTAACGGCGATTGCCATTCTTTTCGGTCGCAAGTTGCGCGACTACGCTGCCAGGCACGATGACTCAAGCGTCCGCCACCAGCATTTGGGCAAAATCACGATTGCAGTCGGTGCCGTTCTTGGCGTACTGGTGACCATTTCATCGGTGGGCGCCGGGGCGCTTGGCGTGGCAGCGCTGTTCTTTCTCTACCCCAAGCTGGCGACAGTCAAAATTGTCGGCTCCGATGTCGCCCACGCCGTCCCCCTGACCCTGGTAGCCGGCCTCGGCCACTGGCTGCTCGGCGGCGTCGACTGGGCGCTGCTGGGCGCCTTGCTGCTCGGCTCGCTGCCCGGCATCTGGCTCGGTACGCAAGTCTCGGCAAAAATTCCCGAACACGTTTTACGCCGCCTGCTGGCTTCCATGCTGGTCATTATTGGCGGCAAATTGATCATCGCCTGAGGAAATCCCATGTACCAATACGATGCCATCGACACCCAACTCGTCAACGAGCGCGTTGCGCAATTCCGTGACCAGGTCAGGCGCTGGAAATCCGGCGAGCTGACCGATGACGAATTCCGCCCGCTGCGCCTGCAAAACGGCCTCTATCTTCAGCGCCATGCGCCGATGCTGCGCATTGCCGTGCCTTACGGCATGATGAATTCGACGCAACTGCGGAAGCTGGCTTTAATTGCCCGGACTTACGATAAAGGCTATGGCCACTTCACAACCCGCCAGAACATACAGTTCAACTGGCCAAAAATCGAGGACGTACCGGAAATTCTCGCTCACCTCGCCGAGGTTGAAATGCATGCCATCCAGACCTCGGGCAATTGCATCCGCAACATCACCACCGATCAGTTCGCCGGCATTGCCGCCGACGAGGTGATCGATCCGCGGCCGCTGGCCGAAATTCTCCGCCAGTGGAGTACCTTCCACCCGGAATTTTCCTTTTTGCCGCGCAAATTCAAGATCGCCATTTCCGGCACCCGCGAAGATCGGGCGCTGACCTGGTTTCACGACATCGGCCTGCATCTCCAGGAACGTGACGGTGAAACCGGTTTCCGCGTGCTGGTGGGCGGCGGTCTCGGACGGACGCCGATTCGCGGCCAAATACTGCGCGAATTCCTGCCCTGGCAGCACCTGCTGACCTACTGCGAGGCAATTTTGCGCGTCTATAACCTTGAGGGTCGGCGCGACAATGCCTACAAGGCGCGGATCAAGATACTGGTGCAGGCGCTTGGAATTGAAGCCTTCGCCGAGCGGGTTGAAGCCGAATGGGAACAACTCAAGGATGGCCCGGCGACCATCACGCAAGCGGAGTTCGAGCGTGTCGCCGCGCACTTTGGCAAACCAGCTTACGAGGCCGTGGTGGACTTCGCCCCGACAGCAGAAAAAGGCTTCAAAAACTGGCTTGACCGCAACACTTCGGCTCACCAGCGCCCCGGCTACGTCGCGCTGACGCTATCGCTGAAAAAGCACGGCGTCGCGCCCGGCGATATCAGCGCCGAGCAAATGGAGATCATTGCCGATCTCGCCGACCAGTACAGCTTCGGCGAACTGCGCATCAGCCATGAACAAAATGTGATTCTTGCCGACGTCAAGCAATCCGACCTCCCGGCGATATGGAAAATCGCCAGGGAAAATGGCCTGGCAACTCCCAACCTCGGCTTGCTGACCGGCATCATCTGCTGCCCCGGCGGCGACTTTTGCGACCTTGCCAATGCTCGTTCGCTACCCGTCGCCAGCGCCATTCAGGAGCGTTTCGACGATCTCGATTATCTCTTCGACATCGGCGACCTCGAGCTCAACATTTCCGGCTGCATCAACGCCTGCGGCCATCACCATGTCGGCCACATCGGCGTTCTTGGCGTCGACAAGAATGATGCCGAGTTCTATCAAGTCACGCTCGGCGGCCGCCAGGGCAATCAGGCGCAAGTCGGCAAGGTCATCGGTCCTGCTTTCTCGGCCGCCGAAATGCCCGACACCATCGCCAGGATCATCGATGTTTACCTCGCCCAGCGGCACGCCGACGAGGTTTTCATCGATACCTTCGATCGCATCGGCATCACCCCGTTCAAGGAGCACGTCTACGCGGCGCGCACCCAAGTCAACAAAAAACAGTCATTGCTGGAGGCCGCCTGATGGCACAACTGATCAAAAACCAGACGACCACCGTCGACGCCTGGAAAACCCTTGAAGTCGGCAGCGATGAAACGCCTGAAACGCTTGCCTTGCCGCCCGGCGACATTATTTTCCCCCTCGCCGTGTGGCAAGCACGACGCGCAGAAATCATCGCCGGACATAAACGCATCGGCCTCTTTCTGCACGCCGGCGACCCCTTGACCGCGATTGCCGGCGATCTTGATTACTTCATCGTTATCGCCATTGATTTCCCCAAATTTGTCGATGGCCGCGCCTATTCGATGGCCAGCCTGCTGCGCCAGCGCTACCACTACGAGGGGGAATTGCGCGCCGTCGGCGATGTCCTGCACGACCAGTTGTTTTACATGCAGCGCGTCGGCTTCGATAGCTACGCCCTGAAAGACGGCAAAAATGCGGCCTTCGCCGCAGGCAGCGGCTTCACTCCGTTTTCCGACAGTTACCAAAGCGCCAGCGACCAGCCGCAACCGCATTTTCGCCGTCGCCCCGCCTGAGTCCGCTCGATGAACCCCCAACTGCTCAAGATCACCCCCGACCTGGCGGTCAGCGTCGCTACCCGCAGCGCCGCCGCCAGCGCGCTGCTCGCCGAAATCGCCACCACCTGGAGCCCGGCAAGCTTCGCCAACAGCCTCGGTGCCGAAGATATGGTGCTGACCGACCTGATCCTCAAAGCGCGCCTGCCGATTAATATCTTCAGCCTCGATACCGGTCGCTTGCCGGCCGAAACCTATGCCTTGATGGCCGCCGTCGAAAAACATTACCAACAGCCGCTGACCATCTTCTTCCCGCACGCTGAAGACGTTGAGTTTTATGTGCGTCACCACGGCATCAACGCCTTTTACGAATCGGTCAGCTTGCGCAAGGCCTGCTGCGCGATGCGCAAAGTCGCGCCACTCAAACGCGCCCTGGTTGGCAAACGTGCCTGGATTACCGGAATGCGCGCCGAGCAGGCGGCAACACGAGGCAATCTGGCGATCCACGAATACGACGAAAGCAACCGTCTGGAAAAATTCAACCCGCTCGCCGAATGGTCGGAGAAAGAAATCTGGGCCTATCTGCTGCAGCATGAAGTGCCGTATAACGCACTGCACAAAAACTTCTACCCCAGCATCGGCTGCGCACCGTGCACACGCGCCGTTTCGCCCGGCGAAGATATCCGTTCGGGGCGCTGGTGGTGGGAAGCCCCCCAATTTAAGGAATGCGGGCTCCACAGCAAGGCCTGAATCAATAAATTTTCACAAAAATCCACTTTGCTGCATTGCAACAAAGTGATAGTCTCTCGCCCAATAAAATCAAATTTAAGCGAGAACCAGCATGAGTGAAATTGACCTGAAACGTTTCTTTCTGGAGAACGTTCGCCTGTTCGAGAGCTTCTCGTCCGACAAGGTTGAAGAAATCGTCATCCGATCGCGGCTGGCCACCTACGAAGGCAACGAGGCAATTCTCGAAACCGGCGATGAAGGCCGTTCAATCGGCGTCGTCATCAGCGGCCACGCCGAAGTTTCCATGAGCGACAACACCGGCACGCGCAACGTCATCACCCAGCTTGAGTCGGGCGATGTTTTCGGCGTCATGTCCCTGCTCACCGGCGACCGCATCATTGCCGACGTGATCGCCGGCAACCGCTGCTTTGTCCTGATGATTCCGCAAGAAGTCTTCAACACACATATCCTGACCAACGCCAAGGCCGTCGGTTATCTTTCGCGCCTGCTTGCCGAACGCACCCGGGCGATGTCGATTGACCTGATCACCGCCCAGGCGCAGGCCGCCGCCAAGTCCGACGACCCCTACGCGCTGTCGCTCAACACCAACACCCCGGGCAAGGTCGTCGTCATCAACGTCGGCCTCAGCCAGATTCACTTCGGCATTTACGATACGCATGACATGGGTGCCGATGTCCACGGCATTATCGACAACTCAGCCGAGGCCGTGGTTCGCGTAACGGTCATGGTCGGGCCGCGCATCAAGGTGGTTGAGCGCCCGCACTTCGCACTCGGCGAATTGTTCAAGGTGATGCAGGAATCCGTCGTCCTGCTCGGCGAAGCCTTTACCTTCCACCCCAGCGACGTCAATGCCATTGGCCACCGCGTCGTCCATGGCGGCAGCAAGTTTTCCAGCTCGGTCGTCATTACCCCGGCGGTCATCGCCGATATCGAAGCCTTGTCGATCTTTGCCCCGCTGCACAACCCGGTAAATGTCGAGGGCATCCGTATTGCGATGCAGCAATTCCCGCACATTCCGCACGTTGCCGTCTTCGACACCGCCTTTCACCAAACACTACCGCCCTACGCCTACCTTTACGGCCTGCCTTACGACCTTTACAAACAGGACGGAATTCGCCGCTACGGCTTTCATGGCACCTCGCACCGTTACGTTTCACTGAAATCAGCCGAAGTGCTCAAGCGCCCGCTGGGTGAGCTGGAGATTGTCTCCTGCCACCTCGGTATCGGTGCCTCGCTCTGCGCCATCGATCATGGCCGTTCGGTCGACACCAGCATGGGCATGACACCGACCGATGGCCTGATCATGCCCAGTCGTTCCGGCAGCATTGATCCGGCAGTAATGATTCACCTGCTGCAAAACCACGGCATGTCGCCCGAGCAACTCTCCAACCTGATCAATACCGCCAGCGGCCTCAAGGGCATTTCCGGTATTTCAGACGACATTCACGACATCGAAGAAGCGGCCAACGACGGCCATCACCGCGCCCTGCTGGCGCACAAGGCTTTTTGCTACCAAGTACGCAAGAACATCGGCGCTTACGTGGCGGCGATGGGCGGCATCGACGTTCTCGCCTTTACCGGCGACATCGGCGAAACCAGCGCCGCCGTGCGCAGCCTCGCCTGCCAGGGGCTCGGCTACATGGGCATCAAGCTCGACGAGGAAAAGAACCGCAACCTCGCTTCGCTGACCTCGCACGCGATTATTTCCACCGACGATTCACCGGTCACCATCCTCGTCGTCGCCAACGATGACGAACGCCTGGTCGCCTGGGAAACCCTGCGCGCCATCGAGCGCAACGAAATCTTCAGTTCAATCAAGGGAAGCCAGGAAATTGCGCCGATCCCCGTTGAAATCTCGGCACATCACGTTCATCTCTCGCAAGAGGACGTCGACAAGCTGTTCGGCCCGGGTCATCAACTGACGCCAGAGCACGAACTGTCACAACCGGGGCAATTTGCCTGCGCTGAGAAGGTTCACCTGGTCGGCCCCAAGGGACGCATCGCCAATGTTCGCGTACTCGGCCCGACACGCAAGGAAACCCAGGTTGAAATCGCCATGACCGAGCAATTCAAGGTCGGCATTCAACCGCCCATCCGGCAATCCGGCGACCTCGTCAACACCCCCGGAATCACCCTTGAAGGGCCTTACGGCAGCAGCAGCATCGAGCGCGGCGTGATTTGCGCCCAACGTCACATTCACATGACGCAGGAAGATGCCATGCGCCTGCGCGTGCGCGACAACTACGTCGTCCGCGTGCGGGTTGAAGGCGAGCGAGAACTGATCTTTGGCGACGTGGTGGTGCGGGTCAACCCCGCCTTCCGCCTGGCCATGCATATCGACACCGACGAAGCCAATGCCGGCAACATCCGTAACGGGGTGCACGGCTACATCGAAGAGATTCAGAGCCGGCGTTAATCATCGCCGCAGGAGGGGGTTTCGGCTATGATTTCGGTCTGCCGAAACACTGTTTGGTGTGCCTGATTGCTTGGGCAATAGCCAAATGTTGGGTTTCTGGCCTTAAAACGCGAGTTTTGAAAGAAATCCAATAATGAACCAAGACCTGCAAAAAACACTCTGGGCGACTGCCGACAAGCTGCGTTCGAACATGGACGCGGCGGAATATAAGCACGTCGTCCTTGGTCTCATTTTCCTGAAATACATTTCCGACGCCTTTGGCGAGCGGAAAGAGGAGTTGAGGGCCGCGTTTTCCGACACGGAGCACGAGCTTTTCCTCGGCGAGGAAGCGGAAATACGCAGCCAGATTCCCGCCCTGCTGGAAGACCGCGATTACTACACCATGGCGAATGTTTTCTGGGTGCCCGAGTCGGCACGCTGGGAGGCGATTCGCAATCAGGCCAAGCAGCCCGACATCGGCAAGCGGATTGACGATGCCCTCATCGCCATCGAGCAGGACAATCCCCGCCTGAAAGGCATACTCGACAAGCGTTTCGCCCGCACCCAGCTCGAAGACGGCAAACTCGGTGAGCTCATCGACCTCGTGTCGAGCATCGGTTTCGGTGGCAAAAACAAGGCCAAGGATGTTCTCGGCCAAGTTTATGAATACTTCCTCGGCCAGTTCGCCAGTGCCGAAGGCAAAAAAGGCGGCCAGTTCTACACGCCCGCTTCCGTGGTCAAGGTGTTGGTTGAGGTGTTGTCGCCGCACAAGGGCAAGGTTTATGACCCTTGCTGCGGCTCTGGCGGCATGTTCGTCCAGTCAGAAAAGTTCGTCGAATCGCACGGCGGCAAGTTCGGGGACCTTTCCATCTACGGGCAGGAAGCCAATCCGACGACGTGGCGACTGGTGGCGATGAACCTCGCCATTCGCGGCATGGACTTCAATCTCGGCAAGGAACCCGCCGACACCTTCCACCGCGACCAGCATGCCGACCTGCGAGCCGATTACGTTCTCGCCAATCCACCGTTCAATATTTCAGACTGGGGTGGCGAAAAGCTCGCCTCCGACCCTCGCTGGGTGTATGGCACGCCGCCAGCGGGCAACGCCAACTATGGCTGGCTGCAACACATCCTCTGGCACCTCAAACCCACGGGCACGGCTGGCGTGGTCCTCGCCAATGGTTCCATGTCCTCGAATCAGAACAACGAGGGAGCCATTCGCAAGGCCATGGTCGAGGGCGACGTGGTGGAAGTCATGGTGACCCTGCCGCCGCAACTGTTCTTCAACACGCAGATTCCCGCCTGCCTGTGGTTTCTCGCCAAGGACAAGACCAAGAACGGACGAAACCGCAAGGGCGAGTTTCTGTTCATCGACGCTCGCAAGGTGGGTCGCATGGAAACCCGTGTCAATCGCGTGTTCGACGATACCGACATCGACAAAATCGCCCGCACTGTCCATGCGTGGCGGCAGGATGGCGAAACCGATGCAACGTATGCCGACGAGGCGGGATTCTGCCGTTCGGTGAAACTCGACGAGATTCGAGAGCACGGCTATGTGCTCACGGCGGGCCGCTACGTTGGCACCGAGGAAGTTGAAGATGATGACGAGGCGTTCGTCGAGAAAATGGCGACGCTGACCGCCAAGCTTGCCGACCAGATGATAAAGGGCCGAGAGCTGGACGAGCTTATTTGCGAGAAGCTCGCCAAACTGGGCTTTCCATTGGAAATGAATAAATGAACGAAAAGCTCGACCTTACCCCGCTGGGAAATGCAGTGAATCGGCTGGCAGAGGGGATTGCTCGCTATGAGACGGATATTACGGACACGCAGATTCGCGATGGACTGATTCAGCGATTCGAGTTCAGCTACGAAATCAGCCACAAGATGCTGAAACGCCACCTCGAAGCGGTATCGCCCACCCCAGAGCAGTTCGACGGCATGGCCTTTGCCGACCTCGTTCGTTCTGGCAACGAGCAAGGCTTGTTGCTTGGCGATTGGTCGAAGTGGAGAAACTATCGGGAAATGCGTAGCAAGACCAGCCACACCTACGACGAGGATATTGCCATCGAGGTCGTGCATGGGATTCCCGCGTTTCTTGAAGAGGCTCGTTATCTGCTATTGCTCCGGCCCGATGAAGTCTTAAGCGGCATACTTAACACGCCGATCCTGGAAGTAGCTCATAACGCGCTCAGGATTTTGCTCCAGCATCATCATATGAGCGCTGGTTGCGTCGCGTAATTTGGCTTTGGTGCGA
>CAJBDJ010000033.1 GCA_903951825.1 uncultured Pseudomonadota bacterium
ATGCGTCGCCCAGCGCGTGTGAGCGATGCCGGTAACGGCGTGGGTCGTGGCGGCGGCGGATTCAAGTTCGGCGACGCGACCGGTGGAGCGCACGCGTTCGATCCCGGCATCACCGATGACCGCCAGCCCGGCCGAGTCGTAACCCCGGTATTCCAGTTTTTTCAGCCCTTCGATGAGGACGGGAACAATGTTCTTGGCGGCTGCCGCCGCGACGATGCCGCACATTAAAAAGACCAAGGAACCAAAAGCGGGATTCTAGCAAATAGCGGCACAATTACCCAGAATCCCGAGCGAACAACAGTTACCGAGATGCATTATTTATAGCGGCCTTTAGAAAAATTCCGTTTCGATCTTTTTCGGAAAGGGTTGGGGCACCGTCAGTGGGCCATTGAATCGCCAAATCTGGATCATTCCATGCGATACAACGCTCAAATTTTGGGGAGTAATAATCTGTAGTCTTGTATAAAAAATCAGCGGTTTCCGATAGAACTAAAAAGCCATGTGCCAAGCCTGGTGGAATCCACAACTGTTGCTTGTTAGCTGCCGATAGAAGCCGTCCCACCCACAGCCCATAAGTTTTTGAGTCTTTTCGGATATCGACCGCAACATCAAAGACTTCGCCTTGCGTAACGCGCACTAGTTTTCCTTGCGGATTTTGTATCTGGTAATGCAAACCGCGCAGGACGTTCTTTGCTGATTTGGAGTGATTGTCTTGAACGAACTGAACATCCAGCCCGGTAGCTTCCTGAAAGGCTTTCTGGTTGAAGCTTTCAAAGAAAAATCCACGATCGTCGCCGAAGACTTTGGGTTCCAGGATGAGAACATCAGGGATAGCTGTTGGTGTGGCGATCATTTGGACTCTTCTGTTTTAGCGGCTTTTTGTATCATAACCAGCCTCGCTGCTCGATTTCGGTACACATCTGGTTGGCTGCAGCCACGAGTGCCGGGACAAAAATGTGGCCAGTTTGCAGGGCGCTATGGAGCACGATGGGGTCTTCAACGTATTCGTGAACCATTTGGTTTCTGAGGTTACGCATAGTCATCCACTCGTCAGCTGACTGGATAAATCCCAAACGTTCGGAGCGATCAAGATTGTCGATAGCGCTGGACAGCTTTTCACCCAAAACCGTCAAGAGCAATGGCAATAGTTTGTCGCCTAAGGTGTCTTGCAGGCGGCCAAACCTGCCGACAAAAGCTTCGACACGTTCTGCAAGGTCAACATCCTCTTCAAGCCGGGCAGCTTGTTCGCTGGTAAATGCTGACCCGAACAGACGCTCGTCTGTCGTGGCAAGGTGTTTGCACTCCTTGCGTACAACACGCACCAAAAATTCCAGGCGGAGTGCAATTTTTGGTTCCAATTTCATAGCAAATGACCCTCGTTGAATACCATGTCGTGTATTGGCAGACGCATGAGGTTAGGGGCACTAAGTAGCACATCGACTTTACGCCCATGCATGACACGCGATACTTGGGCTGATAGCTGGGCAGCCATTAACGCAGGGTTGTCTACCGGTTTCAGCAACTCAAGCATGAGGTCAATATCTCCACCGCGGGCAGCATCATCAAGCCTTGAACCAAAAACCCGTACACTACAGAGGTTCGCCCCTGCCACCTGAGAAGCAAGTTGGCGAATTACCTGAATTTGGTCATCTGTCAAACGCATGTTCAGAAACGCCTCCAGTCGTCGGCAGCCACGTTTGGGTTGAGAAAAACGCCTTGGAGAATTGGCTTTTTTAAGACCGTACATCCTCTCTCAACAAGCGCAAAAGATATTGTCCGTAGCCGTTTTTAGCCAGCGGTTGCGCCAGTTTTTCAAGTTGCGCAGCATCAATCCATTTCATCCGGTAGGCAATTTCTTCCGGGCAGGCGACCTTGAGACCCTGGCGGCGCTCAATAGTCTCGATAAATTGGCTGGCTTCAAGCATGGATTCGTGGGTACCGGTATCTAGCCAGGCGTAACCGCGTCCCATGATTTCAACGCAGAGTTGATTTTGCTCAAGATAGACCCGGTTAAGATCCGTAATTTCCAGTTCGCCGCGATGGGAGGGCTTGATGCTCTTGGCAATGTCGACCACCTGGTTGTCGTAGAAGTAAAGACCGGTTACTGCATAGTTGGATTTGGGCTGCTTGGGTTTTTCTTCAAGGCTCGTGACTTTGCCATGTGGATTAAAGGCAACGACACCATAACGCTCCGGAGCTTGTACGTGGTAAGCAAATACCGTGGCGCCCCTGGTTTGGGCGTTGGCACTCTCCAGAAGTTTATGGAATTCGTGACCGTAGAAAATATTGTCGCCAAGGACGAGTGCGGCATCGTCTTTGCCTACAAATTGCTCACCGATAATGAAGGCTTGCGCCAAGCCATCCGGGCTGGGTTGTACTGCGTAGCTGAGATTGATGCCCCACTGTCTGCCGTCGCCGAGCAGTTGCTCAAAGCGCGGCGTGTCCTGTGGGGTGGATATAACGAGAATGTCGCGCATGCCGGCAAGCATGAGGGTGGTCAGCGGATAGTAGATCATCGGCTTGTCGAAGATCGGCAGGAGCTGTTTGGAGACAGCGAGCGTGGCCGGGTACAAGCGTGTGCCGGAGCCGCCGGCAAGGATGATGCCTTTGCGTGGGTTCATGATCGTCAAATTATCTGTTGAAGTATGTGTTTGACGCCGTCTTCCCAAGCGGGAAGCACCAAGCCGAAGGTGGATTTGAAATGGCTGGTCGCGAGCCGGGAATTGGCTGGTCGCGGGGCGGGCAGCGGGTAGTCGGCGGTGCTGATGGGGTGAATGGTTTGCGGGCTGGCCTTGAGGGTTTTGCCGGATTTCTGCGCTTCGCCGACAACGTAGCGGGCGTAGTCGCACCAGTTGGTTTCGCCACCAGCCACCAGATGATAGGTACCGAAGGGAAAAGCCTGTTTGCCCTCGCGTTGGCACTGACGCACCAAGTGGGCGGTGATGTCGGCAAGCAATGCGGCCGAGGTCGGGGCGCCGTATTGATCGGCAACGACGTTCAGGCTGTCGCGCTCGGCAGCCAGACGCAGCATGGTTTTGGCGAAGTTGGCGCCGTGTGCGCCGACGACCCAGCTGGTGCGCAAAATCAGGTGCGGGGCGCCGCTCTGTTGCAAGGCCAGTTCGCCATCGCGTTTGGTACGACCATAAACGCTTTGCGGGTTGGTTGGGTCATTTTCGGTGTAATGACCTTGCTTGGCACCATCGAAAACGTAGTCGGTTGAATAATGGATGACCCAGGCACCCAGTTTGGCCGCTTCTTCGCCTAAGATTCCGGGAGCGCGGGCGTTGATTGATGCCGCCAGCTCCGGTTCGGATTCAGCCTTGTCGACGGCGGTATAAGCCGCTGGATTGACAATCACATCCGGCTTGATGGTTTGTACGACCCGGCGGATGGCGCTTTCGTCGGCCAGATCGCATTCGGTCACATCAACGGCATGAACGTCGCCGAGCGGGGCAAGGGTGCGTTGGAGCTCGAAGCCGACCTGGCCGTTTTTTCCCGTCAGCAGAATTTTCATGATCGGGAGCCGTATTGTTTGCCGACCCAGTTCTGATAGGCACCGCTGGTGACATTCTCGACCCACGCCGGGTTGTCGAGATACCACCGGACAGTCTTCCTGATGCCGGTGTCGAAGGTTTCTGCCGGTTTCCAGCCCAGTTCCCGCTCGATCTTTCCGGCATCAATCGCATAACGGCGGTCATGCCCGGGGCGATCTTTGACGTAGGTGATTTGCGCCTTGTAGGACTTGCCGTCGCTGCGCGGACGAAGTTCATCGAGCATGGCGCAGAGGGTCAGCACGACGTCGAGGTTGGCTTTTTCATTCCAGGCACCGACGTTATAGACCTCACCCGTCGTACCGGCTTCAAGGACACGACGAATCGCGCTGCAGTGATCCTTGACATAAAGCCAGTCACGAATTTGCTGGCCGTCGCCGTAGATCGGCAGCGGCTTGCCGGCCAAAGCGTTGTGGATCACCAGCGGAATCAATTTTTCCGGAAAGTGGTAGGGGCCGTAGTTGTTGGAGCAATTGGTGGTGAGCACCGGCAAGCCGTATGTGTGGTGGTAGGCACGCACCAGATGATCACTGGCGGCCTTGCTGGCTGAATACGGGCTGTTCGGTTCGTAACGATTGCTTTCGCTGAAGGCAGGGTCGTTCGTGGCCAGTGAGCCATAAACCTCGTCGGTGGAGACGTGGAGGAAGCGGAACGATTGCTTGCTGCTCACCTCCCCCGAACTCCTCTCGCACTCTTGCCGCACCGGTTCATCGGCCAAACTTTGCCAGTAGCCGCGCACGGCTTCGAGCAGATGGAAGGTGCCGACGATATTGGTCTGAATGAAGTCTTCAGGGCCGTGAATACTGCGGTCAACGTGGCTTTCAGCAGCAAAATTGACGATCGCGCGGGGCTGATGTTCAGACAGCAGGCGCGCCACAAGGGCGAAATCGCCGATACTGCCCTGAATAAAAATGTGCCGTGAATCGCCGTCGAGCGTCACCAGATTGGCAAGGTTGCCGGCGTACGTCAGTTTGTCGAGGTTAACGACCGGCTCATCGGATTGCGCCAGCCAATCAAGAACAAAATTACTGCCGATGAAGCCGGCACCCCCAGTAACTAGAATCACGGTTCAATCCAAAAAATTGCAAAAATCTGATTTTAAACCGTTCAGGCATCATTCGGCATGAACCCGCAGAAAACTGGCAAATCGCGGCAATCCCTTGCGAGTCAGATCGCGGTAGCGATAAGTGACGACGGTACCCGGCTGCGGTGGATTTTTGCGCAATTCGTCGCTCAATCCGGAACCCAGTGAAAACAGCTTTCCATCAGGCATTTTTACGCGCAAAGCGCCCGTGCTGCCGGCATGTTTTCCCTTGCCGGGCAAATAGCCGACGACGATTGCCTCGCTATCCTCCCAAGGCTTGACCTTGAGCAGGATATCGCTGCGCCCGGTTTCGTAGAGTGCGTCGGCGCGGTGCAGCATCAGACCTTCACCGCCCCCTTTGACCACCTCCTTGAGCATTTTTTGCAGGTTGCCGCGGTCACTCACCGGCACCTGCTCAATTTTCTGCAACCAAGGTACCCGAACCTGAGTGACGAGTTCACCGATCAGGGCGGCGCGGGTACGAAAATCACCGGCCGCACCCGGCAGCTCAAAAATCATGTAGCGCACCTGCCGCCATTCGGCTTCATCGGGCATCTGACGGCGAACAGCAGCGGAAAGCCGCTCGAAGCTGCCCCGCCCCATCCACAATTCACCATCCAGCGCCCGCTGCGGCAGCCCGTCGACAAACCAGCTCGGCGCATTGATTTCACGGCCACTGCGAAAACGCAGCGTTTGACCATCCCAGATGGCGCGCACGCCATCCAGTTTCTCGCTGACCAAGTAACGCGAAACATCGACCTGATTGCGATAAACCTCGGCCAGCAAGAGGGCGGGCGGCTCGGCGGCAACGCTGGTTACAGGAAAAACCAGAACCCACCCGAGCAGCAAGACGGGCAGAAAATGGAACATCAATCGCCGGCCCATTGGCGTCGCGCCTGCCGGGCGACCCCGAAAACCTCTTCGAGCCGCTCTCCGTCGTTTTGTGCCAGCGCCAGGCGCAGCACGTCGAGCTGCTGCCGATAGCTGTCGAGCTCACCCAACAAGGCGGCACGATTGGCCAGACAGATATCGCGCCACATTTCCGGGTGGCTGGCGGCAATCCGCGTGAAGTCGCGAAAGCCGGAGGCGGCGAAGGTGAAAAACAGCTCGGCATCGTCGCGCACCGCCAGATCATGCACCAGCGCGAAGGAGAGAAGATGCGGCAAATGACTGACGGCGGCAAAAACGCGGTCGTGAGCTTCCGGCGCCAACTCGTAAATATCGGCGCCACAGATAGACCAGGCGCGCTTGATGTGATCAAGCGCTTCGTCGCTATTTTCGGGTAAGGGCGTAACGACCACTTTTTTGCCGTGGTAGAGATCGGCGCGGGCAGCAGCCGGGCCGCTGTTTTCGGCACCGGCAATGGGATGCGCCGGAACAAACTGACCAATGCGATCGCCGAAGGCGGCGCGGGCGGCGGCGACGACGTCGCCTTTGGTCGAACCGCCATCGCTGACGATGGTATGCGCGCCGAGATAAGGGGCGATACGCGTAAAAATAGCTGGCATCTGGGCGACGGGCGTGGCGACCAGAATAATGTCGGCATCCTCGATTTCGTGCGTCGGATTGATACCGGCACGATCAATCACGCCGAGTTGCTGGGCGGCTCGCAATGTCGATGGCGTGCGCCCAAAACCGATGATTTCTTCAGCGGCACCGACCGCTTTGAGCGCCAGCGCGAAGGAACCGCCGATCAGGCCGGTGCCGAAAATAACCACTTTGCCGAATTCGGGCATTTATAGCGCCTTCTCAAGCGCCTCCAGGAAGCGCGAATTTTCGGCCTCCTTGCCGATCGTCACCCGCAACCATTCGGGCAAGCCGTAGCCGCCAATCGGGCGCACGATGACGCCTTGCCTGAGCAATTTTTGATTGACGGCCGCGCCGTCGCCGGCCTTGAAGGTAACGAAATTGCCGTGCGATGGAATGTATTCCAGCCCGAGGCCTTTTAGTCCGGCAACCATTTGCTCGAGGCCACGCCGATTGAGTCCGTAACTTTCGGCAACAAACGGGTGATCATCGAGGGCGGCAACGGCTGCGGCAATCGCCAGATTGTTGACGTTGAACGGCTGGCGGACGCGGTTCATCAAGTCGGCAATCTCCGCCGAGGCCAGCGCATAGCCCACACGCAGGCCGGCAAGGCCGTAGATTTTCGAGAAGGTGCGGGTGACCACCAGATTGGGGAAATCCTTGATCCATTCGCCCGAGTCAAACCGCTCGGCGGGTGGAATATATTCGTTGTAAGCCTCGTCAAGCACCACGACGACATCGCTGGGCACGGTTTCGAGAAATGCCCGGACGGCCGGATAGGGCAAAAATGTGCCGGTCGGGTTGTTGGGATTGGCGATCCAGATAATGCGCGTATCGGGGCGGATGGCAGCACGCATCGCCGCCAGATCATGACCGTAGTCTTTAGCCGGCGTTGGGATCAATTCAGCGCCGGTGGACAACGTCGCCAGCGGGTAAACCGCGAAAGCGTGTTGGGCAAAAATGGCCGAGCGCCCCGGCGCCAAAAAAACGCGGGCAATCAGGTCGAGCACATCATTGGAACCGTTGCCGAGTACTACCTGATTTTGCGCCACACCACCACGATCAGCGACAGCTTTGATCAGGTCGAACTGATCCGGGTAGCGCTCGATGCCACCGATCGCCGCTGCGACGGCCACTTTCGCTTTGTGGCTCATGCCCAGCGGATTTTCATTGGAGGCGAGCTTGACGATTTTTTCAACCGGAATGCCCATTTCGCGGGCCAGTTCGGTGATCGGTTTACCCGGCAGATAGGGTGAAATGGCGCGGACGTAGGACAGGGATTGGTCTAGTAAAGACATAAATCAACCTTGGTTTTGTACCGGCAGTGACCGGTCATAAAGTGTTTCCGGAGCGATATCAAGATTTCCCGGCCAGCAAACGGTATCAAGCGCAACGAAAGCCTGCTTGAAAAGCGTTATATCCTGCAGGCACGTAAAAACGCCGCGTTCAAGATAAGGGCGCGCATCAAAAACACGGTGCTCCTCGGTGTCGAACCAGAGTTCGAGATGAAAATCGTCACGCGGCAAAACCTTAAGAACCGATTCCATGGCCGCTTACCTCAAAGGGTCGATCGGGAACGGTGTCAGCCCACTGACCGCCAGATTCCAATCGGCCAGCAAGGATTCGCGCTGAATTTCTATCCAGGCTTGAACAAGGCGGGTCTTGCTAACGGGGATAGAACCACTCAAAAGTTCACCGTCGAGAATCGAAAAGGAAGCTTCCTGCCCCTGATACTTGGCGTGAATATGCGGCAGTTTGTGTCGCTCATCATCGTAAAAATACAGGGAAATCACGATTCCGTAAAACATGCTTATCGTCGGCATGACTAACTCCTGACTTTTCATCGGCTCAGTTTACAAAATCAATAAACCGCAACCGGGTATGACCCGAGTATTTTCAGATAGGCCGCGCGCTGCGTGAGTTCTTCAAGCGCGGCCTTGATTGCCGGCGCTTCACGATGGCCTTCAATATCGACGTAAAAAACGTACTCCCACAGCGCATTGCGTGCCGGGCGCGACTCCAGGCGACACATCGAAACACCGGCGCTGGACAGTGGCAACAGCAACTCATGCAAGGCACCGGTGCGATTCGGTGCCGACATGATCAGCGACGTTTTATCCCGCCCCGACGAGCCGGCGTCGTGTTTGCCGAGCACCAGAAAGCGTGTTGTGTTGTTGGGTTCGTCTTCGATATTTTCAGCCAGATACGGCAGGCTGTAACGGGCAGCGGCGGCTTCGCCGGCAATCGCCGCGACGGCGGGCTCTTCGGCGGCCATTTGCGCGGCCTGGGCATTGCTGCCGACGGAAATGCGTTGGGCGCCGGGCAACATGCGATTGAGCCATTCGTGGCACTGGGCGAGCGACTGGGCGTGCGAATAGACCGTGCGGATAGCGCCCAGATGCGACTCCTTGCTGAGCAAATTCTGGTGGATTCGAACAATCACTTCGCCACAAATTTTGAGCTGAGTGCCGAGCAGCAAGTCCATTGTCCGCCCGACCGCGCCCTCGGTCGAATTTTCAACCGGCACAACGGCGTATTGCGCATGTCCCGATTCAACTTCGCGAAAGGCATCGTCTATCGAGGCTTGCGGCAACAGGCGCGCGGCATGGCCGAAATGCCTGATCGCCGCCGATTCTGAAAAGGTGCCGAGCGGGCCGAGAAAAGCGATGCCCAAAGGTTCTTCCAGCGACAGGCAGGCCGACATCACCTGGCGAAAAAAGAAGGTGATATTTTCATTGGGCAAGGGACCGGTATTGGCTTCCTGCAAGCGACGCAGGACTTGCGCCTCGCGCTCCGGACGGTAGATATGGCCGGCCTCGCCATGCGCCGCCTTGATCTCGCCGACGCGCTGGGCACAGCGGGCGCGCTCGTTGAGCAGCCGGAGCAACTCGCTGTCGATGCGATCAATATCGTTACGAACGCCGGCCAGTGCCTTCTGAAGATCATCACTCATAAAAATCAAGCCTTGCGCTGGGCGAAATCGTTCATGAAATCGACCAACGCCTGAACGCCGGCGAGTGGAACCGCGTTATAGATCGAGGCACGCATTCCGCCGACCGACTTGTGACCTTTGAGCGACATCAACCCGGCGGCTTTTGATTCAGCCAGAAAGACGGCATCGAGTGGGGCGGCAGCGAGTGTGAATGGCACGTTCATCCGCGAACGGCAATCGAGAGCGACCGGATTGCGATAAAAGCCGTCAGACTGGTCGATGCATTCGTACAAAATGCGCGCTTTTTCGGCGTTGACCGCGTCGATGCCGGCCAATCCGCCTTGCCGCTTGAGCCACTGGAAAACCAGGCCGGCGATGTAAATGCCGTAGGTCGGCGGGGTATTGAGCAACGAGCCATTTTCGGCCATCACGGCGTAATCCATCACCGACGGGATGGTCAGCGGCGCCAGCCCGAGCAAATCTTGATGAACGATAACCAGCGTCAATCCCGAAGGACCGATATTTTTTTGTGCGCCAGCATAAATCAACCCGAATTTTTCAACCAGCACCGGACGCGACAAGATGTGCGACGACATGTCGGCCACCAGTGGCACCCCGGTATCGGCGATGCGCTCGGCGGGAATTTCAACGCCATGAATGGTTTCGTTGGTGCACACATGCAAGTAGGCGGCAAAGGGGTCGAGCCTGATTTCTTCAGCCGTCGGCAGGCGGGTGAAGTGGCTAGCCTCAGTCGTTGCAGCGCAGCGCACCAGCGGCGAGATGCGCCTGGCTTCCTTGTAGGCCTTGTCCGACCAGACACCGGTGACGATGTAATCGGCAGCACGCCCGGCCAGCAGGTTGAGCGGGATCTGCGCGAACTGCTGGGTCGCCCCGCCCTGCAAAAACAACACCTTGTAATCGGCCGGAATATCCATCAACTCGCGTAAATCGGCCTCGGCCTGCTCGATGATGCCGGTAAATTCCTTGCCGCGATGGCTCATTTCCATCACGCCGCAGCCGGCACCATGCCAGTTCAGCAACTCTTCCTGCGCCTGCTGGAGAACTTCTTCTGGCAGAGCAGCCGGACCGGCACTGAAATTCCAGAGACGATTCATCAGCGCCCGCCTTCCTCAAGATTGCCGCCCTCTCCCTCTGCATCCGGTATCACTGGCATCGCCGCCTCCACTTCACCGTCAAGCACGCTATCGGCTTCAACAACGGATTCGGCAACTTTTTCGAGACCGGCAAGTTTTTCTCCGGCATCGAGAGAAATCAGCGTCACGCCTTGCGTCGCCCGGCCCATGCCGCGAATTTCGGAAACCCGCGTGCGAATCAGCACGCCACCGGTGGTAATCAGCATGATTTCGTCGTCGTCATTGACCAGCTTGGCGCCGACGATATTGCCGTTGCGCTCGCTGTCGGCAATTGCCCGCACGCCCTGCGTACCGCGACCGGAGTGCCGGAAATCGCCGAGAATGGTGCGTTTTCCGTAACCGTTTTCAGTGGCCACCAGCACCGTCTGCTGCTCGCTCTCGGCCACCAGTAGCGAAATCACCGACTGCCCCGCCTGCAGCTTCATGCCGCGGACGCCACGCGCACCGCGCCCCATCGGGCGAACGTCTTCTTCGTCGAACCACACCGCCTTGCCGGCGTCGGAAACCAGGACGATATCGCTGCGTCCCGAAGTCAGCTCAACGCCAACCAGAATATCGCCCTCATCCAGCGCAACAGCGATGATGCCGGCCTTGCGCGGATTGGAGAAGTCCGAGAGCGGCGTCTTTTTGACTGTTCCCATGACGGTCGCCATGAAAATGTACTGATCATCGGAAAATTCCTTGACCGGCAGCACGGCGTTGATACGTTCGCCCTCTTCAAGCGGGAAGAGATTGACGATCGGCTTGCCGCGACTGGCACGACTACCCTGCGGCGCCTCGTAAACCTTGAGCCAGTAACAGCGGCCGCGGTTGGAGAAGCACAGGATGTAGTCGTGTGTATTGGCGGTGAACAGCTTGTCGACAAAATCCTCGTCCTTGATCGCTGCCGCCTGCTTGCCGCGGCCGCCACGACGTTGGGCACGATAATCGGCCAGCGGCTGCGCCTTGATGTAACCGCCGTGCGAAAGCGTCACGACCATGTCTTGCGGCGTGATGAAGTCTTCAATCCCCAGCTCTTGCGTGTGGAGGACGATTTCCGAGCGACGCTGGTCGCCGAACTGGTCGCGGATCGCCGTCAGTTCGCCAACGATGATTTCGGTAATGCGTTGCGGCTTGGCCAGAATATCGAGCAAATCAAGAATCCTGATCATGACCTCCTTGTACTCGCTGACAATTTTGTCTTGCTCAAGGCCGGTCAGGCGTTGCAAACGCAGTTCGAGGATAGCCTGCGCCTGGGCATCCGACAAACGATAACCCTGAGCCGAGAAGCCGAATTCGGGCGCCAGTCCTTCTGGCCGCGAAGCGTCGGAGGCAGCACGCAGCAGCATTTCCTCAACGACCGGGCTGCGCCAGGTGCGCTCCATCAGGCCGCGCTTGGCATCGGCGGGCGTTGGCGCCGCCTTGATCAGGGTGATGATGTCGTCCACATTCGACAGCGCAACCGCCAGGCCTTCCAGGATATGACCGCGATCACGCGCCTTTTTGAGCTCGAAGACGGTACGCCGCGTCACCACTTCGCGCCGATGCGAGAGGAAACATTCAAGCAATTGCTTAAGATTGAGGAGGCGCGGCTGACCGTCGACCAGAGCCACCATGTTCATGCCGAAGGTGTCCTGCAGTTGCGTCTGCTTGTACAAGTTATTGAGAATGACTTCGCCGACTTCACCGCGCTTCAGTTCGATGACAATGCGCATCCCGGACTTGTCCGACTCGTCGCGGATATCGGAAATCCCCTCGATTTTCTTTTCATTTACCAGTTCGGCGACTTTCTCGATCAAGGTCTTTTTATTAACCTGATACGGAATTTCGTCGATGATCAAGGCCTGACGTCCGCCCCCCTTGTCCATATCCTCAAAGTGCGTGCGGCCGCGCATGATGACGCGACCACGACCGGTCTTGTAGCCTTCACGCACGCCCATCACGCCATAAATCAGCGCAGCGGTGGGAAAATCAGGTGCGGGAATGTAGTCAATCAGGTCATCAATGCTGATCGCCGGGTTGTCGAGCAAGGCCAGACAGCCGGCAATCACTTCATTGAGGTTATGCGGCGGGATATTGGTCGCCATGCCGACGGCGATACCGGATGAACCATTGATCAGCAGATTGGGAATGCGCGCCGGCATGACCAGCGGTTCATGCTCGGAACCGTCGTAGTTCGGCCCAAAATCAACCGTTTCCTTGTCGAGGTCTTCGAGCAACTGGTGGCCGATTCTGGCCATCCGTACTTCGGTGTAACGCATTGCCGCCGCGTTGTCGCCATCGACCGAACCAAAGTTGCCCTGCCCATCGACCAGCATGTAACGCAGCGAAAAATCCTGCGCCATCCGGACAATCGTGTCGTACACCGCCGTATCGCCGTGCGGATGGTATTTACCAATCACGTCACCGACAATACGCGCGGACTTTTTGTACGCCTTGTTCCAGTCGTTGTTCAGCTCATGCATCGCATACAAAACCCGGCGATGCACCGGTTTCAGACCATCTCGAGCATCCGGCAGGGCGCGACCGACAATCACGCTCATGGCGTAGTCAAGATAAGAACGCCGCATCTCGTCTTCGAGGCTGATCGGCAGTGTTTCTTTAGCGAATTGATCCATGTCTCACAATCGCACCGCTGGCGCGATGCCTTATTAGTTGATTCGGGCGTAATTTGCTATTTTAACACGCGACAACAATTGATTAACCCGGCGTTTTCCATGACAACACAACTCGAAACCATCGACCTTCTGATTGAATCGCGCTGGATTGCCCCGGTCGATCCGGACATTGTGCTGAAAAACCATGCCGTCGCCATCCGGCATGGACGCATCGTCGCCATCCTGCCGACCAGCGAGGCGCGCGACCGATTTTCCCCTACCGAGAAAGTCACCCTCGGCGAACACATTCTGATCCCCGGCCTGATCAATCTCCATACGCACGCCGCGATGAGCCTGATGCGCGGCCTGGCCGACGACCTGCCACTGATGACCTGGCTGCAGCAACACATCTGGCCGGCTGAAGCCAATCATGTTTCGGCGCAATTCGTTCTGGACGGAACGCGACTCGCCTGCGCCGAGATGCTCAGAGGGGGCATCACCTGCTTCAATGACATGTACTACTTTCCTGAGGCAGCGGCGGCGGCGGCCTCCGAATTAGGTATGCGCACGGTGCTCGGCATCACTGCCATCGAATTTCCGACCGCTTACGCCAACGATGCCGACGACTACCTCAACAAAGGTCTGGCGGTGCGTGAAAAACTGCTCGACGACCCGCTGATCCATTTCTGCCTGGCGCCGCACGCGCCCTACACCGTCGCCGACAAAACGTTCGAGCGCATCGCCACCCTGTCCGGGCAACTCAATTTGCCGATTCATTGCCACATTCATGAAACCCGCCAGGAGATTGAAGAAAGCCTGACACGCCATCAAAAAACCCCGTTGCAACGGCTGCACGAACTGGGTCTGCTGGGTCCCGGATTCATCGGCGTCCACGGGGTTCACCTTAACGATGACGACCTGCAACTTCTGTCCGAGACCGGCAGCAACATTGCCCACTGCCCGACCTCCAACCTCAAACTAGCCAGCGGCTTTGCTCCTGTGGCGCAAATGCTACAACTGGGGATCAATGTTGGACTCGGAACAGACGGTGCCGCCAGCAACAATCGCCTCGACCTTTTCAACGAAATGCGCCTCGCTTCACTATTGGTCAAAGGTTTGACGGGCGATGCCAGCGCCCTCCCCGCCCACCAGGCACTACGAATGGCGACCCTGAATGGCGCCATCGCGCTGGGTTTGAGCGACGAGATCGGCTCAATCTCGACAGGGAAGTCAGCCGACCTGTGCGCTGTCAGCCTCGCCGATATCAATTGCCGACCCTGTTACGACCCGGTCTCACACCTGATAAATGTGGCAGGCAGAGAATCGGTAACGCACGTCTGGATCGCAGGAAAGTGTTGCGTAGACCACAAAACACTCTCGGCAAATGGCCAAAATGACTTGGAATCGGCGATTGCACTGTGGCAAAATGCATTGGAAGTCTGCGTGTAATTGTCTTCGACATGGCTCTGCGCGGATTAAAAATTTGCTAATTTTCTTCAACGAGGGAAAACAATGATCAAAAACATCGCCAAGAAATCTCTGATTCTGGCTCTGCTGGCTGGTATCGGCTTGGGTGCCAACCTTGCCCAGGCGCAAGAACGCGTTTATGTTATCGACCAGCGTAATGTCGTCGCCAAGAGTGGTTTCGGCCTTTGCTGGCGTACCGGTTACTGGACGCCAGCGGCGGCGGCCAAGGATGCGGCCGGTTGCGAATGCGACAAGGATTTGATCCCGGCCGACGTC
>CAJBDJ010000034.1 GCA_903951825.1 uncultured Pseudomonadota bacterium
GATGGCAGAGCTTGCGGTTTAAAAACGATGATTTGTCCATCCGAGAGTCGTTCGCCCAGTGGGTAATGCACCAGGTCGTTTTGTGTACTCTCAAACTCGATAACGATGGCCTGCCCGATGGCCGCTAGAGCCTCAGTGCTAACCGGGCCAGACTCTTCTTCCAAGAGTTCTATGACCAGCGGAGGGATGACGATCAGGCCCAGCTCGACGCGAGGAAACAGGTCTGGCATGTGAAGCGGTGCGGTTGCTTTTCGACACGCACGATGGACTGACTGGATTGTTTCGGCGATGGTTACAGCGGGGACAGGCGCGTCATCTAGGCGCTTGAGTACCCACGCGGCGGCGGCTTGATAGTCGGGCATGGTGGGCCTCATGGTGACGGGCTGTGGCTGCTGCTGGGGTGCTTATTTGCCAGCGCCAAGGCTTCTTCAAACCACCGCTTCATCAGACACGCCAAATCCGGTTCATGGGCAAGCAGCGCCGGGTCTGTATGCGGCACCACCCGGATAGCGCCGGGTGCATTGCTGCCCGCCCTTGTCAGCCGGTTGACCTCTTTTGCATAAATTTCGGCTGCTGTGATCCGATGTTGTGGAGGGGCATTTTTCAGCGAGGACAGGGCTGAAAACGCAATCACGCTCAGAGAGTTCAACGCGAACGCCAATTCGTTACGTTCGCGGATCACTGCGTCATACTGAGGCTGCATTTTTGCCACAGCTTGAGTCCATCCATCATCAAAACCTTCCTGACGGCCTTGGCGCAGTCCGTGTGATTTGCCGACCGATAGACCGTGCGACTCGGCCAGATAAGACTCGTTTGATTTGTACATAGTTAGATCACTCCTTCATCTGGTTCTGGTTGAGAGCTTGCGGTTTCGGCGCTGGCGTTGACTGGTTGGTCGCCACCACGCAATTCAGACTTGAACGCAGCAATACGTGAATCTGCGCCTTCGCTGTACGCAGCCTTGCCTTCGCTCACTGCTGTTTTCCCTGCCTGAGAGAAGTCGGATGCCGAAGCAGCACCCGCCGAGACGAGTCCCGCACCGGCCACGGCGGCACCACCAACCAAACCTGCCTTGACGCGCTGACCAAATGAAGCGCCGCTTGAACCTGCCTCTTGGTATGAGCTGACTCCCTCGCGCCCACCAGACACAACGGCATTACCCATTCGTCCAGCAGAGCGAGCAGCAGATGCCACTCCGCCTGTTATGGCGCGTCCGATGGCAACGCCCGCAGCGTCACTTGCCTTCTGACCACCGGAGCGGGTGGAGTCGCTTGCCGTAGCTGTGGGGGCCGAGTTAGCTGAGGTAACACCTTGGTCGCCAGCGCTTAACAGGCCGCGTTTCTCGATTGCCGCACCCGCACCGCCTTTACGACCGCCGTTGCTGGGTGGTGGATTGCCACCCGAACCACCGCCCGGTAACAGGCCACCACCACCGCTTCCAGCGATGCGGCCAGCAGCAGAACCGCCACCACCACTGCTACCACCTGCTGCTGCGGCTGATTGCATGCCGCGCCGCATTTCGCCTGATGCACTGGTTTCACCCAGATCACCGATACCAGCACCGATCCATTTGAGGACATGATCCGGCAAGATTTGTGGCAGGCCAAAGGTCATGTACAGCACTGGCAGCAGAGTCAAGCCAAAGACCATGAACCACCACGCGAACGTCAGGAACGATGCAATCGTGCCCACCGTGCCCGTGCTGGTGACGACCGCGCCGCGCATGCTGAAAAACCCTTTTGCGATGAAGTCGATGATCGGGTCAGAAACCAGAATCGCAGCGAACAAGCCAACCACGGACAGCGCCGGTCTAGCAAATAGCGAGAGCAGCAACAGATAGCCTTGTGACTGCGAGCCGATGAATGTCCGATCTGGTGTCATGTGCATGACTGCCCACAGTGGGGCGGCAATCAGGGACTGCACGACCGCCAATATCCAGCCAACAACCACGATCATGAAGATGGTGTACGGCAGACTTGGCAGGAACACGCCGAAATAGAAAGCCATTGGCTCAATGTATGCCGCCATCATGCCAAGCTGCTTGACTGGGACTTCGATTACCCAATCCCAAATTGGTGTCACGATCTTGTCCAGGTCAAGGCCGGTGCCAACGCCCTTGACCGAAGACAACGCACCGGCCACGATCCGAAGGGCTGTGGCTGACGTTTTGATGGCCACGTCCGCCGCCCCGATGCCAGCGCGAGCCACGGTCAGATAGTCGCCAACGCACTTCATTCGGTTCAGCGATCCGCCCATCGTGCCAGCAGTGCCACACAGTGGTGTGACACCAGTTCCGCCCGCGCCCGTCACGATTTGAACCATCGACTCCATCAACCCATTCACGTAGAGACTGATTTTTGAGTCCACGCTGTTTTGGATACTGCCGATGTTCACGTCACTTTTTGCATCTGTTGGCATTACGTTGGTCAGGTCGTTCAACCCATTTACCGAAGGCTTGAAATTCGCTTTTTCCTCTGCTTTTTTGTTAATCGCTTCGGTCACTGTTGTGACGCTACTTGTCAGCTCACTGGCGGCTGCATCCGATGGAAGTGCTGAAAAAGACGGCTGTCCAACGGAGCCGATTGATTCAGATAAAGTGGATGAAATCCTGCCGCGTACCTCACCGACGCGCTGAAACCAGCCACCGGCCATTGCCCAGCCCTCAGCCGTCAAGGAGTTCGCGAAGCTGGAGAAGCCTGTTTTGATACCGGTTTCGCCGGTGGACATTTGAGCCATCAAGGCGGTAGCCACTGATTGCTCAGCCGTGTTCACGATTTCGTTAAAACGGGTTGAATCGACGGAAGTCCAGCCCGCGTCACCCATGCGGTTCGGCCATGTGTTCACCCATCCATCGAGCTGCACCATCATCGCGGCGGCGGCTGTGACCTTGGCAGTTTGAGTGGAGGTGCGCAGTTGCTCCAGCGCTGCTTCAATTCCGGTCGCATCATTGGATGGTTGAGCTGCGTAAGTGCCGATCTTGACCGTGCCGCAAAAGGGAGCACCACCAGCCAAATTGGTGACGGTGTTCCGATCCTTGATCTCAAACAGGTATTCAGTGCGCCCGGATTTGGTCATGGTCTTGTCGGCAGTTCCGTTTGCCATCACTTGTGGGCCTGTGCCGTCAGGGGCGCGATAGAGGGTGTTTGCGGCCTTGGCGCAATACGATGCTGCCAAATACTGCTTTGCAAAATCGCGCAAGCCGTAAAACTGGCCGGGGTCATTGACACCCTGCACCACGCCATTCGGCGACAGGATGCCGATGGCCATGCCTGCTTTGAAGGTTCCATTGGCGAACCCCACGCCCCACAGAGAAAACAACAGCACAACGAGCTGGATGAAGGAATAGCCGCTTGCTGTTGGCAACAGAACGGCACCACCGGCCACGATCCGAACGGGAGTCCAGAGCGATGACCAGCTTTTACCCATTGCCTCACCGTCCGCTGCCGTGTTCGTGATGCCCATTACAGCGATATACGACACGATCAGTGAGCCGATCACGAGGATGCCGCTATTGAAGAACGACATCATCGTGGCGATCACGTTGGCCGATGCCGCCACGGTGTTGGGGTCTGTGCCTTGCACGAGCGCGTCGATAACCGGCCCAAAGATGTCACGCAGCATCGACACCGACCTGTCAGTGCAGGCAGCACCTGAGGCGGTATCGCAAGGGGAAAAAGGCATTTGGGCCATCGACGCTTCCTGATCTATTTGGTCTTGATGTCCACATCATAAGCGCGTTATCGTGTAGCCGCAACACCACGAATTTATTAGTATGGACTACAGTCCACAGCAGAGAAAATAAATTCAAATCGTAATTTAATTAAATTTTTTCACAAGCTATACAGCTATCTAGTTATACTGATAGCTATCTATATAGGAGGCGTATCCATGATCTATGCAGTCGTAAACACCAAGGGCGGAGTAGGAAAAACCACCACGGCGGTGCATCTGGCAACGATGCTTGCCCGCTTGGGAGAAACTTTGCTGATTGATGGCGATCCGCAAGCCAGCGCTGCGAGCTGGGCGGCGTGGCGGCGTGATAACTCTGCACATGGCCCCAGCCCGACAACGACCTGCCTTGCTGGAAAAGCGATCCTTTCCGAAGGCAAGCAGCTTGCGGCTAAATACGACCATGTTGTGGTTGATGCTGGCGGTCGTGATTCAGTTGGCCTGCGCTCTGCCCTACTTTTGGCTCAAATGGCGATCGTGCCGATTGGTGCAAGTAACCTCGATGCTGCGGCCATGACTGATCTACTGGAAGTGGTTGAGTTGAGTCGTGATTACAACCCGGAGCTGGACGTGCGTGTGTTGCTGACCCGTGTTGATCCGCGTACCAAGGACGCCGCTGAAATGCTGGAATTTCTGGCCGAACAAAAGCTGACGGTGCTGCCAACGAAGGTTTGTGAGCGCGTTGCTTTCCGTCGCGCCATCGGCGAGGGCGTTATCGTCCAGGAGCTGGGCAAGGATCAAGCGGCTATTGCCGAGATTGAAGCCTTCTTTCGTGAGGTTCAAGCATGAAAGCTAAACCCAATACCGACCAGTTCAAGCTGAAAAAAGACCCATCTGCTTTTCTCGAAGGTGGTGCCGCTGATGCTGCGGACAGGGCAGAAAAACCACAACCGGCTGCTGTAACACCCCCAGCGCCGACCGCTCAACCAGTGGCCGAAGCCAAGGTGCATCGTGAACAAAAGGTCTTCCGCCTTCCCCTTGACCTGATTGACGCACTCAAGCGCGAGTCCTACGAACGATCAGTGAAAACACGCGCTCGCGTGACCGAAACGGAGCTGGTGGAGCAGGCGTTGCGGGCATTCTTAAATGTATAGCTATATAGAAAGTTATCTATATAGCTAGATAGATAGCATATTCAATTATGGACTATAGTCCATGCGCTATTGATGTAAGCATTATTTAATCTTGCTTGCCGATTTTTAAGAATTAGGGTATAAACGCCATGATAGAAACGAAAAGCGTGATTGAACCAAAAGTGTTCAAGGAGTTTGTAGCAGCAGGCAGCGTTAAAGGTGCCTCTATCCGAGCTGTAGAGCGCGGATTAGTTGTGCTGCTGCAAATTGGTTCGACCGAGCGTGTATTGGGACAATATCGGGGTGGCCCCCGATTTTTTCAGTCTTTTGATGGTGCTGCTGCGTTGTTGCAGCAAAACGGCATCCTGACATGGGATGCAGACACTACAGGCTGGATACCTCGAACCGCACTTCGAAAGCAGGATAAAGACGAAGAGTAGAAGCAGTAACAGATTCAGAAAAGCAAAAGCCCCGTTTGGCGACGGGGCTTTGTGCAAAAAGGTTCGGGTGGTTCCTTGAGAGGTTTGAATCGACTTGGCGGTCGATTCAGGCGAACCCGTAGAAAAAAGGTCTAGTAACCCCAATTCTACGTCTCAAGCCCCCCGGTAGGCAAGTGTTTGCGTGCGTTTTTACGCACAGGCGGGGGCATGGCTCAGGCATCAGCACATCAATTGGCACTATTCGGCCCTCAAGAAGAGGCCGCGTTGTTCCACGACCACCAACGAAGCGGGTTTTTCTCGCTGCTGGTGCAATGGCCTGACGATAAACGCCAATCCTCCCACCTGCTGACAGACATGCCGACCGTACTAGGCATGGTCGATACGACCCGCGATACCTGGCTGACACAGGCTGAGTTCATGCGCCCCAATCGACGTGTTGTGAACCTGCTGCGGTTGGGCCTGTTCTTTGTTGACCTCGACACCTACAAAATGCCGTGGGCACAGGGAAAATCACCAGAAGCGCTGGCCGCTACGGTGGTCTATCACTGTCAGCAAGAAGGTATTCCAGCACCGTCCCTTCTGGTTTTTTCTGGCCGTGGCTTGC
This sequence comes from uncultured Pseudomonadota bacterium, assembly GCA_903951825.1. Taxonomy (GTDB): domain Bacteria; phylum Pseudomonadota; class Gammaproteobacteria; order Burkholderiales; family Rhodocyclaceae; genus Azonexus. The sequence continues at coordinate 5,847 of CAJBDJ010000034.1, forward strand.
AAGCCAAATGGCTGCTGGAAGGCACCATTCCCCGCCAAGCTCTGCCCCGCTGGAATGCCTGTCAGCGGTTTCTTGTTGATCGACTGTCTATGCTGGGCGCTGATCCAGCAGCCAAGGATGCCAGCCGCGTGTTGCGGCTGGTGAACACGGTGAATAGCAAATCTGGTGACGTGTGTCGTGTTGTTCATGTTCACGAGCAGGATGGCCAGCCGATCCGGTATGGGTTCGAGTACATGTGCGAGACGCTATTACCTGTTGCTCGATGGGATATTGAACAACAGCGTCAGGCCAAGATCGACCGGAAGCAGCAACTCAAGCTCATACCCGGTGGCCGCACAAGTAATTTGCGTGGTTTTTCAGGGCGTCAGCTTGCATGGGATCGTCTGGAAGACTTGCGCAAGCTAGCCGATCTGCGTGGCGGTGTTGGTGAAGGCGAGCGAATGCGGCACCTTTTCTGGCGACTGAACTTCTTATTGCTGTCTGGGGCGACAAATAGCGCTTTGATGTACCACGAGGCGGCTGCACTAGCTCAGGAACTCGATACGCGGTGGTCATACCGCTCCAAGGAGCTTATGACGTTGTACAGCAAGGCCAAAGCCCATGAGGCCGGTGAAAAATTCGAGTTTGGCGGAAAACAGTTTGCACCGCTCTACACGCCGAAAAACGACACGCTTATTAGCCTGTTTGAGATCACCAGCGTGGAGCAGCAACAGCTCAGAACGATCATCAGTAGAGACGAGTCAATGGGACGAGATAGAAAGCGTGACGAAGCGCGGCGCAGGGCTGCTGGGGCTGTTGATCGAGCTACGTATCTAGGGGCCGCCATTGAGAAAAAAGTAAAGGCTGTTCAGTTACGGGCAGATGGACTTTCTGTTCGGGCTATTGCCGAGGCACTTGGGGTGTCAGTTGGCTCTGTTTCCGGCTACCTTAAAACCGACCCAGTGGAGTGTTCAAAGTCCCTCCGTATTACTAATGGCGTAGCCTCCTGATTTTTAGGGTTTCGGTTTTTGTCCCGAAGGGGCATGTTTTTGAGTAGCCCTAGTCATTTTTAATGACGAGTAGCCGCAAAGCCGGTGTGTCAACTCGAAGAGTTGTCCACGGGCTGCGCAGCGCCAAGGGCGCGTAGTGTCTTTGTCTTGCCGCGCCAACGGCGCGGCCCCCCCCTCTCTTGATGTTTCGCTGGGGGCCAATGTTCAAAGTCCCTCCGTATTACAGCGTGGTTTGGATCAGGTGGAAAACTTTGTGATGAAAAAACGTTCTTTCGATAACGCAGTGCTAGATCAACTTCGCCTTATGCCGGTTCCTGTTGCGCTTGATGCGCTCAAGCTGCATTGGAAAGTGGATCGTGACTTCGCTCCAATAAAAGATAAACAGACAACTCGTTTGCATGTGAGCGTGGGCAATGGAGTTTTTGAATTGTTGGTGACTGGGCCAAAATGGTTCGATACGAGGGTTGAGATTGGTGGTGGTGGCGCTATCGACCTTGCCATGCATTTGTTTCAGTTATCGTTTGTTGATGCTGTCAAGCGACTCAACCCTATACTTAAATCATAGCTATCTATATAGCTATATAGATAGCTATGATTCTTGTTTTCATGCCTTCGGCGACCAGAAACCACTTCGGTTTCCGGCCTTCCTGCGTCCGATCTTGCCGGACTGTCCGCGTGGGTAGGCCCAGCGTGCTTCGCACTTGAACCTCCCCACTTGACATAGGCTGTATGCGCTCCACCCACGTCAAGGGTGCGCTTCGCCGTGATCCTCTCCCGTTCGGTGCTCGTCGCTGCGCGCCTGTGCTCCGCATGCGGCTTCCGGTCACGCCCTTGACCCGGCTTCCGCTTAGAGGGAAGTGTTCTCACTTGGGGGTTGCTTTCATGACTACGCGCCGTTGGCGCTGCGCAGCCCGTGGACAACTCTTCGAGTTGACACACCGGCTTTGCGGCTACTCGTCATTAAAAATGACTTTTGAGAATCAAAAGCTAGCTGGCCGCGTGTCGTGATGCAAAGATGACCTGGTGTTCAACAACCTGAAAGTCATCTCACATGAAAACCATCACCAAATCATTCGCCTGCCCACTGGTGCTGGCCAACGTGTCTATCGTGCGGCAATACGAGCTGGCTTCCGGCATCGGCGACGATCAGCCAATCCCGGTGCTACTGGCCGAGGCGTGCCAGCGTGAGCGCACCTGTCCGCATCTTGGAGATTGCCCCATCAGAAAGTGAAAATATTAGTTAGTTTGTTTGTTACTTTATTTGTTTATTAGTTTGTTTGTTGTGCTATAATTGAGGCTTCAAACAAGGAGATCGAAATGCGTCCAGCCGAATTTTCCCCAGAATCCATCATCCAAGCCGGTCAGAACCTGCAAGCGGCTGGCCGCAACATCACCGGCTTTGCCTTGCGTCAGAAGGTGGGCGGCGGCAATCCCAGCCGACTCAAGCAGGTTTGGGATGAGCACCTTGCTGGACAGTCCGTGACCAAGGCCGAGCCAGTTGCTGAATTGCCGGTTGAGGTGGCCGAGGAAGTCGCCACCGTGACCAAGGCTCTGACCGAGCGCCTTGCCACGCTGGCCGTCGAGCTGAATGACAAGGCTGTCAAAGCGGCAGAACGCCGGGTTCATGAAGTGGTGCGATCCGCTGGCGAACAGCGTGAACAAGCCGAACGTGAGCTGGCCGATGCAGCGGAAACGGTCGATGACTTGGAAACCAAGTTGGACGAAACAAAGGCCGAAGCCGAGGCGCTGGAAGCCAAGCTGGCCGATGTTCAGGAAACCAGTCAAGCGCAGGCCGTTGAGCTGGCGCAGGTGCGTGAGCGCTTAATCTTGACCGAGCAAACCGCCAAGACGACTGGCGAGCAGCATGCCGCCGAGCTGGCCCGCATGAATGCCGCCATCGAGGCCGAACGTACTCGCCACCAGCAGGAGACCGAGCAGTTGCGCGGTGAACTTGACCTGGCACGCGCTGAAACTGAACGGCAACGGACGGAACTGGCACAGGTACGGTCAAAGGCTGCAACCGAGATCGAGGCCGCGCATGCAGCCACGGAGGCAGTCCGCGTTGAATTGGTGAAGGTGCAGGCCAAGGCCGATGCACAGGCAGAAGCGCACGCCGAACAGCGCAAGCAGTCCGCAGCCGAAGCGCACCGAACAGCGGAGCGCATGACTAAGGCCGAAGCTGACCAAAAAACGGCCCGGAAAGACGCGGCCACTGCCCGCGAAGCTGCTGCCAAATTGGCTGGTCAGTTGGAAGCACTGACAGCGCAAAATGCGGCCTTTCTATCTGCGATTCAGACAAGGCAGGTAGAGCCAACAGACAAGAAGATTTAAGCTGTAGGCCGAACTTTGGACGGGCCGTATGAACAGAGCTGAAACGGCAGGCCAGTGCCGAGAACTGGCAATTGAAATCCGGGGCATCGCTGATACTTTGTCTCAGGTATTGGGCTGGATAGCTTCCGGTGAACGGGCCGAGGTCGTGGCCGGAGTGCTGGAATTTCACCCGCACATGCTTCTTTCATTGGCGGATAAAGCCGAATGGCTGGCAAAGTATCAGGATAGTGCTGCTGCTGACGAATTGACAAAAGCAGCTATTGACCGCGCCCGATTGGCTTGACGGTTATCAAGTAGCCCTAGTCATTTTCAATGACGAGTAGCGGCAAGGCCGGTGCGTCAACTCGGTACGAGTTGTCCACGGGCTGCGCAGCGTCGGAACGGCGCGAAGTTGTTTTCAAAATTTGAAAACAATCCACCTCATTGAGGTGGAGTTTCCGTTACTTCTTCGCCTTTTAACGGTGGCAATGGTTCCCATCCAGCAAAGGCTTTTTTGTCCTGTTCACGCTCTAACCCGTTCTGGACAACCATGTTAACTAGGTCAGGTCGATGTTTCATCAACCAACCACCCAAAATGATCTTCTGACGCTTTTCATTTGTGGCAGCGCGTTTGACTTCCTTTGCGACCATCTCTTTCAATTTTAGGTCAATTTCTTCTTTGCGTTTTTTCAGCGTTTCAATTCGCGTTGCCATATCAGCTTTCTCCTGTAGCTTTGCTATCAATTATAAATCCATGCGGCCATTTGGTGCAATTTTGTCTTCATTGAATAAAATTCAAGCATGGTGTTGTTTTCCTGTCTTTTGTTCGCTCATGGCGACAATTCCGCGAAGGCGGCAAATTTTCCGCGTGTGGCGGCAGGCCATCGTTCCGTAGGAACAGATGCGCGATACCTCGTTTCCTTCCGTTCCACACTGCGCCTACGGCTTGTGTTACTCTTCAGGAAACGATGTCTAGCGCCAAAGGGTTCCCCTCTGGACTCCTAAGAGCTATGCAATCAAGTTACTTTTCAATTGTTGGCATCTTCGGGAGTCAGTTTTCATCATGAGTGGTGTTATCCAGCACACAGCTTTCAAAAATGGTGCCACGGGTAAGGCTGGCGACCATGCTGACTACATTGCTGGCATCGGAAAGAACGCTGGAAAAGAAGATGTCATCCACTGTGAAGATGGAAACATTCCAACTTGGGCCACTGATGCTTCTGATTTTTTCAGAGCTGCTGATGAATTTGAGCGCAAAGAGTACACGATGAAAAGGAAGCATCTTGACGGCACAACCTTTGACAAAACTATCAAAGGCCGCGCTTACAAGGAGTTTGAGTGGTCGATACCAAGAGGCATCAAAGACCCGGTAGCTTGGGCTAAGCGTGTGGCCGAAGAAGCACTTGGCAATGATTTCCCTTATCGTTTGGCCGTGCATGATGCTGTTGCCTCTGATGGTGGCCGGAATCTGAACATGCATTTGATGTTCTCCGACCGTAAGTTAGACGGCGTTGAACGTGACCGGGAATTGTTTTTTAAGCGTGCAAAAACTGGCTTCTACAAGCACCGTAAAACTGGCGAAATGATTGCCCATGATCCCGCTACTGGAGGCGCGGCAAAAGACCGATTTTGGAACAGCAAGGATCGTCCTAAATGGGCACGCCATCTGTATGAATCGCATGTACAAAAAGAGATTCCTGATTTCAAGCTGGTGCGCAGTTCCAATCCAGAACCAAAAATTGGGCCGAAGCTGAAAGGCCGTACAGAGTGGGAAAAAGAATACGAGATTAAGCGTGCCGCCACGGAATCATCGGTGATCCAAATCCGGGCTTTGAAATCAGAAATGCTTGCGGTTGAAACTGAGCTGGTCGAAGCACGAAAAGAGCAATTGCAGGCTCAGCTTGTCCGAGCGCGTGCCAGTGGCTCAGTAGGGTCAGAAGCGATTGCAAAGCCAGTTCCAGTATCACAGCCTAAGCCGAAACCAGATTGGAGCAAATTCAAGGATGTTGCGTCTGTGGGCCGTCCGTTGCAGAAGCCAGAAACAGCGTTGCCAGTTACAGCGAAGCCAATCAAGACACAGGACGTGGCCGCAATTGAAGTTCAAGATCAGGTCGATCAAGTGGAGTGGCGCAAGCGTGTCGAGGCGTTGCCAGAGGTCGAACGTAAACGAGCTGGTGCCGCCCTCACCTTTGCTGGTCACGCGCTGGCTGCCATTCAGGAAGCCGGTGGCGATGCAAGCCGGGTTGATTGGGCCGTGGTCGAAATGGTGGCCGCAGAAGAAAGTTTGGTGGAGAACGGGCAGGAGCCTGACCGGGTTGTGGACGCGATCCTGCTCTATTCACCGGGGCAAGTTAGCCAGGTGCAGCATGAACGGGTGCGTCAGATGGTGGCGCGTCTGGCGGAGACTGGCCGCGACCACGACAGCAGCATCAACGCTGGGCCTGATGGGCCGTGACTGTGAAGCCTTGAAACCCCTGCTGGGCATGGGTTGTTTGTGTTTCATCGTGCTTTCAATGTTATTGATAACTAGCTATATAGATAGCTATAAATATAGCTAGTTATCATGCTATATAGATACAATGTGTCAAAAGGCTGGTAACAGCGTGGCGGATATGGTGGCGAGACTGTGGAAGGATGGTGTTTAGAGTATGGAAACAGTGTGGACAGAGGGTGGTAGCAAGGTGGCTGGATTGTGGAAGCTGTGTGGCAACACGGTGTTACTTACTGCTTTGGCCTGCCCCATGATGGTTTTGGCCGCTGACATCGAAGGCAAGATCGTGGGCATTACGGATGGCGACACGTTGACTGTGCTGCGCGACCTGGAGCAAATCAAGGTTCGACTGGCCGAGATCGACACGCCGGAAAAAGCGCAGCCCTATGGACAGCGGGCCAAGCAATCACTATCCGATATGTGCTTTGGGCGGCAGGCACGAATAGAGGACAAAGGGCACGACCGCTATGGCCGCACCATTGGCCGCGTCTGGTGCGCTGGGGTCGATGCCAATGCCAAGCAGGTGCAGTGGGGCATGGCGTGGGTGTATGACCGTTATGTCACCGACCGAAGTCTGTACGCATTGCAAGACGATGCACGAGCTGCCCGACGCGGCCTGTGGGCCGATGCTGATCCAGTGCGGCCTTGGGAGTGGCGAAAGGCCAAGAAAAATAAGGGGAGCTGATATGGGAATCGACAAACTCAACAGCCTGCAATTTCTCTTTTTTTTGAAGTCGATTTATTTTGAAGAATTCGGCGACCTGGACGGCGTGTATCTGCACAAGGTGCCGTTTGAATTGAGGCCACGTCTTTACCGGTGGACATGGACGACCACAGCCCATGACCACTATTTTTTTGTGCATGAAGGGCGCGATGTCATCACTCGCGAAGGCTGGGAGGAGTTCATCCGTTGGGTAGGGCAAGCGCTGGATGAGAAGTATTTGATGGAGAGCATGATTCAGGATCGTAAAAGCGAACTGGCGATGCACGACAGGCCAGACGATGATGCGATGGCCGAGATGTACCGGAAAAACCCCGCCGATGCACTTCAATTTTTGAGCAGCGTTCTTGCGGCGGGCGGGGTGGACGAACTTTCGATTGCCCTCAAGCGGATGGCAAGAGCATTCGACTAAACAATCATTGGACAAAATGAATTATTTTGTCCAATGTAGTAAAATCCCGCGCTGCTGTCACGGGCGTTTGCGCCCTACATACATTGGACAAAACAGTGAGCGAACGAAAATATCTGACTCAGATTGAGGTTGAGCGTCTGATTGCGGCCACCAAGGGTAGTCGCAACGAGGCCCGCGACCGCTGCCTGCTGTTGTTGATGTTTCGGCATGGGTTGCGGGTATCCGAAGCCTGCGGACTGCACCTGTCCCAAGTGGACACGGAAAGCCGCGTGCTGCACGTCGCCCGCTTGAAAAAGGGGCTTTCGACGACTCAGCCATTACGGACTGAGGAAGTCCGAGCGGTGAAGGCGTGGCTGGTCGAGCGCAAGCGGATGAAGCCGGACACGGATGCTTTCTTTGTGTCGGAACGACTCAATCAGTTGAACCGACGCACGGCATGGTCGGCGATCCGCCGTTATGGGGAGTTGGCTGGGTTGCCGCTGGAAGCGCATCCGCACATGTTGCGTCATGCCTGCGGTTATGCACTGGCCGACCAAGGCGCCGACACCCGATTGATTCAAGATTATTTAGGCCACCGGAACATCCAGCATACGGTGCGCTACACAGCAACAAATTCGGCACGGTTTGAAAGACTGTGGCGATGACTTGGTTTCACGAACGACAATTTATAAGATGGCACCAGTCAGGCGTAACTCGTCAACTGGTGACGCATAAGCAGCGAGAAAGATAAAAATGGACGACAACACGAAGAAGGGCTATGACCTCATTAACCGCCGCAAAAAGCAGTGGTCGAACGAGGAAGAAGTACGCCACGCATGGATGAAAGGGCTGGAAGAGGCTTTGCAGATCGACCTTGACGCGGAGCGGGCCAAGCGCGATTCCAGTTATAACAATGTCGTCATTGAGTTCAAAGCACCCGCCTTTTTCAAAGGCAGTGCCAAAAGCGCCAAGTTTGTAGAGGCGACCGAAGGCCGTCTGTTGAAGTACATCCAGCGACTGGCGACTGAGCAAGGAATCGACGAGAAGGATTACATCGGGGTGGCCATTGACGGCGACCATGTTGCTTTCGCACAGGTGCAAGACGGGAAAATCATTCACCAGCCGTTGATGCCCTTTTCGACCATTTCCTTTCAAATGGTGGTTGATGCACTCCGGGCCAGCTTTCGCCGTGCAATTACCGCCGAGAATTTGGCAGAAGACTTCGGCCACGCATCGCAAACGGGGTGCGAGTTTATGCAGCAGTTGGCTGATGCTCTTGCGGATGCCCTGAGCGTCACTGGCAACCGCAAGATCAAGATGCTTTTCGAGGAGTGGGCCACCCTGTACGGGCAGGCCGCTGACTTGAGTATCCAGCAGCGCAAGAAGATCAACGGTTCATTGGGCTTTGATTTTTCAGGCCCAGCGAACATCGACTTGCCAGCTAAACTGTTTGTTACCCATACTTTTCATTCGCTGTTGATGAAGCTAATCGCAGCGGAGATCGTGGCCGCGCACGGTATGGCATCGAGCACGTCGCTAATTCACGAGCTGCTGGCCATCGAAAAAGATGAAGCCCTGATTGATGCGTTGCGGGCCGATGTGGAGGACGGTGGATTCTTTAACGCCGTGGGTCTTCATGGCTTTGTCGAAGAGGCAATTTTCAGTTGGTATCTGGACGCAACCACTAAAAAATCAATTCGCACGGACTTGTGTCAGGCCATCCGCATACTGTTGGCGCAACTCTCTGTCTATCGTTTCGACACGATCAAGAAGACAGGCCGCTCGCGTGATGTACTGCGCGACTTCTATCAAGACCTCGTGCCCGAAGAGCTGCGCAAGAGCCTTGGGGAGTTCTACACGCCCGACTGGTTGGTGGAGCATTCCGTGGCAAAACTGGGTTACGACGATAAAAAGTGGTTGGAAGCCAGACTGCTTGATCCAACATGTGGGTCAGGATCGTTTCTGCTGGAAGCCATTGAGCAGAAGCGCCGTGCTGCGCTGGCTGCTGGCTGGGATGCTGCACGCACGGTGGAAATGCTGACAAGCACGGTTTGGGGGTTCGACCTTAACCCGCTGGCGGTGCAGTCGTCTCGCGTCAATTTCTTGATTTCGATTGCTGACCTCTTACAGCAGTGTAAGGGCAAGGATATTGAGATCCCGGTTTTGCTTGCCGACGCCGTTTACTCTCCTGCCCCGCACCCGGACGGCGATCAGAAGGTGATTGAATACAGCATCGGCAGTGAGCAGGCCAATTTGCAAGTTGTGCTGCCCGCCGAATTGGCGCGTGACCGTGTTTTGCTGGATCAAGTGTTTCAGCTCATGGGCACAGAGGTCGAAAACGACACCGAATATCCGGCTGTTGCAAAACACATGGTGCGTGCGGCCATCCTGACTACTGAACAGGAAGCCGAGTGGCGCGACAACCTTAAAGCAACTTATGACCAAGTGTTGGCACTGCACCGAAAAAACTGGAATGGCATCTGGTTCAGGATCGTGCGTAATTTCTTTTGGTCCGCGACGGCAGGACAGTTTGATGCGATTGTGGGCAATCCGCCGTGGGTGCGCTGGTCAAATCTGCCAGAGGCGTATCGGAACCGAGCGAAACCTACCTGCGAGAAGTACGCGATCTTCTCTGACACCAAGTTTCACGGCGGCAATGAGCTGGACATTTCAGCCATCATCACCTACACGACCGCTGATAAGTGGCTGGTCGAAGGTGGGCGCCTGATTTTTGTGATTACCCAGACGGTGTTCCAGTCACCATCTTCGCAAGGTTTCCGTCGCTTCCGCATCAACACTACAGATCGACTTGTGCCACTGTCGGTTGATGACATGAAGGAGTTGAAGCCCTTTCCTGACGCTGCAAATAAGACCGCAGTTGTCATGTTCACAAAGAACGTTGGCGGCGTTACTACCTATCCGCTGGATTACCGGGTGTGGCTTGGCAAGTCAAAAACCGACAATGCTGGCAATCCAAAAATGGGGCGCGGTGGCAAGCCGCAGCGCCTGAAAGCCATTGACCCGCGCCTGCCTTGTTCTGACGTGCTTGATCTGGTGGATGTGATCCAGATGGAGGCTAATCCTGTATCGGACACTATGGAAGGTGCGCCGTGGGCGGTTATGAAGCCGGGACACTTTGCAGCCTACAAGCCGCTTTTTGGCCCTTCAACTTGGGTGAATGGCCGCAAGGGGATCACTACCGACCTGAACGGTGTTTATTTTGTTGATGTCATCGACTCAAACGCTGCTGATGGCACTGTCAAAGTGCGAACAAGGCCGCACGAGGGGAAAACCGAGCTGGGTAGTGCGCGTGAATTCTGGGTTGAGGCCGAAAGCTTGTACCCGCTGGCCAAGGGTGCGGGCGACTTACACGCCTGCTATTTTTTGCCGGAAAGTGAGCTGTATGCCTTTGTGCCGAACAAGGGGATCAACAAAGCGGAACTTGACCATGCCGCCAACACTTACAGCACACACACCAATCCGAAGACGTTCAAGTTTTTCAAGGCATACAAGTCATTCTTGGAATCGCGCTCGACCTTCAAGACCCGCATGAAGAGTGCCCCATTCTTTGCGATCTACAACGTGGGCGATTACAGCTTTGCGCCGTACAAAGTAATTTGGGCTGAAATGACAGGTGACTTCGCTGCTGCGGTTGTTGGAACAGGTACTGTTCCTGGCTACGGCAAGCGCGTCTATGTTGCCGACCACAAGCTGTATTTTGCTGACTTTACCGAGCCGGAACCAGCTTATTTCTTATGTGGACTGCTGCATTCGGAGATTGTCAAAGAGATGATCGAGGCGCACAACGTCTCGACCAATATGGGTGACATATTCAAACATGTCAGTTTGCCCCGCTTTGATGCCAAGGATACGGATCACATCAAACTAGCCGAACTGGTGAAGCAAGCCCACGGACAGCATGATGGAGCCATCCGGGTAAAAACGGTGATCAAGGTACGGCTTGCGGCTGCAAAGCTTATTGAGCGAGAGATCAAACGGCGTAAAAAATAAGAGATGCACTTTGGAGTAACAGGTGCAAGTGCGGACAGCCAGCAAGGCTGTCCATTTGAATAAATAAAGGAGCTTGATGATGCCAAACCCGTTTCAGAACCGACTTCCTAATATTGGCGGAAATCGCCATATCCGTGCCCCGCAACGGGAAGCTTTTCAAGCTCTTACGGACTATGCGAGCAACCCGGAAGAGACAGAGCGTGAAGTCGGAATCGTACTGCCGGTCGGTTGTGGAAAATCGGGTTGCATCACTTTGACCCCTTTTGCTTTTCGTTCCAATCGTACTTTGGTCGTTGCACCGGGTCTTTCTATCGCCGATCAACTTGCCGCCGACTTCAATCCCTCTAACGCAAGCATGTTCTACCAGAAATGCCAAGTGCTCACTGGTGCCCCTTATCCCGAACCCGTGGAAATTCGGGGTACTACAACGAACCGATCCGACTTGGAAGAGGCGAATGTCGTCATCACGAATATTCAACAGCTTCAAGGGGATGCCAATCATTGGCTACAAACGCTTCCCGCAGACTTCTTTGATTTGATCTTATTTGATGAAGGGCACCACAGCGTGGCCGATAGCTGGGAAGCGCTGAAGGCGCGATTCCCAGCAGCGCGAATCGTCAATTTCAGTGCGACACCATTGCGAGCGGATGGTCAGATCATGGCAGGAAGAGTGCTCTACTCCTACCCGATTTTTCGTGCAATACAAGAGGGTTACGTTAAACGCTTAAAGGCAGTGCAGCTCAATCCGCGTACTCTGCGCTATGTGCGGCGGGCAGATGCTCAGGAAATCGAGGTTAGCCTCGACGAAGTGCGTCGCTTGGGAGAAGAGGAAGCTGATTTTCGACGCAGCATCGTCACATCAGCGGCGACGCTTAATACTATCGTTGACGCTTCGATCCGTGAACTAGATCGATTGCGTACCGAGACTGGCGAAAATCGCCTGAAAATTATTGCGTCGGCCCTCAATTTTGAACACTGCCGACAAGTTGTTGAGGCGTACAGTGCGCGTGGTCGCCGTGCTGGTTATGTGCATTCTCGGGAAGACGGGGCTGCAAATCGACGAGTCATGGAGCAACTGGATAATCACCAGCTCGATGTTATTGTGCAGGTGCGTAAATTAGGAGAGGGGTTCGATCACCCATTCCTATCGGTAGCCGCAGTTTTCAGCATTTTCAGCAACCTCTCGCCTTTTGTGCAGTTCGTCGGACGAATCATGCGAGTGATTCAGCAGAACGCACCTGGTCATGTCCTCAATCAAGGTGTTGTGGTGTTTCATGCTGGAGCCAATGTTGCCCGTCAATGGACTGATTTTCAGGCTTACAGCGAAGCTGATCAAGACTACTTTGATCAGCTATTGCCACTAGAAGGATTCGATCCTACCGACCAGACTGGAGAGCGTGAAGTCTCTCCGGTGCCGCATTTCGGTGATGAAATTGAGGTAAGAGCGCAGTCAGAAGTTCAGCTTGAGGAAATTCATTTGCTGGAAGAAGACGAAGCGGCAGCGATACGCTTGCTACAAGAGCGAGGCATCATTTCCGGTGACTTCGACCCGACTCGACAAGCATTGCAGCCAGTACCCACGACAAGGGTTGCTCAGCGTCAGGCAATGCGTGGTGGCCTTGATATGCGCGTGCGTACTGAAGCTGCACGAATCCTGCATGAGCGAGGTTTAAATCCTGCTGGCCGCGAGCTTGATCGTCAGCATTTAGGTCGAGACAACCTTATTGTGTTGAAGGCTGCTATTGATCGGCAAGTGAATACGGCTGTTGGGAGAACCAGCGGCCAGCGTCATGAATTCTCACGAGTAGAGTTAGACCAGATTGATGCTGGTTTTACAGAGATTGTGGACGCTGCTGTGCGCGGGGTGTTTAATGGCAATTAAATCTCTTGTCGTGCAGGTTGGGGTCGATGCTGCTGGCAAGGCCCATAATTGCCAAGCTAATTCTAAGCATCGGATAGAGAAAGGTGATATTCGACTCAAAGTGCGAAATGGTCGAAGCTGGGATCACTATTGCCGTGCCTGTGCGGAGACCATTATTGCTAAGGATATTCACAAGCTTACTGAGCTTGGGAAGTTGGAATTGCCCCCGGCACCCATTCCATAAGAACAGCACGCAAAACACGTCCAAGGTGCTGACTATTTCTAACAGCCCGGCTTCGAGTCGGGTTTTTAGCAAAAAACCAAGCTGGCGGCCTGTTCACCATACGTTACAGTGGACAGGTCAACCATACGTTACGCAAAATCACGCCTCTTTGGCTTTTTCTGTTGCCCGTCTAAACGACTCGTAGGTGTCCAACAGCGCTTGATACTGCCGGTGTGCATCTGTACCTGGCGGCGCGAAATTAGGCAAAGGAGTCGTGTTTCCAAGAGGCCAAGTGGCGGGGCCATCGTCCTCATCCTCGATGAGCTTAGTCGGACGGCCACGCGGCTTTTTGGGCTTCTCATACCCTGCACGCACCAGCTCTGCTGCCAGATAGTCGATGGCCTCCCAAAGCGACTCAGGATCAGACACGTCCCCAGCATCGTCACGCAGGGCAGTTGCAGCGGCGGTAATCGTGCCGGTTGCGGCATTCAGGGCAATGGCAAGCTGGCGACGGCGATATTCGGTATCGTGCTTGACCTTCCATTCGATCCACTGAGCGCACTCTTTCTCTGTCAGTAAAGCTTTGGCCTCTGAGGGCAGCTCAGGTGCCCAGCGATCCAGTGTGGTGATGATCCGCTCAATACGGCGGCCTTTGGGATTGATTTCTTGGGTCAACCGGACACATTGGACGGTGTTGCCCTCAAGCCGGATGCCACCCAGTGATTTGTTGATGTACTCGGCAACTTTGAAGCGCATGTGTTCTCATATTTCAGGGGGCGGATAGCCATAACTATACGACTTTGCGGGCGAATAGGGGAGGGCGTTATCACGCTGTTGTCAGCTCACGCATGGGGTCAAACTCGTCCAGGTCGAACTCCACGCCGCACAGCAGCAGACGGTCGCCAATGGTTTCATCGGCAGCGCCACCGGAGCGCAATAGTAGCGTTCCGTCATCCCGTTGGATGACGTAGCACCCGTCCGGGTCAGTTTGGAGCATGACGGGCAGCACGCGGTCGAATTCGATTCGATCCTCATCGAGTTTCCAGACGTACATGCCGCACCTCCTTCATGATTTGTTAAAGCTGTTTTCAGTTAATACTGCGAGCAACATCATTGCGCTGCGCACGTTCCCGCGCTGTTGCGGTCTGTGCCCTGATCCCCTTCATCTTTAGCGATGTATAGAGAGCAAGAAGGGCTTCAACCTTTTCTTTCTTCCGGTATGTGGCTTCGGCAAGATAGTTGCCAACACCAATAGCCCGGTTGTAATCAACCCACAGCGCCCGACTGGAGACCTTCGTGATGTTGGTGTTCCAGTTGGCATCACTGAACCGCCGTGTTGCCTCTGTCAGCATCATTTCGGATGTGGACATCGTGTCGTAACCACCAATCGGTGCCGTTGGCAAAGAGCCGTATCCGTCACTGTCTTTGAGCATGGCCACAGCCGTAGTCCCAGCAGCATTTGCTATCGCAACATCCGAATTGGCCGCTGCCACTTGGGACGATTCAAACTTCACATTGGGAGGCGTACCGCCCGATGGCACTGAGCCGAAAAGAATGGCGTATTGCTCTTTCGTGTCCTTGCCAAGCACTGGATACTGATTCGGGTGGCCGTCTTGAATCGCGTAGGTCTTGCAGAAATACGGTGATGGGTCAGTTTTCCAGCCGATGTCCTTTTGTTGGTTGAATGCTGATGGCAATTGACTCGGATTGAATGGGCCGCGTGAAGCGTTTTCGGGAAAAGCTTTGGCGCGGACATCATCCTTTTGGGCCGCGCCGTAAACGAAGTGCAAATGCTTGTCCATCTTTCCAACTGACGAACTGCCACTGTTTGTATTGCCCGCCAAGCCAAGCTGCTGACCTGCTTTGATGTTCATGCCGACCGAGAGTCCAGTGGCAAAGCCCGCCAAGTGGTAGTACGCCACGATGTCGCCACCGGCACGCTGGATCATGATCGTGTTGCCCGCCGATCCGCGCCCGCCGATCCATGTGATTTTGCCGTCACTGGTGGCAAAGACCGGCGCGTTTGTGTTGGTAGTCGAAAAATCCAACCCATCATGCATGTGCGGCTGTTGATTGCTTGACCCGTGATTGGCCGCACCACCGCCACGAAATTTCCCAAAACGCCCGGAAACTGTTTCCTTGGCCGTTGGGGACACCATGCAGGTATCAACAGCCATTGCCGCACTGGCGACTGTCGCCAGTGCGGCCAGAAGGATGACATTTTTCATCATCAATCCTGCCACTTGCCCGCGATGGTGCAGGTTAGTTCCACGCTATCAGGGTCGTGAGGTTTCCCCACGCCAAGACCGCCGATCTTGGTGTTTCGCCCGTCGTTTTTTGGCTTGATTTTGGCGGCAGCACGCACTTCTGCAAGTGATTTGCTCACTATTATTGATGTGTAGCTGTGCCCCATTTGTTCGTCGCGATCCATATAAATGACCACGGCATCGACTGGCAAACCGAACACGGTGAATGGTTCCGGCGGGAACATTTCCCACTGGTCTCGTTCATTTTTCGTCAGCAAAGGACGCAGCGCGGTTATTTTGGGTGTGATCTTTGTCCTGCATTCCAAGGCCGCTTGCAGTGCCGGTGCAGCAGCCCTCCATACGGCCAAGTCGATGACCTTTTCAGGTTGGGCGCTGTCGAGCAGCGGCACCGGCATTTGAGCGCCTGCGGTGGTTGCGATGGTGGCCAGCGCGGCTAAAAGTAGTTTTTTCATGCGTGTGCTTGTCTCTGGTTGTTGGATTTTTGTTCGATTTCTCCGGCCATGATTTGTGCCATCCGGCAGTAACGGTCAACCAATTCGCGGATGGCCTGTGTGTGTGCTCGTTGAGCAGATGTAGGTGGTGCGGTGCGTTTAGGCTTTTTCATAAGGGTTCCCCATGCGGCGGTAGATCAACCACATCACCGGGCCAATGAAAAGCGCTGGCACCACGACCGCCAAGGCAATGTCTGGCACCAGATCGACCAGCGTTGCGCCGGTGAATTGCACATAGTTCGCCAGCATGGAGCCGACGAAGGTGGTCACGCAGGCCAGAACGGTCGCAGTCTTCCAGCCCATCACGAACCACAATGCCCGCCCGTTTTTTTCGACCAACTCGCGTGCTCGTATGAGAATTTCAGCGTCAGTCATTAGCGCACCCACCTTTCGTTTTTGAAGAAGTGCCAGAAGAGGCTTTGCGGTAAAAAGATGTTTCCCGTTTCGACTTGCCACGCACGGTAGCTTTTCGTCACGCCTAAGACGCTGGCAGAAAATCCGAATGAGAGCGATGTGGCGCAAGCGCCGAGTGGGGCACCGGAAGCGATCAGGTAGATGAGCCATGCAGCCAAAGCCGATGCGCATGTGAACCAAAAGCGGCTTTCGATGCTGTGGCCGCGAATCAGCTTGTACCGTTCAGGGTCGCCGAGAAATGCCAGCCGCTGGCGTGTGCGTGCTGCTGACCACTCGGAGGCAACTTTTCGGACTTCGGCCACATCGGCGGGTGCAAGGATCGTGAAATCACAATCTTTGTTCCGACACTCCCACGGGTACAGTGCTTCGCTGTTTTGAGTCGCCTCGGCGTGCCGATGCAATACGCCAGCATTGCATTCAGGGCATGCGGGGTATGACAACGAGCGCCAAAGGTCAGCAATATGCTGATTTCCCATCTTGAGCTGGTTGATGCCAAGTATGGAAGATGGCATCGAGACGAAGGTAAATTGGGCAGCGCGTTTTGCGCCAGAAAAAAAGCTCATGCGCGTGCCCTCCGGCGTTTCTTGGTTTGGGCTTGTGCCAGCACAGCGTCTGCAACAGCGAGCAGAACGGCCAGCACAGCAGCGGGGACAGTCGGATCAATCATGGGTGGCTACCTCCAGTAAGTGCAGGCCGGTTGCCGTCAGAATTGATGGCAGAGCTTGCGGTTTAAAAACGATGATTTGTCCATCCGAGAGTCGTTCGCCCAGTGGGTAATGCACCAGGTCGTTTTGTGTACTCTCAAACTCGATAACGATGGCCTGCCCGATGGCCGCTAGAGCCTCAGTGCTA
>CAJBDJ010000035.1 GCA_903951825.1 uncultured Pseudomonadota bacterium
GACGTCGGCCGGGATCAAATCCTTGTCGCATTCGCAACCGGCCGCATCCTTGGCCGCCGCCGCTGGCGTCCAGTAACCGGTACGCCAGCAAAGGCCGAAACCACTCTTGGCGACGACATTACGCTGGTCGATAACATAAACACGTTCCTGCGCCTGGGCAAGGTTGGCACCCAAGCCGATGCCAGCCAGCAGCGCCGCAACGAGAGACTTCTTGGCAAAATTAATCATGTGAATTCCCTGTCAAAAAATTTAGACTGTGCATTGTAGTCGGAAAATTCGGTTTCATTGATACCCTCCGCCTTTACCTCCGGAAAATTATCAAACTTTATGCTTGCAGGCGTAAGACAGTTTTTTCGCGCTCACCTGACCCCGGCGCCGACACGAAGCTACTTGCTGGATCAGACGCTTGATGCTTTTCGTGACGCCGATGCCGACCCCCTGGAGCTCATACGCCGCCTGGTGACGATCTTGCGCCCGGCTCGCAACGACGACGGGGAGGCAGACCAACTCAGGGCGCAATTGCTTGATCGCCTCGAAAATGACACGCCACGCTTGCTGGCCTTTCGCCACCACGTTGTTCACTTTATTGCCAGCCGCCGTCTGGTCACTTTTTTTACCGACAGCGGAATTTTGCCCGGTACCGGCTTTTTTTCGGAATGGTTCCGCATTCTCGGCAACCGCTTGCTGCCGCCGGTAGCCGACGAGCGCCGGCTGAAGGACTGCCTGCATGTGGTGTATGACCACCCCGATGACTGGCGTTGGCTTGAGCGTCAGCCCGACGAGTTTTCACAGCGCTTCTGGGCCATCCTGGCGCCCATCGAGGAGTTGCGCAGCATTGACTGGCTGAGCATTCAGGATCAAATTCTTGATGCCGTGCTACTGCTTGCCCACCGCGTCAGCGGCCTCGGGATTGACAGCGAACTGATGCGTGCTTCTCCCGGCTTCGATGACAGTGCGCCGCGCTTTATCGCGCTGTCGGCTGAGGCGCTCGACTTTGTCAATGCCTTCCGCCAGCGGATTCACTCACCCGAGCCAAGCACCGACGACGGCAGCCAACTGCTGGTCATGGCCGATCAGTGTGACGAGTTTCTCAGACAGATCCGCAAGCGCGCACTGACCGTCGGAACCAGCCTGCACCTCAGTTATCTGCTGACGCGCAGCGAGCAAAGTCTGGAACGTTTGCGCGACCTGGTAGGCATTCTGGTTTCTGCCGACCGCAATCGGCACGAGGCAATTGCTGCCTGGTCGGATTTTGCGCGCGCCGCCTTTGTCGCCGAAAATCGCCGCAACAGCCTGCGCTATTACATGGCGCAGTTGTCGCAATTGATGGCGGTACGGGTGACTGAAAATGCCGCCCGCTCCGGCGAACACTATATTTGCGAAACGGCGGCCGATTATTCGGCAATGTGGTGGTCGGCCGCCGGCGCTGGCGCCCTGATTGGCGGCATGGCCTTGCTGAAGATTTTTGCCGGCGCTTTGCATGCCCCGCTCTTTGTCGAGGCCGTGTTGTTCAGCCTGATTTACGGCCTCGGCTTCGTTCTCATCTACCTGCTTGGCATGACGGTGGCGACCAAGCAGCCGGCGATGACAGCGCAAACGCTGGCCAGCCTGTTGAGCGATATCAAACCCAGTCGGGCGGCTGATATCGAACGCGTCGTCGACGTCATCGCCGCCGTCTGCCGCAGCCAACTGGCGGCGATTGGCGGCAACGTGATGGTCGCGTTGCCGGTCGCCATCGGCATCGGCTGGGGCTTGAGCGAACTAGCCGAAATGCCGGTGGTGCCGCTGGAGAAGGGGGCGCACCTGCTGGAAGACCTCGACCCGCTGGGCTGGGCGCTGCCGCACGCGGCAATTGCCGGGTTTTACCTGTTTCTCTCGGGATTGATCACCGGCTATTTTGACAATCAGGCGGCCTATTCCGACTTTGGGACGCGGGTTGCCCGCCTGCGCTGGTTGCGGCGTCTGGTCGGTGAAGGCCGCAGCGAACGGTTCGGCAATTATCTGCAAGCGCGGCTGGGCGGCATCATGGGTAATTTCCTGTTCGGCTGCATGCTCGGGTCGACCGGCGTCATTGGCACGATTCTCGGTTTGCCGCTGGATATCCGGCATATTGCCTTTTCGTCGGCAAACATCGGCTATGCCATCGTTGCCTTCGATTTCGCGTTGCCACTCAAAGCGCTGCTTTGGGGGGCGCTCGGGATCGCCTTGATCGGCTTGACCAATCTGGCCGTCAGCTTCGCCCTCGCCCTGCGCACGGCGCTCGGTGCGCGGCGCGTCGAATTCCGCCATTGGGCGCCGCTGCTGCAGGCCACCTGGCGACGCTTCCGGCAACATCCGGGCAGTTTCCTGCTGCCGGCGCGCGAGTAGAATCCGCGCGTGCTGTTTCCCGCCCGCCGCCTACTTCTCCTTTTGCTCGGTTTCTTGCCCTTGATCGCCGAGGGTGGCGAGGTGCTTCTTGAGGCGCCGGCGGCGATCAGCGACTTGCTGAAGCCGCACCTGCCGGAAGACGGCGGCGGCCAGTTGCCGACGCTGGCCGGCGAAATTCTGGCGACGGAAGGCTATTTTTCCCCAACGATCCGCAGCAGCGACGACGGCGACCCTTTGCGCCTGATCATCGACCCCGGCCCACGCACGTTGATAGAACAGGTCGAACTGGTGGTCGACGGACCAATCGCCCCGACCACCCGGGCGACGCTGATTGCCGACTGGGGGCTGCCGGTCGGCCAGCCGTTTCGTCAGGCCGACTGGGATCAGGCCAAGCAGCAACTGCTTGCGCGACTGCTGGCCGAAGATCACGCTGCCGCGCGCTTGGTCGACAGCCTGGCGGAAATTGACCCGGCGGCTGCCAGTGCGCGTCTCAACGCGCATTACGCGGCGGGGCCGCGCTACCGCTTCGGTGCTTTGCGCATTGAGGGGCTGGAACGCTATTCACCGGCTCTGATCGCCCGCTACAACCGCAGCGTCGAGTCCGGCGCGGCTTATCGCGAGGAACAACTGAGCGCCTTGCAAAGCACCTTGCAGGCAACGCCTTACTTTTCATCGGTGAGCGTTCAGCTCGATCGCGAGGCGCTGAGTGGCAGCGGCGATGTCGTCGATGCCGACGTCCTCGTCCGCGTTCGCGAACGCGCCGCCCACCGACTGTCCTTTGGCGCCGGCGCCAGCTCGAATACCGGCGCCCGCGTCGAATTCAATTACCACACGCCCAATCTCTTCAACCAGGCCTGGACGCTCGATAGCGGGATGCGCATTGAGCAAAAGAAGCAAACGATTTTCAGCGACGTTTTCTTGCCGCCGGATGAAAAAAATCGCCGCCACAGCCTCGGCGCGATGGCCGAAGGCACCGACATCCAGGGTCTCAAAACCGATCGTTACGCCGTCGGCGTGCAAAGTGCCCGGCAACGCGGCAGCATCGAACAACGCCTGGCGCTGCAGTGGCAGCGCGAGTACATCCGGCCGAGCGGCGGCGAAAAAACCAGCAGCGTCGCGCTGGTTCCCAACATCATGTGGACCTGGCGGGAGGTTGATAACGTGCTTGATCCGCATCGCGGCATCGTCCTCCAGACGCAAATCGGCGGCGCCGCCAAAGCCGTGCTGTCGGATCAGAATTTCCTTCGCCTTTACGCGCGCTACCAGCACTTCATACCGCTCACTCGTCTCGATACGCTGATTTTGCACGGCGAGCTCGGCCGCACCTTCGCCGACTCGCGCGACGGCATTCCGCAGGATTACGTCTTCCGCACCGGCGGCACCGGCTCGGTGCGCGGCTATCCGTACCAGAGCCTGGGCGTCAAGAATGGCAACGCCATCGTCGGCGGTCGCTATCTCGCCGTCGCCAGTGCCGAGGCGACGCACTGGCTGAATCAGCAATGGGGCATCGCTGCTTTCGTCGATGCCGGCGATGCCGTTGATTCGCTACAGGATGCCCGTCTTGCCCTCGGCTACGGCCTCGGGGCGCGTTGGCGCAGCCCGGCCGGGCCGCTTGGTTTCGATCTCGCTTACGGACAACGGATCGATCAATTCCAGGTGCATTTTTCACTGGCGATTCCCTTTTAAGATGCGCCGCCGAGCCACCCTCGCCGCCTTGCTGCTGTTGGCCTTGCTGGCTGTCACTGCCGCCTGGGTGGCGCACAGCAACGCCGCCTTGCGCGGCATTCTCGGCATCGCCAGCCAGGCCAGCGGCGGGCGCCTGCAGATCGGCAAAATCAGCGGCACGCTGAGTGGGCCGCTGGCCATCGAGCAAGTGCTTTGGCAAAGCCCCGAGCTGCGCATCAACATCAGCGCCATCGACGCCGACTGGCAACCCGCCGCCTTGCTGCGCGGCAAACTGGCAATCACCACCTTGAGCCTGGGCGAGCTGCGCGTTGACATCCTCGGCAGCAGCGACAGCACGCCGCCAGCCCAGGACTGGCAACTGCCGTTGGCGCTCAGCATCGAGAAACTCGCCATTCATTCGTTCGATCTGGGCGGACTTGTCGCCGCCAGCGAGATCAGCGCCCGCCTGCACAGCGACGCTCAAACGCATCAGCTTGATGACTTTGTCGCCACCCTCGGCCTGCTCAAGCTGAGCGGCAAGGCCAGTCTCGCAGGCCAGGCGCCGCACCCGTTGCAACTGGCACTCAAGGTCAGCGGCCATCTCGACGCACGTCCGCTGCACCTGGCGATCAATGCTGCCGGCCCGCTCGCCCGAATTGCCCTCGACGCGCGCGGCGAAGCCGGCATCAGCGGCAGCGCCCAGGCGACGCTGACGCCGTTTGCCGCAGCCGGCTTTGCCGACGCCCGGCTGGCGCTTGACGGCATCGATCTATCGGCATGGTTGGCCGGAGCGCCGCGTACCGACCTCGCGCTGAGGATCAATCTACAACCCGCCGCTGAAGGTCTGACCGGCGATTTTTCGCTCAGCAACCGGCAGCCCGGCGCGCTGGATCGTCAAAAACTGCCGCTCGAAGAACTCAGCGGGCAGCTCGACGGCACGGGCGCGGCCTTGCATTTCAGCCAACTGAGCGCTCGCCTGAGCGGCGGCGGACGCCTTCAAGGCAGCGCCGAGTGGCAGGACGAAAGGCTGCACCTGGCGCTTCAGGCCAGCCGGATTGACGCCCTTGCGCTGCATACGCAACTGCGCAAAACCCAACTCGGCGGCCGCCTCGACGCCGACCTCGGCAGCCAGCAACAAGGCCTCAACGCTGACCTCAGCGATCCGCGCTTCCGCCTCAAGCTTGAAGCCGCCCATAACGCCGGCCGGCTCACGCTGCCGCTGCTGGAATTGGCTGCCGGCAACTCGCTGCTGAAAGCCGCCGGCGAACTCCGCCTCGACGCGGCGCAAACCTTCAATGTCAGCGGCGAGCTCAGCAATTTCGATCCGCGCCGTTTCTTCAAGGCGCCCGCCGCACTCCTCAACAGCCGCTTCAGCGGCCACGGACAACTCGCCCCGCGCCCGCAGCTGGCGGCCAGTTTTCAGATCAGCAACAGCCACCTGGCCGGCGCACCGCTCGCCGGCCAGGGCGAACTCCGACTCGCCTGGCCAGTGCTGCAGCGCGCCGACATCACGCTCAATATCGGCGAAAATCAGCTCAAGGCGCATGGCGCTTTCGGGCGGGCGGGCGACGCGCTTGAGGTCGTCATCCAGGCACCGCGACTCGCCCCCCTCGGAGTCGACGGCGATCTCGATGCCCGGGTGCAACTGGCGGGCAGCATCAACGCCCTGCAATTGAGCGCGACGGCTCGCGCCAGCCGCCTCGGCCGCGCCGGCAGCGGACAAATCAAGGGACTGATGCTGAAACTCGACGCCGCCACTAGGGCGGCAGCGCCAATTGCCCTCGAACTGGCGATTGCCCGCATTGACAGCGCCGAACAAGACGGGCTGCTGAACGATGTCGAGATTCAGGTGAGCGGCAACAACCATCATCAGACAATCGTCGGCAGCGGCCGGCTGGCTGATCGGCAGCGGCTGGCGCTGCGCCTCGCGGGCGGGCTCGACAAGCTGAACTGGCGCGGCGAAGTGCAGGCAGCGACCCTCAGTGAGGGGGCGCTGACTTTCAGCCTCAGCGCCCCGGCGCCGCTCAGTCTGGCTGCCGAGGCCTGGTCGATTGGCCCGGCGCGGCTCGCCGGCAGCCATCAGGGACACGCCTGGCAAGCCAGCCTGCAAGCGGCAGCCGATAAGCACAGGCTGCACGCCGAACTCGGCGGGCACGGCCCGCGTCTCGGCGAAGTCAGCGGACAAATCGACGCGACCATGCGCAGCGCCTGGGCAATCAACGATCAGGCGCCGTGGCTGATCAGCCTGAGCAGTCGCAGCGACGACCTCGGCTGGCTGGCCGCGCTCGCCGGCGAGCCATGGAAAAGCGGCGGTCGCCTCAATGGCCAGCTGAAAATTGCCGGCACGCCGGCACAGCCAGTGTCCAGCGGACAATTACGGGGTCAGAGCCTGCGCCTGCAAAATAGCGAATACGGCTTGCATCTGGATCATGGCGAACTGGCCATCGACCTCGGCAACAATCTGCTGCGGATCATCAAGCTCGATTTCGACAGTATTTTGCAAAAGCCGCCGAGCGCTTTATTGCGCGAAAGAAGCAACCTCGCCGCTCTCGCCGAGAGCCACGGTCGGCTCGGAATCACTGGCGAAATGCGGGTTGACCGCCAAGCGGCGGGCGAACGGGCGGCGCTTGACCTGAGCTTTGAGCGTGTCGGCGTCTATCAGCGCCCCGACGCCTGGGTTCTGGTCTCCGGCAACGCCCGCCTGAGCATTGCCGACGAGGCCTTCGGCATTCTCGGCAAACTGACTGCCGACGCCGGTTACTGGCAACTTGCCGATGCCGGTACCCCCAGACTCTCCGACGATGTCGTGATCAAGGTACCCGAGCGCCGCCAGAAGGCTCGTTTACGCCCCAAGCTGGAAGTCGATGTCAGCGCCGATCTCGGCAAAAACTTTCTCTTCAGCGGCGCCGGGCTACGCAGCCGGCTGACCGGCGATGTCCGCCTGCGCGCCAGCGGCCGCGACTTGCCGCGCGCCACCGGCAGCATTCGCTCACGCGACGGGCGCTTTGAAGCCTACGGACAACAGCTCGAAATCGAGCGCGGCATTCTCAGTTTTCAGGGCTTGCTCGACAATCCGGCGCTCGACGTGCGTGCCGTGCGCAAGGGTCTGGCGGTCGAAGCCGGTGTCCAGGTCAGCGGCACGGCGCAAAAACCACGGATCAGGCTGATTTCCGACCCGGAACTGCCCGACCCCGAAAAACTGAGCTGGCTGGTGCTCGGCCACGGCCCCGAGCAAATGGGCGCCGGCGATGCTAGCGTGCTGCTTTCGGCGGCTGGCAGCATTCTCGGTCGTGATTCCGGCGGCATCGTCAAGGAGCTAAGCAGCACTTTCGGGATCGACGAGTTCGGCCTTCGCCAAGGCCAGATCGGCGACACCGGCAGCCGCGCACCGGGTAGTCGCGTCGCCGGCAGCAGTATCGACACCACGGCGAGCACCGGCAACCAGATTCTCAGTGTCGGCAAGCGCTTGTCGTCAAACGCCCTGCTTTCCTACGAGCAAGCCCTGGGTGAAGCCGAGAGTGTCGTCAAATTGACCGTCAACCTGACGCGCGAAATTTCAATCATCGGCCGCGCCGGCAGCGACAACGCGCTGGATATTTTCTACACCATCAGCTTTGGCAAGCCGCCGCGCAGCCCGAGGGGCAAAAAAGCCCCCTAGCCCGCGGGCGGGCGACCAACGCTACAACTTACTTACCTTTCGGGGCAGCCACCACCGAGAGGGCAATACCTTCGACGAAAGTCGCTTCAACCTGGTTGCCGACCTGCACTTTCTTCAACAACTCAGGATCGCTGACCGCGACTTCAAGCGTGCGTTTGGCACCGCGCAAAGTCACTGTCTGCGCCTTGGGGTTGATGGCCACGACATTGGCGATCACCGTGACGGTTCTCTCCAGCGTTCCCTCCGGCTTGCTGCCAAGCGGGGCGCTGGTTTGGCTGGTCGATTCGCGGCGTTCACGAATCCCCTTGTTTTCGACTGTCTTGAGTTCAAGCACCAGCGCCTGGACATAGGTCAGCGTGACCAAGTCACCAATCCGTATCTGGTCGAAATTTTTGACTTCATCGCCGGCCGGGAGGATCAGCAGGTTGCCTTGCGGGCCGACCAGCGTGACCTGGCGCGTTTTTTTGTTGATTGCCTTGACCTTGCCCTGAATCTGGATGGCATCGGCCTCGGCTATCTTGTTGGGCGCTTGGGCGACCATCGTCGCCGCCTGCGGGGCGCTCTGGGCGAGAACGGTCAGTGGTGCGGCCAAAATGCTGGCGGCGAGAAGCAGGACGGTTTTATTGAATTTCATTTTCAGCCTTTCGGGTGGTCAGATGAGGATGAACATTGTAACCACGCCGCTTCGCTTCCGTGCGCCATGCCCGGAGCCAGGAGGCGGGGATTGAAGTCGGGTTAATATCCGGCTGTCCGAGCCGTTATCCTGGAGCTGCCCATGTTTCATTCCAAATTTGTTGTAGCGCTGGCCATTGGCCTCGTTCTTGCCGCCTGTGGCGACGAAAAAACCGCCCCCGTGCGCGGGCCGAGCGAAGTCACCGCAATCAAGGTCGTCGCCCAGGAAACGCCGGTCACTTACGAGTACACCGCGCAAACCGAAAGCTCGCAATTGGTCGAGATTCGCACGCGGGTTTCCGGCTTTCTCGACCGGCGTGCCTACAAGGAGGGCAGCCAGGTGCGCAGTGGTCAAACACTGTTTCAGATTGACCGCAAGCCGTTTGAGGCACAACTGGCGGCGGCGCGCGGTGAACTCTCGGCGCAACAGGCGCGGCAGGCGGTGGCACAGGCAACACTGGCGCGCGTCAGGCCGCTGGTCGAGCAGAATGCCCTGTCGAAGAAGGATCTCGACGATGCCGTCGGCAATGAGCGGACGGCACAGGCGGCCGTCGAGGTGGCGCGCGCCAATGTGCTGAGCGCCGAACTCAACCTCGGCTACACCACCATCAAAAGCCCACTCAACGGACTCGCCAGCGCGGCCAGGATTCAGGATGGCAGCTACCTCAACGCCAACAGCCAGGACGCCTTGCTGACCACCGTGGCGGCGCTCGATCCGATGCGCGTTGTCTTTTCGGTCTCCGAAAATGACCTGCTCAAATACCGCGACGCCATCGCCAAAGGCACGCTGAAGGCACCGGCCAACGACAATTACGTGATTGAAGTGGTGCTTGCCGATGGCTCGCTGTATCCCGAAAAAGGTCGCCTGACGTTTGCCGATACCGCTTATTCGCAAGGCACCGGCACCATTTTGCTGCGCGCCGAAGTCGCCAATCCCAAGGGCGCGCTAGTACCCGGCCAGTTTGTCCGCGCCCGCCTGCAGGGAGCGAGCTATCCGCAAGGCATTCTGATACCGCAAAAGGCGGTGCAGCAAAGCGGCCAAGGGTATTTTGTGTGGATCATCGACAAGGACGGCAAGGCGCAGACACGGCCGATCGAGGTCGGCAGCTGGATGGATGATAAATGGCATGTGTTGTCCGGACTCAAGGCCGGCGATACGCTGATCGTCGATGGCCTCATGCGTCTGGCGCCCGGGGTTCCGGTCAAGCCGCTGGCGGCGGCTCCCCCGGTGCCTCCGGCCACCCCGGCACCAGCCAAGTAAGCGGGAGGCGACGATGTTCTCGCATTTCTTTATCGATCGGCCGATCTTCGCCGCCGTCATTTCGATCATCATTTCGATCGCCGGTGGTGTCGCCATGATGGCGTTGCCGATTGCCCAGTTTCCCGACATCACCCCGCCGCAGATCACCGTCAGCGCCAATTATCCCGGCGCCGATGCGAGCACCGTCGCCCAGAATATCGGCGCGCCGATCGAGAATCAGGTCAATGGTGCCGACAACATGATCTACATGTCGTCGACCAGTTCGGCGACCGGCAATTACAGCCTCAATGTGTTCTTTAACATCGGCACCGACGTCGATCTGGCGCAGGTTGACGTGCAAAACCGCGTCAATGCGGCGCTGCCGCAGTTGCCGCAAAGTGTGTCGCAGCAGGGCGTGATGGTGCAAAAGCGCAGCGCCTCCTTCCTGATGCTGATTGCCCTCTATTCCGACGATGGCCGTTACGACGAGGATTTCGTCGCCAATTACACCAATGTCTACGTTCTTGACGCAATCAAGCGTTTGCCGGGTGCCAACCAGGCGTCAATTTTTGGCGTTGTCGATTCGGCCATGCGTATCTGGGCGGCGCCTGATCGCATGGCCGCCCTCGGTATAACCGCCTCCGACATTTCCAACGCGGTGGCGCAGCAGAACAACCAGTTTGCCGTCGGGCGCATCGGCCAGTCGCCGACGCCGCAAGCGGTGCAGCAAACCTTCCCGGTGACGACCAGCGGACGGATGAGCGATCCCAAACAGTTCGAGAACATCATCCTGCGTACCGACGCCAAGGGCACCTCGATTGTCCGCCTCAAGGATGTCGCGCGCGCCGACCTCGGGCGCAAGGACTACTCGCTGCGCAACGTCTACAACGGCAAAAAGGCAACGATGATTGCCGTCTATCAGCAGCCGGGCGCCAATGCGCTGTCCGTCTCAAAAGAAGTCAATGCGACCCTCGAAGCCTTGTCCAAGAGCTTCCCGGCCGGCATCAAATACGAAATCGCGATGGACACCACGCGCTTCGTTGCGGCCTCCATCGACGAGGTCGTGCACACTTTCTTCGAGGCCGTCGTGCTGGTCGTCTTCGTTGTCTTCCTCTTCCTCCAAAGCCTGCGCCTGACGATCATCCCGACGCTCGCCGTACCGGTTTCGATGTTCGGCACCTTTATCGGCATGTTGCTGCTCGGCTACTCAATCAACATGCTGACGCTGTTCGGGATGATTCTCGCCATCGGCATCGTCGTGGACGACGCCATCGTCGTTATCGAAAACACCGAACGCAATATGCGAACCTTCGGCCTCTCGCCCAAGGAAGCCGCCAAGCGGGCGATGGACGAGGTCAGCGGGCCGGTGATTGCGATTGTTCTGGTGCTTTGTGCGGTTTTTGTGCCGGTCGCCTTCCTCGGCGGCATGACCGGCATGCTCTACAAACAGTTTGCTGTCACCGTGGCGATTTCCGTCGTCTTTTCCGGCATCGTCGCCCTGACCCTTTCGCCGGCGCTGGCCGCCTTGCTGCTCAAGCCCAACCACGGCGAAAAACATGGCTTCTTCAAAACCTTTGATGCCGGCTTCGACAAGATCACCAACGGCTACGTGAAAGGCGTTGTGCGCTTTATCGGCCGGCCGAAACTGCCGCTGCTGACCTTCCTCGCGCTCTGTTTCGGCGGCGTCATGCTCTTCAAGACCATCCCGTCGGCCTTTGTCCCGCAGGAGGATCAGGGCTACCTGTTTGTGCCTTATTTCCTCCCCGATGCGGCCAGTCTTGACCGCACCAGCGCGGTGGGCACGCGGGTCGCCGATTTCATGCAAAAACACCCGGCTGTCGCCAACGTCAGCCAGATCAACGGTTATTCGCTGATCGACGGGCAATACAAGACCAGTACCGGCGTTCTTTTCGTTTCGCTCAAGGATTTTGCCGAGCGCCAGGAGCCGGCCTTGCGCGCTCCGGCCTTGATCCGCGCGGCGGCGGCGAATTACAGCCAGATTCAGGAGGGCGTCGCATTCCCGGTCAATCCGCCGTCGATCCCCGGTCTCGGCGTCACTTCCGGCTTTGAAATGTGGCTGCAGCAAAAAGGCAGCGGCCATTACGGCGATCTCGTTGAAACGATGAAAAAAATCGTCGCCCAGGCCAAGGAGCGCCCCGAATTGCGCGGTGTTTCGGCAACGGCCAGCGCCAACAGCCGGCAATTGCTGGTCGACGTTGATCGCGACAAGGCTGAAACCCTGGGCGTGCCGGTGCAGGACATCTACAACAGCCTGCAAACCTTGTTCGGTTCGCTGTATGTCAGCCAGTTCCCCAAGGACTCACGACTCTGGCAGGTTATTTTGCAGGCCGAACCGGAGTTTCGCCTGACCCCCGGCGACATCCAGAACATTTACGTGCGCACCCGTGACAACAAGATGGTGCCGCTTTCGGCGGTCGTCCAAACGCGCTATGTCACCGGCCCCGATCTGGTGACCCGCTTCAACAATTATCCGGCGGTCAAAATCACCGGTTCTGCGGCGCCGGGCTACAGCTCCGGCCAGGCGCTCGCGGCCATCGAGGAAATCACACAGGCGACGATGCCGCCCGGCTACGGCTATGAATGGGCGGGCGAGGCACGCGAAGAAAAAGCTGCGGGCAGCACTTCGACGATCGCTTTTGTCTTCGGATTGATCTTCGTTTTCCTGATTCTCGCGGCGCAATACGAAAGCTGGTCGCTGCCTATTGGTGTCATTCTCGCCGTGCCGTTTGCGCTGGTCGGGGCGCTGGTTGCCATTTTGTTGCGCGGGATTCCCAACGACGTGTATTTCCAGATCGGCCTCATCACGCTGATCGCCCTGGCCGCCAAGAACGCCATCCTGATCTTCGAATTTGCCGTCATGCTGCGCGCCGAAGGCAAATCCTTTGCCGAAGCGGCGAGCGAGTCGGCGCGTTTGCGGCTGCGACCGATCACCATGACCTCCTTTGCCTTCATCCTCGGCGTCGTGCCGCTGGCCATCGCCTCCGGCGCCTCGGCCAACAGCCGCCATGCCATCGGCACCGGTGTCATTGGCGGGATGCTCGGGGCAACAGTGATTGCGATATTTTTCATTCCGATGTTCTACGTCCTGCTCGGCAAACTCTCTGAACGCTTCAGCAAAAAAAAGGAGGACAAGGCATGAAACCGACCGTCCTCGCCTTGCTGGCCCCCTCGCTGGCTCTCTTGCTGCTCGCCGGCTGTGCGCTTGGCCCCGACTACGAACGCCCGTCGCTGGCCACGCCCGCGGCCTGGCGCAGCGGCACCCCGCCAACGCCCGGCGAGGCGCCCGAAGAACTCGCCAATCTGGCCTGGTGGCGGCAACTCGAAGACCCGGTGCTGGATGCCCTGGTCGCCGAAGCATTGACCAACAATCGTGACCTCAAGATTGCCGCAGCGCGTATTGACGAAGCCGCCGGTGTTCTCGGCACAACCCGCGCCCAGCGCTTCCCGCAACTCGGTGCTAGCCTCAACGGCAGCCGTGCGCAAGCGAGTGACGCCGGCCTGACGCCGCTGCCGACGACAGTCAACCGCATCAACAGTCAATATTCGGCGGCGCTCAATGTGGCCTGGGAAATCGATCTTTTTGGCCGCCTGCGACGCGCCGACGAAGCGAGCCGCGCTGACCTGCTGTCCAGCGAAGAAAGCCGTCGCGGACTGGTGCTTTCGCTTGCCGCCACTGTCGCCAACGCTTACATCGGCCTGCGCGAACTCGACAGCGAACTGGAGATTGCCCGCCAAACGCTCAAGACACGCGAGGAAAGCCTGCGAATTTTCGATCTGCGCTATCAGGGCGGCGTTGTTTCTGAAATGGAAGTCGCCCAGGTGCGTTCCGAAATGGAGGCAGCGCGGATTGCCGTGAGCAATCTCGAGCTGGCCAGCGCGCAGCAGGAAAACGCCCTCTCGGCATTGCTCGGCCGCTTGCCGGGGCCGATTACACGCGGCAAGGCACTCGCCGACATGGGGCTGCCGCTGCCGCCGGTCAGCCTGCCGGCCAGCGTGCTGGAGCGACGCCCGGATATTCGCCAGGCCGAGCAAAATCTGATTGCCAACAACGCCCGCATCGGTGTTGCCAAGGCGGCTTACTTCCCCACCGTTAGCCTCACCGGACTGCTCGGCTCAAGCAGTGTGGCCTTCTCCAATTTGTTTACTGGCCCGGCCAAGGTTTGGTCGTATGGCGGCGATTTGGCGGTGCCGATTTTCAGCGCCGGCGCCATTGCCGGCCAGGTGCAGGCGGCGGAAGCGCGACAGGTGCAGGCGCTGGAACAATACCGCAAGGCAGTTGAAAACGCCTTCCGTGAAGTCGATGACGCCTTGATCGGCGGCGACAAGTCACGCGAAGTACTGGATGCGCGGATTCGCCAGGTCGATGCGCTGAAAACTTATGCGCGCAGCGCCAACCTGCGCTACGCCGGCGGCTATTCATCTTTTCTGGAAGTTCTCGATGCCGAACGCAGTCTCTTTCAGGCACAAATTTACGAATCCCAGGCGCGCGGCCAGGCGCTGATTGCCGCGACCACCCTCTACAAGGTGCTGGGTGGCGGCTGGCAGGTGATTGACGCGGCGGTTGTCGCTGAAGCGTCCGCACCGGTAAAATAAGCATTTGCTAAAACACTAACGGAGCATGGCAATGTCCAGCAAATCCTACGCCACCATCACCTCGGATCTGACAAAGGGAATCAGCGCCTTGCGCAAGGAAATCCCCGAAACTCTCGCCGGCTTCAGCGCCATGCACAACGGCGCGATGAAAGCCGGCGCCCTGAGTGAAATCGACAAGGAACTGATCGCCTTGGCGATTGGCATTTCAAGTCATTGCGATGGCTGCATCGGTTTTCATCTCAAGGCACTGATCCGCCTCGGCGCCTCACGCGAGCAAATCATGGAAACCCTGGGCGTTTGCGTTTATATGGGTGGCGGCCCCGGTTTCATGGTCGCCGCCGATGCCATGCGCGCCTACGAAGAATTGATTGCCCTCAAAAAGCCCTGATCCAGAAACCACAAAGCCCGCACGCAGCGGGCTTTTTTCCATCGACGGCAATTTTCAGGAATGCACGTCGGCAAGCATCTTCTGCAATTCACCGGCCTGGTACATTTCCTTCATGATGTCGCAACCGCCGACAAATTCGCCTTTGATGTAAAGCTGCGGAATCGTCGGCCAATTGGCGTATTCCTTGACGCCATTGCGGATTTCTTCATCGGCCAGGACATTCACCGTCAGCGGCTTGTCGATTCCGCAGAGTTTGAGAATCTGGATCGACGTGGCAGAAAAGCCGCATTGTGGGAAGCGCGCATCCCCCTTCATGTAAAGCACCACGGGATGGCTAGTCACGGTTTCGTGAATACGTTTTTGGACATCGGACATAAGGTCTCCAGATTAAAGATAAGCACCGCTGACACGGTCGAGTCCGGCCAGATCGGGGTAAGTTGACGCGGCTTTGAACCCGGCGGCAGTTAATAAGTTCCGGCTGGCCTGGCCTTGGTCGTAACCATGCTCGAAAAGCAGGCTGCCGCCCGGCGTCAAATACGCTGCGGCGGCGGCGACAATGTGCCGGATGCAGGCCAAACCGTCGCCGCCATCGCTCAGCGCACCGAGAGGCTCCCAGGGCAAGCCGTCGAGTGCCAGATGCGGGTCGCCGGCGGCGACGTAGGGCGGGTTGGCAACGATCAGGTCGAAGCGCTCGCCGGCGACCGGTGCAAACCAGTCGCCCTGGCGAAAATCAACCCTGGCGGCGAGACGCTCGGCATTGTGGCGGGCAACGGCAATCGCCGGTTCTTCGATGTCGACCGCCAGCACTTCAGCTGCTGGACATTCGAGCGCCAGCGAAATGGCGATGATGCCCGAGCCGCAGCCGAGATCGAGCACTCTCGGCGATTGCCGATGCTGCAACTGGAGAGACGCGAGAT
Organism: uncultured Pseudomonadota bacterium; assembly: GCA_903951825.1. Lineage (GTDB taxonomy): Bacteria > Pseudomonadota > Gammaproteobacteria > Burkholderiales > Rhodocyclaceae > Azonexus. The sequence goes on from CAJBDJ010000035.1 coordinate 15,522, forward strand.
CGATCAGCAACTCGGTTTCCGGACGTGGAATCAGGACGGCCGGCGTCACCTCAAACAGTCGTCCGCGAAACTCGCATTCACCGAGTACATAGGCCAGCGGCTCGCCGGCCGCCCGGCGCGCCACCGATTCGGCAAAGCGTGCGTAAGCCACGGCAGACAGCTCGGTTTCAGGACGCGCCAGCAAGTCGGTATGCGAGCAACCGCTGGCGTATTGCAGCAAAAGACGAGCATCGAGCCGGTCGATGTGTTGCCTGGCTGCGGCCAAGGCCTCAAACAGCGTCATTTTCAGTTTTGCTCGGCGAGTTCTGCCAGCAAGTCGGCCTGATGTTCGGCGGCGAGTGCACCAAGCAATTCGTTCATGTCGCCGTCCATGATGGCGGCAATTTTGTACAGCGTCAGGTTGATTCGATGATCGGTGACGCGCCCCTGCGGGAAGTTGTAGGTGCGAATCCGTTCGGAGCGGTCGCCCGAACCGATCAACGACTTGCGCGTACTGGAAATATGCGCCTGCTGCGCGCGAACCTGGACATCCTTGATGCGTGCCGCCAAGACCTTCATTGCTGAGGCTTTGTTGGCGTGTTGTGAGCGCCCGTCCTGACATTCGGCGACGATGCCGGTTGGCAGATGGGTGATACGCACGGCCGAATCGGTTTTATTGATGTGCTGCCCGCCGGCGCCCGAGGCACGAAAGGTGTCGATGCGCAGATCGGCCGGGTTGAGGTTGACGTCCTCGACCTCGTCGACCTCCGGCATCACTGCGACGGTGCACGCCGAAGTGTGAATGCGCCCCTGGGTTTCGGTTTCCGGCACGCGCTGGACGCGGTGCCCGCCGGATTCGAACTTCATCTGCGAATAAGCGCCGTTGCCGGCCAGTCGGCAAATGATTTCGCGGTAGCCACCGAGTTCGGACTCACTCGCCGAGATGACCTCAACCTGCCAGCGCTGGCGTTCGGCAAAGCGCGAATACATGCGGAAGATGTCGCCGGCAAACAAGGCCGACTCGTCACCGCCGGTGCCGGCGCGAACCTCCAGAATCACGCTGCGCTCGTCGTTGGGGTCTTTCGGCAGCAGCAGTTTCTGGAGGTCAATCTCCAGTTGCGGCAGACGTGTTTTTGCGGCGGCAATTTCTTCTTCGGCAAAATCGCGCATTTCCGGATCGGCGCGCAGCGCGACAGCTTCTTCGAGGTCGCGCTCGGCTTGACGGAAAGCGTGAAACTGAAGAATCACCGGCTCGATTTCCGCCCGCTCGCGCGATAGCTTGCGAAACTGATCCATATCGCCGGTGGTGCCGGGTGCCGACAACATGCGGTCGATTTCATCGAGGCGGTCGACCAGCAGATCCAGTTTTTGGCGGATGCTCGATTTCATGAAGGGAGCCGAAGGCAACAAAGGGCGCTCATGGTACCCGAGAAAGGGACTGCAAGCGATAATCCGGATTGCCAGAGAAGCTTTCAACCAGCATAATCAGACACCCTCCAACTGACTCGATGTTCTCCATCTCTTACCTGATTCTTGCTCTGGCCGAAACGCTTGAGCAACGCTGGGAAACCTATCGCGAGCGTGGCGACTTCGATCAATTTGTCGAATTCACCCTGTCGTTGAACGGTTTGACCGAGCAACTGAACAACCAGCAACTGCCGGGTCTGGTGCGCGCCTGTCAGGAACTTGAAAATACCGCCCTGTCGCTCTTTGCCACCCCTTCGGCGCACCCGATTCCGGTCGTCCGGGCGAACGCGATGGAGCGCCAGCTGAACGTCATCCTGCGTGAACTGCGCCAGCACGAAACACCCGCAGTGATGGCGCGGCGCGGTATGGATCGGATCAAAAAATACGAAGACACCTGGAACCGCCCACGCAAGGTGATGATCGTCTCACGCATTAACCATCCGTGGATGTTGGCACTTTCCGAACAGCTCAGTTTTTTTGGCTTTTTCCCCGAGGAATTGCGCTGGGGTGCTCAGCCCACGCATCACGAGCCGCCGCTCGCCACCATTTTCATTCCGGATTACGAAGGCAAAGCCTATTCCCCGCAAGCAGTGGCCGGTGTGATGGCGCTACGCGCACACTTCCCAACCAGCTATTTTTACTGCCTGTCGGTTCCCGCCGATCTGCAAAGCATCGTTCTGCTGCAGCGCGCCGGTGCCGATGCCTGCGTTCCGGCCAGCAAGCAGATCAGTGACCTGCTCTCGCGCATCCTCGACATGGTGGACACCCGCGAACAGGATATTCATCGCGTTCTTGTCGTCGAAGACTCGGCGACTGCTGTCGCCCACATTCGCCGCTCGCTATGGCAATACGGCATCGACAGCCGGGCAATCAGCGATCCGCGCAATCTCCTCGATGCCGCCGTCGACTACCGTCCCGATGCCATCCTGATGGACATCTACATGCCCTTCTGCAGCGGCGTCGAAGTCACCAGCGCTCTGCGCCAGATCCCTGAATACCAGTCAATCCCGGTCATCTACCTGTCGAGCGAAACGGATCTCGCGCAGCAGGTCGAAGCCTTGCGCCTGGGGGGCGATCAATTCCTGACCAAGCCGGTCAATCCGATCATCCTCGCCTCGGTCGTCAAAACAAAGATCGAACGCTATCGTGAAATGCTTTATTCCGGTCGGCATGACGGACTGACCGGCCTGCTCAACCATTCAACGTCGAAGCTCATGCTCGACCATATGCTGAAAGCCACTTCGACCAATGGGCAACTGGTGGTGGCGATGATCGATATCGACCACTTCAAGTCAATCAATGACAACTTCGGCCACCCGCTTGGCGACCAGGTCATTCGCAGCCTGGCCTGGCTGCTGCGCGGACGTTTGCGCAACACCGACCTGATTGGTCGCTATGGTGGTGAAGAATTCATCATCGCCCTGGCCGATGCCGACCTCGTCCGTGCCACAAGCTTGCTTGAGACGATACGCGAGGCTTTCTCCAACCTCCCGCAGAACCACGCGCAAGGCTCGGTGCATGCCACTTTCAGTTGCGGTGTCGCTGCGCTGCCCCATTACTGTACCGTCAGCGACCTGATCGGCGGCGCCGACGAAGCCCTGCTGGTCGCCAAACGCCAGGGTCGCAACCAGATGGTGCTGGCGCCCCTGCTCAATACCTGAACATCAGTCGCCGGTATGCAGATGGAAAAGACGGGCGGCGGCAAGCTGCAAGGCGTGCCGCTCGCTGCCTTCGGCCAGATTAAGTGCCTGTGTCGGCGCATGCAGCAGCTTGTTGGTCAAGCGCAGGGAAAGATGCTCAAGCACTTTTTCGACGGGCTCGCCTTTGGCCAGCAACTTCATGGCATGTTCAATTTCGTGCCGCCGCATCCGCTCCGCGGTATCGCGCAATGAACGAATCACCGGCACCGTGTCGCGCGACTGCAGCCAGGCGGTGAAATCCTGAACCCGCAAGGCAATGATGGTTTCGGCATCGACCACCGCCGCCTGCCGGGACTCCTGGCCGCTCTCGACGACTTGTGCGAGGTCGTCAACGGTGTAGAGAAAAACGTCGTCGAGCTGGCCAACCTCCTCTTCGATGTCGCGTGGGACGGCCAGATCAACCATGAACATCGGCCGGTGCCGACGCGCCTTGACCGCTCGCTCGACCATGCCGAGACCGATGATCGGCAGCGGACTGGCGGTGCACGAGACGACGATGTCGTGCTGCGCAAGGTGTTCGCCAAGCTCATCGAGGCGAATCGCCTGGCCGCTGAAGCGCTCCGACAAGGCGCGACCGCGTTCCAGCGTGCGATTGGCGATGGTGACCTGCCTGGGGTGATGGGCACAAAAATGGGCGGCACACAATTCAATCATTTCGCCGGCGCCGATGAAGAGGATGCGCTGTTGCCCGATTGACTCAAAAATACGCTCTGCCAGATGAACGCCGGCAGCGGCCATCGAAACGATGTTGGCGCCAATCGCCGTCGTGCTGCGTACCTCCTTGGCAACCGAAAAAGCCCGCTGGAAAAGTTTGTGCAACTGCGTTCCCAGCGTGCCGCTCTCGTCCGCAATGCGCACCGCGTCCTTCATCTGGCCGAGAATTTGTGGTTCGCCGACAACCATCGAATCGAGCCCGCTGGCAACGCGAAAGGCGTGACGAATCGCTTCCGGCTGCGGATGCAAATACAGGTAGGGGGTAATCTCGCCAGGCGCCATCTGGTGGTAATCAACCAACCAGTCGATCACCGCCTCGGGGGTGTCGGCTGAGGCGTAAATTTCTGTGCGATTGCAGGTGGACAGAATCGCCACTTCCTTGACCGGCTGCTTGCGCGTCAAATCGGCCAGCGCCTGATTTAATTTCTCGGTAGGGAACGCCACCCGCTCGCGAATTGCGAGAGGAGCGGAGTGATGGTTGATGCCGAGGGTAAAAATCACCGGATGGAGGCCAGAGTGTGCGCAAAACAGGCGCGGATTATAGCATCGCGCCCCGCCCTCGCTCCGCGCCTCAAGCGCCGCCAGAAGCCGGGGGGAAGGCCGGTTGAGCGCTGTCAAACGCCCGGCTGGCGGCGACCAAACCCGCCTCTACGGCGACTGAAACGAACGAGGCGAGGGTTTGCCGAGGCCACCGTCTGTTATCCCGCTGCCCATCCGGCTTGCCCGGCACGCCATCGTCAGCAAGCGGCAAAGCCGCCTTACTGACAACCCTGCAAGTCATTGATCACGTTTTGCCAAGTGCGCTCCCTCGCCATCTTCCCAGCCGGTGATCATGGCTTTGAGGTGAGCGGTCACGGTGTGTCCGGTCGTAATCAGATAGACGTGCGCGACAAAAAACGCCAACATCATGAACGCGCCGATGGTGTGAATCAGGGCGATGGTCGCCAGATCAAGATGTTGCCCCAATGCTGCCAGTTCGTTGTAGTACAGATAGAGCAATCCGGAAATCCACAGAATGGGATTAATCAGCAGTTTGACCGCCAGATAGGCTTGCGCCTGCAGTGGATTGTGCTTGCGTGCGCGAGTCACCACAAAGGGGTGTTCTTCGCCGAGAAAAATACCCCAGGCGTAATGACGAATCACTTTGTCGGCGTCTTTCATGGTCGGCAGGTATTGCCGCCATTCACCGGTAATGAAATGCCAGAAGATGGCAAAAACCCAGAGAATGATCAGCGCCCAGGCGGCAATGGTGTGAATCTGATGTGCCTTGGCAAACCCGAACAGGGAGTAGCTGCCATGAATCTCAAAGCCGGTGATCATCATGCTGATGACCAGCAATGCTTGCGTCCAGTGCCAAAAGCGCTCGAAGCGGGTAAAGATGTAGATACGTTCCATGGTCGATTTCCCTAATCAGTGCTTGCGGCGCAGGATGCGAATCAAGCCGTGCAGCAACACCCCCGCCAGGGTGCCGCCGACAGCGAGCCAGCCGAGCGTATTAACGAGGCTGTTGGCGTCGCGTCCCGGAATATAGACACCTTCGATGGCGTCGAGACGCCCCGCTTTAGCGTGACACTCATGACAGCCAAGCGCTTTTTCCTTGGGCGCGACCATGTGTGTAATTGGCCAGGACATGTCCGTCTTGATGAAATCAACCTTGCCCGAGAAGGGGGCGCCGGAAGCCTTCATCCCGGCATCGATAGCTTTCTCCCAGCCAAAGTTCTTCCAGTAAGCAGTGTCGTCGTTCCCTGCGGTGTGCGGCGTCACCAGCGTCTTGTTCTCCGGGTCGTAAGGCTGTACCCCACGGAACACTTTCATCGGCCAGATCAACGACTGACCGTCGCTGGCACTGCCGCCCATTTTATTAATGTGGGTAACACCCTCATTTTTGTCGATCTTGTCGCCGAGCAGCGTATAGGTCACTTTGCCATTGAACCAGGCATACTCGGGTCTGACATGCTCACCCAGAGTGAAGTCACCTTTCTTGGAATCGTAGATGACGCGGCCTTTTTCATCTTTTTTGATGATCGGCTTACCGTCAGCGGTCAGTTTTCCGGCCGTCGACCAATCCCAGGTCATTTTGGTCGCCACGCCGCCGCGCGCAATCTCCGGAATATGGCAAGTCTGGCAGGCTACCTTATCGGTGTGATGGTTCAGCTTGACGGCCAAGCCGCCATCCTTGTGCGGCGCCTGTCCGTGACAAGCCTGACAGGTGGCCGGATTGCTCTTGTCTTCCTTGCCGCGCATGTGCGCGCCGCCCTGATCCTTGCCGACCGGGGTGTAGCGGCTGCCCGGAACCTCATGACTGGATGTCTTGTGACAAGTGCCGCAAGTGAAATCCAGGCCGGTAGCATCCATATGAACATCGAGATCCCTGTCTGGTGAAGCCAGCGATGAGTCCATGTCGCCATGCTTCACACCGTCGCCACCGCCACCAAAAAAGTGGCAGGCGCCGCAGGTGTCGCGGCTGGATTTGCCAACTTTCTGTGCCACCTTGGTGAGGTCAACAGCCTTGACAATTTTGCCCGACCCCGGCGGCACCTCCATGTCCTTGTAGGGCGGGTGCCCGGCCAGTCCCGGCAACTTCCGATAGGAGCCGGTCGTGTCATGGCAGGCCAGACAATCGACGTTTTCTTCCGACTTGAAATCAAAACTTGCATCCTTCCAGCCGTAGCCGACGTGGCAACTGCTACAGAAAGCCAAGTTGGATGGAACCGATATGCAGAAATTGTTGATGACATTTTTCTTGCCGAGGCGCTGCTGATTTTCAGGGTTAAGGAAATCCCACGTCCAGTGTTTGGTGCGATGAACCTGTTTGGCAGCTTCCGTATGGCAACCAAGGCAAACCTTGGTCAACTCCGGACCGGAACTGAAGCTCTGTTGTAGTTCCTTGAATTTGCTGTGATCTGCAGTCGAGTCCATCTTGAATGACGATGGCTCGCTGGCGAAAGCAGTGCCAAAAATCAGCAGCGCTGCCAGCAGACTGGCGTTCCCGAGCCCGAACTGCGCCAGTCGGCCGAATGGTCTGAATTTCATGTTTCTCCCCTCAAAAACCCGTGAAACCTTCTATTTTTTTTCGGCGATTTGATAGCTGCCATCCTTGCTCCACTTGATGTCGGCATCAAGAAAATATGTCTTCAATGCCGGCTTGTAGAGTTTGGTCATGTCGTGCGCTTCGCCGCTGCGTCCACCGGCACCGCAGAAAAAGATGATCGGCTTGTCCGTTGGGAGTTCGTCGATGCGCTTTTCCAGCGTGTTGATCGGAAAATTAAGTGCGCCCTTGAATGTTCCGCTGGCCACTTCGGCCGGTTCGCGGACATCAATCAGGTGAACGCTGGCGGGAGCTTCCTTGAATATTTTTTCAAAGGAAGGAACGCTGATGGTCCCGCTCTCCTTGCCGGCCTGAATCGTCGGCTGAGCTGGTTGGGCGGCGCTCTCGGAGGTCACGCCGGGGCCGTAGAGCTTTTCCCAGGCCGGGTAGCCTTCAGGAACAACCTTGACTGCGCTATAGCCTAGTTTTACCGCTTTTTCAGCCGAGTCCGAACTCAACTTGCAGCTCAGTCCTTCGCAATAAAAATAAAGCGGCAAAGCCTTGTCGGCCGGCAGGCGATCAACCAGCTTGCTGAACTGCAGGTCGGGAATATTGATGGCGCCGGGGATGTGCCCTTTGTCGAACTTGCGCTCCTTGGGGCGCGAATCAACCAAGGTCATCGGCGCTTTTTCATCAATCAGTTTTTTGATGAAAGGGATGCTGACAGCACCGATATGCCCGCTTTTCAGCCATTCCGGGTAACCCTCGGCAAAGACCTGAATGTTGGTATAGCCGAGTTTTTCAGCGCGGAAGGCGGAGCTGTGACTAAGCATGCATTCGGGGCCGTCGCAATAAAAAATCAGCAGGGTGCTTTTGTCTTTGGGCAGCAAGTCAACCAGCTTGTCGAACTGTGAGTCCGGAATATTCAGGGCAGTTGGAATATGACCTGGATCATATTTCCTCGCCGCTGGACGCGAGTCGATAATCTGAACACCCTCCGGCTTTGGCAAGATGGCATATTTAGCCACAAATTCGGCGTTGACCAGCTTGTGATACCAACCGGCCTTGGCCTGCACCACGGCTTCCTCAGCGGCAATCGCGATTGAAGGAAAAACGGTCGGTGCGGCAAAAATGGAGAAAAGCAAAGCGGCGACTGCGAGAGAGCGATTTGATTTCATGGTGAACTCCAGCAAAGCGCTTGGGTTGAAGCCCGCAAGCGAGGGGTTGATCAATGGGTGATGAGCCGACGCGGTTCAAGCGGTGAAACCGCGAACGGACTCCAAAGCTGTGGCAAATGCTCGTGGCGGATCGTGACCTCACCAGGCATTGCAGCATGCGGCCAGACCAGCAAGGCCTGCCCGACGCGATACTTCAGCGCCCGCAATGTTGCGCCCAATTTAGATTTAGCTGCAGCTAGCTGGAGCATCGCCATCCTTGGCACCCTTGAGGACGAAAGCCTTGATATCTTCAAAGAGTTCTTCATCAGGCACCTCGGCAAATTTCTCGGCCGCCTTGTTTTGCGATTTGATGCTCGCGCGGTAAGTCTTGCTGACATATTGCTTCATCGAGTCCTTGCCCTTGGCGTGCTTGTCAGCCTGCAGGTAAACACCCCACTGCGCTTTCGTCATCGTGCTTGGCGCGATGGAGCCGCCGGCCTGGGCGGCGTGACAGGCGGTGCAGACACTTCGGTAATAGACGCGTCCACGCTTCCAGTCGGCATCATAAGCAAAGGCAAAAGTGGTGACGCAGGCCAAACCAAGAGCCACTGCTGAGCGAAACATTACTTGCGGTTTCATGACAAACTCCAGGACAGTCGATGATTTTCGGGGGATTTTGAAGGCTAGTCACGTTTGCAGGTCAACCTTGGCAATTAGCACTCCAGTTCGCCAACGATCTTACATTTTGTCGCTTGGCAAGGGATCGGGTGAACATGATCAAAATCAAATGCTGTGCAAATTTACTTCGGAGGGGGGGCCAATTCATCAAGCTTGCTCCACTCCATCAATTGCTCGGGAGATATTAATAAGTCAGGGTTTTGACGTTTCCCTGCAGCAGGTACGCGGCAATTTCGGATGGTTTGGCGACGCCTACCCCCTCAATCAAATCCGTTGGCTTGAGGTCGCTGTTGGGCAGGAAAAGGGCGCATACCTCAACTTTGGCACCCCCCTTCATCAATCCCTGCAATAGTTGATTCGGCGTCACGTTACGCGGCTTGAGGAGGCTGCCTTCCTTGCCTTTGACGGCCAGTTGGCCGCCTTCGCTGCACAGCAGTACCCGCACGCTGGTTTTTTGTTCGATTGCCTGGGAGGCGAGAACCATCGCCATACCCTGCGTTTGCGGCACTCCGGAATTGATCATCACTAAAAGATCGGTGCTGCTGTCAGCCATTGATGGCAACGCACAAGAGAGTCCCAGGGCGAGGGTGAGGAGGTGTTTTTTCATGACTTTCTCCAAAAAAATTAGAAGAGGGTAAATTTGTTCGTCGACTCGTTAAATCGAACCAGTGCGTACCACAGTAGAAGAAACCCGGCAGCAACAAGCAACGCGCCTCCCCAACCGCCGATCATTTCCGGCAGGAAAGCCTGAAAGCCCACCCGGGTCATTTCGTAAGTCTCGAGGTTGCTCTCGTCAATCGCCGTGATGTTGAACTTTTTGAACAAGGCACTGGCGACAGAGCCGATCCAGGCAAAGAAAAACATCGCCACCCAAAGCTTGAAGTGCCCTTCGCCCATCCGCCATAAGCCACCCGAAGCGCAGCCGCCGGCGAAGATCATGCCGATACCAAAGATGAAGCCACCAAGTAGTGAACCGATCCAGAAGGTCGGCGGGATGGCGACATAAGGGTCGATAATTTTCTTCTCGAACAACAATGCGGCAATCGGCACGCCAATCGCCAGGGCAAGTATCACCGCCTTGGTCATGTCGCCTTCAGCGGTTACGAAGGGTTCACGGAAGGCACGCGCAAAGCACAAACGTGAGCGGTGCATGACAAAGCCGATGCCGAAGCCAGCCAGCAATATCAGCGCGCGGATCGCCAGTTGCTCATTTCCCGACCCATACCAGCGCGTCGCCCACAACAGAATGGCGACCAGCAGCATCAGGCCGACCCACGGATAAAATTTCTTGATCGCCGGAGGAACGATCAGTGAAGGCGGGGGCTCGGTTCCCCACTCGATGTTTTCCAGCGTCCACAGGAGTAATTTGACGCCAAGCGCGGATCCCGAAAGCAGGCCGAGCCACATTGCCCAACCGGCGGGTGAGGAGTGCAGCACCGGGTTAAAAAAACCGCCGGTAGTGCAACCGCCCGCCAGGGCAGCGCCGACACCCATCATGCTGCCGCCGAGTGCAGCCCAGAGATATTCCTGCTTTGGCGGGAGATTGGGTGCGAACTGCTGCGAAAACAAGGCTGCGGTGAATGCCCCCAACACCAGCAGCAGGTTCATCAGCGACATGCGATGGGAGAGGAATCCGTCGAGCTCCGGCGGAATCCCGAGTAGCGGACCCAGGCCGATCAGATTGTTGATCCAGTCGCCCCAAAATTTGACGCCACCAAAAACCCCCCAGAAGGTGCCGCTGACCATCAGGCTGACGATGATCAGTAGCAGCAGCATGGCGCCAAGAAAGGGAGACCATTCATCAACGAGGATTCTCTGGAAATCAGCCTTGAATCCGCTGACCCAAGTTTTGTCATTCCCGTTTGCCATGTCGATCTCCATGTTTTGGCAAGCATGGAAAACGCCTGCCTTCATGTTTCAACGAACCACCCCGGTTTTCCCAAGTTCGAATTATCGACCCCTGCCCCCCCCCCCCGGGGTTTGATCTTGATCAAACCCCGGGGACAAAAATGGCTTTCAGCACAGCAATAATCCATGGCCTTTCTGCCTGCTGCCGCTCGACCTCAGTTCCCACTGGCGATGCCTCGAGCCTCACCGTGGCCTTCACGCATTTTGACTGAACACAAGCGATGGGCGCCTCAAACGATTGACTTCGCCAAGAATGCGGGTGGTAGACTTCCAGTTTGGCAGGTATTTTCGGGCTTGATCGCATCATCAGGGCAAAAACATGGATATCAGCAGCCTGATTGAACTCGTGGGTGAAAAATCCAGTATCACACTGGCCGGATTGCTGATTGGCATCTTGTTTGGTGCATTTGCCCAGCGCTCAGGTTTTTGCCTGCGTTCGGCAGTAGTCGAATTCTGGAACCGTCAAGGTTACAAGAAGCTCGCGGTCTGGCTCTTTGCCTTCTCGGCGGCGGTCATTGCCACACAATTCTTCATCGTCGGCGATTGGCTCGACGTTTCGCAATCACGACAACTTTCGGCGCGCGGCAGTCTGTCCGGGGCGCTGGTCGGTGGCCTGTTGTTCGGTAGCGGCATGATTCTCGCTCGCGGCTGCTCGTCGCGGATGCTGGTTCTGGCCGCCAATGGCAACCTGCGGGCGTTATTGACCGGTCTGATTTTTGCCGTTACGGCGCAAGCCTCGCTGAATGGCATCCTGTCGCCCTTGCGTACCTGGATTTCCTCGTTGTGGACGATCGAAGGCAGTTCACGCGATTTGCTGGCCGCCGTTCATCTCGGCCACCTCGGCGGACTCCTGTTCGGTCTGCTGTGGTTCGCTGCGGCCATCATTTTCGCACGTCATACCCGGCTCAGCCGGCGAGAATGGCTGGGCGGCATTGGGGTTGGCCTGATGGTGGCGCTCGCCTGGCTGCTCACTTTTCAGATCGGCAGCAACACCTTCGATTCGGTGATGCCAGTGCAAAGCCTCAGTTTCACTGGCCCCTCGGCTGATGTCCTGATGCTGGTTCTATCGCCCCCCGGCCAGCCCTGGGATTTCGATATCGGGCTGGTTCCCGGTGTCGTTCTTGGTTCTTTTCTGGCGGCGCTGGCGGCCAGGGAATTAAAGCTGGATGGTTTCAAGGATGGGCTGAGTATGCGCCGCTATATCGCCGGCGCTGTGCTGATGGGCTTTGGCGGAATGCTGGCGGGGGGTTGCGCGGTTGGCGCCGGGGTCTCGGGCGCTGCCGTTTTTGCGCTGACGGCATGGATCGCCCTGCTCGGCATGTGGGCCGGTGCCGGTTTGATCAATTACCTGATTGATCGGCCGCAGCCAGCTCAGATCATCGGCAATCAGCCGTCGCCGTAACGAGGCGGTGAGTCGGGGGAAGCGCAAGAAAGCGTTTGGCAGAGTCCCCTGGCTTTCAACAGCATTATCAGCCGTCGGTGTTGATCTGGCGGATCAGCGCCTGCAAGGTCTCGGCCGCCCGATCGTTGGCGATCTGGCAGGTGCCCGCCGCCTGATGTCCGCCACCGCCGTACTTGAGCATCAATTCGCCGACGTTCGTCTTGCTGCGGCGATCGAGAATTGATTTTCCGGTAGCGAATACCGTGTTCTGCTTGTGCACTCCCCACATTACATGAATCGATATGTTGGTCTGCGGGAACAGAGCATAGATCATGAAGCGGTTGGTCGCCCAGATGGTGTCTTCATCACGCAAGTCGAGGACGACCAGATTGCCGTGCAGCCTGGCGCAACGCTGGATTTGCTCGATGGCTTGCGGCCTGTGCTCGAAATAGAGATCAACGCGCTCCTTGACGTCGGGCAGGGCGAGGATTTCCGTGATGGTGTGATGACGGCAGTATTTGATCAAGTCCATCATCAGCGTGTAATTGCTGATGCGGAAGTCGCGGAAACGCCCGAGGCCGGTTCGCGCATCCATCAAATAATTGAGCAGAACCCAGTCACCCGGGTCGGTGATTTCCTCGCTGCTGAACTGAGCCGAGTCAGCTTTATCGACGGCGTCCAGCATGTCCTGGGGAATCTCGGGAAACGCCGCTTTGCCCCCGTAATACTGATAAACGACCCGCGCCGCCGAAGGTGCACGGGGGTCAATGATGTGATTTTCGCGCTGACTGGCGTTGCGTATGGTTTCCGACAGGTGATGATCGAAAGCAAGGTGGGCGTCAGCGACGTAGGGCAGGTTGCTGGTGATGTCGCGGCTGCCGATGACGATTTTGCCATCCTGCATGTCCTTGGGATGTACAAACTTGATGTCGTCGATCAGTTCGAGTTCGTTGAGCAAGACGGCGCAAACCAGGCCGTCGAAATCGCTGCGGGTGACGAGGCGGAATCTTTGCTGGGACATGAAACGACTCTCCAATGACGGACATGTTGATTATCGGAGCATATCAAACGTCGTCTGAAGGCCGCAATTTGCTCGCTTTCGGGGTTTTGCCGCAAGCGGAGAGCGGCGCGGCAATCGGCGCCTATTTCTTGCCGCTTTTCATTTGCTCGATGCCACTACGCAACATCCGGTCGATATCCGAGCCGGGTTCGACTTGCGGCAGCAAGGCTTCCCAATAAGCGATTCCTTTCTTGTTGTTGCCGACCTCCATGGCGGCGGCGCCAGCCAGGAAGAGCGCGTGGCCGTTGTTGGGGTCGAGCTTGAGAGCACGTTCGACAAGTTGCAGCGGCTTGCCTTTGAGACCCTTGCCCGCAGCCATGGCCAGTGCTTCAGCATAATTGGCGAGTAGCTCGGGGTCTTCGTTGACCATTTTTTCGGCCTTGCCGTAGGCGTTGGCCGCATCGCCATAGCGTCCGAGATTTTTGTAGGAGCGCGCCAGCATCAGCCAGCCCTTGGGATCATCCGGATTGGCCTCCAGGCGCGCCGCCAGGCGCGCTACCATGCCTTCGATCTGCTCTGGCGTCATGGCTTGCGGCGCTTTGGCTTGCACCGGATCAAGGGCCTTCGGATTGCCGAGCAGAAGATAGCCGGTAATGGTGAGCAAGGGAATCAGCAGCAGCAGCGCGATTGCCGTCTGCCGACTGCGCCCCTGTTCGGCGGAGGGCGCGGTGCCGTCGGGCTGGATTTCGTCGAGCATACGGCGCTGAATTTCGTCTTTGGCTTGCGCAAACTCAGCCTCAGTGAGCGTGCCGGCCGACCTCTCGCGCTCAAGGTCAGCCAGATGATCGCCAAAAATGGCGAGATTCATCTCTTTACGATCACCGATACCGACCTGCTTGCGCTGGCCGAACCAGAGCGGCGGAACAACGAGGATGGCGGCCACGCCCAGCAGCAGCGCGGCGTAAATATAAAACAGGCTCATTTTTGACTTATTTCCTTGAACAGTGCTTCGGCACGGCTGGCTTCATCGGCGGAGAGCGGTTGCTCGGCATCGAGTACGCGTTTGGCACGCTGGCGCAGATAGCGTTGCAGAACGAAAAAGCCAAGCAACATCAGGGCGATCGGCCCCCCCCAGAGCAGCAGGGTGATGCCTTTGACGGGCGGGCGGTAGAGGACGAAGTCACCATACCGGGTGACCATGAAATCAACGATTTCCTTGTCGGTCTTGCCGTCCTTGATCATGGTTCGGACTTCGTGACGGAGATCCTGTGCCAGTTCGGCATTGGAGTCGGCAATCGTCTGGTTTTGGCAAACCAGGCAGCGAAGTTCCTCCGAGAGCGCCTGCAAGCGCTTCTCGGCAACTGGGTCGGCGGCCAGTGCGGCTTCCGTTGCGCTCGAGGCCAGAGCCGACGGCGCATCGGCAAGGTTCGCGGCGAGGGCGAAAAAAACGCTAAAAAGCAGGGTGCGCAGGATCATTTGTCGAGCTCCGCCAGCAGCGGCATGATTTTTTTGCCGAGGACATCGGGCGTGATTGGCCCGGTGTGCTTCATGCGGATGACACCGCCCTTGTCGATGACATAGGTTTCCGGGACGCCATAGACGCCGTAGTCAATGCCGACGCGGCCGTCGAGATCCATCACCGTCAGCGTGTAGGGATCGCCATGATCGGCCAGCCACTTGTTGGCGCGTTCGAAAGCGAGTTTTTTCTCTTCACCGGCCGCCATCTTGCTCACGTCAAAGCCACCGTCGCCGCGCACTTCCTTGTAGTTGAGGCCGACCAGCGGCACGCTTCCTTTTTTGGAAAACTCGACGAGGAGAGGATGCTCCTGCCGGCAGGAAACGCACCACGAGGCCCAGACGTTGAGCAGCCAGACTTTATCATGCATGTCTTTCGGGCTCAGTGTCTTGTCCGGGCTGGCCAGAACGGCGAGGTTGAACGCCGGCGCCGGCTTGCCGACGAGCGGCGAAGGTACGTCACGCGGATTGAGGCCGAGACCGACGCCAAGCAGAACAACGAGAGCGGCAAAGGCGCCGAGAATCCAGTAATAACGGTTCATGGGGAGATTTGAGAAGGATGAAGGAGTCAGGAGGAGGCCGAGGGGGTGGCGGGGCTTCCTGAGCGCCCCATGACCTGCTCGTGACTGCGCCTGGCGACCCGGTAGCGACGGTCAAGCATGGCCAGCAGCCCGCCCAGTGCCATCAGCACACAACCGCCCCAGATCCAGTCGACGTAGGGTTTGTAATACACGCGCACCGCCCATTCACCCTCCGGCTTGTCGCGGTCAATCGGCTCGCCGAGCGAAACATAGACGTCACGCAGTAGGCCGGCATCGATGGCGGCTTCGGTCATCGGCATACCGGAAGAGGCGTAGCTACGCTTCTCCGGGTTCATTTTGCGAATGAATTTACCGTCGACCGCCAGATCGAACTCACCCTGAGCGGCGACATAGTTAGGCCCCTGAACAGCCTTGACGCCATTGAAGGTGAAGTGATATCCGGCGACATCGACACTGTCTCCGGGCGCCATCTTGACGTCTTTTTCATCCTGGAAGCTGGAGACCATCGTCACACCAACGACGAACACCGCAATGCCGATGTGCGCCAGATGCATACCGAAAAAGCTGCGCGGCTGTTTAAGTGCGGCGCTGAAAAAAGATTCTCCGGCACGGGTTTTGTGAACGCGGGCGACAAAATTGATCAGCGCCGTCACGACTATCCACGCTGCTAGCAACAGGCCGAGAGCGGTCAGGGGAGTCCATTTTCCGTAAATCAGCGGGACGGCAATGGCGACGACAATTGCCACAGCGAAAGCCCAGCGCACGGTGCGCAGGATGTCCGGAATTGAGGCGTCTTTCCATTGTGCAAAGGGGCCGATTCCCATGAGAAAGAGGAGCGGTGCCATCACCGGAACAAAAACGGCATTGAAATACGGTGGCCCGACGGAAATTTTGCCGAGCGCCAGGGCATCGACCAGCAGCGGATAGAGCGTGCCAAGCAATACTGTGCCGCAAGCGACAACGAGCAGCACATTATTGGTCAATAACAGGGATTCCCGCGACACCAGCGCAAAACGTCCGCCGAGGCCAACTTTCGGAGCGCGCCAGGCAAACAGCGCGAGCGAGGTACCGATGACGGCAACCAGGAAGATGAGGATGAAAATCCCGCGCGTCGGATCGGTGGCAAAAGCATGTACCGAGGTCAAAACACCGGAACGGACAAGGAAGGTACCGAGCAACGACAGTGAAAAGGCAGAAATCGCCAGTAACACCGTCCAGTTTTTGAAGCTGCCGCGCTTTTCGGTGACGGCCAGCGAATGCAAGAGCGCCGTGCCGACCAGCCAGGGCATGAAAGAGGCGTTTTCGACCGGATCCCAGAACCACCAGCCACCCCAGCCCAACTCGTAATAAGCCCACCATGATCCCATGGCGATCCCGAGGGTCAGGAACCCCCAGGCGGCGGTCGTCCACGGCCGCGACCAGCGCGCCCAGGCGGCGTCAAGCTGGCCAGAGAGCAGCGCGGCAATGGCGAAGGCGAAGGCCACCGAGAAGCCGACATAGCCCATGTAGAGTAGCGGCGGGTGGATAATCAGACCGAAATCCTGTAACAGCGGGTTAAGGTCGCGCCCTTCGGCCGCTGCCGGCAACAAACGGTCAAAAGGATTGGAGGTAAACAGGACAAACAGCAGGAAGCCAAAGGCAACCAGGCCCAGCGTGCCAAGCACCCGGGCGACCATCGCGTCCGGCAACTGGCTGGAGAGCATGCGCACGGCGAAAGCCCACCAGGCGAGCATCAACATCCATAGCAACAGGGAACCTTCGTGCCCCCCCCAAACGGCGGCGACGCGATATTGCAGCGGCAACAAGGAATTTGAGTGCTGAGCCACATAAACCACGGAAAAGTCGTTATTGACGAAAGCGTGTGTCAGACAGGCGAAGGAGAAGGTAATCGCCAGCGCCAGTGCCGTCGCCGCCGGGCGCGCCAGGGCGATCCAGTTTTGACGGTTTTGCTGGGCGCCGATCAACGGCAAGGTGCCGAGAACGAGCGCAATGACAGCAGCGAGGATGAGTGCGAAATTACCAAGTTCGGGGATCATGCTTAGTAGCTCGCTTTCGGTTGTTCAGCGGCGGAGGACGGCGAAACGTGTTTGCCGGCGGCGCGTTCCTGCGCATCATTGAGCGCTTTGGCGGCTTCCGGCGGCATGTAGTTTTCATCGTGTTTGGCCAGTACCTCGCTGGCGCTGAAGGTACCTTCAGGGGTCAGCTTGCCTTGGGCGACGGCGCCTTTGCCCTCCTTGAAGAGGTCGGGGAGAATCCCCTTGTAATTCACTGGAATATCTTTTTCGGTGTCGGTAATGATGAAGGCAATCGTCACGCCGTCTGCCTGACGCTGAATGCTGCCCTCTTTGACCAGGCCACCGATGCGGAACAATTTATCCTTCGGTGCCTTGCCGGCGGCCACATCGGTCGGCGTGATGTAAAGCGCGATATTGCTGTTCAAGGCATTCAAGACAAGTGCGGCAATGACGCCGATGAGTGCCAGCGCACCGGCGATCAGGGCGAGTTTCTTGTGACGGGATTTCATTGAGCGGCATTCCTGGTTTCAGCGCGCAACTGGCGCTGCAAGCGAATAATTGTCGCGCTTCGATTGCGGCGAATGGTAATCGGTTCAATCGCCATGACGAATGCCGTTACACCGAACGAACCCCAGACATACAAGCCATAGCCACCCATGGCGAGAAAGTCCGAAAAACTTGCCCAATGGATCATTTTTCGTCTCCGGCGATTAATTTCTTGACCCAGTCGGTGTGCCGTTCGCGTTCCAACATGATCGTCCGCACGCGCATCAAGGCCATGGCGATCGAATACATCCAGAAGCACATCGCCATCAGCAACATCCCCCAAAGCATGGTGGTGGCCATTGAGGACTTGGCAAGATTGACACTCGACCCCTGATGCAGCGTGTTCCACCATTTGACCGAAAAATAAATGATCGGGATATTGACCACGCCGACCAGCAGCAAAAGCCCTCCGGCCTTGTCGGCGCGGCGAACATCGTCAATGGCGGCGGTCAGAGCCATGTAGCCGATATAGAGAAAGAGCAGGATCAGCTCGGAAGTCAGGCGTGCATCCCAAACCCACCAGGCGCCCCACATCGGCTTGCCCCAGAGCGCTCCCGTCCATAATGAGAGGAAGGCCATCAAGGCACCGGTCGGCGCCAGCGCCTGCGCCATCATCCCCGAGAGGCGGGTATTAAAGGCGAGGCCGATGGCCGCCCAGAAGGCCATGACGAGGTAAATGAACATCGACATCCAGGAGGCCGGGACGTGAATAAAAATAATCCGGTAGCCCTCGCCTTGCTGAAAATCGGTGGGTGCGACCAGCATTCCGAGCCAGAGACCGGCGATCCCGAAGAGTGCCGAAACGGCGACAAAATAGGGAATCATCGCGCCGGCGAGCGGGTAAAACGTTGCCGGCGAGGAAAAACGGTAAAGGTTGAAGCGATCGGTCATTCGAGGGCAATCTTCAGAGCGGCGGCAGCTGCCCAGGGGGCAAAGCCGATTGAGGCAAAAGTAAGTGCGGCAAGCAGGGACAAGTGACCTTCTCCCCCGAGTCCGGTCACCGTGGCATCGACTGCGCCGGCGCCGAATATTAGCACCGGAATGTAGAGCGGGAGAACCAGCAGGGAAATCAAGACGCCGCCGCCGCGCAAACCGAGGGTCAGCGCCGCGCCGATGGCGCCGATCCCGGAAAGCGCGGGGGTGCCGATCAGGATCGACAGGGTAACGGCCAGCAGCGCTTCAGTCGACAAGTCAAACTGCAGCCCGAGTACCGGCGCGATCAGGGCAAGCGGCAGTCCGGAAACCAGCCAGTGAGCAATCACTTTCCCGGTAACAACCAGACCAAGAGGGTGTGGAGCAAGCGCAAGCTGCTCGAGGGTGCCGTCGCGATGATCGTCGGCAAACAGGCGCGGCAGCGAGAGCATGGTCGCCAATAGCGCCGCGACCCACAAGACGCCCGGGGCGAGTTTGCGCAGCAAATCGGCTTCGGGACCAATGCCGAGCGGGAAGAGGCTGACGACGATGATGAAAAAGAAAATCGCCGAGACCATATCAGCTTGCCGGCGCATGGCAAGTTTGAGATCGCGTTTGATGACTGCGGCAATGAGTGTCAGCATCAGGAGCTTGTCATCAGCCGAGCCGCAACTCACGCAGGGCGCCGGCCGCGATGTCCACCCGCTGGTGTGTTGTCATCACCGCCAGTCCGCCGCGCTGCAGATGGGCGGAAATGATGCCCGCAAGCCAATCGACGGCAGCGCTGTCGAGGGCGACGAAAGGCTCGTCGAGAATCCACAACGGACGTTTTTCGTTGACCAGTCGCGCCAGCGCTACCCGCCGTTTCTGGCCTTGCGAGAGATATTTGCAAGCGAGATCTTCGCGCCCGGCGAGGCCGACTTGTTCAAGCGCGGCGAGCGCCTCAACCTCGCTGAGCCTCGCGTCCGCCAGACGTGCGCCGGCGAGCAGATTTTCGAGCGGCGTCAGCTCTTCCTTGATCGCGTTGAGATGGCCGAGATAACACAGGTCGGCGCGGTAATCATCGCTCTTGATCGCTGCGCCCCGCCAGCGAATAGTTCCCGACTCGGGCGGCAGGAGGCCAATCAACATACGCAACAGACTGGTTTTCCCAGAACCGTTTTTGCCCTGCAAATAAAGCAACTCACCGGCCGCCAGCGTGAAGCCGATGCCGGCAAACAGGCGCCGTTCACCGCGTACACATTCCAGATTGTCAGCTTCGAGCATGAGGTAAGTAAATCGAGATGAACCAGCGGCAAATTGTGAGGCGACAAGTGTAGCGGCAGATTAATGAGAGTCAAATAAAGCGCCCTTTGTTGCACGCCTGTGCGCCTGTCTGGACAGGCAGCGCGAGCGCGATTAGTCTGCGCCGATGCGCGCTGAAAAATCACTTCATGGGCTCAAGCCAGGGAACCGGTTTGGGCGCACTGCTGGCCGGCGGGTTGGCGACCGCATCGCGGACAACGAGGTTGATGCATGAGTGCGGACGGTCATTTGGCAATCAACGCCTGTTTTGCCAAGGGGCAGATTTCGAAGCTCTCGGTGACGCTGGACAGGCCGGCAGTGGCCCGCCTGTTCATTGGCAAGACCGCTGCAGCGGTGATCGCGACGGTGCCGGTGTTGTACTCCCTGTGCAGCCGCGCACAGGGGCTTGCGGCGCGCGCCGCGTTTGCTGCCGCGACGGGCGAACCAGTGCCTGAACCGGATAATCGCGCCTTGTGGCTGGAGTTCCTGCACGAAAACCTCTGGCGCCTGCTGCTTGACTGGCCGCTGGCCTTGGGCTTGCCGTCGGCAAAGGACGAGTTCGTGGCGTGGCGGGCGCAACGTGGAGGAGAACAATGCATTCCGCTGACGCGCACGCTGGTGCACGGGCAACTGCACTCTCTGGTAGAAAAATGTCTCGACCAACTGCTTGAGTATCATCAACCGCAAGCACTGCGGCAGGCAGCGCAAGGTGGCGCGGAAGAGTCTCAGGCAGCGGCGATTTTGTCGATCCCGGCGCCCGACGACTGGCTGGCTCACTGGCGCGGAGAACTCACGACATCGCCGGCTTTGCGGCGCCCGACATCGCCGGCGGCTGCCTTGCGCCAGCGCCTCGCCGAGGTGACGACGGCGACCACTGCGCTGGCTGCAGGCGCGCCCTACCCACTGGCGGCGGCGGGCGGCAGCGGGTGGGGCGTCGGGCAAGCCTTGACCGCACGCGGCGTGCTGACTCATGCCGTGCAGCTTGCCGGCGGGCGGGTCAGTAATTATCAGGTGTGGGCGCCGACCGATTTCCATTTCAGCGATGCCGGCGGTTTGCAAGCGCTTACTGATGGTGTGACATTTGCCACGCCGGCAGCGGCGCGTGCGGCCTTGCACCTGGCTGTATTGGCGCTCGATCCTTGCCTGCCTTACGAAGTGGAGCTACGAGATGCATGAAATGTCCTTGGCCGAAGGCGTGCTGCAACTGGTCGAAGAAACGGCACGCCGCGAGGCGGCGACGCGGGTCAAAACGGTGGTTCTGGAAATCGGCCGGATGTCTTCGGTTGAGCCGGAAGCTTTGCGTTTTTGCTTTGATTCAGTCACGCTTGGCAGCATCGCCCAAGGGGCGGAGCTTGAGGTTGTGATGGTGGCGGGCAGTGGCTGGTGCATGGTTTGTGCGCAAACGGTGGCGCTGAACGCGCGTTTCGAGGCTTGTCCGAATTGCGGCAGTTACCAGGTTCAGGCCGTCAGCGGCACGGAAATGCGGGTCAAGGAAATCGAAATCGAATAATCATCAAGGAGATGGACGATGTGTACGGTGTGTGGTTGTGGCGCGGGCGAAACGCGTATCGAAGGGGATGGTCATGCCCATCCGCATGTTCATGAAGACGGCACCGTGCATTCCCACGCCCATGCCCACGGCGGCGATCATCAGCACCCTCATGACGCACTGCCGGTGGCCGCCCACGAGCATCGCCATCACCATGCCGACGGCAGCGTACATGCGCACAGCCATGGGCATCAGGGCGAGCACGCTCATCCTCACGAGCCGCCGGCGGCCGCCGATCTCGATTACGGCAACAGCCCGGCACGCGCCCATGTGCCCGGTTTGTCGCCATCGCGCATGGTGCAGATCGAGCAGGACATCCTGGCCAAAAACAATGCCTACGCTATCGCCAATCGCGCCCACTTTGACGAGCTCGGCATTTTTGCGCTGAATCTGGTATCGAGTCCCGGTTCGGGAAAAACCACCCTGCTGGTGAAAACCATCGAACAACTCAAGGCGACGAGGGCGATCAGTGTCGTCGAGGGCGACCAGCAAACCTCAAACGATGCCGAGCGCATCCGCGCGACCGGCGTCGCGGCGCTGCAAATCAATACCGGCAAGGGCTGTCATCTTGACGCCCACATGGTCGGCCAGGCCATTGAAAGGCTCAGGCCAGCCGATGAGTCGCTGTTTTTGATCGAAAACGTCGGCAACCTGGTGTGCCCGGCGGCTTTCGATCTCGGCGAGAGGCACAAGGTCGCCATCCTCTCGGTGACCGAGGGCGAGGACAAGCCGCTCAAATACCCGGACATGTTTGCGGCGGCCGATGTCATGCTGCTCAACAAGTGCGACTTGCTGCCGCATCTCGATTTTGATGTTGACCTTGCCGAAGCCAATGCCCGACAGGTCAATCCGCATCTGACGATTTTTCGCGTTTCAGCACGCAGCGGCGAGGGTCTGTCGGCCTGGGTGGCGTGGATTCAGGCAGGCCTCGAAGCACAACGCGACAAGCGTGCCGCGACGGTCGCCGGACTCAAGGCACGCATCGCCGAACTGGAGCGCAAGCTCGCCGCCCAATGAGCGTTTGCCGCATCCAGGTGCGTGGCCTAGTGCAGGGCGTCGGCTTCCGGCCTTACGTCTGGCACCTGGCCAATGCGCTGTGCTTGAGCGGTTGGGTGCGTAACGACGGGGCCGGCGTCAGCATCGCGGTTGACGGCGAAAAAGTGGCCGAATTCTTGGTGCGCCTGCCGCTCGAATTGCCGGTTCTGGCGCGTATTGACGCAATTGAAGTCGACGACATCGAAAGTACTTCAGACCAAGGCAAACCCCGGTCGCCGGGGTTCGTCATTCTCGATAGCCAGATCGGCGCCGTAAAGACCGCCATTGGCCCCGACGCCGGCATTTGTCTTGCGTGCATCGCCGATCTCTGCAATCCGCACGGCCGGCGCTGGCGTTATGCCTTTACCACCTGCACCCATTGCGGGCCGCGGTACACGGTCAGCCGGGGGATTCCCTATGACCGGGCACAGACCAGTCTGGCGCCCTTCCCGCTCTGCGCGCCGTGTCAGACGGAATACACCAATCCGGCGGATCGGCGCTTTCATGCCGAAACAACCTGTTGCCCGGCATGTGGCCCGCAGCTTGTTTTTTTCAACCCCGGCGCCGACCTGCCGGAAACTGACGCAGCAACTCTGGCCGACCCGCTTGCCGAGAGTGTGCGTTTGCTGCGCGCCGGAAAGATTCTGGCGATCAAGGGGCTTGGCGGTTTCCATCTGGCGTGCGACGCGCGCAATGGCGCCGCCGTTGCCGAGTTGCGCCGGCGCAAGCAACGTGAGGCCAAGCCGTTTGCCGTGATGGCGCTGAACAGCGCTTCGCTGGCCGCTTACGCGACGATTGAGACAGCGCAGGAAGCACTGCGCGACAGTCCGGCGGCACCTATCGTGCTGTGCCCGAAAGCTGCCGACGAATTGCCCGGCGTTGCCCCCGATCTGGCCTGGCTTGGCGTCATGCGTCCGGCAACGCCGCTGCACCTGCTGCTCTGGCATGAGGCCGCCGGGCGCCCGGCGGGTTGCGACTGGCTGGCGGCGCCGCACGAACTCGTGCTGGTGATGACCAGCGCCAACCCGCAGGGAGAGCCGCTGGTCATCGCGAACGCCGAGGCGCAGCAAAGGCTGGGCGGGATCGCCGATGCCTTCCTGATGCATGACCGCGAAATTGTCATTCGCTGCGACGATTCGCTCGTTAAGCCCGGCGCCGTCCTGCGTCGCGCCCGTGGCTACGCGCCGCTGCCGATTGCGCTGGCCGAGGATGGCCCGACGGTTCTGGCGCTCGGCGCCTACCTCAAAAATACGCTGTGCGTTATGCACGGGCGACAGGCTTTTCTCTCGCAACATATTGGCGGTCTTGACAACGCGGCGACGATCGGTTTTCTGGAGGAGAGCGTGGCGCACCTGCTGACCATTCTCGATCTCAAGCCGGCGTTGATCGCCCACGACCTGCATCCCGATTTCGCCTCGACGCATCTGGCGCTGCGTCTGGCGGCCGAGTTCGATGTACCGGCTATCGGCGTCGCCCATCACCACGCGCACATCGCGGCGATTTGCGCCGAGCACGGCATCAATGAGCCGCTGCTTGGCATGGCGCTGGACGGCGTCGGCCTCGGCCCCGATGGCGGCCTGTGGGGCGGCGAGTTATTGCGCATCGACGGTGCCGATTGCCGGCGCCTCGGTCACCTCAAGCCGCTGGCTTTGCCCGGCGGCGACCGCGCCGCGCGCGAACCCTGGCGAATGGCCGTCTCTGCGCTGCACGCCGCCGGCTTGAGTGCGCGGGTACCGGCATGGCTGGCCAAACGTTATCCGCAGCGCGATGCCGTGCCCTTGCTCTCAATGCTCGACAAAAACCTGCGCTGCCCGCCAACCTCCAGCCTTGGCCGTCTCTTCGACGCTGCCGCCGGCTTGCTCGGCGTGCGCGACGAATCCTTTTACGAGGGGCAGGCAGCGATCGAGCTGGAAGGTTATGCGGCCACTCATGGCGCGCTGCCGGCGATGCCCGGCGGCATGGTGCTGCAGCAAAATGTGGCCGATTTTTCGCCGCTCTTGATCACCCTTGCCGATTGCGACAACCCCGGTTACGGCGCCGCCCTCTTTCACGCGACGCTGGCAAAGTGTCTGGCAGAGTGGATAATTAGTGCCGTCAACGCGGAAAAACTGTCGAAAATTGCAATTGGAGGGGGCTGCGCGATGAATACCATTTTGATGACCGCACTGCGAGAACACCTGATCGCCGCCGGCATCGTCGTTTTTGAGGCCATCCAGGTGCCGGCCAATGATGGCGGCCTGGCGCTGGGCCAAGCCTGGGTGGCGCGCCGCTGATGTGCCTGTCGATTCCCAAACAAGTCGTTGCCTGGGAGGGTGCCGGCGATTTTGCCTGGGTTGAGCGCGACGGCCGGCGCGAGCAAATCAACATGATGCTGCTCGGCGCGCAGCCGCTCGGCACTTGGGTATTGACCTCGCACGGCCTGGCGCGCGAAGTCCTGGCCGATGAGCAGCGCCACTTGATTGAGGATGCCCTGAGCGCCGTTGCCGCAGCGCTCGACAATAGTTACGACGCGCAACAACACTTCCGCGATTTGTCATCGGGGCGACATGACTGAGAACGTTTTTTTCGATGATCCAGCCGCCGTCATCGCCGCGCATTACGCGCAGGTCTGGGCGTCGACGGCGATGCCGGAAGCGACGGTCAATCGGCGACTGCAGGTTGCCGCCCTCGATTTTGTACGTTGTCAGGGAGACTGGCTGGGCGCCGTTGTCGCGCCGTGGGCGATTCATCTGATCCTGATCAACGGCGGCGGTCATCTGTGGGGGGAGATTCCGCCCGGGCAACGGCGCTATCTCGCCCTGCCCGGTGGCACCCTGGCTTTTGTCGCGGCCGGCGAACCGGAGATCGGCACCTGGCAATACGCCTCGTTGTGCGATTCGACCACCGCAGTCGCCGACATGAAGACCGCACGGCTGATTGCCGCCGACGGTTTGCGGATGGCTTTGGGGTTTCCGGGGGCGGCTGACGAGCCGATAACAGCGCCGCGCGCGCCGGTCTCGCGACGCGGCTTTTTGCGTCGACTGGCCGGCAAACCTGCTTGACGATTGAGGAGAAAACAAATGTGTCTGGCGATTCCCGCGGAAGTTGTTGAATTGCGCGACGGCGACAACGCCGTCGTCGATCTGGCCGGCGTCCGCAAGCTCATCTCGCTGGCGCTGGTTGACGGCGTGGCGGTTGGCGACTACGTCATCGTCCACGTCGGCTATGCGCTCAACAAGCTCGATGCCCAGGAAGCTGCCAAAACACTGGCGCTCTTTACCGAACTCGGTCAACTCGACGACGCGGCAACCGTGCACTGATGAAATACATCGACGAATTTCGCGATGGCACAGTCGCCCGGGGCATTGCCGGCGCCATTGCCGGCGAGGCGAGGACGGATCGCCGCTACCATTTCATGGAGTTCTGCGGCGGCCATACGCACGCCATTTCCCGCTACGGCATCAGCGACCTGCTGCCGTCCAATGTGCAGATGATTCACGGCCCCGGTTGCCCGGTGTGCGTACTGCCGATCGGGCGTGTCGACCAGGCGATCGGGCTGGCACTGGAACAAGGCGTGATGTTATGCACCTACGGCGACTGCCTGCGCGTGCCGGCTTCTGCTGGTTTGTCGCTGCTCAAGGCGAAGGCGCGTGGCGGTGACATCCGGATGGTTTATTCGAGCGCCGATGCCGTCGCCCTGGCGCAACGGCATCCGGACAAGCAGGTGGTTTTTTTCGCCATCGGCTTCGAGACGACGACGCCGCCCACCGCGGTGGCGATCAAGCAAGCTGCCGCCCTTGGCCTGACGAATTTTTCGGTGCTCTGCTGCCATGTGCTGACGCCCCCGGCGATTGTCAGCATTCTCGAATCGCCGGAGGTGCGCCGCTGGGGGAGTGTTCAAATTGACGGCTTCATCGGTCCGGCACACGTGTCGACAATCATCGGCAGCCGGCCGTATGAATGTTTTGCCGAGGAATACCGCAAGCCGGTGGTGATTGCCGGTTTTGAGCCGCTTGATGTGATGCAGGCGGTGCGCATGTTGATCCGCCAGGTCAATGATGGCCGTGCCGAGGTTGAAAACGAGTTCACGCGGGCAGTTGACCGCAACGGCAACCTGAAGGCGCAGCAACTGGTCGCCGAAGTTTTTGAAATGCGTGAACACTTTGAGTGGCGGGGCCTGGGTGTGTTGCCTCATTCAGCGCTGCGGATCCGCAGCCAGTTCGCCGAATTCGACGCCGAAGCACGCTTTGCGCTGACCTACCAGGCGGTGCCGGATCACCGTGCCTGCCTGTGCGGCGCCATTCTGCGCGGGGTCAAAAGACCGCCGGACTGCTCGTTGTTCGGTACCGTATGCACGCCGGAAAACGCCATGGGTTCGTGCATGGTTTCGTCGGAAGGAGCCTGCGCGGCGCACTACGCTTACGGGCGTTACAAGGACATCAACGGCGGAGAGTCGCGGTGAGCGGCGCCAAGGCACGCAGCAGCTATGTCCGCCCCCTTGACCTCAAACAGGGGCGGGTCGAAATGGCGCATGGCGCTGGCGGGCGGGCGATGGCGCAGTTGATCGAAGAATTGTTCGCTCGCTATCTGGGCAATGAATATCTCGCGCAAGGTGACGATGGCGCCTTGCTGCCGGCAATCGGCAGCGGGCAACTGGTCATGGCCACCGATTGCCACGTCGTTTCGCCGCTTTTCTTCCCCGGCGGCGACATCGGCTGCCTGTCGGTGCACGGGACAATCAACGATGTCGCGATGATGGGCGCGCAACCTTTGTGGCTGGCCGCCGGCTTCATTCTCGAAGAAGGCCTTTTGCTCGCCGATCTGGCGCGCATCGTGCAAAGCATGGCAGCAGCGTCCACGGCGGCCGGTGTGCCGATTGTCACCGGCGATACCAAGGTCGTCGAACGCGGCAAGGGCGACGGGGTATTCATCACGACGACTGGAGTCGGCGTAGTGGCACCGGGCATGGCGCTCTCAGGCAATCAGGCGCGTGCCGGCGATGCGATTCTGGTTTCCGGTACGCTCGGCGATCATGGCATGGCGATCATGGCCGAGCGCGAGAGTCTTGGTTTTAATGCACCGATCGTCTCTGACACGGCGGCGCTGCACGGCCTGATTGCCGCGATGCGTGCGAGCGGAGCCGAAATTCATGTTTTGCGCGATCCGACGCGCGGCGGTCTGGCGGCGACGCTCAACGAAATCGCCCGTCAGAGCAAGGTTGGCATGATGTTGCACGAAAAAGCCTTGCCGATCCGGCCGGCGGTCAACGCCGCCTGCGAGTTTCTCGGTCTTGATCCGCTGTATGTTGCCAACGAGGGCAAGCTGCTGGCCATTTGCGCTGCCGGCGATGCCGACAGGTTGCTGGCGGCAATGCGCGCTCACCCGCTGGGCAGCGCGGCGGCGATCGTCGGAACAGTGCATGACGATGATCATCATTTTGTGCAAATGACCACCAGCTTCGGCGGCAAGCGCATTGTCGACTGGCTGGGCGGCGAGCAATTGCCGCGCATTTGTTGAGTCCCGCCCGCTGACCTCCCCGGCTCAAGCCATGCCGGAGAACCCGGCCGCCGAGGCAACCTCGCCGCCGTTTCAGGAAATCGCCAACATCCTCTCAAGCGCCAGCTTTGCCAGTTTTGCCTCGTGCTCAGGCACGCGGATGGCATTGACGACCTTGCCGGCGACGAGGTTTTCCAGTGTCCATGCCAAGTGCTGCGGATCAATCCGCTGCATTGTCGAACACATGCAGATGGTGCTGGCCATAAATTGCACGATCTTGTTTTGCGGCAGGACTTCCTTCGCCAGACGATCAACCAGATTCAATTCGGTACCGACCAGCCAGCGCGTGCCGGCGGGTGCTTCCTTGACGATTCTGAGGATTTGCTCGGTCGAACCGACATAATCGGCGGCGCTGCAGACCGCAAAATTGCATTCCGGATGAGCAATCACCTTGCCCTCGGGATATTTGGCGCGAAAGGCGTCTATGTGAGGCTTCTGGAACATCTGGTGTACCGAGCAGTGACCTTTCCAGAGCAATATTTTCGCCTGCCGGATTTGCTCCAGCGTCAGGCCGCCGAATTCAAGATCGGGATCCCAGACAACCATATCTTCCGGCGCGATGCCCAGGTTGTGCCCCGTCCACCGACCGAGGTGCTGATCCGGAAAAAACAGAATCTTCGGACGCCGCGCGAAAGCCCACTGGGCAATGGCTCCGGCGTTTGACGAGGTGCATACGATGCCGCCATGTTCACCGCAGAAGGCTTTCAGGTCGGCAGCCGAATTAATGTAAGTCACCGGGGTAATTTCTGCTTCGGCGTTGAACACCTCGTTGAGTTCGCGCCAGCAGCGCTCGACCTTGGCCAGGTTGGCCATGTCAGCCATCGAACAGCCGGCGGCGAGGTCGGGCAGAATGGCCAACTGGTTCGACGCCGTCATGATGTCGGCCACTTCGGCCATGAAATGAACGCCGCAGAAAACCACGTATTCCGCATCGGCTTGCGAGGCAAGGCGCGAGAGTTTGAGGGAATCGCCAGTCAGGTCAGCATGTTGATAGACATCGGCGCGCTGGTAGTGATGACAAAGAATGACTGCCCGCTTGCCAAGGGCGGCACGGGCATCCCGAATTCGTTGGTGACAAGCCTCGTCCGACATTTTGTTAAACGGATCGAAGGCAATGATAGCTGTCTGCATGCTGTTCTCTAAGCGGTGATTCGGTAAAGCAATTAGCCCTGATGCCAGGGCAGTCCGGCATGACGCCAGCCGTTGACCTTGTTGCGCTGTCCCTCGGCGTCCTTGTCGCCCTCAAACCCTTCGAGGACGTTATAACTGTCGTTGAAGCCGTTTTCCGTTGCCAGACGCGCGGCAGCATCCGAGCGTGCGCCGCTGCGGCAAATGAAAAGCACCAGCGACTCGTGATCGACCTGGCGCTTTAGCTCGGCCAGAAAATTCGGGTTGCGAACGCTGCCCGGATATTGATTCAACTCAATTTCCACCGCCTCGGGAATACGCCCGACCCAGTCCCACTCGGCGCGCGAACGCACATCGACCAGTCTGGCTCCCGGTGCCAGACGCAAAATCTCAAACGCCTCGCGCGGCGTCAGCGCCCCTTCGTAAGGCAGTTCAAGCGCTTTGGCACGCGCCTGCGACAAGCGGAGGATTTCAGTTAACCTGCCCATATCAATAGCCTGCTAATATTCGAGGCCGACAGTATAGGGCAGACCAGATGGGCCACGAGCATCACCACGTAGCATCCGCTACACCCGCCGACCGTGCGCAAGAGGCGCAACATGCTACCTGGGTCAGCGTTGCAGTCAATTTCGTGATGACCCTGCTGCAACTGATCGTTGGCTACTTCGCCCACTCCCAGTCGTTGATTGCCCACGGCCTGCACTCTTTTTCCGACTTGCTCTCAGATTTTCTGGTGATTTACGCTACACGCCAAAGCGCTCATCCGGCCGACAGCGCCCATCCCTACGGACACGCCCGCATTGAAACTGCCGCTACGCTCATCCTCGGACTCTCGCTGGCGACGATAGGCGGCGGCATCCTGTGGGAATCCGGTCTCCGCCTGCAACATATTGAAGCGCTGCCGACGGTCGAGCTGTCGGCGCTGTGGGTGGCGATTGCCACCGTGATTTCCAAGGAGGCCCTCTATCGTTATCTGATCGGCGTTGGCGAGCGCATGCGTTCGCAACTGATGATCGCCAATGCCTTGCACACCCGTGCTGATGCGGCGTCCGCGCTGGTCGTTGTGGTGGGCATCGGCGGCGCCTTGATGGGTTGGTCTTTTCTCGATCTGCTGGCCGCCGCGCTGATGGGCTTCATGATCCTGCGTATGGGTCTTGGCCTTGGTTGGGGGGCAATGAAAGAACTAATCGACACCGGCCTGGATGAAATCCAGGTGGCGGCCATCAACAAGACGCTGCAGGAGACACCTGGCGTGCTTGGCTTGCACGAACTACGCACCCGGCGCATGGCACATCAGGCGCTGGTCGATGCTCATGTACAGGTAGATTCCCGGATCAGCGTTTCGGAGGGGCACAGAATTGCCGAACTGGCACGCTCGCGCGTCCTGCGGGAACATCCGGAGGTGCTCGACGTGCTGGTGCACATTGACCCTGAAGACGATCTCGAACCGGACTTCACGGCGCACCGGCTACCGGGGCGCGAGGCTGTTCTCAAAGAATTACAGCCACTGCTCGAAGGTCTGCCGGTGGCCGACCGAGTCGTTTTGCATTATCTAAACGGCGGCGTCGAGGTTGAGCTCTTCCTTGATCAGGCGTTTTTCATCACGGGAGAAGCGCTGCAACTTGCGCAAACTTCAATCATGTCTCGCCTGGGGCAGCACCTCGCCATACGCAGCGTTTCAATCAATTGCCACATTGCACCGTAGTGGTGCCTGCGTCTCATTGCTGCACTTTTGCGGTGCCCCCAAACTTCGGTTATTGACGCCATCTCCTTGTGGCAAAATGTAAAACTTTTCAACAAAGCATTGGCACGCTTTCTGCTAAATTTGCTTCGTTGTGAATTTTTTGACATTCGCCGGTCGAGCCGGCAACTTGTTTTCTTAGGAGATTGACGCTTATGGCAACCCCGCAAGACGTGATGAAGATGGTCAAGGAAAACGACGCAAAGTTCGTCGATTTCCGTTTCACCGATACCCGTGGCAAGGAACAGCACGTCACCGTGCCGGTCTCCGCCTTTGATGAAGACAAGTTTGAAAACGGTCACGCTTTTGACGGCTCCTCGATCGCCGGCTGGAAGGGAATTCAAGCTTCCGACATGCAGCTGAACCCGGATCCGAACACTGCCTATATCGACCCTTTCTTTGACGAAACCACCATCGTCCTGACCTGTGACGTCGTTGATCCGGCCGATGGTCGCGGTTACGACCGTGACCCGCGTTCGATTGCCAAGCGTGCTGAAGCCTACCTGAAATCCACCGGCATCGGCGACACCGCTTATTTTGGCCCGGAGCCTGAATTCTTCATTTTCGACGGCGTCGAGTGGGGCGTTGACATGTCCGGCTGCTCCTTGAAAATCCATTCTTCCGAAGCCGCCTGGGGTTCGGGCGAAAAGAGTGACGGCAACGGCGCTACCGGCCACCGTCCGACGGTCAAGGGTGGTTATTTCCCGGTTCCGCCGGTCGACAGCCTGCACGACATCCGTTCTGCCATGGTGCTGACCCTGGAATCCCTCGGTGTGCCGGTTGAAGTCCACCACCACGAAGTTGCCACTGCCGGTCAGTGCGAAATCGGTACCGTTTTCTCGACGCTCGTGAAACGTGCCGACTGGACGCAAATTCTCAAGTACGTGGTACACAATGTGGCTCACCAGTACGGCAAAACCGCCACTTTCATGCCGAAGCCCATCGTCGGCGACAACGGCTCGGGAATGCACGTTCACCAGTCGATCTGGAAGGACGGCAAGAACCTGTTTGCCGGTGACGGCTATGCCGGCCTGTCGGAAAACGCCCTCTTCTACATTGGTGGCATCATCAAGCACGCCAAGGCGCTGAATGCGATTACCAATCCGGGCACCAACTCCTACAAGCGTCTGGTTCCGCACTACGAGGCGCCGGTCAAGCTGGCTTATTCGGCCAAAAACCGTTCAGCTTCGATCCGCATTCCGCACGTTGCCTCGACCAAAGGGCGTCGTATCGAAACACGCTTCCCGGATCCGATCGCCAACCCTTACCTGTGTTTCTCCGCGCTGCTGATGGCCGGTCTTGATGGTATCCAGAACAAGATTCATCCCGGCGATCCGGCCGACAAAAATCTTTACGACTTGCCGCCGGAAGAGGATGCAAAGATCCCGACCGTCTGCGCCAGCCTCGAAGAAGCCCTCGCCAACCTGGACAAGGATCGTGAATTCCTGACCCGCGGCGGCGTTTTCTCCAACGAGTGGATTGATGCCTTCATTGCCCTGAAAATGGAAGAAGTGAATCGCGTTCGCATGACCACCCATCCGGTTGAGTTTGATCTGTATTACAGCTGCTAAGCCGGTATTGCTCAAAGAGGGCGGGAAATTTCCCGCCCTTTTTTTGTCCACCGCCTGGCTTGCACTGCGTTAGACTGAAAAGCTTACTCCGGAATTGATGATGATGAGACGTTCGATCCTTGCCTTGTTATTGGCCGCTGCTTCGTTGTCGGCCACTGCCCAGACGATTTACAAATGTACCGACGCTGCTGGTGGAACCCTGATTTCGAACAGCAAGTCAGGCAAGAACTGCGTCGCCGTGACGAGTAGCGCGGATTCGTCGATTGCGGCACCGAAAGCCCGCTCGGGCGCGGCGGCCAATCCGAGTCCGGCAAATTTTCCACGGGTTCAGGAAGGCGATCAACGGGCGCGCGACACCGATCGCAAACGCATTCTGGATCAGGAGCTGGCCGGCGAGCAGCGCAATCTGGAGCAGGCCAAGCAATCGCTGGCCGAGCAGGAAGCGATTCGCAATGGCGATGAACGGAATTACCAGCGCGTACTTGAGCGTCTGCAACCCTACAAAGATCGCGTCGCCCAGCATGAACGCAATCTTCAAGCAATACAAAAAGAACTAAACAATCTGCGCTGATCAGGTGCCGGCGGGCTTGACCTTGTACCAGGCGGCATAGAGCGCCGGCAGGAAGAGCAGGGTCAGCGCCGTGGCGACGATCAGGCCACCCATGATCGCCACCGCCATCGGCCCGAAGAAGTCGTTGTGCGACAGCGGAATCATCGCCAGCACGGCGGCCAGGGCGGTCAGGACAATTGGCCTGAAACGCCGCACGGTAGACTCGATAATGGCTTCCCGGCGCGGCGTCCCGGTCATCATGTCCTGCTCGATCTGATCAACCAGAATGATCGAATTGCGCATGATCATGCCAAACAACGCAATCGTTCCAAGCAGGGCCATGAAGCCGAACGGTTGGTGAAAGACCAGCAGGAAAAGCGCGATACCAATGATTCCGAGCGGCGCGGTGAGAACGACCATGATGATGCGCGAGACACTCTGCAACTGGATCATCAGAATGGTGATGACCGCCAGGATGAAAACCGGCAGGCCGGCCATAACCGAACTCGATCCTTTGGCCGACTCTTCAACCGAACCGCCAACGGCAATTTGATAGCCGGGCGGCAACTTGGCGCGAATCTGCGCAATGGCGGGCGCCAATTCATCGACCACGGTTGCCGGCTGAACTTTGCTGTAAAGATTGCCGCGCACGGTAATCGTCGGCAGGCGGTCACGGTGCCAGATCAGTCCGCTTTCAAAACCGTAATTGATGCGGGCAATCTGGCTCAGCGGAACGCTGCGCCCGCTTTTTGTCGGCACCGCCAGATCGGGCAGGGCGGCCAGCGTGGTGCGCTCGAAACGTTCGCCACGCAAGACGACGTCGATCGTTTTGATACCCTCGCGGTAGCTTGTCACGCTCAGACCATTCACCGACATATTGAGCAAGGACGCTACATCTTGCCCGGAAATCCCCAATAAACGCGCCTTGTCCTGATCAATCTCGATTTCTGCCGCCTTCGACAACTCGCTCCAGTCGGGGTTGACGTTCGACAACTCTGGATGCCCGCGCATTGCGGCGGTTACTTCGGCGGCAATCCGGCGCAAGGCGTCGATATCTTCTCCGGAGATGCGGTATTGCACGGGATAGCCGACCGGCGGCCCGTTTTCGATGCGGGCGATATTGGCGCGCACGCCAAGCGGTTGATTTTCGTAATGCTTAATGAGCCGGCTGCGCAAGGCTTCGCGTGCCTTGACATCGCGCGTCAGAATCACCAACTGGCTGAGGTTGCTTGACGGCAGTTGCTGGTCGAGGCTCAAGTAATAGCGCGGCGCCCCGGAGCCAACATAGGTCAGGTAGTGCTGGTGCTGATCAAACACCGCCTTGTCGTCGTCCAGCCATTCTTCGAGCTTGCGCGTTTCGCGGTCAATTGCCTCAAGCGAGGCACCTTCCGGCAAGCGCAACTCGACATTGAGTTCAAGGCGAGTGGAATTGGGAAAAAACTGTTTTTCCACTTTGCTCATGCCGAGTATCGACAGCCCGAAAAGCAGAACGGTAAAACCGATCACCCACCAACGTCGGGCGACACAAGTCCGCACCATAGCGCGGAAGCGGTTGTAGAACGGCGTGTCATAGACGTTATGGTCGGCGCTGTGGGGCGTGCCGCTCAGGCCAAGGCGCGCCAGCCCGGCAGAGAAACGTGGCCAGCGGCGCGCGATCAGGCCGGGTTTGAACGGTGCCCGGGGATCAGGAAGCAACTTGTAGCCCAGCCAGGGAATGGCAATCACCGCCGCCAGCCAGGAAATCAGCAAAGCCGCCGCATTGATCTGGAAAAAAGCAAAGGCATATTCGCCAGTCGATGATTTGGCGATGGCAATCGGCAAAAATCCGGCCACTGTCACGAGCGTTCCCGAGAGCATCGGCCCGGCCGTACTGGTAAAGGCAAACGAGGCAGCGCGCGTGCGCTCCCAGCCTTGCTCCATCTTTACCCACATCATTTCAACGGCGATGATTGCATCGTCAACGAGCAAGCCAAGTGCCAGCACCAGCGCCCCGAGCGAGACTTTGTGCAAACCGACGTTGAAGCTGTTCATGACCAGAAAAGTGGCCGCCAGAACCAACGGGATCGAAATGGCGACGACGAGGCCGGTACGCAGCCCAAGACTGATGAAAGTGACCAGCAAAACAACCAGCACTGCCTCAGCGAGGGCAATCACAAAAGTTTGAATCGAGCGCTGGACGGCCTCCGGCTGGCTGACCGCTGCACTGATCCTGACCCCGAGCGGCAGCGAACTGCGCAGGGCAGCCACCCGCGCCTCAAGCGCATTGCCCAAACTAATGATGTCGCCGCCCTTGACCATCGCAACGCCAATCGCCAGGGCGCGTTTGCCGCCGAAACGCACCTGGGTATTGGGTGGATCGCTGGTGCCGCGCTGCACGTTGGCGATGTCGCCCAGTCGGAAGCTGCGGCCGTTGGCGCGAACCGGCGTCTCGGCCACCGCCTGCACCGAGTCGTAAGCGCCGCCCGGACGGATATAGATGCGTTCGCTGGAGGTTTCAAAAAATCCGGCGCCGTTGATCGAATTTTGCTGAATCAGCGATTGCAGGACGACAGCTTGATCAATACCCAGGGTGGCCAGCTTGGCGTTCGACAATTCGATATAAATCTTCTCGTCCTGGATTCCGAAAATCTCGATCTTGCCGACATCCGGCAGACGCAACAAATCGTCGCGTATCCGCTCGGCAATGTCCTTGATTTGGGGGTAATCGAGGTCTTCTGCAGTCAGCGCGTAAATGGTGCCAAAGACGTCACCGAACTCATCATTGAAAAACGGCCCCTGAATGCCGGCCGGGAGCGTATGGCGAATATCGCCAACCTTCTTGCGTACCTGATAGAAAACCTCGGGCATTTGACTGGCTGGCGTCAAATCCCTGGCAAAAAACATGACCGTCGATTCACCAGGACGTGAAAAACTCGAAACGCGGTCGATAAACGGGGTTTCCTGGAGCTTTTTCTCGATCTTGTCGGTCAGTTGTTGCTCAACCTGGCGAGCGCTGGCGCCTGGCCAGAGGGTACGAATCACCATCACCTTGAAAGTGAATGGCGGGTCTTCCGCCTGGCTCAGGCGGCCATAGGCAACCATCCCCATGAGCGCGATGGCAACCAGGAAATAGCCGACCAGCGTGCGGTGATGCAGCGCCCAGTCCGAGAGGTTAAAGCGTTGCCCCACGGCTTAGCGCTGCGCTGCCGGCGAGGCAAGCAAGCGTGGCGTTACCGCCAACCCCGGACTCAATTGATTGATTCCGCTGACAATCACCTGCTCACCCTCGCCAAGACCGCCAGTGATCATCGCGCTATCTTCGCGGTAGCCGCCGACCTGCACGGCTTGCGGCGTTGCCTTGCCATCTTTGACCAGCCAAACCCGGGCACCTTGACCACGATCGACAACGGCACTCAAGGGAACCATCAGGGGCGCGTCCGAGCCGTCGCCAACGATAACGCGAGCGGTCATGCCGAGGTGCACGGCGGGCGGCGGATCGAGCAAGGCAATGCGGACGAGAAAAGTGCGCGTCACGCTATC
Source organism: uncultured Pseudomonadota bacterium (assembly GCA_903951825.1). Lineage (GTDB taxonomy): Bacteria > Pseudomonadota > Gammaproteobacteria > Burkholderiales > Rhodocyclaceae > Azonexus. The sequence goes on from CAJBDJ010000035.1 coordinate 51,976, forward strand.
CGCCGCCGGCGCGATCTCGCGCACTTTGCCCGCAATGACGATTTGCGGCTCAGCCCAGAGGCTGACCGTCACCCGTTCGGCTGTTTTGAACTCGGCAAGGCGGCTCTCCGGCACCGCCATGGCCACTTCCATTTCATCCGGCAAGGCCAGGCGCAGCACCGCCTGCCCGGCACCGACCACCTGCCCGGCATCGGCCAAGACGGCGCTGACAATCGCCGGGCGCTCGCTGCTCAAGGTGCCGTAGGCGGCCTGGTTGCCGCTGATCCGGGCTTGCGCCTGCGCCTGCACCAGGCGGGCGCGGGCGCTGTTGAAGGCGTTGTCTTTGGCCTCAAAAGCCGTTGTGCTGACAAATTTCTGCTTGACCAGGCCGGCGTAACGCTCGCGCTCGGCGCTGGCAGTCGCCAGGTCGCTCTCGGCTGCCGCCAGTTGCGCCCGGGCAGCGCTGGCACCGAGTTCGAGATCCGCCGGATCGAGTTTTGCCAGCGCCTGACCGGCTTTGACCCGGGCACCGGCATCCACCAGACGCAGGGCGATTTTGCCCGCGACCCGGAAGGCCACATCGAACTCATGTCGCGCCCTGATCTCTCCGGAGTAACTGCTCCCCGCTGCCGCGCTGCGCGTTGCCGCCTGCACCATGACGGTGGGCACGGCGGCTGGCGGCACGTCGCCGGGGCTGCAAGCCGGCAGAAAAACAACACTGCCCAACGCAGCAAACAGGATCGAGGGAGTGGTTAAGCGCATGATCGGAATCGGTTTAATTGGTTCGGCAGTCAGACGGCGATGATAATGAACAACGAGTCAGTAAGGCAAGATGTAAATCCTCAGGCATTCTGAATCGTTACAATGGTCGCCATGAATGCCTCCTATTCGACGTTTGCCGGACTCGATCTGCTCGCCTCGGCGGTCTTGCTGATTGATGACTGCCTGCTCATTCGCTACATCAATCCGGCCGGCGAAAATCTGCTGGCGATCAGTTCACGCGCCGTCTCGGGCAAGCCCTTGTCTGCCGTCTGCCGGCCCTCGACGACCTTGCAGGCGGCGCTCAACAACGGCCTGGCCAACAACTGGGGCTATACCGGACAAAACATCGAGCTTGAACGTTGCGATGGTGAAAAGCTCAATCTCAACTGCACTGTCACCCCTTTGCGTACCAAGCTCGCCGCCGGCGTTCGGCTGTTGCTCGAATTGCAGCCGATTCAGCACCATCTCGCGGCGACCCGCGAAGAGCGCCTGATCGAGCAGCAACAAGCCAGCCGTGAGCTGATCCGCAACCTCGCACACGAAATCAAGAACCCGCTCGGCGGCATTCGCGGCGCTGCCCAACTGCTCGAACACGAGCTGAACAATCCGTCGCTCAAGGAGTACACGCAGGTCATCATCAAGGAAGCAGACCGCCTGCAGGATCTCATGCAGCGTCTGCTGACACCGCACCGGGCGATGTTGCCGGCGACCGTCAACATCCACGAAATCCTTGAGCGGGTGCGTAGCCTGATGACTGCCGAGTTTCCGGGGTCGCTCGAGGTGCGCCGCGACTACGACACCAGCCTTCCGGAACTGGTTGGCGATCGCGAACAATTGATCCAGGCAGTTTTGAACATTACCCGCAACGCCGCCCAGGCCATGCACGGCGAAGGGCAAATCGTCTTGCGCACGCGCGCCCTGCGGCAAGTTACCCTGGCCAAGAAGCGTTACCGTCTGGCGCTCGAAATCAAGGTGATCGACAACGGCCCCGGGATCCCCGAAGCAATTCGCGAACGCATGTTTTACCCGCTGGTGTCCGGGCGCGATGGCGGCAGCGGGCTGGGTCTGACAATCGCTCAGAACTTCGTCCAGCATCACCACGGTACCATCGACTGCAGCAGCCGCCCCGGCGAAACGGTATTTATCCTGCGCCTGCCAGTCGAACAGGCTTGAGTTTTGCTTTTGTTTTAGTCATTGCAATGAACTGATGGGTGGAAAAACATGAAACCGGTCTGGATTGTCGATGACGATCGTTCCATCCGCTGGGTCCTCGAAAAAACCCTTAGCCGCGAAGGCATCCCCTTCAAGAGTTTTGCTTCGGCCAGCGAGGCGATCAGCCAGCTTGAACACGGTGCAGAGCCGCCGCAGGTCTTGCTGTCCGACATCCGGATGCCCGGCCAGTCGGGGCTTGAGCTGTTGCAGGAGGTCAAAACCCGCTTTCCGTCAGTGCCGGTGATCATCATGACCGCCTATTCCGACCTCGAAAGCGCCGTCGCCGCTTTTCAGGGCGGCGCATTTGAATACCTGCCCAAGCCGTTTGACGTTGATCAGGCCGTCGAACTGATTCAGCGCGCGATTGACGAATCGACGCACCAAAGCGGTGCAACCGAAGACGAGGCACTGGCACCCGAGATTCTCGGCCAGGCGCCAGCCATGCAGGAAGTGTTTCGTGCCATCGGTCGCCTGGCGCTCTCCAATGCAACAGTTTTGATTACCGGCGAATCGGGTTCCGGCAAGGAACTCGTCGCCCGCGCCCTGCACCGTCACAGTATGCGAGCCGACAAGCCTTTTGTGGCGATCAACACAGCCGCGATTCCCAAAGATTTGCTGGAGTCGGAGCTCTTCGGCCATGAGCGCGGGTCGTTTACCGGCGCCCAGGCTCAACGCCGCGGACGCTTTGAGCAGGCAGAAAGCGGCACGCTGTTTCTCGACGAAATCGGCGACATGCCGCAAGAGTTGCAAACGCGCTTGCTGCGCGTGCTTTCCGACGGCCATTTTTACCGGGTCGGCGGCCATTCGCCGATCAAGGCCAATGTCCGGGTTATCGCCGCCACCCACCAAAATCTTGAAACGCGGGTCAAGGACGGGCTTTTCCGCGAGGATTTGTTCCATCGTCTGAACGTCATTCGTATTCGTCTGCCGTCATTGCGCGAGCGCCGCGAGGACATTCCGCTGCTCACCCGCCACTTCATGCAAAAAAGCGCCCGCGAACTCGGCGTCGAAGCCAAGCGACTCGCCGATCCGGCGCTCAAATACCTGAGCGGGCTCGATTTTCAGGGCAATGTCCGACAACTGGAAAACCTCTGTCACTGGCTGACGGTCATGGCTCCCGGCCAGCAGATCGAAATCGGCGACCTGCCAGCCGAGTTGCGCGAGGCCGCGCCATCGAGCCTGGCGAGCGACTGGGAAAGCGCCCTCAAAGACGAGGCTGACCGCCTGCTGGCGCGTGGCGTGCCGGAGATTCATCATCTGCTCGAACAGCAATTCGAACGCATCCTGATCTCGCGCGCCCTCACCCACACCGGCGGTCGCCGCATCGAGGCAGCGCAGGCGCTGGGTATCGGGCGCAACACCATCACTCGGAAAATCGCCGAACTGAGCATCGACGGCGGCAAGGAAAGCGCCAGCACGCAAGTTTGACCTGCTGCCGCCCCTGGGCGCCGCCGGCGGCATTGTAGAATTCTCGCATGGCGCTCATCGACCCGCTTCTCCTCAACTCCCGCCTTGGCTCGCTGGCCGGGCGCTTTGACGTCGATGCCTTGGACACCTGTGACTCCACCAGCAGCGAATTGCTGCGCCGCGCCGAACGCGGGGCTCCCGCCGGCAGCGTTGTCGTCGCCGACCGGCAAAGCGCCGGACGTGGCCGACGTGGCCGGCAATGGCTTTCCGCTGCGCATGAAAGCCTGACTTTCTCCGTGCTCTGGCGCTTCACCGCTCCCGCCAGCCGGCTTGCCGGGCTCTCGCTGGCGGTGGGTGTCGGTTTGCTGCGCGCACTGGACAAGCTCGGCGCCCGCGATGTTTTCCTGAAATGGCCGAATGACGTCTTGCTCCGTAGCGGAAACGACAGCGCAAAAATTGCCGGCGTCCTCATCGAACTCGCCGCTGATCGGCGTGGCACACAAGTCATTATCGGCATCGGCCTCAACCTGCAACGCCCCACTGCCGACATGCCGCAAGCGGCCGCCGGCTTGTGCGCAGCAATGCCGTCGCCGCCCGAGCGCCACGACGTACTAGCGGCAATTCTCTGCGCCCTCGCCGACATTTTCGAGACGGTTGCAGCCGACGGCTTTATTGCCCTGAAAAACGAATGGCAATCCCGCCACCTCTGGCAGGATCAGCCGGTGCAAATCATCGCCGAAGAAGGCGAGCCGCAAGCCGGCATCTGTCGTGGTGTCGACCACGACGGCGCCCTCCTTCTCGAGACTGGCAGCGGCATCCAGCGCATTTTTTCGGGCGATGTCAGCCTGCGCCCCATCAGCAATTCGCAAGCGATGCACGGCTCATGATCGTCACCATCGATTGCGGCAATACACGCATCAAATGGGGGGTTCATGATGGCCGCCAGTGGCGGGCGCAAGGCGCTGTTGGGTACAGTGAAATCAGCGCCCTGGCGGCGCTCCCCGGCACCTGGCAAGCGCGTGCTGTCTGGCTCGCCAGTGTTGCCGGAGAGGCGGCAACGCAGTCGGTTTGCGCTGCCTTGAGCGCCTGGCAGCCGCTGATCAAGCGGGTCAGCACCGGCACTGCCGACGGCGGCGTGATCAATGCTTACGACAATCCCGCACAACTCGGCGTGGATCGCTGGCTGGCGCTGATCGGTGCCCGCGGCATGACCCCGGCGGCTTGCCTGGTGGTGATGGCCGGTACCGCGACGACGATTGACACCCTCACCGCCGAGGGAGAATTTGCCGGCGGCCTGATCCTGCCCGGCCTCGACTTGATGCGCCGCAGCCTGGCTCGCGACACCGCGGCGCTGCCGCTGGCCGAGGGCGAGTACACCAGTTTGCCGCGCAACACCGGCAACGCGATTGTCACCGGTTGCATTGAAGCGCAACTCGGCGCGATTGAGCGCGCCTTTCGGCGAATCGCCAATGAGCCCGATGCCCTTTGCCTGATTTCCGGCGGCAACGCGCAACCACTGGCCGCCCAGTTGGCGCTGCCACATCGGCGGATCGACAATCTGGTGCTTGAGGGGCTGGCCCGTCTCGCCCGGATAACCGTGGGCGATTGATCCGCCGCTGCGCTGACGAGACAACCCGCGCAATAGCTAAAATCACCCCGTTTTTGAAAATGCTTATATGCCGCTTGCGGTTTATGCCGAACCTTGGATTTTTTGGAGAACGTTGTGGAGATGTCTTGGAAAGAAGCCATTAAGCGAGTGCTAAAGGAATCTGACGCGCCGCTGCATTACACAGAAATTTCCGAGCAAATTTTGACTCGTGGCTATTACTCTACTGATGGAGCAACGCCAGCCGCAACAGTAAATGCCCAGCTGTCATCATCGGTCAAACATGACGGTGAGAAATCTCCGTTTATCCGTGTCGGAAAAGGAATATTTTCACTTCGTGGCTCGTCAGTCACCGCAGCGATACCGAACAGAAAATCGAAAGCGGAACAACCAGCAGTCGAAGATGAATTGTCAGATTCAATTATTCACTCTTTTGGCATGTACTGGCAGCGAGATCTTGTGGTTTGGCGCAACGACCTGAAAATGTACGGAAAGCAGCAGGCGCTTTCCAGGCCGGTGAATTTCGGAAAGCAAAAAGGGATTTACATTCTCTACGATCATCACACCGTAGTTTACGTTGGACGCGCAATCGACCGACCGTTGGGAAAGCGATTGTATGAGCACACGTTGGACAGGCTTGGTAGTAGATGGAATCGCTTTTCTTGGTTTGGCCTTCTCGATGTAACTCAAGAAGGCAACCTCCGTGAAATCCCTTTCAATTCTTCACTTGCGGCACTGGTCGCAACATTGGAGGCGCTTCTTATTGAAGCACTCGAACCACCGCAAAACAGAAAGCGCGGTGATGACTTCTCCGCCATCGAGTACATCCAAGACATTGATCCCGAACTCAAAGAACGGGAAATACAAAACACCCTGCGCTCAATCGAGCAAAAAATGCGGGGTGGTGCGTGAAAATATTTCAAGAGACATCCCCCGGGTAATTCATTTAAATGAATTACCCGGGTCGCCTGTTCGGAAGCAACGAGTTTCATGCCCATTGTTTCGGCCCGCTGCGCCAGATGGCGGCGTACCCGTTGGCGGTAGTGTTCCTCGTGGCAATCCTGGCTTTGATCCGTAACGTGAAGTGCTTGACCGCGGCAAACGATGACTCAGTGACGGCACCAGGGCAATAGCGTAGAATTTGAACTTCAATGTTGTCCACCAATCTGAGGGTGGCGGCAAACGTGGGGCCGACATGGCTTCGACGTGGGTTGCGAATCAGAACAGTGCATACCGAGGGCCAGTCACCTCGTAAATCCATCTGGAAACTTCACAAACGCCAACGACGAGCAATTCGCACTAGCCGCTTAAGCGGCTGGCGCTGCACCGGTACTCTGATGGGCCGGACCAGGAAACTGGAAGCAGTGTCATATACATCAGATAAGGGTCTGTGATGCCGCGTGGCAGATCTCGAAAACTCAGCGGATCGCCTGAAGCGAGCCTGTTCGGTCGGCGCGCAAAGGTTAAACCCAATCGACCGGACTAAGTATGTAGACCTGCCTGTGTAGGACTTGCGGACGGGGGTTCGATCCCCCCCGGCTCCACCACCATAATGTGAAATCCCAACCCTTATCCGGTTGGGATTTTTTTGCCCGTTCCACCTTGAGCTTCCCCCGAAAATTAGTCTGCCAAGGGTGACCTAAAATTAGTGTCACTTTTGGAAGGCAGGAAATGAAGATACCGAACCTCGCCCCAGTACTGCCCTGATAATGCGTTCGCGAACGGCTTGCAGGTTGGTGGCGATTGCGCTCATAATTCTTCGGGATTTGGTCTTTTCCCGGTATACACGCGCCTTCCGCGCGACAAGGACATCCCCATGGATATCACCGAACTGCTTGCCTTCAGTGTCAAGAACAAGGCTTCTGACCTTCACCTGTCTGCTGGTTTGCCGCCGATGATCCGGGTACATGGCGACGTTCGCCGGATCAACCTGCCGGCGATGGAGCACAAAGATGTCCACGGCATGGTGTACGACATCATGAACGACGGCCAGCGCAAGGTTTTTGAAGAAACTCTGGAGTGCGATTTTTCCTTCGAGATTCCCAATCTGGCGCGTTTCCGGGTCAATGCCTTCAACCAGAATCGCGGCGCCGGCGCCGTTTTTCGGACGATTCCATCCAAGGTGATTACGCTTGAGGAACTGAGTTGCCCGAAGATATTCAAGGATATTGCCGAGTATCCGCGCGGGATTGTTTTGGTCACCGGGCCGACGGGATCGGGTAAATCAACAACGCTGGCGGCGATGGTGAATCATGTCAACGAAACCGCCTACGGCCACATTCTGACGGTTGAAGATCCGATCGAATTTGTTCATGAATCAAAAAAATGCCTGATCAACCAGCGCGAAGTCGGGCCGCATACCCTGTCGTTCTCGAACGCCCTGCGTGCCGCCCTGCGCGAGGATCCGGACGTTGTGCTGGTCGGTGAATTGCGCGATCTCGAAACCATCCGTCTGGCGCTGACGGCGGCCGAAACCGGCCACCTGGTATTCGGCACATTGCACACCTCGTCAGCCGCCAAAACGGTCGATCGTATCGTTGACGTCTTCCCGGCGGCAGAAAAGGAGATGGTGCGTTCGATGCTTTCGGAATCCCTGCGGGCTGTGATTTCGCAGACTTTGCTCAAGACCAAGGATGGCTCGGGTCGGGTTGCGGCGCATGAAATTATGATCGGCACGCCGGCAATCCGTAACCTGATCCGCGAGAACAAGGTCGCGCAAATGTATTCGGCGATCCAGACCGGTCAGAATTTCGGTATGCAGACGCTTGACCAGAACCTGACCGACATGGTTCGGCGCAATCTGGTGTCTACTGCCGAGGCGCGTAACAAGGCGTCGAACAAGGATGCCTTCCCCGGCTGAGCCGGTTTCAATTTGTAATCGAACGAGGAAGTATGGAACGCGATCAGGCAATGAAATTCATGCACGACCTTTTGCGCCTGATGGTGCAGAAAAAGGGTTCCGATCTTTTCGTGACGGCGGGTTTTCCGCCGGCGATCAAGATTGACGGTAAGGTCATGCCGGTTTCGAATCAGGTGCTTTCGCCCCAGCACACCGCCGAACTGGCGCGTTCGATCATGAACGACCGGCAATCGGCCGAATTTGAGGCCAGCAAGGAATGCAATTTCGCCATTTCACCGGCCGGCATCGGCCGTTTCCGGGTCAATTCGTTTGTTCAGCAAGGGCGCATTGGCGTTATCTGCCGAACCATCAACATGACTATCCCCAGCCTTGAAGAGTTGGGGCTGCCGCCGGTGCTCAAGGATCTGGCGATGACCAAGCGCGGCCTGATCATCATTGTCGGCGGCACCGGCACCGGCAAGACGACCTCGCTGGCCTCGGTACTCGATTACCGCAACGAAAACAGCTTTGGTCACATCATTACGATCGAAGACCCGATCGAATACACACACGAGCATAAAAACTGCATCATCACCCAGCGCGAGGTCGGTATCGACACCGAGGACTGGGGGCCGGCTCTGAGAAATACCCTGCGCCAGTCGCCCGATGTCATCCTGATGGGTGAAATCCGCGACCGCGAAACCATGGATTACGCCGTCGCCTTTTCCGAAACCGGCCATCTGTGCCTGGCGACCTTGCACGCCAACAGCGCCAATCAGGCCATTGACCGCATCGTCAACTTCTTCCCCGAGGAGCGCCGGGCGCAATTGCTGATGGATCTCTCGCTCAATCTGCGTGCCCTGATTTCGCAGCGCCTGATCCCGAAAAAGGATGGCAGGGGGCGGGTGGCGGCGATTGAGGTTCTGCTCAACTCGCCGCTGATTTCCGATCTCATCTTCAAGGGCGAGGTTCAAGAAATCAAGGAGGTGATGAAGAAATCGCGTGAGCTTGGTATGCAGACCTTCGATCAGTCACTTTTTGACCTTTATGAGGCGGGCAAAATCAGTTACGAAGATGCTCTGCGCAACGCCGATTCAATTAACGACCTGCGCCTGCAGATCAAGCTGTACGGCAAGGAGTCCAAGGATCGTGACTTGAGCAGCGGCATTGGGCATCTCGACATTATTTGATTCCATTGACCGGATAACCCATGTTCAGACTGCGCCCCGCCATTTCAAGCGAGCAACTGACCGGCAAATTCACGCCGATTGTCCAGGCGGCGAGTGCCGGTCTGGTTGACAAGAAAGATGCCGATATCGACAGCTGCGTTACGCAAAATGCGACCGATGGCCTGTTCGTGATGATTGCCGATGAAGAAAAGCGCTTGTGCGCGAATCCCCTTGGCGCCGGCAGCGATCTCCTGAAAAAGGTTTTCGGTGCGCTCTAAAGTCGTTGCGGCCAGCTGCCGTAGTTGAAGCGAGGAGCGCATGAAATGAAACTCGACCGTCTTTCTTCAACGACCCGGCATCTTTCCGTTGAGCCACGTGGCGAGCGGGTGCCGCAGGCCGGCGACGAAGCCGTGCTGCGCGTTGGCGCCATGCAGGGCGTCGCTGCCGATCGTCAGCGCAGCCTGCAACAAGAACTGGCCGACTTTGACCCTCAGGCGGTCGATGTTTTCTCAGGTGGGGCACTGATCATGGCCAACGCCCAAGAACTGGCGCGCCAGCTGGCGCTCCTTGGCGAGGCGGCAAACACGCTGATCAAGACCCATGCCGCAAATCTTGTGCAACCGCCGGGCGTCGATACCGAGGCCTGAGCTTCTCGTGCATCAATTTTTTCGGAAGTGCACGGCAGCGCAGAGACCGCGCCCGTCCGCCCCGGCCTCCAGCGTGAAGCGGGCTGCGTGCAGTTCGACAATGCGCGAGACAATCGACAGGCCAAGGCCGCTACCTGGTTGGTCGGCGTGATTGAGACGATGGAAGCGCTGCAGTGCGGCGGCGCGTTGCTCGGGAGCGATGCCCGGGCCGTCGTCTGATACCGCAAAAACCACGCCTTTGTCGTGCTGTTCGAGGCGAACCAGCACCCTGCCGCCATCCGGGGTGTAGCGAATGGCATTGTCGATCAGGTTGCGCATCAGCACTTTCAGCCATTCCGCCTGGCCGTTGATGAGGCAGGGAACGGCTTGCAGGTCAAAGTCGAGATTTTTGTCGAGAATGGCGCTGCCCAGGTCGGCACAGACGGCTTCGGCGAGCGTGGCGAGGTCGATTGGTCGCGCATCGGGCAAACCTGATTCCGGGTCGAGGCGCGCCAGCTGCAGCATTTGAACGACGAGGTGCGCTGCACGCGCCAAGCCTTGCTGCATTTGCCCGAGCGAGCGTTCGCGCTCGTCGTCATCACGCGCCCGCAGCGCCACCTGTAACTGGGCTTGCAGCGCCGCCAGCGGCGTTCGCAGTTCATGCGCTGCGTCGGCGGTGAAGCGTCGCTCGTTTTCCAGCGTTTTTGCCATGCGCAAAAACAGTCCGTTGAGGGCTTCGAGCATAGTCCGCACTTCTTCCGGGGCGCTGGCCGGATTCAACGCTTGCAGCTGATCAGGTTGACGACTGGCGATCTGGCGGGCAATCCCGTCGAGCGTGGCAAACCCCTGCCGCGTCGCCAGCCAGACCCAGAGGCCGATCAGCGGCAGCCCGAAAAGTGCTGGCAAAAGCAGGCGCCAGGCGATGTGGCCAACCAGATCGTCGCGGATATAGTGGTTTTCGCTGACTTGAACCTGCAGGCTGCGCTGTTCGTTCCACTGGCTGAACTGGCGCCAGCGTCCCTCATCCTTGCTGCGGCTTTCCGAAAATCCGTTGTCTGCGGTCAACGCCGTTTCGGGAGCGTTTTTGGAGCGAATCAACAACTTGCCGTGGGCGTCCCAAATCTGGAAGCGCAGGCGGCGCTGGTATTTGTGGGCGATACCGCCGGTCTCTTCAACATCCTCGACATCGACCTGGCTGGCCAGCGCGAGCAAGGTCTGCGCGGCCTGAGCCAGTTGCGCGTCGAACAATTCGTCGACTTCGTGATGCGCGTCGATATAGCTGAAAACCATCGTCACCAGCCAGGCGATGGCGACGCCGCCGAGCAAGAGGCCGAGCAGGCGGCGCCGCAGCGAGAACCAAAGGGTGGTCATTTGGCGATGGTGTAGCCGACACCGCGCAGGGTGCGAATCAGGTCACTGCCCAGTTTTTTGCGCAGGTGGTGAATATGGACTTCGAGTGCGTTGCTGTCCGGCTCGTCGCGCCAGCCGTAGAGGGATTGCTCAAGCTGGGTGCGGGTGAGGACGCGACCGGCGCTTTCAAGCAACATTTGCAGGAGGGAAAATTCGCGGCCGGAGAGCTCAACGACCTGTCCGTCCAGTGTTACGAGGTGGGCCGCCGGGTCGAGTGCCAGTTGGCCGTGACTGAGCAAGGGAGCGGCGCGTCCGGCGCTGCGCCGGGTCAGGGCGCGAACGCGTGCACTCAGTTCGTCGAGATCAATCGGCTTGACCAGATAGTCATCGGCGCCGGCGTCGAGGCCGGCGACCTTGTCGCCGGTGGCGTCACGGGCGGTCAGAACCAGAATGGGCAAACTTTGCCCGCGACTGCGCGCACGTTTGAGAACCTCCATCCCGGAGAGTTTGGGCAAACCGAGATCGAGTACCACGAGGTCGAAGATTTCGCTTTGCAACGCGAGATCGGCGTCGTTGCCATCGCGCAGCCAATCAACCGCAAAGCCTCCCTGGCGCAAACCGACGGTCAGACCGTCGCCGAGCTGGGGATCATCCTCGACCAGGAGTATCCGCATCAGGCACGCTGATCAGTTAGCTATCCACCAACCGGCGGCGGCGACCCAAATGAGCAGCAGGAGGCCGGCAAGCGGGCGAGCCGAGACAATCGCTTCATCCGGCAAACCATTTTTGAAGCCGGTAATCATGGCGCGCACCAGATTTTCGCCGTGCAGGAGGCTGCCGGAAAAGACCCCGGCGAGATGGATCAGGACAACCGTCAACATGGTCACCGCCAGGCCTTCGTGCAGCTCCTCAAGCAGATTGCCACCGAGATCGTTATAGATGCCCCAGCCGGCCAGACTGGTCAGGATGCCGAGGCCGAGCAGCGCGACAATTGCCCAGCCGCCGGCTGGATTGTGACCGACATGATGCGCGGGTTCCAGACGCAGGAGGCTCGTCAGGTAAGCCTTGACGGAGACCGGGCCGCGCACGAAATCGACAAAGCGGGCGTAGCGCGAGCCGATAAAGCCCCATGGCAGGCGGAAGCTGGCGACACCGAGGACAATGGCGCCGGCAATGACATGGATCAGACGGTAGGTTTCGCCTTCGGAGGTCAGCCAGGCGACGCAGAAAGCGCCGGCCATCAACCAGTGGCCGAGGCGTACCGGCCAGTCCCAGACAAGTATTTTTTTCATGATTCAGCGCTTCAGTTCGGGCAGGACAAGGTCGCGTTCGCTGAAACTGCCGCTGGCAGCATTGCGGTGGCAGGCTTCGCAATTGGCCGCCGATTTGACGCGCGGATCACGCCAGAGCTTGGCCGGGACTTCGTCATGCTTGCGCACAAAACGCGCGGTTTGGGTGATTCGTGGCGGATTGCCGGCGTTGCCGAGTTTGCTTGGCGAACCGGCGTTGCTGCTCAGGAAATCACCGATTTCCTGGGCGGTTTTGGCGTCGACCGCAGCATCGCTGCCGAAGTGATCCTTGAGGCCGCCCATCAACGTTTGCCAATCCTTGCTGGCGAGCAAGGCCGGCGGATAGGCAAGGTGGCAACTGGCGCATTCAGTCTTGAAGCTGGCCGGGGTGTTGGCGGGCAAGGGCATGCGGTCGGCAAAAGCTGGTAAGGCCAAGCCCAGCAGGGCAATCAGGGTTAAACGTTTCATTTCAGCGTACCTCGCTCATGTAGGCGACAAAATCGGCTTTCTCGGCCGGCGTGCAGAGGCGTCCGACGACTTCCTTGCAGTTGCGGACAAACCATTTTTCGACCTTGGCCGGATCAGTGAAACGTTCGCCATTGCCGGCGACGGCAATCGGCTTGATTGATTTGCCGGTAATTACGTGCTGGCCGGCGTTGACCGGATTGGCCGTGTGGCAGGCGGTGCAGTCGGGCATCTTGTCGCTGACTGCAAAACGTTGGCGGAACAGGGTTTCGCCGCGTTTGGCAGAGGCCGTAAAGCCGGCTTGCTGGGCAGCCGCTTCGGCGGCGTAGGTCTGACGAATCTGCTGCGGTGTTTCGGCCAGGCTGAGGGTGCTGGCAACTAGCAGGGCGATGGTGGTGAGTAGTTTCATGAGCGTTCCCGGTGAGTGATCATGGAGAAGAATTATGAGAGGCAATTATTAAGGCAGTCTTAAGCGAACCTTAATTCCATCTTAACGCGCTTCGCCTTTGGTTTTTGCGCGACTGGCATAGAATGAATGCAATGTCTCTCCCGGAAAAGCCGCTCGAACGGCGCTCGCTGCTGATTGCCGTCACGCTTTCTCTGCTTATTCACGGCCTCGCCCTGTATTTTCCGCGCCCATCGGCGCCGCTCGCCGGTGCTTCGCCAGCGCGCCTTGAGGCACGGCTGCAGGCTCGGCGCGAGGAGCCGGCGCGGCGTTTGAAGGCGGCGCCAGCGGTGCAGAATCCGGCACCGCGAGCCGCCTCCCGGAAGCCGCTGATGACAGTGCCCAAGTCGCGCACCGCAAGCCGCCACAGCCCTGCCGTGTGGACGCCGGCCGACAAGGCGGAGATGGATCGTTTTCTTAACGAACTGAGCGCTCCCGCCCGGCCGCCGGAGACCCTCGCCCAGCGCTCGCTAGCCATGGCCAGAGCCGAGGCACAGCAACAGGCGCGAGAGGAGTCGAAGGATCTGGCAAGCCTTGAGCGACGCCCGGATTCGCCAGAGCCCGATCCGTTCAGCCTGGGGTTGTACCTGGAAGGCTTGCTCAAGCACCTCAACCGCAGCTCGGCCTATGTGAAAAATGACCCGCGCAGTCGTGGCGTGCGGAAGGCGGCGGTGCAGTTCCGCCTTAATCCCGATGGCACGCTGAAGTCGTTTGCTGTGCTCAACGCCGCCGATCAGGAAGCCGAAATCGCCTTCATCAAGGCGGTTGTCGAACGCGCCGCACCTTTCAGCCCCTTCCCGCCTGACATTAATCGGGCGGCGCGTTCGCTGGCCGTGCGAATTTGCATTCAGCCATCAATTGCCGGCGGCTTCGGTTTTTCGCGCGCGCGCGATGATCAGGGTTGCTGACGCCGCGCGATCAAAAAGCGAGAACGTGAGAGGGCTTTTACTCCTTGAAAGCCTCGTGACAACTGCGGCAGGTTTCATGCAGGGTTTCGTAGGACGTGGCGATCTGCTTTTTATCCCCGCTCTCGGCAACGACGGCCAGCGCCGAAACGGCCTTGATGAACTCCTGACGGCTGGCCTCGAACTTTTCCGGCTCCTTCCATAGCGCTGCCTTGGCCTTGGTCGGCGGGTAATTGGTGTCTGCGCCAAAATGAGACCAGGGCGTTTCTTTCAGCTGGTCGAGTTGTCTGGCCAGGGTCAGGAACTTTGTTGCATCGAAAGGCCCCCGCCGCAACTGCACGCCCATCGGCTCGAAATGATTGATGATTTCCTTGAACGCCATTCGGCGCTGGGTTACTGGCTGACCGGGATGAGTGTCGGCAGGTTCGCCGCAGGCAGTGAGCAAAAGCGGGAGAAAAAAGGCAAAGAAACGGATTTTATGGCGCATGGTGGAGACTTTCAGGTGGAGCGGGGCGGATTATGCTGTGTTCGGGGGGCTTTTCAAAGGCGAATGCGCCGGAGTCTTGACGGCCGACAAGCAAGATCGGGCAAATTTTCATCCGGCTGGCTGTCGGGGCTACTTGGCGGCCATGCGGATTGCGCCATCCAGGCGAATGACTTCGCCATTCAGGTAGGGGTTGCCGAAAATGTGTTCGACCAGGGCGGCGTACTCCGACGGTTTGCCCATGCGGGAAGGGAAGGGAACCATCTTGCCCAGGGCATCCTGCACGTCGGTTGGCATTCCCATCAGCATTGGCGTTTCCATGATGCCCGGCGCGATGGTCATGACGCGAATGCCGGAACGGGCGAGTTCACGGGCAATCGGCAAAGTCATCGCGACAATGCCGCCCTTCGAGGCGGCATAGGCGGCCTGCCCGAGTTGCCCATCGAAGGCCGCTACCGAAGCGGTGTTGACGATAACGCCGCGTTCGCCGCTGGCTTCCGGCGCACTGGCGCTCATAATTTCAGCGGCCAGGCGGATCATGTTGAAGCTGCCGATCAAATTGATCTGGATCGTTCGCGTAAATGATTCGAGCTTGTGCGCCCCGTCGCGGCCGACGACTTTTTCAGCCGGCGCGATCCCGGCGCAATTGACCAGGCCGCGCAGTGTGCCGAGGCTACCGGCGACGGCAAAGGCGCGCACGGCGCTGTCGGGCGAGGTCACATCGGTGTTGACAAAGCGGGCGGGACTGCCCAACTCGGCCTCCAGCGCGCTGCCGGCTTCCTGATTGAGATCGGCGAGAACCACCTTGCCGCCGCCGGCGACAATCATCCGGGCGCTTGCCGCGCCGAGACCGGAGGCGCCGCCGCTGACGACAAATACATTGCCGCTGATCTGCATCTTGATCTCCTGAATAATGTTCGAGGCGGCGAATTTACCACCCTCTGCTCAAGTCAATGAACAGGGGCTCACCAGCGAATCGTTTTTTGGCGAGCCTCATCGACGGCGCTGCGGCTGTCAGCGAAGCTGGCGCCGGGCCTGGATGGCAGGGCTAGGGATACAAGGGAGCCTGGTTGTCGCTGTGCACCGAGGCCATGACCTCGTCGAACTGTCCGTTACGCAGCAATTTGAGAAAAGCGGCGACGACTGCCGGATCGAACTGGCTGCCGGCAGCACCTTCAATATAGGCCGCGGCGTCGGCCACCGGCCATGGCTCCTTGTAGGGGCGACGGCTGATCAGGGCATCAAACACATCAACGACAGAAACAATGCGTGTCAGCAGCGAGGTTTCGCTGGATGGTCGACCACTCGGATAGCCACCGCCCGTCCAGCGTTCATGGTGGGAGAGCGCGACTTCGCGGGCGATCGACAGCGAACGGTCATGCGAGAGAATGCTGGCACCGATGGTGACGTGCATTTTCATGATTTCAAACTCTTCCGCCGTCAGCTTGCCGCGCTTGCGCAGGATTTCATCGGGGATGCCGATTTTGCCAACGTCGTGCAGGCGGCTGGCCTTGCCAAAGAGCGCCGCTTCGCCCTCCGGGATGCCGAGTTCGCCGGCCACCATGCGTGAGTAGTTGTCGATCCGTCGAATATGCTGGCCGGTCGTTTTGTCCTTGAATTCGGCAATGTCCGCCAGCATGTCGATGGCGTTGTCGTAAGCGTTATGCAAGTCGAGATGCAGGCGCAGGTTTTCGAGGGCGCTTGAGCATTGCTGCGCCATGATTTTGAGCAGGTCAATATCGGCGGAAGAGAGCGGGCGGGTCGGCTCGACATAAATGAAGCCTACCGGCCGGCCGCCGACCATGAGCGGAATGATGATGCCGTTCTGGCGGATTTTTTCTGGCAGCCTGCCGCTGGCGATGGCCGCCGAACACTGCTGGCGGATTTCTTCAAAGCGATGGTGGTCGCTGGTCGGCCCGGTTGTTGCCATGACATTCACCGTTTGCCCGTCAAACGTTGCAACCATGCCGTCGATCGTCGAAATGAAGCTCATCTCGGCGAGGTTGCAAAGGCCGACTATCTGCGTCAGCACGCCCTCGAAAAAAGTGCTGAGGGATGAATTGGAGATTCGGTAAAGATCGGGGGCGGCATTGAGCACGTGCGCAAGGCCGATGCGGTTGAGGTCGATGGTCTTGAGATCGCGATAGGACTTGAGCGCCGAGCGTACCGTCGTGTAAAGACGGGTTGCGGTCAACTCGGTTTTGTCTTTGTAATCGTCGATATCAAAATTGTCGATGACGTAGCGTTCGGGGGCGACGCCAGGCTGCCCGGTACGAATGATCAGGCGCGTCATCTTGTTGCCCAGCTCGTTGCGGATGAATTCGACCAGTCGCAGACCGGCGTCATCGGTTTCCATCACTACGTCAAGCAGGGCGATGGCGATATCGTCGTGCGTTCTGAGAAGGTGGCGGGCTTCATCGGCGGAAGCCGCCTCCAGGAATTGCAGCTCCTGGTTGTTGAAGGTGAAGCCCTTGAGATTGAGGCGGGTCAGTGTCCGCATGTCGGCCTCGTCATCAACGACGAGGATTTTCCAGGTGTGGCGCGAGACCGCGGCTTCGCTGTCGGTCGGCGTCTCGCTGCCAGGTTGGTTGCGGATCAGTTTCATGGTTGTTTCCCGATTGCGCCAGGAGGAATGCGTATCTCGATGGAGGTTCCTGCGCCGGCTGTGCTGGTGCAGCCGATCGTTCCGAATAGTCGCGACGTGACAATGTTATAGCATAAATAGAGCCCCAGACCTTGATGCCCGCTGGCTTGCCGGGTGGTGAAAAATGGCTCGAAAATGCGCGCGCTGACAGCGGGTTCCATGCCGATCCCATTATCTTTGCAGTGGATGATCAAGGTTTTCTGGCTATCCAGTGTCACCGTCAGTTGCAGGCAGGGGTCGCGCCCGCTGACTGGAAAGGCATGGCGCAGGGCGTTGCCGATCAGGTCATTGGCCAGGTGTTCGTAAAGTTCGCGGATGCCATTGATTTCAATCTCGGACGGGCAGTCGACCTTGATCGCAACGCCGGCCGCTTCAAGGCGTGAACGTAAACCGAGCAGTGCCGTATCGATGACTTCGCGCAGCAGAAATGTCTGGCGAGCCATGGCGTCGTAATCAAGCGAGCTTTGCTTGATCCGTTGTACCAGCTGGGCGGCGTTTTTCAGGTGGTTCAATGCCAGTTGCGTCCCCTCCCTGAGCTGGCTGAAGTTGGCTTGCAGCGCCTCGGCGCTGACTTCGTCGCCGTCGAGCAGGTGCTCGCTGGCGGCAATCATCGCTTCACCGTTGCTGATCGCGCCGATGGCAATGCCGACCGGCGTATTCAGCTGGTGGGCAAAACCCGCCACCATGCGACCGAGCGAAGCCATTTTTTCGCTGTTGAGGAGTTGTAACTGGGTGGCCTCGATATGTGCCATCGCCTGGCGTAGGTCGTCCTGCTCTTTTTGTAGCTGCTGGTTGGCCTGAGCGAGATCCTGCGTGCGCCGGGCGACTTTCTGTTCGAGCGACTGGTTGCTTTCGGCGAGTTCGCGGTTTTGCAGCGAAAGCACGTGATAGAGCTTGTGCAGGGCATCAAGCAGGGCAGAAACGCCGTTCTCGGTAGCCACGCTTTCGTGCTCGAAAGCGGCTGCCGGATCGCTGCCGCGGCGAATCGCTTCCAGCATACGTGCCATGACTTGATCTTCGCCAAGAATATGCACGGTGAGCCACGAGGCCAGGTAGTCATGCAGCATGGCGGCCGGGTCGGACGACTGTGCGCGCCTTTCCCACATGCCGAGCACCTGGTTGACGAAATCCTGATGATTTCTGGCGTGTCGCTCGGTGTGACGAGGATCAAGCGCAAACTCGGCCATCAAGCGCTCTTCTTCAGAAAAGTGGTAAGTCGCGTAGCTGGCCAGCTCGGCAAAGACCTTGTCCACCGCCGCCTCATCGCCGCGGTTTTCGAGCATGAAATCGCCCACCTGATTGACCAGGTCGACGAGGCGGTGATGCTGTTCATCGACCGCCTCGAGGCCGGTAACGAAACGCTTGTCCCAGACAAATGCGTCCACAGTCTTACTCCACGAATTGCGCCGGGAATTTGATGAGGAATTTCACCCCTTGCCCCGGCTTGCTCTGACAATCGATAGTGCCGCCGAGATTGACCGTGACAATCCGGTAACAAATGGCCATCCCGAGCCCCGATCCGCCGGCGTCGCGGCGTGTGGTAAAAAAAGGCTCAAAAAGTCGCGCCAGCACCTCGGGCTTCATGCCAACTCCGTTATCGCCGTATTCCAGCACCAGATGCCCGTCGCTGGCCTGCGCGCTGATCGCTATATGGCCACTGGCCTGATCGCCCGCGAATCCGTGTTTGACACTGTTGATCAAGAGGTTGGTCAGCAGTTGTTCGAGGAGGCCGGGTGCGCCGTCGATTTTCAGGTCGTTTGGGCAATTCACCGTCAGCGTCAGCGGCAGACGTTTGAACTGGTTTTGTAGCCCGCGCAGAACATCGTCAATCAATTCGCGCAGGACAAACACCCGCTGCTGGTCTGAGGACTGGTCGATCGCCGTCCGCTTGAAGCTCTGGATCAGGGCGGCGGCGCGGCGCAGATTGAACATCGCCAAGGCTTCGCCCTGCTTCAAGGTATCGAGCGCCCCGCGCAATTCCGTTTCGCTGACTTCATCACGCTCGATCAGACGCTCGATGGTTGTCAGCATGTACTCGCCGTTACTGATCGCCCCAAGCGCAACGCCAATCGGGGTATTGATCTCGTGTGCGAAGCCGGCAACCATGCGCCCGAGGATGGCCATTTTTTCGCCTTCCAGCAATGCCTGGCGAGCCGCTTCGATTTCTTCGTTTTTTGCATTGACGGCCAGTCGGCAGTGCCGTAACCGCTCGAGCAAGGCGCCGGCAAAGCCTAGCAGCAGTAGGCAGAGAAGGCCGAGCGCCCACCGCGCCTCGGCGTGCGCCGACCAGCCGGCGGCGGCCGCCCAGAATGCAAGGAGAAGCAAGCCGAGGGTGCGCTGATGAAGCAATGGCGTGATGGCGGTTTGCATTCGTGATCCAGAATAAAAAAGGCGGAACGCAATGTTCCGCCCTGGCCTGCTCGTCAATCGTCTTCGTCGTGCAACTGGAACTGGTTGGCCATCTGCTGCTGCAGCGCCGGCGGCAGTGGTGAGTAACGCGCAAATTCGATGCTGTAGCTGCCGCGTCCGCCGGTCAGTGATTTGAGGCGCGACTGGTAGTCGTCGAGCTCGGCGAGCGGCACTTCGCCGCTGATTGCCGACATCCCGTTAGCGCGCCCGTCGGTGCCGGTGATATGACCACGGCGACTGGAGAGGTCGCCGGCCAGATCACCGATGGCATTTTCAGGAACGACGATTTCAATCCGCACAATCGGCTCGAGAACAATCGGCCGGGCGGCTCGAACAGCGGTGATGACGGCCTTGCGTCCGGCGACCACGAAAGCGACTTCCTTGCCGTCGACAGCGTGCGTCTTGCCATCAAAAACCGTCACCTTGAGGTCGTCGACCACATACCCGGCGACGACACCGCCGGCCAGTCCCTGGCGCACGCCTTTTTCAACGGCGGCCATGAATACTCCTGGAATGACGCCACCCTTGACGGCATCGACAAAGGCAAAGCCGGCACCCCGTTCGCGCGGTTCGACGCGCAGATGCACCTCGCCAAACTGCCCGGCACCGCCGCTTTGCTTTTTGTGCCGGTAGACGCCCTCGGCGGCGCCGGTGATGGTTTCGCGGTAGGGAATGCGCGGCGGCCGGGTGTCGACTTCCAGCTTGTACTGGCTGGCCATTTTTTCCAGCTTGGCTTTGAGGTGAATCTCGCCGAGCCCGCGAATGACGGTTTCGTTGCTCGTCGGGTGACGCTCGACGACAAAGGTCGGGTCTTCGACGGCCAACTTGTTGAGAATGTCGAAGAGGCGTTGCTCGTCGCCCTTTTTGCGCGTTTCCACTGCCAGGCCGGCCATCGGTGTCGGGAACCCGAGCGGTGCCAGGTGAATGTGGTCTTCGTCATGCGAATCATGCAACACAGCATCGAAGTCGATTTCGTCAACCTTGGCCAGAGCGCCGATGTCGCCCGGCAGCAGGTACTCGACTTCAAGTGATTCCTTGCCCTGCAGGCGGTAAAGGTGGGCGACCTTGAACGGTCGCTTGCTGTCGCCGACAAAAAGCTGCATGTCTTTTTTGAGCGTTCCCTGATGGACGCGAAAAATCCCGACCTTGCCCATGTAGGGGTCGGCCACCACCTTGAAGACGTGCGCCAGAACGTGCTTGCCGGCATCCGGGACGGCCGCGAAAGGCGCGCTCCGCTCGCCCGGCAAGCCTTTGTAGAACGGCGGCGGATTGCCTTCAGCGGGATTCGGCGCGAGTGAGGCGAGGACGTGCAGCAAGGCTTTGATGCCGGCGCCGGTCTTCGCCGAAACAAACAGGATCGGGATCAGATGCCCCTCACGCAAGGCCTTCTCGAACGGTGCGTGGAGATCGGCCAGACTCGGCTCGCTGCCTTCTTCGAGATAGCGGGCAAGCAGGGTTTCGTCTTCTTCGACGAGCTGGTCGATCAGCGCCCGGTGGGCGGCAGCCACCGAGGCGAAATCGGTATCGCCGGCTTCATGTTCGAGCACTTCGACGACATCGGCCGCGCCGTGCGCCGGCAGGTCAAGCAACATGCACTGCTTGCCGAAACGCTCGCGGATGTCGGCGACCAACGCCGGCAAGTCGAGGTTGTCGGCGTCGATCTTGTTGATGACGATCATCCGGCACAGCTTGCGCTCGGCGGCGTAGCGCATCATCCGCTCGCTCATCAGTTCAATGCCGGTTTGGGCATTGATGACGATCAGCGCCGTGTCGACGGCGGCCAGCGCGGCAATCGACTGCCCGGCAAAATCGGGGTAGCCCGGCGTGTCGATCAACCGGACGTGGGCGTTGTCGTGGCAAAAATTGACAATCGCCGAGGTCAGTGAGTGCCCGGCATCTTTTTCTTGTACATCAGCATCGCAAACCGTGCTGCCTCGCTCAATGCTGCCCTTGACCGCAATCGCGCCGCTGGCGAAGAGCAGCGCTTCCGCCAGGCTGGTTTTGCCGGCCGCCCCATGGCCAACCAGCGCAACGGAACGCAGTGCCTCGGTGGTGTAAGTGGACATCTTTTCTCCCTGAACATAGACAAATTTACCGAACGGGCATTTTACGCCCGCGACACGGCGGCAAGGCGATCGGCGGCGACTTTTGCGCCATTGGGTAGCGCTTCCGGCGCCGCTCTTTTCGCCGTCGCTGTCGTGGGTGCGTAGGCTGATGGCGCTGAATGCGCTAACCTTGGGTCTCGTTTAAATGCGCCATGGGCGCCCGGCCCAGTCAAAAGAGACCAGAGATTGATCAATCAAGAAGAGCAGCCGGTATTGCATGTGACGACCTACAACATTCACAAGGGGTTTTCGCAGTTCAACCGGAAAATGATGGTTCATGAGTTGCGCCAGCGCCTGCGTACCCTCAACCCCGATATCGTCTTCCTCCAGGAGGTGCAGGGGCTGCACCTCGGCCATGCCGGCAACCACGAGCACTGGCCGGATTCGCCGCAGCACGAGTTTCTTGCCGAAAGTGTCTGGCCGGCGGCGGCCTACGGGCGCAACATGATTTATGACCACGGTCACCACGGCAACGCCATCCTTTCTCGCTTCCCGATATTGCATTCGCACAATCAGGACGTGACCCACCTCAATTTTGAAAAGCGCGGCCTCCTGCACTGCCGGGTTGAACTGCCGAAAGGCCCAGCCGCCCATTGCGTTTGCGTGCACCTGTCGCTTTTTGGCCGTTCTCGGCGCCGGCAAATGGCTGCGCTGGCAACTTACCTCGAAGCGATGGCCGATCCCCGAGCCCCGCTGATCATTGCCGGCGATTTCAACGATTGGCGCAATCATGCAGGTGACCAGCTGGCGGCTAGCCTGGGGCTGCGCGAAGTCTTCAGTAATCGCCAGGGAACGCCGGCACGCAGCTTTCCGGCGGCCTTGCCGATGTTTCGTCTGGATCGCATCTATGTTCGGGGCTTTACGGTGCAGCGCAGCGAAGTGCACCATGGTGCCGACTGGACAGGCATCTCCGATCATGCCGCCTTGTCGGCTTACCTGACGAGCGATGGACACTGAGTTCGTTCCCGGCAACCGGGTCACGCTGCTTAACTCCGGGGGCGAGTATTTTCCGGCGCTGCTCGCCGAAATTGAAACTGCGCAAAGCGAGATTTTTCTCGAAAGCTACATCTTCGCCAGTGACCCGGTCGGCAACGAAGTAGCCGACGCGCTCTGTCGGGCGGCGGCGCGCGGCGTCTTGGTGAATGTGACGGTCGATGGCTTCGGTGGACACAATTTCGCCACCGAGTTCATCCCGCGATTGACCGAGTGGGGCGTGCGCGCCATGCTCTACCGCCCGGAAATCGGCCGTTTTCACCTGCGCCGCCACCGCTTGCGCCGCCTGCACCGCAAATTGGTGGTCATTGACGCTCGTGTCGCCTTCGTTGGCGGTATCAACATCATTGACGATCACAACGGCTTGCCCGAGATGTGTCCGCGTTACGACTACGCCGTGCGTCTTGAAGGGCCGTTGTTGCGCGAGGTGCATCATGCCGCCCGGCGCCTTTGGGAAATCGTTGCCTGGGTCAATTTCAAGCGCCGCTTCCGCCTGAAGCCAGCCGGCCTTGTGCCTGACGATGAGGTCGGCGAACAGGCGGCAGCGTTCCTCATTCGCGACAACATCCGTCATCGCAATGACATCCTCAACGCCTACATTGCCGCAATCAATGTGGCTCAGAATGAGATTCTCATCGCCAACGCCTACTTTCTGCCCGGCGTGCGTTTTGGCCGCGCGCTTTACGCCGCCGCCCAGCGTGGCGTGCAAATTACCGTGCTGCTGCAGGGCAAGACCGATCACCCGCTGCTGCGCCTGGCGACGCAAACGCTCTATGCTGCGGCGCTGAACAACAAAATCCGCGTTTTTGAGTACGAAAAAAGTTTCATGCACGCCAAGGTTGCCGTCGTTGATGGCGAGTGGGCAACCGTCGGCTCATCGAATATCGACCCGTTCAGCCTGCTGCTCGCCAAAGAAGCCAATCTGCTGGTGCGCGACCGCCCCTTTGCCGGCGAACTTCGCCGCAGCGTATGGCAGGCAATCAACACTGGCGGACGCGAAATTCTTCATGATGAAATGGCTCGGCAACCCGTGCATACCCGTCTGATGCGCTGGCTGAGTTACGGTATCGTGCGTTTGCTGGTCGGTTTGACCGGCTACGGGCCGAGGCACTGGCAAGACGACGACGAATCCTCGGGCGTCAGGCCGAAGCCGTAGCCGGGCGCGCCGCAATGGCGGCGAAGTTCCAGTTCTCAAAAGCCCAGACCCAGACTTCGGCAATTGGCGCCCGGCTCAGATCAAGAGGTGCCGGCTGGCCGAGAAAACGCAGTGCAGCGACCAGCGAAGCCGCAGCATCTGCTGCTTCAAGCGGCGGCGCCAGGTTTTGTTTGGAGAGTTTCTCGCCGCCGGCGTTGCAAGCCAGCGGCAAATGCGCATAACTCGGTACGGGGACGCCAAGACAGCGCTGCAAGTAGATTTGCCGGGGCGTCGAAGCGAGCAGGTCGGCGCCGCGCACGACATGGGAAATCCCCTGAAAAAAGTCATCGACCGTCACCGCCAGCTGGTAGGCGAAGCAGCCATCGGCGCGCAGCAAAACAAAGTCACCGCACTCCCGTTCGAGGTGCTGGCTGAGCGTCCCCTGCAGGCGATCCTCAAAAACCGTTTCGCCGGCGCCAACGCGCAGCCGCCAGGCACGGGCAGAGCGCCCGGCGGCGAGGCCCGAGCGGCACGTACCGGGATAAACCAGGCCACCATCGAGCGCCGGGTTAGCGCTGCTGTCGGCGATTTCCTTGCGCGAGCAAGCGCAGCCATAAGCCAGCCCGGCGTTTTTCAATTGTTCGAGGGCTTGCGCATAGGCTTCGTGGCGCGTGCTTTGCCAGAGAACCTCGCCCGTCCATTCAAAACCGAAGGCATCGAGGGTGGACAAAATATGTTCGCCAGCGCCGGCCACGTTGCGCGTGGTGTCGACGTCTTCCATGCGCACCAGCCAACTGCCGGCATGGGCGCGGGCATCGAGATAGCTGGCGGTTGCCGCGATCAGTGAACCAAAGTGCAGGGGGCCGCTCGGCGTCGGGGCGAAGCGCCCGCGATAGGCGGACAGCGCAGGCGCCGACACGGCCAGGCGGGAATTACTCTTCGCGCTCGTAGACGACGTCAGCCCGGCGATTTTCAGACCAGGAATCTTCGTCGTGACCGGTCAGCTTCGGCTTCGATTCGCCGAGTGACTTGACCAGCACCCGCTTCTCGGGTGCCCCGTGACCGATCAGGCCGAGACGGACGCTTTCGGCGCGCTTCAATGCCAGCCGGTTGTTGTAGCCACTGCTGCCGCGTTCGTCGGCATGACCTTCGATGCGCACGCGGGCTTGCGGATTGTTCGCCAGATAGCGGGCATGGGCTTGCAGCGCCGGATCGTAATCCGCCTTGAGGTTGCTGGCGTTGAAATCAAAATAGACGCTGCGCTGCGTGCGCAAGCCGGTTTCATCGAGCCGCATGGGCGTTTCGCTGGTGATCTGGTTGCTCGCCACCCGGCTGGCCGCCTGCAATTCAGGCGGTGCCGGCTGGCCGAGTAGCGCCGGGTGCACCTTGAGCTGGCCGGACTGGTCAATATTCTTGTTGGCGATGACGTCCTTTTGCGTCGCACAAGCGGCGAGCAAGGAAGAGAGTAGAAGAGTGGCTATCAGGGGGGCGCGCATCGTCGTTTCGGCAACAAAAATAATTGCGCATGATAGCTTTTCGCCGGACGAACGAACAGACCCGGCAGCGCAGGCATTTTTTGATGCAGGGCAACAATCTGTTACCAAAGGCTACGAAAGCACGACAGACTTGTTTGGTGCGAGCGAATACATTGAGTTCATGCACTGAACCCCTCCTCTCGAAACCCCCCTTTCGAGAACTTCACCCCGCCACCCGGCGGGGTTTTTTTTGCCCTCGTTTTTTTCTTACTCGATATAATCAAGACCTTATTTTTAGCGTATCGAGGGTGTGTCAGTATGGCCGAGCAAAATTCATCCGGTAAAACCATGTGGTTGGTCATCATCGTTGCGATTGTCTTGATTGCAATCATTTATCCGCTGACTGATCGCAAGTACCGATCGGCCGCTGATGCCAGTGTCGCCGGAAGTGATGCCGCCGATCTGCGTATCCAGCCGGTCGCCAGGATTGAACTGGTCAAGGCGGCGCCTGCCGTCGCGGCGGGGCCGAAAGATGGTGCGACGATCTATGGCAGTGTGTGCGGCGCCTGCCATAACTCCGGCGTTGCCGGCGCCCCCAAGATCGACGACAAGGGCGCTTGGGCGCCGCGTTTGGCGACGGGTAAGGAAGCGCTGTATAAGAGCGCCATCGGCGGTAAAAACGCGATGCCGCCGAAGGGGGGAGCCAGCGACCTTTCCGATGTCGAAATCAAGGGCGCTGTTGATTACGTGATGAGCAAGGTCAAGTAAGCGATTTTGTGCGCGGATCAGGGAGGCTGCGGCCTCCCTTTTTTGTGCGCGTAAAAAAGGGCGCCTTGCGGGCGCCCCGGTCTGTCGGGTTATTGGCGGGCGAGCACCGACCGCCGCGAAACCTATTTCTTGCTCACTTCAGCCGTCTTGCCGGCTTCTGCTTTGACGGGTTCTGCCTTGGCGCTTGCCGGCTCCGCTGCAGTTTTGGCTTTGTTGGCGGCTTTGGCCTCCGGGGCTTTGACTTCTGCCTTCGGCGCTTCGCTCTTGACGGCGGCGGCAACCGGTGCGGCGGCGGGTTTGGCTTCAACGGCCGGCTTGACGTCGGCGGCGTGGGCGAAGCCGAAGGCGGTGGCCAAAGCGAGGGTGGCGAGCTTCTTGATCATGGTCAATCTCCTTGAGTGGTTTTTTCGGTGGTTTGTCCGGCAGTGCAAAAGTGCGCTGCCTTGTGCCGAATAACGCGGCTCGCCGCTGCCCGGATGTCATCAAGAAAGTAACCCGTCGTAACTTGTGGTGACCCAGTGGTTAAGGTTTGTTTCCGGCGAGCAGCGCCTTGAGCGCGTCGAAACGTGCACTGGCGGTCGCCTTGTCCGGCTCGACGGCCAGTTTGCCGCCGGAGAAACGCAGGTCGTCCTTGCCCATTTCGGTGATGAAGCGGGAGGCTTCGGCCGGGACGAATTCACGTGCCTGCTTGCGCCGCTCACAATACGAGAGGTGCAGCGAATGTTGGGCGCGGGTGATGCCGACGTACATCAGGCGGCGCTCTTCTTCGAGCTTTCCGGGGGTGAGCGATTCACGGTGCGGCAGAATCCCTTCTTCGACACCGACCAGAAACACATGGCGGTATTCCAGCCCCTTGGCGGCATGGAGTGTCGATAGCTGAACGGCGTCGACATCGCCGTCACCTTGCTTGTCGAGCATGTTGATCAGGGCAATGCTCTGGGTGATGTCGATCAGCGTCTTGTTGTCGGCTTCACCTTTGCTCTTGATCCATTCGCTGAATTCGCAGACGTTGGCCCAGCGAGCTTGCGCGGTGCGTTCTTCTTCCTGGTCGTAAAGATGGGTTTCGTAGTCAATGGCCTTGAGCAGGTCGGGCAAGACGTGCTGTGCCGGTTCGTTGGCGGCGCGCGACTGGAGGCGCTTGATGTAGCCGCAAAACTCAAGCAAAGGCTCAAGCTGGCGTGCCTGGACGCGATGCGCGAAGCCTTCTTCAAAGGCGGCGTGAAAGAGCGACACATGGCGCGTGCCAGCGTAACCGCCTAGCACTTGCAGGGTCGCCGCGCCGATCCCGCGCTTGGGCGTCGTTGCCGCACGAATAAAGGCCGGGTCGTCGTCCGGGTTGGCGAGTAGACGCAAATAAGCGGTGATGTCCTTGATCTCCGCCTTGTCGAAGAAGGACTGGCCGCCGGAGAGCAAATAGGGAATCTTGTGGTTGCGCAACTGGGTTTCGAGAAGGCGTGCCAGATGGTTCGAGCGGTAGAGAATCGCGTAATCGCCGAATTTGCCGCGGCGCTCGAAGCGGTGCGCGAGCAGGCGCATGACCACGCTTTCGGCCTCGGCCTCGTTGTCTTTGCAGGCGGTGACGGTGATCGGGTCGCCGTGCCCGAGTTCCGACCAGAGTTTTTTGTCGAACAGTTTTTCGTTGTGGGCGATGACGTTGTTGGCGGCTTTGAGGATTCTCGCGGTCGACCGGTAATTCTGCTCAAGCTTGATCACCTTGAGCGCCGGGAATTCGCTCGGCAGCTTTTTCAGATTGTCGATATCGGCGCCGCGCCAGCCGTAAATCGCCTGATCGTCGTCGCCCACCGCTGTAAATTGGGCGCGCACGCCGGTGAGCAATTTGAGCAACTGGTACTGGCAGGCGTTGGTGTCCTGGTATTCGTCGACGAGCAGGTAGCGCAGGCGGTTCTGCCATTTTTCGCATAGCTCGGGATGCTCGCTGAACAGTTTGACCGGCAGGCCGATCAGGTCGTCAAAATCCATTGCCTGATAGGCTTTGAGCGTT
This sequence comes from uncultured Pseudomonadota bacterium, assembly GCA_903951825.1. Classification (GTDB taxonomy): domain Bacteria; phylum Pseudomonadota; class Gammaproteobacteria; order Burkholderiales; family Rhodocyclaceae; genus Azonexus. The sequence goes on from CAJBDJ010000035.1 coordinate 80,045, forward strand.
GCCTCGTAAGACAGGTAAGCCTCGGCGGCGAGTTGTTCGTGGTCGTTGGCGGCCAGTTGGCGGGCGGCGAGCGGGCTGACCAGGCGGTTTTTCCAGTTGGAAATGATGGCTTGCAGGCGGCGCAGCGTGCCTTTGTCGTTGGTTTTGGCGACATCGCCGATGATCCCGGCGCAATCGGCGGCGTCAAAAATCGAGAAACGCGGCTTGTAATCGAGCGCTTTGGCCTCTTCCCGCAGAATGCGGACGCCGAGCGAGTGGAAAGTGGAAATCTGCAGTTGATCCGCCGTTGCCCGCGACAAGAGCTTGCCGATGCGTTCCTGCATCTCCTTCGCCGCCTTGTTGGTGAAGGTAATCGCCGCCACGTTGCGCGGTTGGAAGCCGCAGTCCTGCACCAGATAGGCGATTTTTTGCGTGATTACCCGCGTTTTTCCCGAGCCGGCGCCGGCGAGCACCAGAAGGGGGCCGTCGAGATAATGGATCGCTTCGCGTTGCGGGGGATTGAGGCCGGACATGGATTCTGCAAATGAACCGCGCGGGTGGCAGCGAGGCGGTCGGGAGACGGATTTTAGCGCGCCGGCGCCTTCAGGCGGCGGGCGCCCTGAGCAGTTGTGCGTCCTCGAAGAGCGAGGTGATCACCACTTCAACAATATCGCTGCTGTCGGGAAGGACGTAGAGCACCCCGGTCATCATCTCCTCGAAAATGCCGCGCAGGCTGCGCGCCCCGGCCTTGTACTCGATGGCCAGTTCGGCAATCTGCTCGAATACGGCGCCGGCGATGCTGAGCTTGATGCCGTCTTCACGGAGGATTTCGGCGAACTGCCGATAGATCGCGCTGCGCGGCTCGATCATGATGCGTACCAGCATCTCGCGGGTCAGATCCTGCAGGCGGGCGACGATCGGCAGGCGCCCGGCAAATTCGGGAATCAGGCCGAAGTCGCGCAGGTCGGTGGGTTTGACGCGGTTGTTGAGGCGCTCGATGATCTTCTCGTTCTGCTCGTCGGCGGTGCTGATAAAGCCGAAGGTGTGCGTCTTTTCGAGAATTTTGTCGAGGCCGACAAAGGCGCCGCCGCAAATGAACAGGATGTGCGTTGTGTCGATATGCGGCCCGCTTTTGAGACGCACCGGCGCGCCTTCCATGATCTTGAGCAGGGCGTGCTGGACGCTTTCGCCGCTGGCCGCCCGTGCCTGGCCGCTGATGCTGCGCAGCTTGTCGATTTCGTCGATAAAAATGATGCCGCGCTGCGCCCGCGCCAGATCGCCGCCGGCGCGTTCAAGGAGACGCTGGAGCATGGCCTCGATTTCTTCACTGACGTACTCGGTTTGCGCCAGCGAGGTGGCGTCGGCGGTGACGAAAGGTACATCGAGGATTTTTGCCAGCGTTTCGCAGAGCAGGGTTTTGCCGGTGCCGGTCGGGCCGATCAATAAAATATTGCTTTTCGTGACATCGACCGTGCCCCGCTCGGCCCACGCCATTTTGCGGAAATGCGTATAAATGGCGACGGCCAGTGTGCGCTTGGCGTCGTCCTGGCCGACGACATGCTGGCTGAGCTGGCGGACAATTTCGCTGGGTTTGATCGTAAGCGTCATGCGGAACATCCTGCGCTGATGGAAGCCGCGATGCTATCGTCGATTGCCCTCAGCGTCGAGCCAAGTCATGACTGGCGGGCGTTTTGTCTGCCGTCGTCAGCGCGCCTCATTCGCCCGCTGGCGGTAGTGCAGGGGCGCGACGCCGGTCCATTCGACAAAGGCGCGGTAAAAGGCCGAAGGGTCGGCATAACCGAGATCGGCGGCAATTTTGGCGATGCTGTCGCTGCTCTTGGTCAGGCGGGCGAGCGCCAGGTCGCGGCGCAGGGCATCCTTGATCCCGCGAAAGCTCGCGCCTTCATCGGCAAGCCGGCGGTGAAGGCTGCGTGCCGAAAGGTTCAGGTGAACGGCAATCTGGTCGAGAGTCAGAGTGGTCGGCAAGGCGGCGCGCAGCAGGTCGCGGACGCGGAAGACCAGTGCGCGGTCGCGCCGGTAAAGCGTCGTGATCTTGCCCGGTGCGCCATCAAGAAAGGCGGCCAGCGCCGCCTCATCGCGGCGTACCGGCAGGTCGAGCAAATTGGCGTTGAAGCTGGCAACCAGCGTCCCGGTGCCGCCTGGCAAGGTGGCGGCAAAGCGCGAGTCGGCAGTGAAAATCAGCGCGTAATCGGCGAAGTGCGCGGGGCGCCGATACGGAAAAATCACGCTATCGAGGCCGATGCTGCGCCCGGCCAGCCAGCAGGCGAGGCCGTGCAGCAAGCGCAGCAGCCACTCGAAGGCAAAAATCCGCCCCGGATCGTTGGCGCCGTCAGCCGCCAAGGCCGGCGAGCAGACCCGCTTGCGCGTTTCGGTGATCACCAGTTCGGCGTGGCCATGCACGCGGCGGACGCTGACCGCCAGATCGGGCAGGACGACCCGCAGAAAGCGTGCCGCACGGGTCAGCGCCTCGGCCAGGTGAGCGGCGCTCAAGCAGCCACGGCACATGAATTCGAAGCTGCCGGTACGCAGCGGCTGCGAGAACAAACCAAAGCCTTCGTCATCGAGTTCGTCGGTCAGGCGGTTGTAAAGCGCGGCGTAATGCTCGACCGGAATGCGGCTGGCGGCGTCTGCAATGTCAATCCCGGTGGCCTTCAACAAGGCCGTCGGGTCGATGCCGCGACCGGCGATCCCGGCCAGCATCCCGGTGACAAAGCCCATGGCGACGGTGGCTGAGGTCTTGTGGCGCTTGTTCGGGGAATCGCGGGGGATTTTCAGGCTCCTGTTCTCGTCTGGCCGCAAGCGGCGATCATCTTGGCAGAACTTGCATGATCGTCGTCATTCGCGACAATGGCAAGCGCTCTCCGGCGGCCTAAGATAAAGGCCATTCCCCGTTTTCGATGAGGCTGGCGTCATGACCGATATTTCCGTTGCCCAGAAACTTTCCCCGTACAAGCCGAAAAACAAGGTGCGTTTCGTCACCGCCGCCTCCCTTTTCGACGGCCACGACGCCTCGATCAACATCATGCGCCGGATTTTGCAATCAACCGGCGCCGAGGTGATTCATCTCGGCCACAACCGCTCGGTGCAGGAGGTGGTCAACGCCGCCTTGCAGGAAGACGTGCAGGGCATCTGCATCACCTCTTACCAGGGCGGCCATGTCGAGTATTTCAAATACATGATTGACCTGCTCAAGGCCAATGGCGGCGCCAATATCAAGGTTTTCGGCGGCGGTGGCGGCGTCATCGTGCCGGCCGAAATCAGGGAGCTGCACGCCTACGGCGTGACCCGCATTTACGCGCCGGAGGACGGCGTGCGCATGGGCTTGCAGGGAATGATCAACGAGGTGGTCGAGAAATCCGACTTCGACCCGGCCGAGGAAGGGGTGGCCGGCGTCGAGCACGTTCTGGCCGCGCTGAAGGGGGGCGACAAGCGCTTGTTGGCACGCCTCATCACGCTGCTCGAAAACGGCGCGGCGGGGCAACTCGGCGCCGCGCTGCGCAGTGCGGCGGCGGCGCTGCCAACGCCGGTACTCGGGATTACCGGTACCGGCGGCGCCGGCAAATCCTCGTTGACCGACGAACTGGTGCGCCGCTTCCGTCTTGATCAGGGCGATACGGTAAAAATCGCCCTGATTTCCATCGATCCCTCGCGCAAACGCACCGGCGGCGCCTTGCTCGGCGACCGCATCCGCATGAACGCCATCGAGCATCCGAATATCTTCATGCGCTCGCTGGCCACACGCGATACCGGCAGCGAAATTTCCGTCGCCCTGCCTGAAGTCATCGCCGCCTGCAAACTGGCTGGGTTTGATCTGGTGATCGTCGAAACCTCCGGCATCGGCCAGGGCAACGCCGCCATCGTGCCGTTTGTCGATCTCTCGCTTTATGTCATGACGCCGGAGTTCGGCGCTGCCTCGCAACTTGAAAAAATCGACATGCTCGACTTCGCCGATTTTGTGGCGATCAACAAATTCGACCGCAAAGGCGCTGAAGACGCGCTGCGCGACGTGCGCAAGCAATACCAGCGCAACCGCGAGGCGTTCACGGTGGCGACCGAAGACATGCCGGTATTTGGCACGCAGGCTGCGCGCTTCAACGACGACGGCGTCACTGCCCTTTATCAGGCGCTGCTGCCGGCGCTGGCCGCCAAGGGCTTGTCTCTGGCGGCCGGCAAGTTGCCGCGCGTCAGCGTCAGGCAATCGTCGAGCCAGCGCGCCATCGTCCCGCCGCAGCGCGTGCGTTATCTGGCCGAAATTGCCGAGGCCGTGCGCGGCTACCACGCGCATACCGATGAGCAGGTGTGGATCGCCCGCGAGCGACAGTCGCTGCGTATTGCGGCGGAGATTTTCAAGGCGGGCGGCAAGTCGACCGCCGAGTTCCCCGCACTCCTCGCCGCCAAAGACGCCGAACAGGACATTCGCGCCAAAAAATTGCTCGATATGTGGCCGGACACCGTTCGCGCCTACGCGGGCGACGAGTACGTGGTCAAAATTCGCGACAAGGAAATTCGCACCCGGCTGACCAGCGAATCGCTGTCCGGCACCAAAATCCGCAAGGTGATCCTGCCTCGCTACGATGACGACGGCGAAATCCTGCGTTTTTTGATGCGCGAGAACGTCCCCGGCTCTTTTCCTTTCACGGCCGGCGTTTTTGCCTTCAAGCGCGAGGGCGAAGACCCGACGCGCATGTTCGCCGGCGAAGGCGACGCCTTCCGCACCAACCGCCGCTTCAAGCGGGTTTCCGAAGGGATGCCGGCGCATCGCCTGTCCACCGCCTTTGACTCGGTGACGCTGTACGGTTGCGACCCCGATGAGCGCCCCGACATCTACGGCAAAATCGGCAATTCCGGCGTCTCGATTGCCACCCTCGATGACATGAAGGTGCTCTACGACGGCTTCGATCTCGTCTGCCCGACGACCTCGGTGTCGATGACGATCAACGGCCCGGCACCGATCATCCTCGCCTGCTATTTCAATACCGCCATCGACCAGCAAATCGCCAGGTTCGAGACCGACAACGGCCGTCAGCCGACCGACGACGAAGCCGGAAAAATCCGCGAATGGGTTCTGAAAACCGTGCGCGGCACCGTCCAGGCCGACATTCTCAAAGAAGACCAGGGACAAAACACCTGCATCTTCTCGACCGAATTCGCCCTGAAAATGATGGGCGACATTCAGGAGTATTTCGTCCATCACCAGATACAAAACTTTTACTCGGTATCGATCTCCGGCTACCACATCGCCGAAGCCGGCGCCAACCCGATCAGCCAGCTCGCCTTCACGCTGTCCAACGGCTTTACCTATGTCGAAAGCTATCTGGCACGCGGCATGCACATCGACGACTTTGCGCCCAACCTGAGCTTTTTCTTCAGCAACGGCATGGACCCGGAATACTCGGTCATCGGCCGCGTCGCCCGCCGCATCTGGGCGCTGGCGATGAAGCACAAGTACGGCGCCAACGAACGCAGCCAGAAACTCAAGTACCACATCCAGACCAGTGGGCGCTCACTGCACGCCCAGGAGATGGATTTCAACGATATCCGCACCACGCTCCAGGCCTTGATCGCCATTTACGACAACTGCAACAGCCTGCATACCAACGCCTACGACGAAGCGATCACGACGCCGACCGAAGAATCGGTACGCCGGGCAATGGCCATTCAGCTGATCATCAACCGCGAGTGGGGCGTCGCCAAAAACGAGAACCCGAATCAAGGTGCCTTTGTCATCGACGAACTGACCGACCTCGTCGAAGAGGCCGTGCTCAAGGAATTCGAAGCCATCGCCAGCCGCGGCGGCGTCCTCGGCGCCATGGAAACCGGCTACCAGCGCGGCAAAATCCAGGAAGAGTCAATGCATTACGAACACATGAAGCACGACGGTTCCTACCCGATTATCGGCGTCAACACCTTCCTCAATCCGCACGGCATGGCGCAGCAGGAAATAGAACTGGCGCGCTCGACCGATGAAGAAAAGCAGTCGCAAATCACCCGCTTGCGCAACTTCCGGGCGAGAAACGCATCCACCGCCAGCGCCATGCTGGAAAAGCTCAAGCAAACAGTCATCGAAGATGGCAACGTCTTTGGCGTGTTGGTCGAGGCGGTGAAATCCTGCTCGCTCGGCCAGATCAGCACGGCGCTCTATGAAGTCGGCGGCCAGTACCGGCGCAGCATGTAAAAAGCCACAATGCGACAGCGCCCTCGTCGACGTGAAGGAGCTGCAAGAAAAACCCGGAAAAGCCTTTGGTTGCCAGTCAGGAGAAATCACAAACCCGGCAGCCAAAAAATTTACATAAGGATGATGCACTAACCATCTTTGACTGTGGTTCAGTGTGGTGTGTTTTTTGCGATAATGATGTTTATCCAGAAATGTTGTGTGTCGCAAAAGTGTTTCCAAGCTTTTTAGCTGACTACAACATCACACAACACATTGAAAATTAAAAGAAAGCAGGAAATTATGGCGGGTCATTCCAAGTGGGCAAATATCCAGCACCGCAAGGGGCGCCAAGATGAGAAGCGGGGCGCTGCCTTCTCCAAAATTGCCAAGGAAATCACCGTCGCCGCAAAAATGGGTGGCGGCGACATCAATTTCAACCCGCGCCTGCGCGTTGCCGTCGACAAGGCCAAGGGCGTCAACATGCCCAAAGACAAGATCGACACGGCAATCAAAAAAGGCACCGGCGAGCTTGAGGGCGTCGATTACGTCGAAATTCGCTACGAAGGCTACGGCATTGGCGGGGCGGCGATCATGGTTGATTGCCTGACCGACAACAAAGTGCGGACGGTCGCTGAAGTTCGTCATGCCTTCTCGAAATTTGGCGGCAACATGGGTTCGGATGGCTGCGTCGCCTTCCAGTTCAAGCACTGCGGCCAGTTGATATTTGCCCCGGGCACTGACGAAGGCGCCCTGATGGATGCGGCCATCGAGGCCGGCGCTGACGACGTGGCAACCAATGATGATGGCTCGATCGAGGTGCTGACACCGCCCAACGACTTTGTGGCGGTCAAGGATGCGCTCGAAGCCGCCGGTTTCAAGCCCGAATTTGGCGAAGTAACGATGAAGCCGGAAGCCGAAAACGTCTTTGCTGGCGACGAGGGCGTCAAAATGCAAAAACTGCTCGACGCGCTGGAAAACCTCGACGACGTTCAGGAAATCTACACCACGGCGGTTATCGACGAATAAACGCGCACGAATTGCCGGCGCGCGGCGGCCACTTGGCCGCTTTTGTTTTCAGGGAACGATGGCAAGAAAGAGGAAGGCGGCGAACAGCACGAGGTGAACCGTGCCTTGCATGATCGTCGCCTGCCCGCCGATCACGGTAATCGCGCTGACGATCAACGTCAGGGCAAGCAAGACGATTTCCTTGGCCGGCAGCCCGAGATCGAGCGTTATTCCCATGTAGATTGCCACCGCGCCGACCGCCGGGATGGTCAAGCCGATGGTGGCCAGCGCCGAACCGAGCGCCAGATTGAGGCTGGTCTGCATCTGGTTACGGCGCGCGGCGCGCAAGGCGGCGAGGGTTTCCGGCAGGAGAACCAGCAGGGCAATGGCGATGCCGATCACTGATAGAGGCGCCGAAATTGCCTCGACACCGCTCCTGATTGCCGGAGAGAGTTGCTTGGCGAGGCCAACAACCCCCACCAGAGCGATCACGAGCAGAGCAAAACTGGCCCAGGCCGTGACCGGCATCGGCTTGCTGGCGTGCTCCGTCCCCGCTTGATTGCCGGTGATGTCAAGCTGAAGGAATTGGTCTTTGTGGCGCACGGTTTGCACAAAAACAAAGACCAGATAAAGAATCAGCGACATCAGGCTGGCGAAGGCCAGTTGTGACGATGAGTACGTCGGGCCGGCGGTCGTTGTCGTAAATACGGGCAGAATCAGGGTCAAGGTGGTCAGCGCCGCCAGCACGGAAAGCGCCGAACTGCTGCCTTCGGCGCGAAAAATAACGATCCGGTGGCGAATGCTGCCGGCCAGCAAGCAGAGGCCGACTACCCCGTTGCAAATGATCATGACCGTCGCAAAAACCGTATCGCGCGCCAGACTGCGAGCTTCGTTACCCCCCGAGAGGATCAGCGAGATGATCAGCGAAACTTCAATGACCGTCACCGCCAGCGCCAGCACCAAAGTACCGAACGGCTCGCCGATGCGATGGGCAATGATCTCGGCGTGATAGACGGCTACCAGCACCGAGCCAATCAGCATCACACCGACCAGGCCAAGAAAAGCCCTCCCGCCGGTGCCAGTGAATCCCGACAAGAGCAAGCCGCAGGTGAGCAGCGGAATAATGACGGTGATTGCCGGAAGATCAAGGAATCGAGGCAGGCGCATGGGTGGCAGTATTTCTGTGAGTGAGGCGTGAGGAGGCCAGGGTTTCCGAACTCGAACATCATAAACGTGATAACGGCGTCAATCCGGGGACGCGGGTACGCAAGTCATCATCCCAAAAAGTCTCGATTTTTAGAAGCCTATCGCTTGCACGCCCAGCGTAATGAGCTTCTGTGCGTTGCGCCGTTTCTGTGTCTCTGATGATCCTGAGACTGAATTTGGGTCACCCTTGGCAGACTAATTTTTGGGCGAAGCTCAACCACATCCAGTAGGCGGACTACGAAAGAATGCGACCTCAAAAGAGTGCGGAGAACACAATCTGGCGCAAAGGCATCTCGACGCCCCGGCGGATTGATTGACGTCATCATCAATCGCGCCCGCCCGCGTCTATTGACCCGCCATATCAATCTCCGGACAATCCGCCGATCAAAAAATCGCCCCCCCAAAAGCCACCCCCTTGCGATCTGCATCTCCAGCATCGTCCGGCACCCCCAAAATCAGGAGAACACCATGCATTCCCCTTCATCTCCCACTGAGGGTGCTCAGGACATCCAGGCTCAGCTCGACACCCTGGCCGCAGCCATAAAGCGCCCTGCCAGCCGCCCGATGCCCGAGCCGGCGACCTGGCTTTTGGCCAAAAATCAGCAACGCAAACCACCGCCGCTGAAAGCGACGGAAGGGCGATCTCTGCCCCCGATCAAGGCTGATGACAGCTCAAGCCGGATCAGCAGTGGCAACCTCGATCTCACCCAAAACCCCTTCTACCGCGAATTCACCCCCCTGCCGCTGACCCCGGCCAGCCAATCCCTCTCCGATCTTCACGGTGACGGGGCAGTGCGGGATTTGCGTGAGGCGGCGAATGATTGGGTTTGGAGGAGGGCGGGATGAGCGAGGGGAAGGAAAGTGAAGAAGTGCGGTCAGCCAAAGATTTTGAAGGTGAGGATAGCTTGTCCCCATTAATGTTATTTTGCAGAAAAGTTTTGCTTGCTTTTCCCAGAGATGGTTATTGGTTGATCGGGGGATTTTGCGTTGGAATTTTTGTGCCTATATTTAAATTATGGCCCGACCATGCAAAAATTATTTTTATTGTGAGTGGCTTAATTATTGCAGGCTATGCCTATATTTGTAACTTGATAGAGAGAAAGATATTCTCGCAGCCCGTTTCGAATGGTTTTCCTGTTGCTTATATTCAGTCGAATATTAATCTAATTTTTAGTAAATCAAATTGTTTTTTGTTGTTGGTTTTGGCATTTTTTTCGTCAAAATATATTTTTTTGACTGGAGCCTTGATTGCTCAGTCGTTCTTGCTAATTTTAAGGATATATAAATGAGCTCTATTGGATCGTTTGGTGATTTTTTCTTGCCAGTTTCTCTTGGGTTGGGTGGATATAAATCACTGTCGTAAGGTGAATTTTTTCCATTGCAAAACATTGACTATTGGTTAATATTAAAGGGGCGCGAGTTGTCAAAAATGATGCGAATTCTACATTTTTTGGCGCTATTTTTTTGGGTAATGCCCATGCGTCGGGAAAGAGATCGGGAGCGGTCTTTTGATATAAAAATCAGCTATGCGATGCTGGGGCTAGCGTTGATTCTCCATCTCTTTTATTCCATTCCCTATTTTCCCCCCGGCACTTTTCCTGAGTTATCACAATTACCCGTAGTTGAGGGGATTCTTATCCGCCATCCTAGTCGGCGTGATGGGAGATATAGCAATGAACCGGTTGGTCTTCGGACGGCCACCGGTGACGTTTTCAAGGAATGCAGTACGTTGGGGGTGCGTTGTCTGGCCGGGCCTGACGAAACGAAGGACTGGCAAAGCTATGTTGGCAAACCAGCCCGGATATGGTTCTGGGGCGAATGGATCATCCAGTTCGAAATCGACGGGCGGATTCCTTACCGGCATTCCTACGCTAAAAAAAAGGAAGGCTTCACGTCGTTGCCATATTCGTTTTGGTTTGGGCTTCTTGTAGGGGGCTACCTCACTTTTCGCTTAATCCAGCGCTATGGCCGCCCTGCTTTCAATGAAGCATTTAAGATGAATGACACAGCGGATTCACTTTCAGGAGAAAAAAAATGAGTGCATTCCACCAGGACGGCCTCAGCCAGGCCGACGAACTGCAAACCCTGAGCGCCGCCGGCACCTACACCCGCAGCAACGGCCAAACCGGCACCCTCGGCGAATTCACCCCCCTCCCGCTGACCCCCCCCACCCAATCCCTCCCCGACCTCCACGGCGCCGGGGCAGTCAGGGATTTGCGTGAGGCGGCGAATGATTTGGAATGGAGGAGGGTGGGATGAGCGAGGAGAAGGAAAGTGGAGAAGTGGTGAAACCTGCCAGGAAACGCTGGTTTTCCCCGAGAGCGGGTATTTATCATGGTATTACCATTATGTTGGTTTCTGGAATACTCCTTTATACGGATATCAATAAATACGCCTCATTAAAAAGCGCATCTGGTTGCGTGGTTGCGCAAGGAGTGATTAATTTAGGGAAAGGAACTTCACGATCAACAAAGATTTCAATCGTTGGAAACCATGGTGAATCGATTTACTTGTGTAGTGCTAGCGACTGTGGCTATAAAGGTTGGCGTCAGCACATTGGAAAAATTGGCAAGGTTTGTATTCGAGACGGTATAGTCGTGGATTTTTCTGTTGAAGGAAAAAGCTATCTTAATGAGAGCGATGTTCTTTCGAGGTTGATTTCAGCCTTAAATCTGGATGCTGCTATGTTTTTTATTGGTTTTCTGGTTTTTTTATATTCAGCCTACAAATTAATTAAGGAGAGGTGCTAAATGGGGAGTTATGACAACGCAGCCAAGGCTGCACAGACGTTGGTTAATTTGCATTTGATACCCGCAGATGCTGCGGCCGGGTTATCTAACTTTAACAATCCAAATACAGCGAATGAAGCTTTGGGTTCTGGTATTAGTGCAGCAAAAACTGCATTAACATTAATTGAGGCTGTTGGCAAAGAGGTTCCTTATCTAGGAAGCCTATTATCTCTTAGCAGTTTGATGAACAATCTCCACCAGATGTCCAACGAATACAACGGAAAGGGCATTACCGTAGGAACCGCGAGCGCAGTCGCGGGAGATGTTGCTGCCTTGACTTCAGCCTTAGTTGGTAGTGCAGTTACCGGCCCGTTGGGAATTGGATTGGCTATTGGTCTTGCAGGACTTTCTGCAGCAGCAACGCTTCTTTCAATTCACACTGGTGTTAAAGATAATCTTATTGATCCCTTGCTTCCATGGCTTGATCTCGATGGATTAGATAAACAAATCGCCGACTTTTTACGCGATTTAGGTGGCCTGCTTGATGTCAATCCTCTTGAGCTGATACTCGATTTTTTCATACCCTCCGCCCATGGCGCAGAAAACCCGGCGCTCAACGACTTCTTCCTCCGCTCCCGCGGCTGGCGTCCCCAAGTCGACCCCCTCGCCCTCGATCTCGACGGTGACGGCCTCGAAACCGTCGGCATCACCGGCAGCAACCCCATCCTCTTCGATCACGACGGCGACGGCACGCGCAGCGGCACCGGCTGGCTCGCCGGCGATGACGCCTTTCTCGCCCTCGACAAAAACGGCAATGGCAGCATCGATAACGGCGGCGAGTTGTTTGGCGTCGACACCGTCCTCGCCAACGGACAAAAAGCCGCCAACGGCTTTGCCGCGCTGGCCGATCTCGACAGCAACGGCGACGGCCAGTTCAGCGCCCTCGACAGCCAATTCAACGCCCTGCGCCTGTGGCGCGACCTCAACCAGGACGGCCTCAGCCAGGCCGACGAACTGCAAACCCTGAGCGCCGCCGGCATCGCCAGCATCGCCCTCGCCAGCACCGCCACCAACATTCCCCTCACCGGCGGCAACGTCCAAAGCGCCGCCGGCACCTACACCCGCAGCAACGGCCAAACCGGCACCCTCGGCGAATTCACCACCGGCAGCAGCGGCAACCTCGACCTCACCCAAAACCCCTTCTACCGCGAATTCACCCCCCTCCCGCTGACCCCCACCACCCAATCCCTCCCCGACCTCCACGGTGCCGGGGCAGTCAGGGATTTGCGTGAGGCGGCGACGATCAGCAGTGGGCTGGCCGACGAACTGCGTGGCCTGGTCGATCAAGGCACGGTGACCCGCAGCGCGTTGATGACGCAAGTTGATCATCTGCTGGAAAGCTGGTCGGCGAGTGCCAATTTTGTGAATAGCGCCGGCGTGCATGACTATGAAACCACCCTCGAAGGAGGCGGACTGAGCCATAGCGTGAGCGGCAGCTACGCGATCATTTATCAACCGCCTGGGGTGAGTATTGCTTCACTTGCCGGTATGTATGGCACCCCCAGCGCGCTGACGGGCGGGGGCTTTTCGCCGGGCGGCGGTTCGGGAGGCGGTGGTTCGGGAGGCGGCATGGTGACTCCGACGCCCGGCGAGGGCACGCTGACTGAACCGGAAGTCCCACCGGCCGCGTGGTATCGCGCCGTTCACCTGATCAATGTCCTCGAACGCTTCAACGGCCTGGCTTTCGTGAATTTCAACACTAGCGCCGTGCAGAGCGGGAGTGGCAACCTGCAACAGATCAGCACCGCCATTGCAACGTTCAGCGCCGGGCAGGGAGCCGGGAGCGGCGGCGCCGGAGGCGGTGCCGGAGGCGGTGCCATAGGCGGTCTGATCCCCGCCGTTCTGCCCATCTATGTGCCGCTCAGCGCCGCGCAGATCGACCTCCTCGAACAAAGCTACGCCCAACTCAAGCAATCGGTCTATGACGGGCTGGTGCTGCAAACCCGCCTCAAGCCCTACCTCGACGAGATCAGCCTGAACATCGACGCCAACGGGATCACGCTGGATTTCTCGGGGCTGGATGGGCGGCTGAACACACTCTATGGCACGGACAAGCTGAATGCGTTTATTGATCGGGCGGAGCTGCTCGGCCACTCTGGATCGGGGCTGGCTTCCGCGGGTTGGACGAGCGGGCTGGTGACATTGGCGCAATGGATTTCACAAGCCGAGGCTGATGGCGAATGGACGAATATCCGCGCGGCCATTGGCGGGCAATATATTGCCGCCACAACCAATGTCGCCGACTTTCGCTTTGGCACTTCCGCTGGAGAGTCATTTCAGGGGCAAGCTGGTGATGACACACTTTTTGGTGCTGGCGGTAACGACCAGATGCGCGGCGGCGATGGCACTGACCGCATGTTCGGGGGCGACGGTGACGACGACCTGCGCGGCAATGCCGGCGACGACCTCCTCGACGGCGGCGCCGGTGACGACTATCTGGAGGGCAATGCCGGC